>NZ_BDBN01000037.1 GCF_001613005.1 Nocardia nova NBRC 15556 | reverse complement strand
CGGCCGCGAGTCTCGCTGAGCGGAAACGCCGGCATATGCCGGCGGCGTGCGTGACACAGTGCGGTGGTTGTGATGCTCCACACAGAAGGACCGCCCATGACCACCACGTCCATGCCCGATATCGCCGCCGTCATGCGCGAGCTGACCGGTCCGGGCGGCAGATTCGAGCTCGTCGAGGAGGAGGTTCTCGGCGCTCGCATGCCGGTGCTGCGGCACCGTCGCCGCGCGGTCGCCGAACTGCTCGCCGACTCGGTGCGCTTCGGTGACCGGGACTATCTCGTCACCGAGGATCGGCGGCTGAGCTATCGAGAACACGCCGCCGCGGCCGCCGCGCTGGCCGCCGCGCTGCGGGAGGAGTACGGCGTGGGGCGCGGTGATCGGGTCGCGATCCTGGCCGCGAACACCGTCGAATGGGTGATCACCTTCTGGGCGGCGCAGAGCCTCGGCGCGATCGCCGTCGGGCTCAACGGGTGGTGGGTGCCGCGCGAGATCGAGTACGGACTGGCGTTGACCGAACCGGCCGTGGTGGTCGTGGACGCGAAGCGGGCGAAGCTGCTCGCCGATATCGACACCGCCGCCGCAGTGGTGACCATGGACGAGGATCTGCCGCGTCTGATCGCCGCCCACGCCGGCGCCGAACCGACGGTCCCCGACGTGGCGGAGGACGATCCCGCCGTCATCCTGTTCACCAGCGGCACCAGTGGGAAACCCAAGGCGGCCTTGCATTCCCAGCGCAATCTGCTGGCCGTCACCGGCTATTTCGGTTACACCGACGCACTGGCCGCCGCGTTCACCGGAAAGACCCTGGAACCCGGCGCGCCGCTGGATCTGCGCTGCCTGCTGACCTCTCCCCTGTTCCACATCGCCAGCCTGCACAATCTGGTGGTGCCGCGGCTGGCCACCGGCAGCGCGGTGATCATGCCGCAGGGCGGATTCGACGCCGACCGGATTCTGCGCCTGATCGAGAAGGAGCGGGTGACCAACTGGGGTGCGGTGCCCACCATGGCCTCCCGGCTGCTCGAACACGGCGATATCGGACGCTACGACACCTCCTCGCTCACCGCCTTCGCCCTCGCGTCTGCGCCGTCGTCACCGGCGTTCAAACAACGTCTGCGCGAAGAGGTTCCGTTCGCCGCCGACGCCTTGGTGGACAGCTACGGCCTCACCGAATGCAGTACCGCGGTCGCCGTCGCCACCCCTGCCGACCTCGCCGAATCCCCCGGGACGCTGGGCCGGCCGATCATCAGCGTGGCACTCGAGATCCGCGATGCCGACGGGACACCCGTTCCGGAGGGCGTCGAAGGTGAGGTTTACGTCCGCAGCCCGTTCGTCATGCTGGGTTACTGGCGCAATCCCGAAGCCACCGCGGCGGCGATCGATGCCGAGCGCTGGTTGCGCACGGGCGATTTCGGCGTGATGGAACAAGGTCGCCTGCGCCTGACCGGCCGCCGATCGGATCTGATTCTGCGCGGCGGCGAGAACATCTACCCGGTCGAGATCGAGCAGTGCCTCGACGAACACCCCGATGTCGTGGAATGCGCCGTCGTCGGTGAACCGCACCCCGATCTCGGGCAGCAGGTGGCGGCCGTCGTCGTTCTCACCGAGGGGTCCACGGCGTCGGAGGCGGATCTGCGCGAATTCGCCCGCGAACGGCTGGCATATTTCAAGGTGCCCGAACGGTGGCGGATCACCTCGGATCCGTTGCCGCGCAACATCACCGGCAAGCTGATCCGGTCCGGGATCACGGTCTGACACAGGGGTTTCGAGGTGTCGTCCGGCGCCCGCGACTCGATCCGGTGCCGATATTGCCGAATGTACGCCACGCCGGGCTCTACACTGGTGCGGACCTGATTGCCCTGTGTCACAGAGTGAGTGGTGTGCATGCCTCCGGATCCCGACCAGATGACGGCGGCGTTCGAACGATTATCGGCCCGAATGACGGTGCTGCAGGCCGGAATGCTGCTGGCACCGACGATGCACGAACAGGGTGCCGCCCGCTACGGCCGCATTGTCGCGGCGCAGCTGGCGGCACTCACGATCCGCGGACATGTCGATGTGCATGTCGGTAACGACGGATTCGAGGGCGCGGATTCGCTGCGAGCGGTCCTGCTGCCCGGCCCGCCCGAACCGGTGGCCGCCGAGGAGCGGCAGTTGTTGCGGCATCTGTTCGGCAACGGCTACTCCGTGCGCATCGCCGCCTGCACCGACGGGCCGGGCTGGGATCGGCTGAACGCGACGGTGCGCCGCGAGTTGATCGGCAACGGTTTCGGCTGGGCCAAACCCGATCGATACCGGGCGCTGCGCACGATGGTCCGGCTGCGCCGGCGCATGCTCGATTACGCGGCACAGCGACCGGCGTGGCAGGACAACGAGGCGCTGCACCTCGCGGGCTATCCCTACGCGGTGCTGTTCGCCGTCGACACCGGTCCGGGCCCGCATTGGCCGGGACCGGAGGAAGGCTCGCAGGCGCAGCTGTCCCTGCCGTGGAATCTGCCGCAGGCCTGCGCGCACGCCGTCCGCGATTCCGGCGAGATCGCCTACAGCGCGCCACCGGTAGGCACCGAGGAGCGGCTGGCCGAAGTCGAGCAGCTGCTGATCGCCATGGATTCCCATTCGCAGGGGGTGCGGTACCACCATATGGTCGAGGCCGAGCGACTGCACCGCTTGATCGACGATTACCGCTGGCGCTACAGCTTTCACACGCTGACCACCTCTCCTCGCCCCGAGCTGCTGCGGGCCGCACTGCTGGATCTGGTGCGCGAAACCGAAACCGTGCGCGCGTATGTGCGGCCCGGAGTGCCGGGTCACGAAGAGGCCGTGCTGGTTTGGATGTACGCGGTGCGGCTGTCGGATCTCGTCCTGGACCGCACGCCGTGACCCGAGGTCAGGAGCCGACCACGTCGCGGGCGCGGCCGACGAGGAGCGGATCGGCGGGAGCGACGATGTCGAGTTCCTTGTTCTCGTAGTCGAACAGGCCCAGGACGTGGCGCATCGCGTTGAGGCGGGCGCGTTTCTTGTCGTTGCTCTTGACCACGATCCACGGCGCGTAGTCGGTATCGGTGTGTTCGAAGTTCTCCTCTTTGGCGGCGGTGTAGTCGTCCCAATTGTCCAGCGACGCCAGATCCATCGGCGAGAGTTTCCACTGCCGGACCGGGTCGACCTGCCGGATCGCGAAGCGAGTCCGCTGCTCCAGCGGCGATACCGAGAACCAGAACTTCACCAGGTCGATCCCGTCGTCGACGAGCATCCGCTCGAACAGCGGCACCTGGTTCAGAAAACGCCGATGTTGTTCGGGCGTGCAGAATCCCATCACACGCTCGACGCCGGCGCGGTTGTACCAGGATCGGTCGAACAGCACGATCTCCCCGGCCGCCGGCAGGTGTTCGACGTAGCGCTGGAAGTACCACTGAGTCGATTCCCGGGCGGTGGGCTTCTCCAGCGCGACGACGCGGGCGCCACGCGGGTTGAGGTGTTCCATGAAACGCTTGATGGTGCCGCCCTTTCCGGCGGCGTCACGTCCTTCGAACACGATGACCAGCCGCCGGCCCGTGGCCTTGACCCAGTTCTGCAATTTGAGCAGTTCGATCTGCAGCAGGCGTTTGTCGGCCTCGTAGACCTCGCGGTTCAGGCGTTCGTCGTACGGATAGCCTTCACGCCAGGTGTCGACGACCAAACCGTCTGCGGCGGTGAGCAGTACGGGATCGTCGTCGTCCAGGTCGTCGACGATGAATCCGGTGGTGTCGGTCAGGTCGACGGCGGACTCGAGGTCGGCGACGGCACTGAGATTGCGCTGCATGTCCGCCCTTCAGTCGTGGAATCCGGTGAGCGGCCAGCCACCGGCGGCGAGCTTCGCCGCGACCTGGCGCAGATCGTCCTCGCTCGGTTCGCAGCGGGTCACTTCCACGATCGCCGCCTCGACCTGCTCGCGATCGACGACGTCGGGCCGGCCCGCCAGCAGCAGGCCGAGAATCCGGTCGAGTTCGTCCTTGTTCAGTTGCTTCTTCAGCAGCGCGAGCAGCGGGAAGTAGTCCTTCGGTGGGACGCCGTCCGGGTAGCCGGCGCGCAGCCAATCCAGGATCTGCGCGAGCAAGCCCTCGTCGTTGGTCCTCGAATTCACCTGTGTACTCCTACTTCTCGACCAGGGTCGGATAGATGTGCTCGAAGCTGACCGCCTTGCCGAAACCGGACGCGACGATGATCGTGATACCGACGGCGATCGCGGCGACCACGACGGCGAAGACCACGACGGCCACCGCGGCGCCGAACGGATTGGGCCGGTGGACGGTTCCGTCGGCCGACTCGTGTCCGTCGGCGACCGCGAGACCGCGCACGCCGACGGCGAACAGCGCGGGCAGACCGGCGCCCAGCACGATGCCGACGAGCAGAATCTTCCAGACCGATTCGAGAACGAGCTTTATCGTTTCCATGGTTCTCAGACCTTCGCGATCGTGTCCGCGGGAGCGACCGGCTCGTCCCATTCGGCGTTGACGTTGGTGTGGTCGACCTTCTGCGCTTGGGCGCGCCGGTACATGTAGACCGAGAGCGCGCACAGGATCGCGAAGGCGATCAGCGGGCCCAGCAGGGTCGGGATCTTCGCCGCGATCACCCACATCACCGCGCCCACCACGGCGGCGGCCGGCAGGGTGATGACCCACGCCGCCACCATGCGCAGCGCGATGTTCCAGCGCACCTGCGCACCGGGCTTGCCGACACCGGAACCCAGGATCGAGCCGGTGGCGACGTGGGTGGTCGAGAGCGCGAAGCCCAGGTGGCTGGAGGCGAGAATGATTGTCGCCGAGGAGGCTTCGGCCGCCATCCCCTGCGGCGAACTGATCTCGACCAGTCCCTTGCCGAGCGTGCGAATGATGCGCCAGCCGCCGATATAGGTGCCCAGGGCGATGGCGGCGGCGCACGCGAACTTCACCCACAGCGGCACATTGTCGGTCTCGTGCCAGGCGAGGGGGCCGGTCGACTGCGGATCCGAGGCGCTGTAGCCGATCAGCGCCAGGGTGATCACGCCCATCGTCTTCTGGGCGTCGTTAGTCCCGTGCGCGAGCGAGACCAGGGAGGCGGTGCCGATCTGCCCCCACCGGAACCCGGCCTCGGTGAACCGTTCGCCGATACCGACCACGATCTTGAAGATCAGGAAGGTGCCGACCGCGGCCACGATGCCCGCGATCACCGGTGAGAACAGCGCGGGCATGATCACCTTGCCCACCACCCCGTCGATCTTCCCGTGCCCGATCCACACCACGCCCGCACCGGAAGCGATTGCGGCGCCGATCAATCCGCCGAACAGCGCATGCGAACTCGAGCTCGGCAGGCCCAGCAGCCAGGTCAGCAGATTCCAGATGATGCCGCCGATCAGTCCTGCCATCACGATGATCAGCAGGGCCCGCCCGTGATCCGCGGTGAACTCGGCTTTCGGTGTCCCGTCCTTGTTCTGGATCTTGACCACCGCGTTGGTGACCGTCAACGCGACCTCCACCGACAAGAACGCACCGACCAGATTCAGCAGCGCCGAAAGAGTCACCGCGGTCGTGGGTTTGAGGGCACCCGTCGCGATGGACGTCGCCATCGCATTCCCCGTGTCGTGAAAACCGTTGGTGAAGTCGAAGGCAAGCGCCGTGACGATCACCAGCAGCAGGATGATCAGTTCGCTGTTCACTCTCGTGATGGTGCGGTGTGCAGGCCTCGCCCACAATCCCCTGCCGCTTTTCGGCAACGCCGCCTAGCTGGGCGTTTCATCGACGTCGGGCAGAGGTTCATCGAAAGTTCCCGATGGAATCGTCTGCCTGCCACTTGCCGGAATCGGCGGGGCCTCCGGTGAACTGATCGCCCTGAGGATCTGCGGCGCTAGGCGGCGACGATGGCCTCGGCGACCAGGCGGAGATCCGGCACCGCGCCCCGCGGTTCACGCACCCAGGTCCGGCGCGGGTTGCCAGGGGTGGGGAGCGCGATCAACGCGCCGGGACCGGTCTGGGTGACGAAGCAGCGGAACAGGTCCAGCGACCACCATCCCGCGCCCTCACCACAACGGGGATTCTCGGCCAGAAACGACCACACGCACCGGTCCCCCACCCCGACCCGCATCACCGGCACCGCCAGATCACCGAGTATGCCGAGCACCGAAGCGCCCCGCTCGGCGGGTGTCATCACCGCACAGAGGCGCCCCGACCGCATGACCAGCGCCCCGATCCGTTGTTCGTACCAGGTGTCACCGAATATCTCCCGATATCGCGACTGCGCGGGCGCAATGCACGGAGTGGTCTGTTCGGTTACCTGCTCGCTCGCGTAGATGGCTGTCATCAGCCGATCCTCCAGCCCGTTCGCTATCGGACTGTGGCGGTGGAGTGACAGACGTGCTACAGAACAGCGGGGACCGTCCGGCACAGTTCGGTGGGGGCCGAAGGGTTTCGCTTCTACTCTCCCGGCATGAGTTCAGCTGTGCAGCAGAGTCGTGAGGCCGAGGCATTCCTCGAGGCGCGCCGGGCCATCGCTCCGGAGGTGGTCAGCGCGTGTGCGGGGTGGACGGCGCATGAGGTTACCGCGCATCTCGTGGCCGGGGCCGTCGAGATCAGCCGGCATCTGGAGCCGTATCTGAACGGTGAGCCGGTGCCCGCCACGCGCGGGTTCGAGGAGCGGGAGGCGCCGTTTCGGGCGATGAGCGACCCGGAATTGATGCGACGGCTGGAACTCGAGGAGCAGCGGTTGCGGGGGCTGCTCGGGGATGTTCTGGCCGCCGACCCCGACGCGGTCGTCCCGTGGACCGGCCGGACCATGCCCGTGGCGATGTTCCTGCCGCATCTGCGCAGCGAGTTCGCCGTCCACCGCTGGGACATCACCGGGGACGACGGCATCGGCGACGAACTCCTCGCCCAGCCCGAACTCACCGCCCACGCCGTGCGCGCGCTCGGCCCGATGCTGCTGGCGTCGGGCGTGCGCCGCGATCCGTGTCTCCGGATGAGAATTTCGACGTGCGGCTGTGCTCACCGGGGGCGCCCGATATCCGGCTGTCGGTCGAATCCGGTTGCGCTGCACTGAGTTCGGTCGAGGACGCATCCGACGCCCCCGGCCTCGAGCTGGACGCCGCGGCCCGCCTCCTCGTCCTGTGGGGACGCCGCCCCGAGCCCCGCACCCGCGTCCGCAGCACCCTCACTCCCGCCCAACTCACCAGGCTGCACGCGCTGCTCGCCGGCTACTGACACGAAAGGGCGAAACCGCCCTCGCGCCATCCCCTTTCACCACCAGACGCCACCCGCCCGAGCCCAACTAGGCCGTCGCACCCCCGACCCGGTAGCATCCCCCACGCGCGTGCAGCGCGGCGAGGGGCGGTAGCTCAGTCGGTTAGAGCCGCGGACTCATAATCCGCTGGTCGTGGGTTCGAGCCCCACCCGCCCCACAAACTCTCTCTCACTCGAGGGCCGCCACCCGACTACCGCCCCGCGAGTTCGGCGACGACCGGGGCGAACCGGTCGGCCATGTCGGCGCCGAAGACGAAATAGGAGAAGCCGATCTCTTCGCGGCGTCGTTGGATTTCCTCGAGGGCGGCGGCCGGATCATCCGGGAGTACGTTCAGCGCGTCCGCCGCGCGCAAGGCGGCCGGGTCGGTGTCGGGGGATGCCATGTACGGCGCGACGGTATCGCCGACCACGGGCACGGCGAGTGCGAGCTCGAGATCGCCGGTGGTGCGGAAGTCGCGGGCCAGGCGTTCGACCTCACTTCGAGGTTGGTCCCCCAGCGCGAAGGTGACCGTGTCGGCGACCTCGGCCGCCAGCGCTCGGGCCTTGGGACCGAGGACGGCCATCGCCACCGGGGTGTGACGGTCGGGGCCGTCGAGATCGCGCAGCGCCTTCACCGTCTCACGTACCTCGGCCAGCCGCTCGCTCGGCGGGAGGATGGGCAGCCCTTTGTCGCGCAGCTCGTCCTCGATACCCGGCCTGCCGGTGCCGATGCCCATCTCGAAGCGGCCCTCGGTCAGCAGCGACAGCGAATGCGCTTCCCACGCCGTCTGCCAGGGCGGGCGCAGCGGAGAGGCGTACACCCAGGTGCCCACGCGCAGGTCGGTCAGGGCCGCGGCGGTGGCCAGCATGGGGCCGGGAGCCGGTTGCGTGAGCGGGAAGTCGGGCACCAGCAACGTCGAGTATCCGCTGCCGGCGATGCGGCGCACGCGATCTCGCCACGTCGGCACATCGGTTGTGAGCGGGGCGACGACCCCGAAGCGAAACGGTCTCGTCATGGCTGAACTCCTGTCGGTCGGTGCGTTCGAAAACATGGACGGCGGATCCCCGCGAAATTCATCGGCGCGGCCGGAAAGCGTCCGGCCATGCACCGACCACGTCGCGGGGTGGGCGACGATGAGCGGCCGGTCGGACTGGCGAGGTTCTCCAGCCGTATGCCTCAGCTGTCGCCCACCAACTGCGGTGCGTAATCTTCGGTGGGCCAAGCGTTCTCGCAAGAGGCGGGAGGGAAACCCGCCGCCGTCCGAGCCCAGGGAACTATCGCCGCCCCGCCCGCATCGCTGTCAACTGCGCCGCGCCCTCGCCGGTGAGCCGGTCGAGGGCCGGCGCGCGGCCGGTGATGAGCAGCAGCAGGTCGGCGGCGGCCCCCTCGACGACCGGTCCGGCGCCGGCGGTCCATCGGCAGTCGGAGGCCACGAGGCGGTAACTCCCGAACTTCGAGCGGGCACGGAACGGAAAGCCACCGTTCCATACGCGATCGAGGGCCGATCGCGCTGCGGGTACCGGCATTTCGCGGGGGATGCCGAGCGGGATCGCGATGTCCTGGCCGTGTACGAGCAGATCCATCAGGCGGTCGACGGGCGTCGTGCCGACGGGTGTGCGCCGAACGCCGATACTGTCGTGCAGGTCGGCGAGCAACCGGGTCGTGGTCCGGCGGTCGGCGTGGCGGATGGCGCTGTCGCGGACCATTCGATCGAAGTCGCCTCGGGCTCGGATCAGATGGAACAGGATCGTCCCGAGGCCGGAATCCGCCGACAGGATCAGGTGTGCGACCACATCGCGAACCCGCCAGCCCGCACACAACGAAGGCTGCTCCCAACCACTCTCGGGCAGGGCCCGCAACAGTTCGACCAGGCTCGCGCGCTCGGCGGCGACGGCCTGCCAGAGCTGCTCGGTATCGATCGATGTCTTTCCAGCCATTGTCGGAACTCCTCAGGGTGATCGGTGTTGCCGTACCGTAGGAGTTCCAGCCGGGTGGAGGTTCCAGCAACTGTGACCCACAACACACGTCGCGATGGTCTGATCACCATCGGAGAGCTGTCCGAACGCACCGGCGTCCCGGTCCGCACCATCCGCTTCTATTGCGACGAAGGGGTACTGGACGCGCACCGCAGCGCGGTCGGGCATCGACTGTTCGATCCGGCGACGGCGGTGGATCACCTGCAGCTCGTGCGCCGGCTGCGCACGCTCGGCCTCGGGTTGCAGGCGATCACGGCCGTACTCACCGGCACCACCTCGATCGCCGACGCCGTCGCCGCCGAAAGAGCCACGCTCGACGCCGAATTGGAGGCACTGACCTGGCGCCGGGCCGTGCTGGCGGCGGTCGAGGACGCCTCGCCCGGCCGGCGCGCCGCGCGGCTGGAACTACTGGCCGCCGTCGGCGACAGCCGGCGCGCCCGCGACGATCTGGTCGCGTTCTGGCGCCGAGTGCTCACCCCGATCGCACCGGAGACATTCGACGGTTTCGTCGCCATGAACATTCCGGCCCCGCCCGCCGATCCGACGCCCCGGCAAGTCGTCGCCTACGCCGAGCTCGCCACCGCGGTGACCGATCCGCGCCTGACCGCCGCGATGACACAACAGCTCTGGCGACACGACCCCACGAATATCCGCGACAAACGCGCACTGCTGTCCGGCGTCGCCGAAGCCTGCGAAATCGTGGACCCGCTGGTCGCGACGCGCGTGGAACCACGGCCGGGCGCGGAACTCGACCGGTTTCTCGCCGCCCACGCCGCCGCCCGGCGCGTCCGCCCCACGGCCGAGTTCCGGCGCCGGCTGCTCCACGGCGCCGACGACAACGATCCGCGCATCCGCCGGTACTGGACGCTCACCGCCGAAATCACCGGTACGACCACCACCGGCGCGGCGCAGGACTGGCTGTACCGGGCGCTGAGCCGGTGGTAGCGACGCCGCGCGGCCCTACTTCTCCAGGTAAGCGACCATTCCGTCGATGAGTCCCTGGATGGCGTCGTCGAGGTTGCCATAGGTGCCGAGGGTGCGTTCGGAGGTGATGCCGCGCATGGCGGCGGGGATGAGTGCGGCGACGCGGCGGATTTTGACCGGGTCGACGCCCAGGTCGGCGAAGGCTCGTTCACATGCCTTGTCCCAGTTGGGTTTCCACGAGGCGAGTTCGGCGGCGGTCAGCGGATAGTCGCGTTCGAGTTCGGCGTGGTCGCGAGGCAGGGCGGCGCGCAGGGTTTCGATGGCGAGGGATTCGGGGCGGCGCAGTCCGATCGCCATGGTGTTGATCAGGGCGGCGACCCGTTCGGACAGGGTTCCTTCGGTCGCGATACCGGCGGGCAGGTCGCCGCGTTTGTCGGCGGTGTAGCGAAGCACCGCCGCCCAGAGTCCGTCGATATCGCCGAACTGATATTTCACGACTCCCCAGGTCGCGCCGATGTCGCGGGCGATCCGGTTGCCGGATACGGCCGCGGGGTCGCCGGTGGCCAGCGAGGTGATCGCGGCCTCGAGCATGGCCTCCCGCGATTGGATACCGCGCTTGTTCGCACGCCTCCCGTGCACCGCTACCTCCGTCACGACGGTCGATAATACCGTCCCTGAACTGCGGCATCCAGTTTCAACGAACCCTCTTGTTTTCTTTCATAGAGGCTTCTACTCTTGTGTCGCCGGGCGCGGCGGTCTGCGCCGCGACGTGCAGCCCCTCGCCGAATGTGGAGGATCGAGATGGCAAAACCACCCCTGTCGATGGAGCCGACGGGCTGGTTCCAGGTCGCGTGGTGCACCGAGATCCCCATCGGCGCCGTCCACAAGATGAAGTACTTCGGCCGCGAGATGGTCGCGTGGCGCTCGGCATCGGGGCAGCTCGCGGTATTCGACGCGTACTGCGAACATCTCGGCGCGCATCTGGGCTACGGCGGGCGCGTCGACGGCGAGAACCTGGTGTGCCCGTTCCACGGATGGGAGTGGAATCGGCAGGGGCGCAACGTCTGCATCCCCTACGAGGCACATCCCAACAAGGGCCGCCGCATCCGCAGCTATCCGGTCGTCGAACGCAACGAGGCCGTGTGGATCTGGTACGACATCGACGGCCGCGCACCGTATTTCGAGGTGCCGGACATCTTCGAGGCATTCGGTGACGACAAGACCGCCGCCGACTACTATCCGCCGGTGCCCGCGGCCACACTGTTCCGGCCGGGCCTGGAACTGCATCCGCAGTACATCATGGAGAACGGCGTCGACTTCGCGCATTTCAAGGTCGTGCACAAGACGCCGTTCGTGCCGGAGTTCACCCGCCACGACTTCTCCGGCCCGGTGTCCTACGTGGACTTCACCATCGCCTTCGACGAGGGCATCAGCGAATCGGACGTCAACAGCGGCGTGGAATCGATCAACGCCGGGCTGGGCTGTTCGATCACCAAGAGCTGGGGCATGGTCGACAACCGCACCATGCCCGCGGTGACGCCGGTGGACGAATACACCTCCGATGTCCGGTTCACCGTGTGGATCGGACGCAAGACGGGCGACGACAGCCCCGAGATCAGCCGATACGGAAAGACGATGGCCGATTTCGTGATCGAACAGTTCGAGGCCGACATCAACATCTGGGCCCACCAACGCTACTCCGATCCACCCGCGTTGAGCCGCAAGGAATTTCAGGGATTCACCGCGCTACGCCAGTGGGCGCTGCAGTTCTATCCCGACGGCGGCCCCGCGGGCACCGACCCGCACCGGCCGCACAGCGGCGCCGTACATCCCGCGGCCGACGCGACCGCCTGAGCACCGTCACCCCCGCAGCCACCACACCGAAAGGCACGCGATGAGCACCTCCGACACGATCCGGGTATTCCAGGTCGCCACCGGCAATCTCGGCACCGAGATGATCGGGCGCATCCGCAACCATCCCGATCTCGAGCTCGTCGGGTTGCACTGCTACACGCCCGAGAAGATCGGCCGCGACGCCGGTGAGATCGTCGGCCTCGACCCCATCGGGGTCACCGCGACCGGGACTGTCGAGGAGATCATCGCCGCGCGGCCCGACGTCCTCACCTTCCACGGCGTCTTCCCCGACGAAGATCTCTACGAGAAGGTCCTCGAAGCGGGTATCAACGTGGTCACCACCGCGGACTGGATCACCGGTTTCCACCGCGACACCAACCACGCCCATCCCTCGGGCCGCAAGGTCAGCGAGGTGATCCAGGCCGCCTGTGAGCGCGGAAATGCCACCTTCTACGGCACCGGCATGAACCCGGGTCTGTGCCAGATTCTCGGCATCGTGCACACCGCGGACGTCGCCGACATCGAGAACATCACCGTCACCGAATCGGTCGACGTCTCCTGTCACCACTCCGTCGACACCTGGAAGGCCGTGGGCTACGGCCGCCCGGTCGACGACCCCACGATCCCGGATTCGCTCTACCGCTACACCGCGGTGTTCGCCGACTCGGTCTACCTCATGGCCGACGCCTTCGGACTCGAACTCGACGAGGTGACGTTCGGCTACGAACTCGGCGCCTGCACCAAGGACGTCGACCTCGGCTGGTACTTCATGCCGAAGGGCTCGCTCGGCGCGAGCTACATCAAATATCAGGGCATGGTCGACGGTGTCCCGCGCGTGGAGACCCATCTCGAGTGGCAGATGACGCCGCACACCGACCCGTCGTGGGAGATCAAGGGCTGCTACATCACTCAGGTGACCGGCGACCCCAACATCTACAGCAAGCACATGATCTTCCCGCGCAAGGGTTTCGATCTGTCGAACCCGGAGAACTTCGCCTCGATCGGCATGACCGTCACCGGCCTGCCGGCCCTGAATGCCATTCGATCCGTGGTGGCCGCGCGCCCCGGCATCATCACCAGCGCGGACCTGCCGCTGCGCACCTTCGCGGGACGCTTCAGGATCTGAACGCTCGGCAGCCGCATCCCGGCCCGTCGCGTGGATCGCGCATGCACGGGGTGCGGCTGAATCTTGTTGCGGGCTTTCGCGCTCCGCGCCGGTTAGTGTTGGGCAGGGGTTGCCTAGTCGTCTGATCGGAGGTGTGGGATGGCTGATCTGTTTTCCACCGCGCTGCGGGCTCATCAGTGGATCTACGAGAAGTCGGACGGGTACGTGGGGCACCGGCTGCTGTTCGGGAACCCCACCCTGTTGTTGCGGACGGTGGGGCGCAAGACCGGGCAGCCGCGCACCAGTGCGCTGACCTATGCGCGAGACGGCGACGACTATCTGGTGACGGCGTCCAACGGCGGGTCGCCGCGGCCGCCGGGGTGGCTGGCGAATGTGAAGGCGGCCCCGGAGTGCGAGATCCAGGTCGGGCATCGGCGGATTCCGGTGACCGCGCGGCCGACGTATCCGGACGACACCGAGTACGCGCGGCGGTGGTCGCTGGTCGACAAGGTCAACAAAGGCCGGTACACGCAGTACCAGAAGATGACCGATCGGCCCATATCGGTGGTGGTGCTCAGCCCGCGGAAGTGACGCGGGCGGCGGTCGGACTGGTCACATTCGTCCGGATCGCTTGGTTTTCGGGCAAAGGTTTCGCTATCCTCGCCTCCGAGGGGAGTACTTCCCAAGCGCCACACCGGTCAGTACGGATTCCGCCGTCGGGATCCCCGGATGGCCGCCCGGATATCGGGTGAAGGAGACCTCGGGTGCTTTCGCATACCCGAGGAGACCTGTGAACTCGTCCGTTCTCGCAGCCCAGCAGCTGCACACCATCGGCTCCCCCTGGCTGTGGGCCGCCACCATCGCCGGTGTGCTGGTTCTGCTCGCGCTGGACTTCGTCGTCACTCGCAAACCGCACGAGGTGTCGATGCGGGAGGCGGTCGGCTGGACCGTGTTCTACCTGGCGTTGCCGGTCGCGTTCTTCGGCATTCTGTGGGCCGGATTCGGATCGAAGCCCGCCACCGAGTTCATCACCGGTTATCTGCTGGAGAAGTCGCTCTCGGTGGACAACCTGTTCGTCTTCATGCTGCTGCTGGCGGCCTTCGCGGTCCCGGCGGTGCTGGCGCAACGGGTGCTGCTGTTCGGCATCGTGGGCGCACTGGTGCTGCGCGGCATCTTCATCGCCGTCGGTGCGGCGGCGCTCGCCTCGCTGGACTGGGCGTTCCTGCTGTTCGGCGCGGTTTTGCTGCTCACCGCGCTCAAGCTGATCCGCGACGCGGTCACCGGGCACGAACAGGAAGTCGACATCTCCCGGATGCGCTCGGTGCGCCTGATGCGCAGGCTGATGCCCGTCACCGACGACTACCGCGGCACGAAGATGGCCGTGCGGGAGGCCGGCCGCCGCGCCCTGACCCCGCTCGCCCTGGTGGTCACCGCCGTCATGGCCACCGACCTGGTGTTCGCGATCGACTCGGTGCCCGCGGTCTACGGCGTCACCGGCGACCCGTATCTGGTGTTCGCCACCAACGCCTTCGCCCTGCTGGGCCTGCGCGCCCTCTACTTCGTCCTGCAGGCGGTCCTGGCCCGCCTGGTGCACCTCGCCTACGGCCTGGCCGTGATCCTCGGCTTCATCGGCGTCAAACTGGTGCTGCACTGGGCCCACGGCTACTGGGACTGGCTGCCGGAGATCCCCACCGCCGCCTCGCTGCTGGTGATCGTGGTGGTGCTCGGCGTAGTGACCGTGACCAGCCTGCTGGCCACCCGGGGCGAGAAGGACGGCGACTCCGCCACTGTCGACACGTCCGCTCGATGAGCATCGCGGCCCGCGGGCGCAGGAGTTGTCCGCCGCGCGATCTCGGCCGTACCGTGGGCCGGTGCTGTCCCGCTTCCGGCGTATCGATCCGGTCCGCACCCGGCGCGCCGTCGATGCGCTGCGATTGCCGGAGGCCGTCTTCAAGACCTGTCCCTGGCAGCCGCGGGAATTGGTGGACACCGGTCTGCGGCAATGGTTGCGATGCTGCGGAGCCGCGCTGGCCGACGACCAGGTGATCGGCATGCCGTCCCATGCCGTGGACGAGGCGTGGCACGGTCTGATCCTGTGCACCAAGCGTTACCGGGACTTCTGCGAGGCCGCGTACGGCCGGTTCCTGCACCATTTTCCCGAGGGAGACGGCTACGGCGGCGGCAGCGGTGTGCCGATGGCGACTCAGCTCGGACGCACCGTCGTCGCCTGGTCCCTCGTCGCCGACCCCGGCGAGGACTGCGTGCTGTGGGATCTGGATGTCGTTGTGGGAGTGGAGAATCCGTGGGGAGTCTCGCCGGAGCGGATCGCCGAGGTGGAAACCGCCCTGGGTGAGATCAGCGGAGGTTCAGGGCGCCGCGCTCGGCGGTGACGATGGCCGCCGGTCGCCACGGATTGCTCCTACCGCACAGACCCAGACCGGCGCGAACCGATCGGGTGCGGCGATCCCCCGGGCCGCCCGCGCGTGCCGGCCGAGGTGGCCGTTCGACCTAGCTGCTGCTGCCGCCACCGCAACTACTACCACCGCCACAGCTGCTACCTCCGCCACAGCTACTCCCGCCACTGCAACTACTGCCCCCGCTGCAACTGCTGCCACCCCCACAGCCGCTACCACCACCGCAACTACTGCCCCCGCCGCAACTGCTCCCCCCACCGCAACCGCTGTCCCCGCCGAAGCTGTCCGTACTGCAACCGCCTCCGCCGCAATCACTTCCGCTGAATCTGCGGCCACTGCGACCCGCATCGCCGGCCTCCCATTTCCGACGCCGCGCCGACGGCGATGCTTCTCGGCGAACGGCTGCCACCGAGATCCAGACGAGTGCGCCGACCACGGCCGCGATGACGACGAAGTGCATGAGCGGACGGTAGCCGCACAACCGGGCGTTCGCCCGGTGAGCCGGTTGTGCCGCACCCGGGCGACCTCTCCGGCCGCGAACCTCCTTCGCCGGCCGTTCGTGGCCCGCTCGGCGCAACGGTGCCATGATCGATGGCAGGAGCCCGGTCGCGGGCGTGCCGGGCGTTTCGCATGGTGGTGACGCTATGGACGTTGCGACGTTTGCCGCATTCATCGTGGGGGCGGGGGCGGTGTGCGCCGGGGTCGCGTTCGGGACCGGGTTGCGAGTGGTTCAGCAGTACGAACGCGGGCTGGTGTTCCGATTCGGGCGGGTGCGGGCGGTGCGTAATCCGGGCTTGAGGGTGCTCATTCCGTTCGTCGACAAGATGCACAAGGTGCCGATGCAGGTCGTCACGATGCCGGTGCCGGGACAGGAGGGCATCACTCGCGACAACGTGACCGTGCGGGTCGACGCGGTGGTGTACTTCCGGGTGATCGACCCGACGCAGGCGGTGGTCGAGGTCCAGGACTATCTGTTCGCCGTCGAACAGGTGGCGCAGACCTCGCTGCGCTCGATCATCGGTAAGAGCGAACTCGACGATCTGCTGTCCAACCGCGAACAGCTGAACAAGGGTCTCGAGTTGATGATCGACAGCCCGGCCCTCGCCTGGGGCGTCCACATCGACCGGGTGGAGATCAAGGATGTGGCGCTGCCGGAGTCGCTGAAACGGTCGATGTCGCGGCAGGCGGAGGCCGAGCGTGAACGCCGCGCCCGCGTCATCACCGCCGAGGGCGAGCTCCAGGCCTCACGAAAGCTGACCGACGCCGCCGAACGGATGGCGACCGCCCCGGCGGCCCTGCAGCTGCGACTGCTCCAAACCGTCGTCGAAGTTGCGGCAGAGAAGAATTCGACCCTGGTCCTGCCGTTCCCGGTGGAGCTGCTGCGCTTCCTGGAACGGTCGACCCCGCCGGAATCTGGTGCGGCGCCGGCCGAGAGCCGCCCGGACACGCCCACCGCCGAAGCCGGGACGGCGCACGCGCCGGACACGGATTCCGGCGTGGACCCCCGCGCCGCCGAACCGCCCTGGGCAGACGCCTCGCGATCACCGCAGCACGCACCGATTCGCCCCGAGTGAAGGCCGCCTGCTCTCCAGGCTCCCTCGACCCCGGCGCAAACAGGCGGACCGGTCGCATCGACCGTACGACCGGTCCCTCGCGCCGACGACGCGAAACGCGGCCTACGTCAGCTTCACCCGCGCCGCGACGAAGCGGTTGACGGCCGGGGCCAAGCGGCTGAAGTGGTACTGCAGGTGGGCTTCCGGCGTGACCGGGACGATCTCGCGGTGACGTTCGACCGCGCGCACGATCCGGTCGGCGACCTTCTCCGGGCCGTAGCCGCGTTTGCGGTACAGCGCGTCGTAGCGGGCCTGCTTCGCGGCCTCCGCATCGTCGGACAGGCCCGAGAACTTCGTTGTCGCAACGATATTCGTGTGCACGATGCCGGGGCAGATGGTGTGCACCTCGATACCCTTGCCGGCCAGTTCGGCGCGCAGGCAGTCGGAGAACATGAAAACCGCGGACTTACTGGTCGAGTAGGCGCTGAAACCTTGCTGCGGGCTGTAGGCGGCCATGCTGGACAGGTTGACGATATGTCCGCCGAGCCCCCGCTCGGCCATGGCGGCGCCGAAGGTGCGGCAGCCGTTGACCACGCCGCCGAGGTTCACCCGCAGCACCCGGTCGAATTCGGCGGCGGAGGTCTCGAAGAAGTCTCCGGCCTGGCCGATGCCGGCGTTGTTGATCAGGATGTCGGGCACGCCGTGGGCGGCGATCACCGCGCTCGCGTGCTCGCTCATCGACGCTTCGTCGGAGACGTCGACGGCGTAGGCGTGCGCGATGCCACCGGCCGCCGTGATCAGTTCCACGGTCTCCTTGGCGGCGTCCAGGTTCAGATCCGACAGGACGACCTCGGCGCCGCGGCGGGCGAACGCCAGCGCCGTTTCGCGGCCGATGCCGCTGCCGCCGCCGGTGATCACGACCAGCCGCTCGGTGAACGGCCCGGCTTGCGCGCCGACCTCGGCGCGCCGCAGCGTGCGCGGATACGCACCTGTGTCGACGGCCGTGGCGAGCTCGGTCGCCGAGGTGGCCAGCAACTCCGGATGGGAGAACGGCAGCCAATGCCCGCCCGCGATCTCGCGCCGGAACAGCCGATCGGTCCACTTCGGTGTGTCGTCGTACCCGGCCGGACGCACCGCGATATCGCGGCGCGCGATGATCAGCTGCACCGGCACCTCGGTGTGCCGCTCGCGCGGGCCGAGCATGCGCGGCAGGATGTTGGCGCGGTAGATCCGCATGCCGTCGAAGAAGTCCTGCCGGAACGCCGGGCCCAATGTGACGTTCTCCGGGGAGGTTTCGTTCATCAGGCCGATGAACCGCTTCCACACCTTCTCCGACGACAGCGGCCGCATCACCGCCTTGTTCAGGCCGGGGGTCATGAACAGGAAGGTGTAGGCCGAGGACAGCAGCTGCGTGGCCGGGCCCCACAGCGCGCCGCGGCCCATCCGATTGCGGGTCCACTTCGCCAGGTGGTCGAGATTCGGGCCGGAGACCGAGGTGAACGAGGCCACCCGGGCGGCGGCCTGCGGCTCACACACCGCCTCCCACACCTGCACCGAACCCCAGTCGTGGGCGAGCACGTGCACGGGCCGGTCCGGGCTCACCGCATCGGCCACCGCGAAGAAGTCGGAGGCGAAGCGGTCCAGGCCGTAGTCCTCGGTGCGATCGGTCCGAGTGGAGCGGCCGTGGCCGCGGGTGTCGTAGGCGACGACGTGGAAACGCCCGGACAGCTTGGGAATCACCCGATCCCACAGGTGATGGTCGTCGGGCCAGCCGTGCACGAGCAGCATGGTCGGTGCGGCGGGATCGCCGTATTCGTAGACGGCGATATCGAAGTCACCGTTGCGGACGAAGTGTTCGGAGTCCGGAACGGGGGCGGTGTCGGTCACGAGAATCTCCTCGAAGAGGGCGAGTGGAGGTCAGAGGTCGAGCACCAAACGCTCACCGGCGCACCGTGATACGCAGATGAGCAGTTCGCCCTCGGCGCGCTCGCCGGGGGTGAGGACGGTGTCGCGATGATCGGGCTGCCCGTCGAGTACCCGGACCTTGCAGGTGCGGCAGAAACCCTGCCGGCAGGAGTAGGCGATATCGGGCCGCACGCGCAGCACTTCGTCGAGCACCGAGCGGTCGGCGGGAATGTCGAGCACCTCACCGGTGCGGGCGAGCTCGACGCGGAACGGCTTGCCGTCGACCACCGGCGCGGCAGAGAATCGCTCGGAATACATTTCCACACCGGGCATTTCGCGAACGGCCGCGGCGATCGCCGAGGTCATCGGGACCGGCCCGCAACAGTAGACCGATGTGTCGACGCCGACGCCGGGCAGCAGTTCCGCCGCCGTCGGCACACCCCCCTCGTCGTCGGTGCGCACCGTCACCCGGCTGCCGAAGGATTCTGTTTCGGCGAGGAACGGGATGGTGTCGCGACTGCGGCCGGTGTAGACCATGGTCCAGTCCACGCCCAGCCGATGCGCCATCCGCACCATCGGCAGGATCGGCGTGATCCCGATGCCTCCCGCGACGAAATGCACACGGGCAGCGGAGGATCCGTGGCCCGGCAGGACGAACGGAAAGGCGTTGCGGGGCCCGCGGATGGTGAGTTCGGCGCCGACGCGGAGGTCGTCGTGCACCTCGACCGAACCACCCAGTCCGCCCGGTATCCGGCGCACCGCGACGCGGTAATGGAACCGATCGGCGGGGTCACCACACAGCGAATACTGCCGCAGCCGGCCCGACGGCAGTTCCAGGTCCAGATGGGCGCCAGGTCGCCAGGTCGGCAGTGCGCTGCCGTCGGTGGCGCGCAGCACCAGGCTCACCACATCGGCGTCGTGCGCCTCGATCCGCCGCTCGACCACCCGCACGCGCAACCGGCCGCTGTCGACCGCGCCGGTCACCGGACGCCGATGGATCAGCGACGCCCACCGCATCCGCGCCTCGGCGACCGCGCCGATGATGCCGATCGGCCGGTCCCAGCCGCGCCCGCCGTAGAGGTCGGGCGGCAGCTCGGTGGGCACGGGCCTGCGTGTCGTCACGACGCGAGTGCCTGCGCCGCAGGCGATTTCGCCAGATACGCCACGGCCTGCGCGGTCGATCCGACCGAGGCCGGGGTGTATCCGGGCTTGGCCACCGACAGCGCCGACCACAGCAGCGAGGGAATTCCGGGCAGCGCACCCCGCCACATCGCACCGAGCGCCTTGCCCACGATGCGGGGATACCCCATATTCGGCAGCTCGGCGTCCTGGTGCACCAGATACTTCGTACCGCGCAGCAGCAGCGCCACGAAGATCGGGAAGGTGATCGCCATCAGCGCGCACCGGCGCACGTAGCCGACCTCGAAATATCCGGCGACATCGTGGGCGACGAAGCGGTGCTCGACCTCCTCGGCGCCGTGCCAGCGGTACAGGTCGAGCATGTTGGGCGCGGCGTCGAACCGCTCCAGATCGGCGTTGATGATCCAGTCGCCGAGGAAGGCGAAGAAGTGCTCGAGGGTGGCGATGAAGCCCAGCCGTTCGACGAGGGTCTGGAACTCCTCGCGCGGCGTCTGCCCCTCTCGCGGACCCAGCGCCTTGCGGAAGATGTACTCCATCTGCCGTGCGTAGCTGTCGACGTCGACGCCGTGGGCGCGGAAGACCTGCTGCAGCGAGTCGTTGTGGGTTTCGGCGTGCATGGCCTCCTGCCCCATGAAGCCGATGACCTGTTCGCGCAGCTTCTCGTCCTTGATCAGCGGCAGCGCCTCGGAGAAGGTCTGGATGAACATCCGCTCGCCCTCGGGCAGCAGCAGGTTGAGCGAGTTGAACACATGCGAGGCGATGGGTTCGGCGGCCAGCCAGTGCAGCGGGGTGGCCCGCCAATCGAATTGCACATTCCGCGCGTGCAGCGCCACCTCACCGGGATCGCCCACGCCGCGGTTGCGCATGGGAAGTAACTTCATCGGTACTCCTGGTCGTCATCTCGGCCATCGGTTCCGGCCGCACCGGCACCGTTGCTACAGCAGCGTAGCAATTATCGGGCGGTAAGCGACACCCTGAGTACCACATAATTTTAGCCGCCGGAGCGGTTCAGCGCGGAGTTCTCGGCCAGGTGAAGGTGTGACCGTCGGCATCCACGGTGGTCACCTTGGTGAAGACATTGCCCGGCCGCGCGACGTCGGTCAGCGTCAGATGCACCTTTTTGGTGACGTACTTGCCGGCGGCGCAGTTGGGATCGCAGGTGTTCTCCCGCTCGACACCGTCTCCCTGTGCCTGATCCGGCCCCCAGCTCTGCCACACGATCTGTTCGACCTGAGCACCCAGATCGGCGCAGGCGAGGATCATATTCTCCGGCCGGACCGCCGGCTTACTGAAGGAACAGTCGATAACTTCCGGGACCGTGCTGGCGGTGGTCGCCTTCGGTGCGACCGAGTCGGCCGGGCGAGCGTTCCCCGAGTCGGACGAGCCGCAGCCGGTCAGTATCAGCAACGCGGCGGCCGCGGCCGCGCCGAACAGCGGGCGGCTACCGCGCCGAATCGTGTCACCGTTCATGTCAGTCCCCAGATCTTCGTCGAACTCCACCCGCCGCCCGTGGGCGTGTCTACCAAACCTAGTGGATCGATTCCGCGGCCGTGGGCACGCGACACCGGCGCATACGCGCAACCTCGGCACCTATCGCCCGCTCGGTCGACGACAGCGACTATTCCCCCACCGCGCCGGCGTCGAGATTGCTCGCCGCCCACGCCCACAGCGGTTGCAGCGCCCGCACGAGTTCGGTTCCAGCCGTGGTCAACTCGTAGGCCTTGTCGGCGCGTTTGACGATCACACCGGCGCCTTGCAGGGTCTGCAGGCGCACCGAGAGCATGCTCGAGGAGCAGTTGTCCATGCGCCGGCGCAGCTCGAGGAAACCGAGAGGTCCCGGCGTCAGTTCCCAGACGACGCGCAGCATCCAGCGCTGCCCCAGCAGTTCCATCGCCGCCCGCGGGGCGCCCTCGCGCTCTCTTGCACTTCTCATTTCGAACTACCATAGTGATTCTGAAAGAGAAGCAACGAGTGGGAGTGCGGGTGGATTCACAACGCATCGTGTTGATCACCGGCGCCTCCCGCGGCATCGGGGCGCAGACCGCCCGGATTCTCGCGGGGCGCGGCGATCACGTCGTCCTGAACTATCGCGAGAAACGCAGGCGGGCAAGCATTCTCGCCGATTCGATCGCCGCCGACGGCGGATCGGCGACGCCGGTGGGCGCCGACCTGTCCGATCCCGGGGCCGCCGCGGCCATGATCGAGGAGATCCGCACCCGCTTCGGGCGGCTTGACGTGCTGATCCTCAACGCCTCGGGCGGGCTCGAACACGGCGCCGCGCCCGATTACGCGATGGCGATCAACCGTGACGCCCAGGTGCGGCTGGTCCGGCTGGCGCTACCGCTCATGGCCCCGGGTGCGCGCATCGTGTTCGTCACCAGCCACCAGGCGCATTTCCACGGCCGCAAACCCACCCCGGCGGACTACGAGCCCATAGCGCGGAGCAAGCGGGCGGGCGAGGACGCGCTGCGCGCCATGATCGGCGAATTCGACTCGCTCGGAATCGGTTTCACGGTCGTGTCGGGCGACATGATCGAGGGCACCATCATCGTGCGCCTGCTCGAACGCCGCGATCCGGACGCGGTGGCGGCGCGAACCGAACACGGTGCGCTGCCCACGATCGACGAGTTCGCGACCGCGATCGCCGATACCACCACGGCCGATACCGAATCCGGCCATACGGTCTATGTCGGCGGGACCGACTACCTGGCCGACGCCATCGATCCGGCTACCTGACCGTCGGACGCGGAGCCGGCACCGCCACGGCCACGCTCCGACCCCTCGCTGCGAAGCGGCTACCGTTCGCGGACGGCCGAGCCGACCAGCGGCCGCGGCGCGCCGGCAGCCCGGCCACGATCGGTCCACATCGGCCGCCGCCGGGCCCGCACGATCACCCGTGGGCGTGATCGAACCACTGATACGGGATCGACCAGTCCCATTCGGCCGCGGCCGCTTCGGCGTCGCGGTAGTCGTCGACCTGGCACTCGTTCAGGTAGACCGGAACCATCGCGCCGAAACCCGCACCCAGCGCGGACAATCCGTTCAGCACACAGCGCCACAGAGCGGACTTCTCGAGTCGGTGCACCGGAATCGACCTCCTTGTCGCACTCGGCGAGCGCCCGGGGCGATGCGATCACCCTCGGCGCCTTCGCCGACCAACGCTGTGGGGCAAAACGGTACGCCCGGCAGGCCCCGGCTGTGTCCGGTTTCGGCAATCTTCACAGCAGACCCGCAGCGGTCAGATCCCGGACGTATTTCCCGATCAATTCCCGGCTCAGATGCGGAATGTCGCCGTCCGGGCCGGTTCCCGCCGCCCGCACGGCGGCCCGGAACCGCTCGGCCGGCAGCGCCGATCCCGGAACTGCCGGAGCCGGACGACGGAAACCATGCAGCAGCGGCAGAACCGAATGCCGCCGCTGCCGCTCGGGCAGGGCACGCAGCGCGGTCTCGAAACGCGCCAGCCAGTCGGCGTAGTCGGCGATGCGAGTGATGCGGTGACCGTCGGCGACGAGCCAGTCGACGAAGGTGTCCAGGCCGATGCCGTCGTCGTGCGGGTTGAGCACGTCGAAGGTGTCGAATCCGCTGTCGGCGCCGGGGCCGAGCGCGGTGATGGCGGCGGCGGTGAAGTCCGCGGGAAGGCCGTCGTAGTGGGCGCGGGCGCGACCGCCGTCGGCGGCCGGGCGGTAGAACGATTCCGGTGCGAGGCCGGTGGCGAGCACGCTGAGCAGCAACCGGGTGAACAAGTCGGGCAGATTGAACTGCCCGGCGAATTCGCTGTGCGCGAGGATCATGTCGGACCGGAAGACCGCGACCGGAAGTCCGCACAGGTCGTGCGCCTCGCGCAGCAACACCTCACCGGCCCATTTACTGTTGCCGTACCCGTTGGCGTAGCCGCCGTCGATGACCCGTTCCGGGCTGATCTCGCGGATATCGCCGTCCTCGGTGAAGCGCGCGGGGTCGACCTGGGAGGCCACCGCGACCGTGGACAGATAGGTCACCGGCTTGCGGCGCGCCGTGATCGCCAAGCGGACGACCTCGGCGGTTCCCACCACGTTCGGCCCGAACAGCTGGTCGTAGGGCAGCACGTGATTGACCAGCGCCGCCGGGTGCACCACCAGGTCGACCGTTTCGGCGAGTTCGCGCCACCGGTCCTCGCTCAGCCCGAAATTCGGTTCGCCGATATCGCCCGGCACGACGGTCAGCCGGCGGTCGGCGAGCTCCCGATACCGTTGCAGCAGAACCGGATCCCCGCTGTCGAACGCCTCGTCCAGGCGCGCTCGCGCGGCGTCGGCGTCACCGCCGCGGATCACACAGATCAGGGTGCCGTCGCAGGCGTCGAGCCGGTGCAGCCATTCCAGGCACAGGAACCGGCCGAGGTAACCGTTTGCCCCGGTCAGCAGAACCGTGCGCGGCGGGTCCGATGCGGGCGGCAGAGACTTTGCGGCGGTGAGGGTTTCGTGGTCGATGAACGCGTCGAGGGTCAGATCCGCGGCTCGCACCCGCGGGCCGCGCCCGTGCACGGCGACCAGGGTGGGGCGGCGGCCGCCGCCGCGTCGTTCGGTGTCGATGTGTTCGGCCAAGCGCCGCAACGTATTCGCCGGATGGACGATGGTGCCCACCGGCACCTCCACGCCGAACAGTTCGCTCAGCAGATTCGACAGTGTCAGCGCCGAGAGCGAATCGCCGCCGAGGTCGGTGAAATGCGCCTCCGGCCGGATATCGCCACTCGCGCAGCCCAGCAGGGCCCGCGCGGCGCGGCCCACCGTCTCCAGCACGGGGCGATCGGCCGCACCGTGGCGCAGTGCGGCCAGTTCGTCGGCCTGTTCCTGGGACAGTTCGGCGTAGAGCCGCTCCAGACGCTCGCCGTAGCGCTCCTTCAGTTTGGGCCGCAACAACTTTCCGATCCCCGACAGCAAACCGTTGTCCTGAGTGAACGGTTCGGTCTCGAGCAGGAAGTCGCGCGGAATCTCGTAGCTGTTGAGCCCGGCCTCCTTCGCCAGCTCCTGCAGTGATTCGGCCAGTGCCGCACGAAGATCCGGGAGCGCCTGCGCCTCGTCGGTCGGCACGATCACCGCGAGCAGGTAGGCGCGTTCGCTGCTGCCGTAGACGAAGATCTGACGGATCAGCGCGCTGGTGGAGAACACCGACTCCAGCTTCGCCACGGTGACGAACTCGCCCTGTGACAGCTTGAGCACGTTGTTGCGGCGATCGACGTAGACCAGATGGTCGGGGCCGAGTTCGGCGACCACGTCGCCGGTGCGGTAGAAGCCGTCCTCGTCGAACATCTCCGCGGTGATCTCGGGGCGTTTGAAGTATCCCGGGAACATGGTGGTGGTCTTGAGCAACAGTTCACCGCGCGGATGGGGCTGGTCGGTGCCGAAGTAGCCGAGTTCGGGGACGTCGGCGAGCTTGTAATCCAGCACCGGCGGGCGCCGGACCTTGTTGTCGACGATGACGCTGCCGCCGGCCTCGGTGGAGCCGTATCCGTCGTGCAGGCCGATGGTCAGCACGGATTCCATGAAGGCGCGCATCTCCGGCGCCAGCGGCGCACTGGCGCACATCGCGCCGAGGAAGCGGCCGCCCAGAAGTCGTTCGCGTAGTTCGGCTTTCACCTCGTCCTCGATGACGCCGCGCTCACCACCGGCCGCGATCCGGGCCTCGACCTCACCCTGGTGGTGTTGCAGCAGCATCTCGCAGACGCGCGGAACGAAGACCAGTTCGGTGGGCCGGGTCAGCTCCAGATCCTCGAACAGCGTCGACATATCGCTGCGCGCGGTGAAGTAGGCGGTCCCGCCGCGAGCGAGCGTGCCGCCCAGTTGCAGACGCCCGGCCACATGGCTGAGCGGCAGATAGTTGAGGGTGATCGCGGGCACCGGCGCCTTGGCGGTGTACAACCACATCGCGGCGGCCAAGCGGTCGGTGTACATGGCGCCCTTGGGCGTTCCGGTGCTGCCGGAGGTGTAGATGAGCAGCGACAACGGATCGTCGCCGGGCGCGCTCGCGAGCGGCACGGCCGGGAGGGCGAAACCGTGCTCGACGAGATCGTGCAGCGAGTCGAACGCGATCTCGCGACCCGATTCGGCCAGCCGGGCGCGAGCCGCCGCGACGGCCGCGCGTTCGTCGTCGTCGCCGGTGCTGTCGAAGACGACCAGTTGCCCGATCGTCGCACTCGCCAGCGCGGCCTCGACAGCGGCGTCGAGCAGTTCGGCGCTGCAGGCCAGTACCCGCGCCTCGGTTTCGGCGATGATCGAATTCCATTGCGCGACAGCGGCGGTGGCCTGGAGCGGCACCGCCACGGTACCGAGCCGCACGCCCGCGAGGTCGACGGTGACGTAATCGCTGCTGACGAATCCGACGGTGCACACGAAATCACCGGCGCGCACCCCCGCGGCCTGCCACGCACTCGCCAGCGCGCCGGCGCGTGACCACAGCTGCCGATAGCTCAGGGTTTCGAAGCGCGGCAGCAGCCGCCGCACCCGGCGCCCCTCGGCGTCGACGACGATCTCACCGGCCCGCTGCCCGACGGCCGGACGGTCGGCGTACGCGGTCATGACCGTGTCGACCAGTTCGGCCAGGCGCAGGCCCGGGCGTGCGAGTGCGGCGCTGACGTCCGCATCCGGCCATGCCGCACGCACCTCGTCGTCGGCCATCGCCGCCGCGAGGCGCCGTTTACGCTCGGCCTTCTGCACGTCATCGGGCATGGGTAGGTCTCCCTGGGTCGTCTACCGGCGGACGAGTCGTCCCCACGCGCCACTGTAGCGCGCATCACGGTTAACTTAGCTCCGCTAACTACCCGTTCGTCAAGCCTTTGCGCCAACGATTCGGTAGGCAGCGGCGGAAATGCCTACTCACATGATGGCCGCACCCCCCTGGGCGTCGTTCGATTCCGGTGTGAAGACGTTTCCGTTCCGGCGCCGGGGCGAGACTCCGCGTGGAATAAGTGCGCCACCCACACGCTTCCATATATACCCCCCGGGGTATATGACCCAAGAGAGAAGAGAGAGACATGGCAACTACGACAGTGACCAAGGCGAACTTCGACCAGGTCGTCGCGGGCTCGGACCTGGTGGTTCTGGACTTCTGGGCATCCTGGTGCGGTCCGTGCCGGATGTTCGCGCCGATCTTCGAGCGCGTCGCCGCGAAGCATCCGGACGTCGTGTTCGGAAAGGTCGACACCGAGGCGGAAGAGGAGTTGGCGGGCGCGTTCCGGATCAGCTCCATTCCGACGCTGATGATCGTCCGCGACGGTGTCGTGCTGTACGCGCAGCCGGGCGTCGTCCCCGAAGACGCACTGGAGCAACTCATTTCACGGGCACGCGAGTTGAACATGGACGACGTGCGCCGAGAGATGGCCGCGCAAGCGGCGCGAGTGTGAGCCGGGTCGCTGCCGGATCGCCCCTCGGAACCACCGCGGCTTCGCCGGTTGTTCGGCCGCCGAGAAGCGGTCGAACGGCAGGGGCACGGTGACTTTGTGCCCTCTCGCACCGGGCCGCGCGGATGCGACTGTCCTCCTCATGCAGAACACCGTTTCGCCGGCGGAGCCGATCCTCCAGGTCTCCGCCGGCCGCTATGTGTCGGATGCGGGAGCGGACTACGCGCGGGAGAAGATCGGGCGTGCGCTGGCCCACGCGCCGGAGCCCGTCCTGTCCGCGCGAGTGCGGCTCACCGGTCACGGTGATCCCGCCCTCGGCGGATCGGTTGTCGCCCAGGCCAATGTGAATCTCGCCGGTCGCCCGGTGCGGGTGCAGGTCACCGGCACGAGCACGCGGGAAGCCGTGGACCTGCTCCGGGCGCGGCTCGAGTCACGCCTCGCCCGCATCTCGCGGCACTGGGAAGCCGTACGAGGGGGACGGGGAGCCGGAGCGGTCCACGAATGGCGGCACGGCGCTGCTCCGCGAAACGGATTGCCGTACCACCCGCGTCCGGCCGAGGAGCGTCGAGTCGTGCGGCACAAGTCGTACGCACTGACGAACGAGACCGTCGACGAGGCGGCCTTCGACATGGAACTCATGGACTACGAGTTCCAGCTGTTCACCGAATACGGCAGCCGCGTCGACAGCGTCCTCTATCGCGACGGCGCCACGGGTTACCGTCTGGCGCAGGTGGATCCGCGTCCCGACGCGGTGACCCGCGGCCTGCCGGCATTGTCCGTCAGCAGCCGGCAGGCGCCCCGGCTGAGCGTGCCCGAGGCGATCACCCGGCTGGAACTGACCGGATGGCCGTTCGTCTTCTTCCGGGACCGGGATCTCGATCGCGGCTGCGTGCTCTATCACCGCTACGACGGGCACTACGGCCTGATCACGCCTTCCGACGCCGCAGACCGCACCGACGCCGCGGACCGCACCGAATAGGCCCGGCGCACACGGGAAGAGGAGATACCTATGAGCGGACCGGATACACCGGCGATCGTGGTCGGCGCCGACGGCTCGGAGATCGCATTGCAAGCCGTGGTGTGGGCCGCCGTCGAGGCCGCGTTGCAGCACTGCGCGCTGCACATCGTCACGTCCTACGGCGTAGCGCCGAATCCGGGCCTGACCGCTGCGCTGGCCGCCGCGGAACAGCAGTGGCTGCGCGCGGACGGGGAACGGGTACTGGCCGAAGCGGCTGCGGTGGCGCGCCATGCCACACCCGATGCGACGCCGGCGATCAGCACCGAACTCAGTTTCGACATGATCATCCCCACCCTGCTCGAACATTCGGCGCGGGCGCGGATGGTGGTGGTCGGCAGCCATGGCCGCGGGGCGATCGGGCGGATGGTGCTCGGCTCGGTCAGCACCGCGCTCAGCCGGCACGCGCACTGCCCGGTCGCGGTCGTGCACGGCGATCCGGCCGCCGACGCCGGATGGGCGCGGAAACCGGTCGTGGTCGGAGTGGACGGCACCGCGAACAGCGTCCCGGCCGTCGAACTCGCCTTCGCCGAGGCGTCCCGGCGCGGGGCCGGGTTGGTCGCGGTACACGCGTGGAGCGATCGGAGCGGCTACGACCTGCCCGTGGTCGGCTGGGAGGCGATTCGCGAGACCGAGCGGGTGGTGCTGGCCGAGAGACTGGCCGGCTGGGCGGAACGGTTCCCGGAGGTATCGGTCGAGCGAGTCGTGATGTGCGACAGCCCCGTTCGGGCGCTGCTCGCCCACTGCGAGGACGCGCAACTGCTGGTGGTCGGTACCCACGGGCGCGGCGGGTTTCCCGGTCTGGTTCTGGGTTCGACCAGTACCGCGCTGCTGCATCTCGCGCACTGTCCGACGATCGTCGTCCGGGGCGGCGAGGCCGACGCGGCGGTCACCGAACACGTAACCGCCGGGGCGAAGGGCAGTCGCATGAGTGCCGGCTCGTTCCGCGACGACGAGGGCCGCGGCCGGTGATTCGTCTACCGAAATTGGTCAGCCCTGCTCGGTAGCATCCACCGCATGCCCATCAAACTCGAGAACGTCGGCATCGCCGTTCGCGACCTCGAAGCAACGATCGCCTTCTTCACCGACCTCGGTCTCACGGTTCTCGGCCGGGACACGGTCAGTGGTGAATGGACCGACACCGCCGTCGGTCTCGACGGCAATCACGTCAAGATCGCCATGCTCCAGACCCCGGACGGTCACGGTCGCCTCGAGCTCTTCGAGTACATCCACCCGGATGCGATCGAGACGGAACCCACCCGCCCCAACGAGATCGGCATGCACCGGGTCGCCTTCTCGGTCGACGATATCGACGCAGCCCTCGAGATCGCCGCGAAGCACGGCTGCCATCCGCTTCGCGGCGTCGCGACCTATCAGGACATCTACAAGCTCACCTACCTCCGCGGCCCGAGCGGCATCCTCGTGATGCTCGCCGAGGAGCTGAAGAAGGACTGAGGGCGGATCGCCCGCTCGAGCGAGCCGATCGTGCAAACCGTGGCCGATTCCCTCACCGCGGAGAAGGGCCCGAATACCTCGTGGGCCGGCCCCGGACGTTCCCGCAGCAGCTCCCTGCGAACGACGATGGTGTGCATCATCGGAAAGATCTCGGTGCGCCGGTGATCCCGATGTGGCAGGGAACGTCCCAGCGCCTGTGGGCAGGTGCGGGGGTGAACTAATCGTGCAAACCGCGGCGAGATGTGTCGGGAAAGACGATCTGCGGATTCTTCCCGCCCAGTTCGAGGGTGACCTTGCGGAACTGGCCGCCGGCGCGCGATTTCCGTCATCGTCGGCGAGGTTTGCGCGATTAGTTCAGCCGGACGCGGGGTCGGAGGGGATCGCGGCGAGGCACTATCGTGAACGGCCTGACTATCGCACGGGGGTAGACCATGGATGCGGTGCGAGCGCGGCATATTGCCCGTCCGGACGTGGACCTGCACGGGGAGGAGGTCGGCGATGGGCCGACGGTTGTCTTGCTGCATGCAGGGGGTGAGCGGCGGCAGGTGTGGGCTCCCGTCGTGGAGCGACTTGTCGAGGACGGATTGCGGTGTGTCGCTTTCGATCAGCGCGGGCACGGTGACAGCGGTGGGTCACTCAGGAGGCTGGACGAGTGCGGGGGCGATATTGCCGCGATAGTCGATGCGGAACCCGGATGCGTGCTCGTCGGCGCCTCACTGGGCGGGCTCTCCGCCGTTGCGGCATTGGGTGATCCGCGCACCCGAGCCAAGGTCACGGGGCTGGTGCTGGTGGATGTGGTGCCCAATCTCGATGCGGGCCGAGTGCGGCGCTTTCTCGATGCCGGTGGCCTGTCGAATGTCTACCCGGACTTCATCGACGATGTCTTGGCCCACGTCCCGCGGCTGCGACAGATCACCGCACAACTGGATATCCCCATCCTTCTGATCCGTGCCGGTCGGGGCTCATCGCTCACCGACGTCGAGGCCGACGGGTTGCTCCAGCTGGCTCCGCACGCCACGGTGACCCGAATTCCGGGCACCGGGCATCTGGTCGCCCGCGATCAGCCGGAGGCGTTGGCGCGGACGATCGCGGATCTCACGACACCGTGGCCGGCGCTGGCGCTGCTGCGCGAACTCGGCGCGGCCCGGGTGGCGCATCCCGGTGGGGATCTCCGCGATCATCTCGAGCGGGTGCGGCAGCTGGTCGCCGACCTCGGCGGAGGTACCCGGGTTCGGCTGGCCGCACTCACCCACGCCACCTACGGCACGGACGGCTTCCCACATTCGCTGCTGCCACCCGACCGGCGATCACGCCTGCGCGCGGCAATCGGTCACGACGCGGAAGCGCTGGTCTACCGCTACGGCGCGTGCGACCGAGCCGAGACCTATCCCCACCTCGGCACCACCCCACTTCCGCTCACCGACCGCTTCACCGGCGAGGTGGTCGCCGTAGACGGCACCGACCTCGCGGACTTCGCACTCCTCACCGTCGCCAACGAACTCGACGTGGTGCGCCATGCCGCGCTGACCACCGAAACCGTTCACGGGATCCGGGCTCTCATCACCGCGTGTGCGACATACGTGCCCGATGCCGCCGCTGGGGCCCTCGCCGACCGGCATCTCACCTGAGAACACCGGACACGATTCGAATTGCGTTGCGCCAGAGGGCTGAACTTTCCGTGCAAACCTCGGGGAAATGTGCGGGTTTCCGTCAATGTGGGCGGGGTTTGCACGAAAAGTTCAGACAGATCACCGTCCGGGCCCCAATCGAGCGGCACCCGCCAGGTGCGCCCTCACCGCCAGCGACGACAGATACGCAAGAACCACCGAAGCTCAAGGGAGATAAGGACTTCGGGGCATCTCGACCGTAATGAGCGGAGAGGGCTACGCCCGATCGAACCGGCCGCGCTGGACGCTGGTGGTGAAGAAGGACCGCTCCGAGGGAGTGAACAACAGCGCGGGGCCGGTGGGATTCTTCGAATCGCGAACGCCCACAGCATCATCGAGGAACGCCACCTCGACGCACTCCTTGCTCGCTCCCGAGCGGCTTGATTTGAACCACTTCGCCGCGGGCAGATCGCTGCTCATGGCGTGCGCTCCTTGGTTGGTCACGCGCGATCGAAGTGGCCGCGCTGCACACCTGAGGTGAACGTGGACCACTCCGAGGGGGTGAAGATCAGGGCCGGGCCGGTGGGGTTCTTCGAATCACGAACGCCGACACCATCATCGAGGAACGCCACCTCGACACAGTCCTTCGTAGAAGTGGACCGACTCGACTTGAACCACTTCGCCGTGGAGAGATCGTTGGTGCTCACCGGCTGTGCTCCTTGCAGATTTCGGACATCAACTTCTTCGACTCGACCCCGTCCAACGCTACACGAGTGATCTCGCGTACGACTCGTTGATATCGCCGGATCTCGGTCTCTCGTTCCAGATAGAGGTCGCCTGCGTAACCCTCCGAGTAGACGATCGGAGGAGGCACCAGATTGGCCGAGAGGACTGGAAATTCCACCATCGTGAACGATCCTGCGAACCGCCCGACGTGCGGGCCCGCACTGAACGGTGTGACCCGAATGTCGATGTTGGGGAGCTCGGACAGCGTGATCAGTTGGCGAATCTGCCCCGCGATGACAGCCTTCCCGCCGACCTGATCACGCAAGACCGCCTCCGACAGAAATGCGGCAATGTGCAGTTCCGGATCCTTCAATCGCTCTTGGCGATGCGTCTGCCATTCAATGCGCCGTTCCAGTTGCTCGGAAGGCAGGTCGGGCGATTCTGCCCACGCTATAGCGCGGCGATACTCAGGAGTCTGCAGCAGTCCAGGAACGATCATCAACTGCCAGATCGTGAGTTTGTTGGCGGCATCCTCCAGGGCAAGATAGTGGTCGAATCCAGTAGTTTGCGCGTCCGCATACGCCCTCCACCAGCTGGCCGTCACCTTCCCCTCTCGCGATGCGCGAATCTCCTTCACCAGATCCAGGCAGATGCGCCGCTCCTCATCGGTCGCCCCATAGCTGTCGCACAGTGCGTTCACTTGCAGGCTGGTGATCCGCGTCGTCTGGCCCTCTTCGATGCGGCCGATGGTCTGATGCGACGTTTCCGCGATGCGCGCGGCCTGGGATTGTCCCATTCCCTTGGCATTTCGCAGCCGCCGCAGTTCACGCCCCAACGCTCGTTGCGCGAGTGTGCTCCCTGACCCCATTCGTTAGCTCCCCTATCGATTGTGTCCCGGCTTTCTGGACAGGTCCCCACTGGACAGGTTGCTGGTAGACGAGTTCAAACAATCGGTACGGCAACGGATACCCGAAATCCCCACCATTCGACTACAACTCGCGGCCGAGTCGATGCAACCTCAACGCTGACAACCACTTTCACATCGCAGGGGAAGTATCCACCATGGGACTGCTCAACCACGATCGAATGCCGATCATGACCGTCTCCTACGCGCACATCATCATGCAATTGCATATCGACTGCGCTTTGTGCGTGTGCCCGGTCAAACAGCAGGCGAAGCAGCGGCTCATCGAGGCAAAACACCTGGTGCCGGATTCGGGTCGGGAGTGACGCGGATGTTCTGGGAATTCGTTCTGCTGATCAGTATTCCGCTGACGGTCATCGTGCTCGCGGTGTTCTGGCCCGAGCAGATCTCCAAGCCGGACACACGATATTCGGTGCGCGCCATTCTCGACCGCATCGCCGACGAAGACCGAGCGCGAAAGGCGAAATACCGTGACCGATACCGGGAATAACCAACACTTTCGCACGGCGGCCGGCCCATCGTCGGTGTGGTGGCGGGTCGGCGACCACGGCCGAATCGAGATCACCCACCTCGCCGATCGCGAAACACCCATCGATACCGCACGTTTCACGCACCACGCGGCCACCCCCTACTCCTGCGACGGGGTGATGTTCACCGTCACGCCGACGCTCGCGCAGGCCCATTCACTCCTGCCGGAATACCACCCCCTGTGGTGCGCGGTGAGCGAGGAGTTCCGGCGTCGATTCGCCTCCTGACCGCCGGGCGTCTCATGCGGCCACGAATCCGCAAACCGAACTACAGTCCGGACACCTGTCCGAGATCTTGGGGGCGGGCATACACTGACCCATAGGTGAACCGGCACCCTCGACGCGTAAAGGAGATTCCATGTCCCAGAAGGTTCGCGGCGTCATCGCCCGCAGTGTGGGCGCCCCGGTCGAGATCGTCGATATCGTCATCCCCGATCCGGGCCCGCACGACGTGGTGGTGCGGGTGCAGGCCTGCGGGGTGTGCCATACCGATCTGACCTACCGCGAGGGCGGCATCAACGACGAATTCCCCTTCCTGCTCGGCCACGAGGCGGCCGGCGTGGTGGAAACGGTCGGCGACGCCGTCACCCACGTCCAGCCCGGCGACCACGTGCTGCTGAACTGGCGCGCGGTGTGCGGCCAGTGCCGGGCCTGCAAGCGCGGCAAGCCGTGGTACTGCTTCGACACCCACAACGCGAGCAAGCCGATGACGCTGGCCGACGGAACCGAGCTGACCCCGGCTCTGGGCATCGGCGCCTTCGCCGACAAGACCCTGGTGCACGAGGGACAGTGCACCGTGATCGACCCGGAGACCGATCCCGCCGTGGCCGGACTGCTCGGCTGCGGCGTGATGGCCGGACTGGGGGCGGCGATCAACACCGGCGGGGTGAGCTACGGCGATTCGGTCGCGGTCATCGGCTGCGGCGGCGTCGGTGACGCCGCGATCGCGGGGGCCCGGCTGGCGGGCGCAACCACCATCATCGCCATCGACCGCGATCCGCGAAAGCTGGAGTGGGCCAAGGAACTCGGCGCCACCCACACCCTCGAGGCCGGTGATGACGTGGTCGAGCGGGTGCAGGAATTGACCGGCGGTTTCGGCGCCGACGTGGTGATCGACGCGGTCGGGCGGCCGGAAACCTGGAAGCAGGCCTTCTACGCGCGCGATCTGGCCGGCACGGTGGTGCTGGTCGGCGTGCCGACGCCGGATATGCAGCTGGAGATGCCGCTGATCGACTTCTTCTCGCACGGCGGCTCGCTGAAGTCCTCCTGGTACGGCGACTGCCTGCCGGAACGCGACTTCCCGATGCTGCTCGACCTCTACCGCCAGGGACGGCTGCCGCTGGAGCGGTTCGTGAGCGAGCACGTGGCCCTCGACCAGGTCGAGCAGGCGTTCACCACCATGCATCACGGTGACGTGCTGCGATCGGTGGTGACGTTGTGAGGATCGACCGCGTCGTCACCTCCGGAAAGTTCGAATTGGACGGCGGCAGCTGGGATGTCGACAACAATGTCTGGGTCGTCGGCGACGACCGTGAGGCCGTTGTGATCGATGCCGCCCACCAGGCCGAGCCGATCATCGCGGCCGTCGGCGATCGCACGGTGCGCGCGATCGTCTGCACCCACGCCCACAACGACCACATCAACGTGGCCACCGAACTGGCCGAGGCGCTGCGCGCCCCGATCCGGCTGCATCCGGCCGACGAGGTGCTGTGGAGTGCCCTCTATCCCGACACCCGCTACGAACCGCTGCACGATCGGGAGCGAATTCCGGTGGCGGGCAGCGAGATCGAGGTTCTGCACACACCGGGCCACTCCCCCGGCGCGGTGAGCCTGTACCTGGCCTCGGAGAAGACGGTCTTCACCGGTGACACCCTGTTCCAAGGCGGACCCGGCGCGACGGGTCGATCGTTCTCCAGCTTCCCCACGATCATCGAATCCATCCGCACCCGCCTGCTGAATCTGCCCGCGGATACCACGGTACTGACCGGACACGGCGACTCCACCACCATCGGCACGGAGGCGCCGCACCTGTCGGAATGGATCAAACGCGGTCACTGAAAATCACTGCCGCACAGTCATATACGCGCCGAGGGCCGCACGAGCGATCGTGCGGCCCTCGGCCGTGACACTCTTACCGTGGCGGCCTCGCTCACCCCTTGACGAGCGGGATCAGGTAGACGCGAGCGAAGGCGGCCAGGTCTTCGTCGTTGTGGAATTCTCCGGCACAGTACGGCGCGAGGATGAGGGAATGCACTATGCGGCAGAGCAATTCGGCGCGGGTGAGCAGGTCGGGCGCGTCGGGCAGTAGCCCACGATCCACCGCGCGCTGCAAGACCGCCGCCGTCGCGGAGACGCACATGGCGAAGGTCGTGGCGCCCTCGGCGGTCAGCTTCATGATGACCCGCTCCGGCTCGAGGGCCATCATGCGCTCGACGAGCGGGTTGGTCCGCCAGCGGGTGAGGACGGTGACGAAGACGTCGGTCACGAGGTCCTCGACGGTGTCATGGCGCTCGGGAATCTCGGCGACATCGGTGAGCACGGCGGTGACTTCGCGGTTCACCACCGCCTGCACCACGTCGTCGCGGGAGCCCATGCGCCGGTAGACCGTGACCCGGTCGACGCCCGCTTCGCGGGCGATGTCCTCGATGGTGGTCTTCTTGACGCCGACCTTCTGGAACCGGACCAATGCCGCGTCGAGGATGCGCGCTTCCACGCCATCGGCGACATTGTCCCGGGTAGAGGCCGTTTTCGACGCGCTGATCACACTGTCCACGCTAACAGAGGGACCACCCTTTGCAACATTCTCGAGAAAAATGTTGCGCGCAACATTGCAATAGAAAATGTTGCGCTGTACGTTCCGTGTATGGCTTCGACAGCTGGCGCGACGAGGCGCCCCTACCGCGACGAGGCGCATGCGATCAACGCGCGCGACGTGCACTTCGACTTCGCCACCGTGCCCATGCACTACATCCCCGGTGAGGCGCTGGCCACCCACATCGTCAACGTGATGCACCTGCTGCTGCCGGAAGGTGAGCGGGCGATGGCCCAGGCCCTCGCCGAGTCGTTGCCCTACATCGACGACGAACGGCTCCGCGAGGAGGTGACCGGATTCGTCGGACAGGAGACCATGCATGCCGCTACCCACGAGGCCGCTCGCACGCACCTGCAGTCGATCGGGCTGGACGTCGACTCCTACGTCGGCGCGATCGGCTGGGCCGTCGATCGCATCCTCGGCGACCACGGACTGACCGGCCGCGCCAAGGAGGAATGGCTCAAGGAACGGCTCGGACTGTTCGCCGGCATGGAGCATTACACCGCCGTATTCGGCGAATGGTTGCTCAACGCCGAGGTGCTCGAGCGGAAGGGTATGCATCCGGCCATGCTCGATCTGGTGCGCTGGCACGGCGCCGAAGAGGTGGAGCACCGCAGCGTCGTGTACGACGCGTTCATGCACGTCGACGGCAGCTACGCCCGCAAAGCGCGGACGGCGCTGGTCGCGAGTGCGACGCTGCTGCCGCTGTTCGTGCTGTCGGCCGCGTACATGTATCGCAAGGACCCATCGCCCGACAAGGGCCGGTTCTGGGGATGGCAATTCGTCAGCGCGACCCGTCGCAAGGTGATCCCGAGCTGGACGACGTTCTTCACCGAGATCCCGCGCTACCTGCGGCCGGGATTCCATCCCTCCCAGCTCGGCCCGATGGACACGGCGTTGCGCTACCTCGCACACTCGCCCGCGGCCAGGGCGGCACAGCGATGACCCGCGCGGCGACCAGCGTGCCCGCCGGGCTGCGGGTGCTCGGCGGCGTCATCGACGTCTACAGACACGTGTTCGTCTCGGGACCGGCCGCCACGGTGTTGTCGCGGCCGAACCCGGTGCGGCGCAACGGTTTCGACCTGAACATGGTGGTCGAGTCCGTCGAGCGGGAAGCCGACGACGTGGCCGGCTTGACGCTGCGCGCGTCCGGCGGTGACGAGCTGCCGAGCTGGCGTCCCGGCTCACATCTGGACGTCTTCCTGCCGTCCGGCCGGCAGCGGCAGTATTCGCTGTGCGGCGACCCCGCCGACCGGCAGCGCTACCGCATCGCGGTCCGCCGCATCGCGGACGGGGAGGGCGGTTCCCGGGAAATCCACGAGACGCTGCGAGTGGGCGACCCACTGCGAATTCGCGGTCCGCGCAACGCCTTCCCCTTCGTGGAGGCGCCGTCCTACCTGTTCCTCGCGGGCGGCATCGGGATCACCCCGATCCTGCCGATGGCCACAGCGGCCGGCGCGCGCGGACAACTGATCTACACCGGCCGCACCCGCTCCGCCATGCCGTTCCTGGCCGAGCTGCCTGCGCACGCGGAGATCCGGCCGGACGACGAGTGCGGCGTGCCCGCGGTCGCGGACCTGATCGCGCGGGCCGAGCCCGGCGCGGCCGTCTACGTCTGCGGGCCGCCGCCGATGCTCGCGGCCGCCCAGCGCTGCATGTTCGAGCTGAACCCCACCGGCTCCCTGCACACCGAACGGTTCTCGGCGCTGCCCGTCACCGACGGCAAGCCGTTCCGGATCGAGCTGGCCCGCTCCCGCCGGACGGTGCGGGTGGAGGCGAACGAGACCGCGCTGAGCGCGATTCGGCGCGTGGCGCCGGACGTGACCTTCTCCTGCCGCCAAGGATTCTGCGGAACCTGCAAGACCGGCGTGCTCTCCGGCGCCGTGGACCACCGCGACCGCCTGCTGTCCGACGCCGAGCGCGGCGACCGGATGCTGATCTGCGTCTCCCGCGCGGCGGGCGACGATCTCGTGCTCGACCTCTGAGCGCTCGACCTCCGACACCGAGAAGGGACAACGTTGTCCGAACAAGCGCATGCCACGCCGATCGCGGTACTGCACGGAAGGAACCTGCGATGAACACACCTCGCGAGCACATCGGCATCGCCATCGTCGGCGCCGGATTCGGCGGTATCGGCCTGGCCGTCAAACTTCGTGCGGCCGGCTTCCACAATCTGGTGATCCTGGAACGCGCGGACGACCTCGGCGGCACCTGGCAGGCGAACACCTACCCCGGCTGCGCGTGCGACGTCCCCTCGCACCTGTACAGCTATTCGTTCGCCCCTAACCCCGACTGGTCGCGCACCTACGGCAAGCAGCCCGAGATCCTCGACTATCTCCGCTCGGTGGCGGAACGGTTCGATGTGGCCCGGCACATCCGGTTCGGCACCGAGGTGCTGGACGCCCGGTGGGACGAGGACGAGTCGGTCTGGCGGATCGAGACCTCCCGTGGCTCGCTCACGGCCAATTTCCTGCTGTCGGCCGCCGGGGTCTTCGCCGAAGCGAAGTATCCGGCGCTGCCGGGCCTGGAAACGTTCGCCGGCAATGCTTTTCACTCGCTGCACTGGGATCACGACCATGACCTCACCGGCGAACGGGTCGCGGTGATCGGCACGGGAGCGTCCGCGGTGCAATTCGTGCCCGAGATCCAGCCGAAAGTCGGCAAGCTGCTGCTCTTCCAGCGCTCCGCGCCGTGGATCGTGCCGCGAATGGACCGCGCCACGCTCGGCGCGGAGCGGCTGGTACTGCGCACGCTGCCGATGGCGCAGAAGGCGATTCGCGGCGGCTGGTACGCCACCATCGAGGCCTTCGGCCTGATCTCGCTGGTGGACAAGCGCTTTCGCCATCCCTACGAGGCCCTGTCCAAGTGGCACCTGCGGCGGCAGGTGCGCGACCCGGAGCTGCGCGCCAAACTGACCCCGGACTACGTGATCGGCTGCAAACGCGCGATCTTCTCCGACGCGTACTTCCCGGCGCTGGACCGGCCGAACGTGGAGGTGGTGACCGAATCCATCGCGGAGGTCCGGCCGCACTCGATCGTGCTACGTGACGGCTCCGAGCACGAAGTGGACACCATCATCTTCGGCACCGGTTTCAAGCCGATCCCCTCGGTCTTCGAGCGCTACCACGGACGCGACGGCGTGACGATGGCGCAGCTGTATCACCAGCAGCCGCAAAGCTATCTGGGCATCGCACTGGCCGGATTCCCCAATTTCTTCTGCACCCTGGGTCCGTTCGGGGCGGCGGGCAACCAGTCGGCGATCTACATGATCGAATCCCAGATCACCTACATCGTCGACGCCCTGCGCACGATGCGCCGCAAGGGCGCGCGCCGGGTCGAACTGCGACCGCAGGTCCAGGAGCGCTTCGTCGAGGAGATGCGGGAACGCAGCACCTCGACGGTCTGGCTCACCGGCGGATGCCAGACGTACTACACCACTCCCGACGGCCGCAACGCGGGCCTGTACCCGAACTGGAGTTTCGAATACCGCCGCCGCACAGCCGGTTTCGACGCCGAGTCCTACGCGGTGAACGCATGATCGGCCTCGGAAGACTGCTCGGGCCGGTCGGTCTCGGCGGCGAGCGCTACGACGTGAACGGACGGGTGGTGCTGATCACCGGCGCCGGTCAGGGCATCGGCCGGGAACTGGCCGCCATCCTGCACCGGCGCGGCGCGCGGATCGCGGTGGTGGACATCGATGCCGCGGCGGCCGAGACCGCCGCGCGTGATCTCGGCTCGCGCGCGCTCGGCGTGGGGGCCGACGTCGCCGACCGGGAGGGTATGGAGGCCGCCGTCGCCTGGCTGATCGACCATTTCGGCCGCCTGGACGTCGTGGTCGCCAACGCGGGGGTCGTGCCCGAGGCCGCGACCCTGCGGACGATGACCGGGCCCGCGTTCGACCGGGTGATGGCCATCAACCTCACCGGCGTGTACAACACCGTGCATCCCGCGCTGGACCAGATCGTCGCCCATCGAGGACACGTCGTGGTCGTCTCCTCGTGCGCGGCGTTCGCACCGGGGATGGCCGGATCGCCGTACATGATCAGCAAGGCCGCCGTCGAGCAGTTGGGCCGCGCCCTGCGGGTGGAACTGGCCGGGTTCGGCGCGAGCGCGGGCGTGTCGTATTTCGGCGTGGTGGAGACCGAGATGACGCGCAGCACTCTCGATCGCGATCCCCTCGGCCACGAACTGGACAGCCTGCTGCCGTGGCCGCTCAACGTCCGGATCAGCGCGACCGAGGCGGCCACCGTGATCGCCGACGGCATCGCCCGCCGCGCACCGCGCACCGTCGCGCCGCTCGGCTGGCAGCCCTACGCCCTGCTACGCGGCGCGGTGAACGTCGTACTCGACAGTCGACTGGCCAACGACGCGCGGATGCACGACCTGGTGCGGCGCGTCGAACAGCGGGCCCGGCCATGACCGGCCGGATCGGCGAAAACCGTGCCGAATACCAGGAATTCGCCACCGCCGGCATGTTCCCGGGAGACCACACCGTCACCGCGGCGCCGGCCTCGCCCCCCGCCCGGACACTGCGTCGGATCTCGGCACTGCTCGGGGTGGGCACCGTCCTCGCCGCCGTCCCGGTCGACCGGCGCACCCTCGCTGCCGCGCGCCTGCTGCTCGAACACGGTATGCGCGCGGCCGCGCCGGTGCTCGGCGGGACCGGCATCGACCCGGTGGACGACGGCCCGGTTCCGGGCGAATGGGTGCGCGGACCGCGTGCCACCCGCGACGACGCCGCTGTGCTCTACGTACACGGCGGCGGGTTCGTGGCCGGCTCGCCCCGGTCCTACCGCGGCGTCGCCTCGCGGCTTTCCACGGCCACCCGGCTGCCGGTCTTCACGCCGGCCTACCGGCTCGCTCCCGAGTATCCGCATCCGGCCGCCCCGCGGGATGTCGCGGCGGCCTACCGATGGCTGCTGACCCAGGGCTACAGTCCGGACCGCATCGTGCTGGCCGGCGATTCCGCGGGTGGCTATCTGGCCGCGGACTTCGCGATCACGCATGCGGCGCAGGGTAATTCGCGCCCTGCCTGCCTGCTGCTGTTCTCGCCGATGACCGATCTCTCCCTGGATACCGCCGCGCGCTCCGCCCATCGGGACACCGTGCTGGGCCCGGCCGTCGCCCGCGCGGCCGTCGCGCAGTTCACCGCGCGACCGCAGCGGCTGCGGCCGGTCGCGGGAACGGCTCTACCGCCGACCCTGATTCACGTCGGCGGGGACGAGTTCTTCACCGCCGACGCCGTCGCCCTCGCCACGGCGCTGCGGGCCGCCGGCGCACACTGCTCGCTGCACACCTGGCCCGGGCAACTGCACGTGTTCCACGCGCTACCTGCGGTCGTGCCCGAATCCCGATCCGCCTACCGCGCCGCGGCCCGCTTCGTCGCCGCCCATCTCGATCCGGCCGGGGAGACAGCGGCGGCGACCGCCGCACCGGGCCGATCGGCGCGGTCAGTAGGCTGACTACTCCACGTCACCTCCGGGAAAGAGACCATGTCGCAGTTCGAGAACGTCAGCGTGGCCACGAAGGCCAATGTGTACTTCGACGGCAAATGCGTGAGCCACGACCTCACGCTGCCCGACGGCACCAGGAAGTCGGTCGGCGTGATCCTGCCGTCGACATTGACCTTCACCACCGGCGCCCCGGAGATCATGGAACTGGTGGAGGGCGAGTGCGCCGTGACACTACCCGGCGCGACCGAGCCGACGACCTACCGCGGCGGCGAATCGTTCTCCGTGCCCGGCGACAGCTCGTTCGACATCGAGGTGCGGGAAACCCTGCACTACGTCTGCCACTTCGGCTGAGCAGCCGCTAACCCCGCAGCCCCGAGAACCACTACCACGCAAGGGTTTACCGAAGGAGGGCCGCACGAGCGATCGTGCGGCCCATGCGGCGGCACGGGCCGCCGTTGCTCCCCCGCCACCCCGATGACCTTGTCCATTTCCCGCCGGATCGCCGTCGCTCACGACGGTAAGGTCCGGGCCATGACACCGGACAACAGGACCGTGGTTCAGGCTGCCTGGCGGGCCTTCGCCGGCCACGACGCCGAGCAGATCGCAGCATTCTTCACTCCGGACGCCGAATGGCTGGCGCCGGCCGGCAATGCCACCGCGGTCGCCTTGGACGCTCCCAGCCACATGATCGGGCGCGAGGCCATCACGGAGTTCATCGCGAACGGTTTTCCCCGCCTGTTCGTCGCCGATGTCGCGCTGGATTTTCACGGCTTCTACGCCGAGGGCGACCGGGTGATCGTGGAGGAGACGATGACTGCCACGCTGGCGAACGGAAATCGCTACAGCAACGACTACTGTTTCGTGTTCGAACTGCGCGACGGACTGATTCACCGGGTTCGCGAATACATGGACACCGCGCGCGGGCACCGTGACGTCTTCGGTGAACCGGCGGTCACCGGCTGACAGCTTCGGTCACCGTTCCCGATCGTCGACGCCGACAAGCGCGAGGGCGCACCTCGGTGATGATCAAGGCCGGGTGTCGAGCAAGGGGCGGATCAGCTTCGCGCCCTTGGCGTCGAGCCAGTCCCGGAAGGTCATCAAGCCCGGGTGCAGTGCGCGCAGTTCGTCGACGTCGACGTCGGGGATGCTGCCGTCGCCGCTGTTGAGCAGTTCGTAGCCGCGGGCGAATCGTTCGTTGATGCGGCGCAGTTCCTCGATCGGGCGCTGGATGTACGGGACCGGCCGCCCGAGGGCGGCGCCGACCTGCGCGGCGACCTCCGGCGGCGTGAGCACGTCGCCGACGAGTTCCAGTGTCCGGCCGCGATAGTCGTCCGGATTCCGCAGGGCGAGCGCGGTGAACGCGCCGATATCGTCGAGCGCGATGAATTGCTGACGCACGTGCGCGGCGGCGGCGGTGCGCAGCGCGCCGTCGCTTATCCCGACCGTCGCGGACTGCGTGATCAGATTCTCCATGAAGGAACTCGGCCGCAGCACCGTGGCCGAGACACCCGACGCGGCGATGTACTGCTCGATCTCCCATTTGGTCGGCTGGCCGCCGCGATCGGCACCCAGGCCAGAGCTGTAAACCAGGTGGGCCACACCATATTTCACCGCCGCGTCGGTGACGGCCTTACCTGCCTTCACCTCGTCCTGCTCCGGGGTCAGCGGCCCGGGATGCACGCTGTACACGCCGTAGGCGCCGTCGACGCAGCGGTCGATCGTCGCCGGGTCCTCCAGCGAGCCCGCGATCACCTGCGCGCCCGTTTGCGCCAAGCTTCGCGCCCTGTCGCTGTCGGGGCGACGAGTCAACACCCGCACCTGCCATCCGTCGGCAAGGAGACGATCGGCGACCGCCCCGCCTTGCTGTCCGGTCGCGCCGATGACGAAAACAACCTGTTCCATGAGCCCTCCGTAAGCGAATCTTCGGATCTACCGCGCCGCCGAGCCGCAGTAAACGGAGACCGTTCTCCGCTTCCGCTCACTATACGGAGAGGAGTCTCCGTTTAGCAACGGTGGCGGCTACGATCGAGCGATGGGTAAGGACGCGGGGCAGGTTGCCAAGCCACTGCGCGCCGACGCGCGCCGCAACCGGGACCAGGTACTGGCGGTCGCCCGGGAGATGCTCTCGGTGGACGGCTCGTCGGCGTCGTTCGACGAGATCGCGCGCCGAGCGGGCGTCGGCGTCGGCACCGTGTACCGGCATTTCCCCACGCGTTCCGCACTGTTCGAGGCGGTCGTCGTCGGCCGGGTGGAGGAGTTCACCGAACGAGCACGCCTGCTCGCCGGCACCGATACCGCGCCGGAGGACGCGTTCTTCGACTACTTCACCCACCTCGTCGGCGAGGTCGCCCTCAACCAGGCGCTGTGCGAAGCGCTGGATGACGACGGCGGCACGGCCGTAGCGATCCCCGACGAACTCCGGCACGACTTCATCCGGTCGTTCGACACCCTGCTCTCCCGGGCGAAAGAGGCAGGGGCCGTACGACCCGACATCGATGTCGCCGACGTGCTCGACCTGGTCATCGGCGCGGCGACGGTCGAACGCCGCGCCCGAGCGCGCAACGCGCCGAACCCCCTGATCGCCGTCGTGCTCGACGGCCTCCGCGCGCCCGATCACCGAGCGCCTGCGTGACCGACACCGGTTGCCGGACCACTGCGCTGGGAATGACGCTGGGCCACAACGCATGTCGCGCACACGACCGAGGGCCGCACGAATGATCGTGCGGCCCTCGGTTGTCCCCCAGCCCTTTTCCCCGGGTCTAGGAGTATTCGACCTGCCAGTGTTTGATGCCGTTGATCCAGCCCGAGCGCAGGCGCTGGGGGTCGGAGATCTGGTGCAGGTCGGGCATCACGTCGGCGATGGCGTTGAACATCAGGTCTATTTCCAGGCGGGCGAGGTTGGCGCCGACGCAGAAGTGGGCGCCCGTTCCGCCGAAGGCCAGATGCGGGTTGGGATCGCGCAGCACGTCGAAGTCGAACGGCTTGTCGAAGGCCGCCTCGTCGAAATTGGCCGAGCTGTAGAACAATCCGACCCGCTCACCGGCCTTGATCAGCTGCCCGCCCAATTCCACATCCTCGGTCGCGGTGCGCTGGAACGCGGTGACCGGAGTCGCCCAGCGCACGATTTCGTCGACCGCCGTGCGCGGACGCTGCTGCCGGTACACCTCCCACTGGTCCGGATGGTCGACGAAAGCCTTCATCCCGTGCGTGATCGCATTGCGGGTGGTTTCGTTTCCGGCGACGGCGAGGAGAATGACGAAGAATCCGAATTCGTCCGAACCCAATGCCTCGCCGTCGATATCGGCGCTGACCAGTTGGCTGACGATATCGCCCGACGGTTCCGACCGGCGCGCCTCGGCCATATTCCACGCGTAGCCCAGAATTTCGGCCGAGGCGACCGCGGAATCACCGTATTCCGGATCGTCGTAATTGAGCATCTGATTCGACCAGTCGAACAGCTTGTGGCGATCGTCCTGCGGGACGCCCAGCAGTTCGGCGATGGCCTGCAACGGCAATTCGCACGCCACCTGTTCGACGAAATCGCCGCCGCCGGATTCCTTGGCGGCGCGCACGATTCGCTCGGCCCGCTCGGTCAATGCCGCCCGCAGGCTCTCCACGGCGCGCGGGGTGAAACCCTTGGAGATGATGCGGCGGATCTTGGTGTGCTTGGGCGGATCCATGTTCACCAGCAGCGCGCTGGTCACCGACAACTGCTCCGGCGTGGCGAAACCGGGCAGCCGGATGATGGAACCCTTCTTCTCCGAGGAGAAGACGTCCGAGCGGCGCGAGATCTCCTTGATGTCCTCGTGCCGGCTCACCACCCAGTAGCCGGCATCCTCGAACGGGTAGGACTGCTCCTCACTCTGGGCGTTCCACCAGACCGGCGCGGTGCGCCGCAATTCCGCGAATTCGGCGACCGGACTTCTCTCGGCCCACAGTCCCGGGTCGGTGAAATCGAATCCGGCCGGTATCGACGGAGCAGCCACAGTTCCTCCTCGTGTCCGCTGCACTGCGAATCATGGATTTTTCGAAACGTGTTCTTCCTTGATTAGAACACGTTGCATTGCAGCGGAAAAGAGCTGCGGATGCGCGCATTCCGGAAAAACAGAAGTTATGACAAAACTATTTCGAGCATACGAAAAACCGCCCGATCGGCGAGATTTCCCGATCGTCCGGACGCGCATCGCTCTACGCTATCGGTCTGTATCGCACTGTTCGGTCGGCGAAAACCCGAGTGGCACCCGGGAATTCAACGGCGGGTTTCGTTCATCCGCTCACCTCGGTTCTCCGGTCGCGATGCAGACGGGGCGCGGCCCGCCCCGCCGGCAGCGGCAGATCGAGATAGGTGCGCACGCCCGGTTCGGCCGCCACGACATAGGGGATCGCGTTCACACAGTTGAGCGCCGTGGCGACGATCGAGGGATTGCGCCGGGCCCCCTCGGCCGGATCGTGGGCGTGCAAGCCGGACAGCGTCAGCACACAGCCGGGGTCGCCGCGCACCTCGACCTCGAACCGCTGACCGTTCGGCCCGAAGCTCCACGCCGGGTCGAAGTTCCGCTCACCCATGAACCAGTTGACCGCCGCCGTGATCACCGGTTCGCCGTCGACCGTGCCCTCCCACCGAAAGCGCTGGGCCGCAACCTGTCCCGGTTCGATGACGCCGATCGGTGAGTCGATCGGCGCGGTGGCGACCGCGATGTCGTGCGTGGTGCGGATATCGGGATCCAGATCGAATCCCAGTTCGTCGGCGATCATCAACACCGACTGGCTGTAGCCGCCGGCCAGCATCGCCGCGACGGTGCTTCCCGCGGCCTTCTCCGGATCGGCGCCGAACATCATCCAGTGCCGCACCACATCCGGAGCGCCGTAGGTGCGGATATCGGAGAATTCCTCGGCTCGGACGCCGGTCACCGAACCCGACAGCGCGGAGACCACCAGCGGCAACCGTTCGGTGAGGCCGCCGGGGTGAATTCCGGTGCCGTGCAATGTGACTCCGCCCTCGGCGCAGACCGCGTCGAACTTCTCGCGGTCGCGCTGCCGGGGATAGAACCAGCCCAGCGGGGTCACGACGTTCTTGCCCGAACGCAGGATCGCGCGCAGCACCGAGGTATCGGCGAAGACCGGGCTGTAGATCACGCAGTCGGCGTCGAGGGCGAGCAGGGCCTCGGCGTCGGTGGTGGCGGTGACGCCGATGGGCTCACGCCCCACCAGGGTGCCGAGATCGACGCCGTCCTTGTCGGGGCTGTGCACCCAGGCGCCCACCAGTTCCAGCTCCGGATGGTCGAGGACGCCTTCGATCGCGGCGCGACCCACTCCACCGGTCGCCCACTGGATCACCCTGATCACGAACGCTCCCCTTCCCGGACGGCCGCGCCCATCACTGGTCCCGCACGATCGAGAGCGCCTGGGTCGGGCAGTACCGCACCGCGTTCTCCACATCCGCGCGGTCGGCCTCGTCCACCTCGGGCCGCACGATTTCGACCTTGCCGTGTTTGGGCACGTCGAAGTAGTCCGGCGCCTCGGCCTGGCACATCGCGTGGCCCTGACACAGGTCCAGATCCACTTCGATACGCATCAGCTCTGTGCCTCCTTATCGGCCTGGTCCGGCTCGCGCAACGGGGCTTCCGGCTGCACCTCGACCAGCACCAGATGCGCGCCGCGCGGTGTGTTGACCACCGCGGCGATCGCGGCGGCGAGGTCGGAGGCGCGCAGGAAGAAGGGGTGGCGGGCGAAGCCCCATTTCACCCAGTCGTCGAGCAGTGGTCCGACCTGCTCGGGTGCGGCGTTCATCCCCATTCCGGTCTGGGTCGCTCCCGGCCGCACGATCGAGGCGCGAACACCGGTGCCCTCCAATTCCATTCGCAGCTGGCGGGCCATCGCCTCGAGTCCGGTCTTGGCGGCGTTGTAGGCGCCGTTGCGGGGGCGGACCTGGTCGGCGCAGTCGGAGCCGATGAAGACGAAATCGCCGCGGCGCCGGGAGATCATGCCCGGCAGGATGCGATGGGCCAGCCGTTGCGCACCTACCAGATGGACGTCGACCTGCTTCAGGAAGGTCTGCGGTTCCATCTCGTGGGCCAGACCGAATTCGATGTCCCCGGCGCCGGATACCGCGACCTCGATGGGCCCCAGCGCCTCCTCGGCGGCAGTGACGAAGACGTCGACCGAGGCATCGTCGGTCACGTCGAGCGAACCCGCGAAGGCGGTGCCGCCGTTGGCGGTGATCTTGTCGGCCAGTTCGCGGCAGGTCTCCACCCGGCGCGCACCGAGCGCCACCGGGAATCCGGCCTCGGCCAGCATGATCGCGGTCGCGGCGCCGATTCCCGACGACGCCCCGGCGATGAGAACCGGTCGCACATCCGGGTGCGGATCGAAACGCGGCATACTATGAAACCTCCACGGTGACAGGGAGTTTCGCGAACCCCCGGACATTGGTCGAATGCACCCGCTCCATGGCGGACTCGTCGATCGAGTACTCCCGGACGCGGGAGGCGAACTCGCGCAGGGCGACAACCGTCTCCAGCCGGGCCAGATGCGCGCCCAGGCAGAAGTGCACGCCGCCGCCGAAACTGGCCAGCGCGCTCTTGTCGGTGCGTTCGATGTCGTAGCGATCGCCGTCGGTGAAGACCGCGTCGTCGCGATTGGCGGAGCCGATGAGCAACACCACCTTCGAACCGGCGGGGATCACCCCGTGTTCGAACGGCACATCGACGACCGAGGAGCGCGCCACCATCTGACTCGAATTGTCGTAGCGCAGCGTCTCCTCGACCCAGTCCGGCACCAGGTCGCCGTCGGCGACGACCTTGGCGAACTGTTCGGGGTTGCGGCCGGCCCAGTACAGCGCGTTGCCGAGCAGTTTGGTGGTGGTCTCGTTTCCGGCCACGACCATGAGGAACATGAAACCGATGATCTCGTCGTCGGTGAGTTTGTCACCGTCGATCTCCGCGTCGAGCAGCGCCGAGGTGAGGTCCTCGGTGCGGCTGCGGCGGCGCTGGGCGACCATGTCGGAGTAGTAGACGACCAGATTCAGCGAGGCCTCGATGGCCGCCTCCGGCACGTCGAGCACACCCTCCTCGCGGTGCACCACCAGGTCGGCCATCCGGCGAATCTCGGCGCGATCGGGTTCGGGCACGCCCATCATGTCGGAGATGACGTCCATGGGCAGCTTGCCCGCGAAATCCTCGATCCAGTCGAAACTGCCCTGCTCGAGCGCGGGTTCCAGGTGCTGCAACGTCAGTTCCCGGATCCGATCGCCCATACCGGCGATCCGGCGCGGCGTGAAGCCCTTGTTGACCAGCTGGCGCATGCGCAGGTGGCGCGGATCGTCCATGGCGAGAAAAGACATGGTCTTGTGCGCGTGCGGACCCCACGCGGCCGGGTCCAGGGAGACGCCGTTGGCACTGGACAGGCGGGTGGCGTCGCGGAATGCGGCCGTCACGTCGGCGTGGCGCGACAGCGCCCAGAAGTCCAGGTCCGGGTTGTAGTACAGCGGCGCCTCCGTGCGCAGCCGCCGATACACCGGATACGGATCCTCGTGGAAGCGGTAGTCGTAGGGATCGAATACGACCGGTTGCGCAGATGCCACAGTCATCACACCCACCTCTCGAAATATAACGCGTTCACATGAAGCCTCATCCGCACACCGCCAACCGAGACACAGGACTGGACATGTGTCTGGACGCTACCACCGGACCGGAATCCGGACAATGGGCGAGCCCGAGCGCCACCATCGGCTTCACGATCCCTCGCCGAACAGCGGCCGCAGCTCGGCCACCGACCACGGCGGAGTTTCCGCATGGTCGCGATAACCGATCGACTCGAGCTTCGGCCGGACGAAGCGACCGACGAATCCGCCTGCCGCAACGAAGATCTCGCCCGTCGTGGTGGCAAGATCGGAGGCGAGATAGACATACAGCGCGGCCGCGTAATCGGGCGGCGGCGCGTCCAGCGACGACTGCGCGGTGAACTCGTCGAGCAGCCCCCGCTCGCGCAGCTCGGCGATCTTCGCCTCGTATTCCGGTCCGGTGGACAGTCGCGTCCTGGCCCCCGGACAGATCGCGTTCACCCGGATACCGTGCTCTTTCAGCTCCGCGGCCATGGCCAGTGTCAGGCTCGCGACCGCGCCTTTTCCGGCCGGATAGCCGGTGCCGCCGTAGTCGCCGAGATAGGCGAACGAGCCGGTGTTGACGATCGAGCCGGCGCCGCGGGCCACCATCAGCGGCGCCACCGCGCGGCAGGTGTTGAACACCGTGGTCAGGTGGGAATCGAGCTGGGCTCGCCAGTCCGCGGTGGAGATATCGAGGATCGAGGAGTGCGCGGGTTCGGCGATCCCGGCACAGTTGACGAGAACATCGACGGCACCGAAACTTTCGACGCACCGGCTCACCAGCGCGTCCGCGATCGTTTCGTCCGCGGCCGAGCCCGCGACCGCGACGGCACGACCGCCCGCCGCGCCGATTTCGTCCACCACCGCGGCCACCGCCGCCTCGCTCCGGGAATTGACCACCACCCCCGCGCCCTGGCGCGCCAGTTCGACGGCGACGGCCCGGCCGATGCCGCTCCCGCCACCCACCACGATCGCCGCCTTACCGGCCACCGTCGCATCTCCGGTCATCGCCGGTACCGCCTCTCACCGATTCGATCAGTCTGCAACACGTTCTTGTATTCACAGCTCCGTCCAAACTATATTCCGTACAGGTGTCCAGACAGCCCTATCGGAGAGGCGAATGACGAAACTGCTCCCCCCAGGCGAGGGATCCCGGCTTCTGATCGACGGCAAACTGGTCGCCGGCGGCGCGGGGGTGTTCGCAACGGTCAATCCGGCGACCGAGGAGATCCTCGGCCAGGCCGCCAATGCCGACGCCGCCGATATGGACGCGGCCATCGCCGCCGCCCGCGCGGCCTTCGACAACACCGAGTGGTCGCGCGATCACGCGTTCCGCGCCCGGTGCCTGCGGCAACTGCGCGACGCGCTGCGCGACAACATCGAGGAACTGCGCGAGATCACCATCGCCGAGGTGGGCGCCCCGCGCATGCTGACCAGCGGCCCGCAACTGGAGGGCCCGATCGGCGACCTCGGCTATTTCGCCGACCTGGCCGAAAGTTACGAGTGGGTCAGCGATCTCGGCGTCGCGAAACCGATGGGAATCCCGACGGCGCGCACGCTGCGCCGGGAGCCGATCGGCGTGGTCGGCGCCATCACGCCGTGGAATTTCCCGCATCAGATCAACTTCGCCAAACTCGGCCCCGCCCTGGCGGCCGGGTGCACCGTGGTGCTCAAACCGGCCCCCGACACCCCGTGGGTCGCCGCGCTGGTCGGCACGGTGATCGCCGACCACACCGACATTCCGGCCAGCGTGATCAATATCGTCACCTCCGACGACCATCAGCTCGGTGCCCAGCTGGTCACCGATCCGCGGGTGGACATGATCTCGTTCACCGGGTCGACGCAGACGGGCCGGACCATCATGGCCGGTGCGGCGCAGAGCCTGAAGAAGGTCTTTCTCGAACTCGGCGGGAAGTCGGCCTTCATCGTCCTGGACGACACCGATGTGGCCGCCGCGGCGAGCTACGCGGGGTTCACCGTCTGCGTCCACGCCGGCCAGGGTTGCGCGCTCACCACTCGCCTGCTGGTTCCGCGCGAGCAGTACGACACGGCGGTCGCCGCGGCGGCGAAGTCGATGGGCGGCATCGTCCCGGGTGATCCGAACGAGCCGGGCACCGTCTGCGGGCCGGTCATCTCGGCGCGGCAGCGCGACCGCGTGCAGCGCTACATCGATATCGCACGCGCCGAGGGCGGCACCATCGTCACCGGCGGCGGCAGTCCCGATCGCGACCGCGGGTTCTTCATCGAACCCACCCTGATCAGCGGACTGTCCAACACCTCGACCGTGGCGCAGGAGGAGATCTTCGGCCCGGTGCTGGTGGTGATCCCGCACGATGGCGACGACGACGCCATCCGGCTGGCCAACGAATCGCCCTACGGGCTCTCGGGCGAGGTGTGGGGCACCGACCAGGCGCGAATCGACCACGTGGTCAACGGTGTCCGGACCGGCACCCTCGGCGTCAACGGCGGAATCTGGTACAGCGCCGACGCCCCGTTCGGCGGTTACAAGCAGTCCGGCATCGGCCGCGAACTCGGTGTCGCCGGATTCGAGGAGTACCTCGAAACCAAGCTCGTCGCCACCGCGCAGAAATAGACAGCACGCGACCTCGTCGCGAATTATCGACAGGAGAAGACAACTCATGGCTCGTTTCACCGATCGCGTCGCGATCGTCACCGGCGCGGCCCAGGGCATCGGCGCCGAATACGCGAGGGCACTGGCCGGCGAGGGCGCCACCGTCGTCGTCGCCGATCTCAACGAGGACAAGGGAAAACAGGTCGCCGAGGAGATCAGCAGCGGCGGCGCCACCGCGGTCTTCCATCCGGTCGACGTCTCCGATCCCGAATCGGTCACCACCCTGGCCGACTACACGCAGAACGAGTTCGGCGCGATCAACCATCTGGTCAACAACGCCGCCATCTACGGCGGGATGAAGTTGGACCTGCTGCTGACGGTGCCGTGGGACTACTACAAGAAGTTCATGAGCGTGAATCTCGACGGCGCGCTGAACATGACCCGCGCGGTGTGGCAGCACATGTCGAAGGGCGGCGGCGGGTCCATCGTGAACCAGTCCTCCACCGCCGCATGGGTGTATTCGAACTTCTACGGCCTCGCCAAGGCGGGGGTCAACAGCCTCACCCAGCAGCTGGCGGTCGAACTCGGCGGATCCAACATCCGCATCAACGCCATCGCGCCGGGACCGATCAACACCGAGGCGACGCAGACCGTCACCCCGGGCTCGATCGTGAACGACATGGTGAATCGCCTGCCGCTCAAGCGGATCGGCACCCCGCAGGATCTGGTGGGGGCATGCCTGTATCTCCTGTCCGACGACGCGGCGTGGGTCACCGGGCACATCCTCAACGTGGACGGCGGGCAGATCATCCGATAGCGCGCGACGCCCGTCCCCTCGACGGGCGTCCCAGCGGGCCGGTGGCAGGGTCGGTGCGGTGAGCCGGGCTGGGCCGCTTCACCTTTCGCGATCAGAGGTCGGCGCTGCCGCGACGGACGGTGACCGGCTCGGCCAGGCGCTTCTCATCGCAGACCTGCTGCAGAGTCTCCAGGGTTTCGTCGAGTCCGGGGCCGAGCCGCGGGCCGGGTGTGAACGTGGCCGGCAAATGGCGCATACCCTGGATCACGCCGATCGTGTCGTAGTGCACCGCGCCGCCGGGATCGCACCGGAAATCCGGCAACCGATCGAGCACCGCGACCAGCATGCGCTTGAACACCGTGCGCGCCACATTGGAACCGATGCAGCGGTGGACGCCCAGACCGAAGCTGAAGTGGCGGTTGCCCTTCCGATCCAGGTCGACGGTGTTCGGGTCCGGGAACAGTTCCGGGTCGCGGTTGGCCATCGCCCACGACAGCCACAGCCGCTCCCCTTCCTCGAGCCGGATGCCCGCATATTCGCAATCCGCGGCGATGGTGCGGCCGTCACCGGGTGCGGGAGTGAAGTACCGGAGGAATTCCTCGGTCGCCGAGTTCAGCAACAGGTCGCGTTCGGCGCTGAGGATCGCCCGCTGATCCGGATGCTCCGAGAGCCATTCCAGCGCATGGGCCGTCAGCGCGGTGGTGGTGTCGAAACCGCCACCGATCAGCAGGCCCAGCATGCCCAGGATTTCGATATCCGGCGGCGCGGCGCCGTCGATCTCCAGACGCGTCAGCGCCTCGATGATTCCCGGACGCGGATTCTCGCGCACCTGGGTGAGGTTGATCAGCAGATCCAGGCCCATCGCCTCGTGCTGGCGCCGAACCCGTTCGATATCGGGCGAATTCGGTGGGGTGTACACCGAGGCGTGCGCGGGTTCGCAGTACAACTGCCATTTGCGCAGCGGGATACCCAGCATCGCCAGGGTGAGGACGGCCGGCACGATATTGGCCAGGTCGTCGACGAAATCGATACGGCCGCTCTCGATCCGATCGTCGAGACTCGCCCGGACCACCTCGTCGACGAACGGCACCCAGCGCTGCACCGCGGCCGGCGACAGATACGGATTGAGCGCCTGACGCCACAGCCGCTGCTCCGGCGGATCCATTTCGAGGATGCCGTTGCGGATGACATTCCCGGTCTCGGGAAACGGAATGGTGATGCCGCGGTAGCCGCGGCGCTCCCCGTTCGGATCGTGGTCGCTCGACACGTGTTCCGAGCGCGCGAGGCTGAACACCTCGCGGCTGCCGGCCGCCACCCAGTGCCCGCCGTAGGTCGGCGACCACGCGAGCGGACACTGCCGGTGCATCTCGGAGGTGATCGCGTCGAAATTGTCGCGGTACTGCGGCGCATGCCGATCGAAGTCGTAGCGCGGCTGTCTGTGGTCGTCGGCGTGCACGGTCACGATGCTGTCCTCTCGGGCGTCCCCGGTCTCAGGCTCCAAGCACACAGAATACGGCGAACGGCAATATTGCTCTCCGATTTTGAGAATGCTATTTCAGGCAATATCGACGTCATAGGTATGCGCTACAGTGGCTCGCCGATACGATTCACAGCACGGACGGGGGCACGGTCGATGTCGACACCGACCACGACACAGCGCATTTCGACGAGCCGGGCGCGGTAGGCGATGGCCACCGACGATCGTTCGGATTCCCCGCAGCAGCCGCCGTCCGGCGAACCGGGCCCACCCCCGGCGCCGCCGACCCGGGCCTACCCCGGCGGCGTGCCGGATCCGGGCGCACAGCCCGGCGGGCCCGGCCCGCAGCAGCCGGCTCCGCCGACCCAGGCCTATCCGGGACAGCCCGCCCCGCCGACACAGGCCTACCCCGGGCAGCCGGCGCCGCCGACACAGGCCTATCCCGGCGGGCAACCGGGGCCGCCGCCCGGTTCCCAGGATCCCACCGTGCATGCGGGACAGGGATATCCCGCCGGCGTGCCGTATCCCGGGGACCCGAATCAGCCCCCGATGTACGGGCAGGCATATCCGCCGGGCGGCTACCCCGAAGGCGGATATCCGGGCGCGCAACCGTATCCGCAGCCGTATCCCGACCCGCAGTACGGGGGCGCGCAGCCCTACCCCTATCCGGGTGCGCCGCAACCGAATTCGGGTGGCGGCAAGGTGCTGGCGATCGTCGCGGCAGTGGTCGTGGCGGTCCTGGTCCTGGGCGCGGTCGTCGCGGTGATCGTGGTGCACAACCACAACAAGAACAGCGATACCGATGCGGCCGCCGACCGGTCGACGAGCGCCGGCCCCTCACCGACGTATTCGACCTCGACCGCACCCACGACCCGCGAGACCACCCGCAACGCTCCCCCGCCGCCTCCGCCGACCCCGGCCGACGTCTGGATCGCCGCGGGCTACGACGTCGATACCGGCAAGGTGACCTGGGCGCGCAGCACGGTCAGCTCCGATGACGCCACCAACCAGGTCCAAACCCGTTGCCCCGGTTGCGCACAGCCGGCCGCGTGGGCGCGCAACGCCTGCGTGGCGGTGGTGGTCGGCCAGAACAACGGCTGGGCCTCCACCTGGGGCACCACCGCCGAAGAGGCCGAATCCAAGGCCATCAGCAGCGCACAGGACAACTACGGGGTGTCGGGACCGTTCAACAAATGGTCCAAATGCGCGACGGAGTAGGAACGGCACGGATCTCTTCCCAGCAACGGGAGTAAAGCCTCCCGACGCCACCCTTATGCTTCCGGCAGTGATGTCGGTGGGCACCACCGGGTCGGCGCCGGCGGCGCACACGAAATACCGTGTCGCCGAAGGTGGACGACCTCCCTCCCGTTCCGGGAAGTCCGGTCACCGACGCGTGTCGACTCTGCCTGGTTGAGAGCGAGGCCCCGATGAGCTCCGATGGCACCAGCCGACTGGGCGATCTGCACGAGCTCCCGGACTGTGCGCCGGCGGGCTTGAAAGCGCTTTTCAGCGCCGCGGAAGGGGTTATCCAGGAACAGGTTCGGCTGCTCGGTTCGGGCACGCCGTCGAAGGCGCCCGACCTGCGCGGAATGTTGCGCGGCCAGGGAATCGCCAATCCCGAGGACGAGTCGGCGATGATCGACAAGTACAGCGATCACAAGAGCCAGATGCACACGGCGACGTCCGGCATCCAGCGCAAGGACGCGGGCATCGTGGTGCGAACCGCGGGCATCGGCGATGCCGTGACCGAGGCTTACGGGGCCGTCGATACCGCGGTGGGAGAACTCAACACGAAGATCGACGCCTCCTTCAAATCCGTGCGGACGGTGAAGGACAAGGACGGCACCTCCCACAAGGAATTGCCCAGGGACATCATCGACGGCCTGTTCAAGGGCGTGTGGGAGACCGTCGGCACGACATACGACAAAGTCCACGGTGTTTCCGACCAGGCCGCGGCCGCGGCGCTGAAGATCAAGAGCGACGCCCCGCCGTCCTCCACCGGCAATCCGATACCGGCTGTGTCGCCCGGTTCGAGTCCCTCCGCGGGAGCCACTCCGGCGGGATACAACGGAAGCACTCCGTGGAGCGGCCAGTCGGGATCCATGGGCACCGCGATCATTCCGACCACGGAAAAGCCCACCGCGATGGCGATGATGAAGTACCTCATCGATACCTACCACTTCACACCGGCGCAGGCCGCCGGCATCGTCGCCAACGCGAAATTCGAGTCGGGATTCGACGTTTCCGCCACCGGCGACAACGGATCGGCAAAGGGCCTGTTCCAGTGGCGTTTCAACCGGCTTTCCGGCCTCCAGGCCTTCGCGCAGAGGCCCGGTGAGAATATCGGCGACTGGCATACCCATCTGGATTACATGGTTCAGGAACTGCGCGGTGGCGACTATCAGCAGGCGAACAATGCCGTCACCGCGAACCCCAACGACGCCCGGACCGTGGCCGAGGCCTTCGACAGGTACTACGAGAAGAGCGCGGGCCTTTCGACCAACGACCGGCGCAATTACGCGGCAGGGCTGCTCGAGGAGTACAACAAGTCGGCGCTCGCCGTGTGAGTGCGGCGGCGGGGCGCGGCCGAGGCGACATCACTGCTCCCGGCGTTCGGCGCGCTACTGCTTCGAGTAGTCGGTGCTTAGCCACCGTTCGGGGCGCATCCGGATCACCACCGAGTCCGGGCCGAGGTTCTGCTCGGCGAATGCGGCGCCTTCCTCGGGTCCCAGATAGCGCACCGCGATCGCGCGGACCACCTCGGGCGAGGCCGCGTCGATCGCGGTGACCGAGCCCTCGGCGGTGACATACCGGTACGGCGGCTGTTCCACCTGCGCGGTGATCGAGAACCGCCCGGCGGCCCGGATGAGCCGCTCCTTCAGCGTCCCGGCGTCGGTCCACAGCACGACCTCCCCGCCGGGCTCGTACCCGTACCAGATCGGCACCGCCAGCGGCGCCCGATCGGGCCGCTCGACGGCGATGACCCCCACGTGCAATTCGGCGAGGAACTTCTCACGCTCGGTACGGGTCATGGTCGGCATCGACGGTCCTTTCGCGAGTCGAGTCTGTCTTCCGCGACAACCCGTGGCGACGGCTGTCCTATTCCGCACCGCGGATCAGCAGCGGCAGGGTGGTGTGGCGGCGCACGAGGATGCTCGGGGTCCACTGCAGCGGTGCGGCGAGGCGGATGTCGGTGCTGCGGTCGAGGAGGGTCGTGATCGCGGTGCGGGCTTCCAGTTTCGCCAGGGCCGAGCCGACGCAGAAGTGGAGCCCGCGGCCGAAGGCGGTGTGCGACTTGATATTCGGACGGTGCAGCTCGACAGCGGCCGGTTCCGGGAAGATCGCCGGATCGCGATTGGCCGCGCCCCACAACAGCAGGAGATGGCTTCCGGCCGGCAGGGACACCTCCCCGAGACGGGTATCGGTGGTGACGTGGCGGTAGTGGCCGCGAAACGGGGATTCGAGGCGCAGCACCTCGTCCAGGAAGGCGGGAATCAGGTGCGGTTCGGCGCGCAGCCGGTGCTGAATATCGCTGCGGGTGGCCAGAATTCGGGCCGCGGAGGTGATCAGGCCGGCGGTGGATTCGCCGCCGGCGCCGACCAGTTGAACGAGAATCAGCACCGCGACCTCCTCGGTGAGCGTGCCGGCGCGGCACGCGCGGGCCAGCGCGTCGAGCACGGTGCGTGGCGGACCGTCGGGTTCCGCCGCGCCCCGCGTCCGCCGCAGCTGTTCGGCGAGGTAGCCGGCGAGCAGTGCCGCCGACTGCACCAGTCGCGGGAGACGGTGCGCGTCCACCACGGCACCGAGCATTTCGGTGCTGTCGTAGGCCCATTCGAGCAGTTGTGGCACATCGTCGCCGGGCAGCCCGATCACTGCCGCGACGAGGGCGAGCGGCAGGCGGTCGGCCATCTCGGCCGCCCAGTCGATGCGGCCGTCGCGCACGTGTTCCGACCAGAGCCGGTCGACCAGATCCGCGGCCATCGGCGCGAGTTCCCGGATGCGCCCGGCCAGCACACTCGAGACAAGTTTGCGGTGAACGGCGTGGGACGGATCGTCGGCCGTGGCGAGAACATGCACCGCGCGACCGCCGCCGTCGAGATCGAAGGCGGTCGCGGCGGCTCCCGGATGACGCAGCAGTACCGCGGTGAGGTGGGAGGAGAACTCGGTGGTGCGGGCGGCCGCTTCGGTCACGAGATCCCACGACGACACCAGGTGAAAGCCGGTGCCGGGCACCCGGTAGACCGGCGCCTCGTCGCGCAGGCGGTCGTAGAGCGGGTACGGATCGTCGAGACGGGCGGACAGGAACAGTTCGGATCCGTCCGGCACTGTCGTGGTCATCGGTGAACTCCCTCCGGGAACGGGTGCGCTCACCGTGCGCGCGTTGGAGACGAGTGTCAATCGGTGTCGCACAGTGAGACGTGGAAGGCCGCCTCCGCGCGTTCGTCGACAAGCCCGAACACGTGGACTGCCGTTATCTACGCACTTCACAGGCATATACCGAGAGAGGCAAACCTGAGACAATAGTGCTATGTCGTCTCGTCTCGAGACGCCGCAGAGTGAAGGGATCGTATCCGGCGATGCGAACCACCGAGGTGGACTGGCTTGCGGGCGGGGTCCGGCGCACCGTCGCCCGCTCGCGCATCGAGGCGGCGGCCGCCGACCTCTTCCTGGAACGCGGAATAGAGCGAGTGAGCATCGACGACGTGGCCGAACGCGTGGGCTGCTCCCGGGCCACCGTGTACCGGCACGTCGGCGGTAAGCCGGAACTGGTCCGGATCGTGACGGCCTCGGCGGCGCGGGATATCGCCGAACGCGTGGCGGCGACCGTGGCACCGCTGCGCGGCCCGCGGCGCGTGGTGGAGGCCGTCCTCGCCTCGCTCGCGGCGATCCGCGCCGAACCCACCCTGTCGGCGTTCCTGGCCGGTGCGGGCGCCACCGGCGACCAGGTGGTGGCCACGCCCGAACTGCGCGGCATCGCCACCGCGCTCACCGGAATCGCCGCGGACGACGATGCCGCACAGTGGATCGTAAGGGTGGTGTTGTCGCTGCTCACCTGGCCCCTGCCCGACGCCGCCGCGGAACGCCGGACGGTGGAGCGGTTCGTCGGCCCGCTCGTGATGCGTCCGGCCGCACCGGCGCGGAAGGGATGAGATGAACGTCCCCCTCTTCGTCGGTCTCACCACCGTCGACCTCGCCTACGCCGTCGACGCCTATCCGGCCGAGGACACCAAAACCCGTGCGCGCGACCAATTTCTGGGCGCCGGCGGACCGGCCGCCAATGCCGCGGTGGCGTGCGCGATACTGACCGGCGGGGCCCGGCTGCTCACCGCCGTCGGCCGGCATCCGCTCACCGCGCTGATCCGCGACGATCTGCGGTCCCACGGCGTGGAACTCGTCGACACCACGGCGCGGCGCACCGATCCGCCGCCGATCTCGTCCATCGTGGTCGCGGCCGGCGCCGGGACGAGAACCATTGTCTCACTGGATGGTTCGGGGATCGAGGCGCCGTTCGACCACGCATTCGCCGATCTCGTCCGGGAGGCGCCGGTGGTGCTCGTCGACGGGCATCACATCGAACTGGCCCTCGGCATCGCACGGGTGGCGCGCGACGCGGGAGTTCCGGTGGTGCTCGACGGGGGACGCTGGAAACCCGAACACGCGCAACTGCTGCCGCTGGTCGACATCGCGATCTGCTCGGCCTCGTTCGCGCCGCCGGGCGCCGAGGACGTCTTCGACCACCTGCACCGGATCGGGGTCCGGGCGGTGGCCGTCACTCGCGGACAGCAACCGATCCTCTACTCCGCCAACGGGATTCGAAACGAGATCGCGGTGGGCGAGGTGGACGGCGCGGATACGCTCGGCGCCGGGGACATTCTGCACGGCGCGTTCTGCGCCTACCACTCGCGCGGCCACGACTTCGCCGACGCGCTCACCCGCGCCGCCGCGGTCGCCACCCTGTCGTGCCGGTTCTTCGGCACCCGCGCATGGGGAGACCGGCTCCGTGAGCCGCGCACCCCAAGGCTCACCGACCCGGGCGAATGAGGTAGCCGCCGCGGACCGCGCGCAACACGAGGTCGGCTCGGTCCGCGGACCGCGCGATGAGACGGGCATTCGGCAGATCGCTGCCGGCCACCATGGCTTCTGCCCGATCCGGCGATTTACCGCCGCGCAGATGCCGGCGCAGCAGGCGCTGTTCGATGACCGCTTCCTCGGCATCGAGGTACCAGACCTCGTCGAGATATTCCCGCACCTCCCGCCATCCCGGCCGATCCAGCAGAAGGTAGTTCCCTTCCACGATCGCGACCCGTTCGCCGGTGAAGACCACCGCATCCGGGACCGGGTCGTGGCGGGCCCGATCGTAGACCGGCCACGGCACCGGCACGCCGATCGCACTGTCGCGCAACCGCCGCAGCCGGGCGACGAACGACGCCACATCGAAGGTATCGGGCTGCCCTTTGCGGCCGAGCGCGCCGGCATCTCGCAGCAGTGCCGAGCTCAGATGGAATCCGTCCATCCCCGCCACCTCTGCGGACACTCCCGACCTCCGCACCGCATCCGCCAAACCCTGTGCCAGCGTGGACTTTCCCGCTCCCGGCGGTCCGGCGACACCGACCAGGTACCGGCGTCCGCCCGCATCATCCGCCGCGCGCACGATCCGCGCCGCCAGCTCACCCGGCCCCGTCACCTTCACGATGTTCCCGCCCCTCATTCGACCAGGACGACGATCAACCGCCGGGGCCCGTGCACGCCCTGCACGCGGGTCATCTCGATATCCACGGTCGCCGACGGACCGCTGATCCAGGTGGTCGGGCGGCGCGAGTCGAGACGCGGAACAACCTCCGGCAGCGCGGATTTCACCTGCTCCGCGTGAACCACGCACACGTGACAGTCGGGCACGAGCGTGGGCGCGCGGCGGCCCTGGCCGGCGTCGCCGTCGAGCACGATCGTGCCCGATTGCGCGATCGCCGCGGCGCAGGTGGTCACGACCGCGTCGATCTCGCCCAGCTCGGGCGTGGTCAAGGGCGGGTCGTCGATCACGACCCGGTGCTCGGAGCGGTCCGCCCACAGTGCCGTCCACATGTCCGGCAGTCCGGGTGGCGTCAGCACCACACCGGCCGGCGCACGCCGCAGTTCCCGATCCACGGCGGTCGCGATCCCCGCCGGCGTGGTCCGATGCACCTGCGCCCCATACCGTTGCAGTCGCTGTTCGAACAGGTCCAGGATCGCGGCGCGATCGTCGGGATCGACGCCCGGCGCGGTCCGCAGGTAGTCACGCGGCACGGTGACCGCGTCCGCCGGTTCGCCGATGGCCTCGCGGATGCGCCGCAGAATCGTCTCGCGCGCATTCACGAACGGCCCCCGTCCTCGTTCGCGGTGTCGCGCGGCCCGGGTCCGTCGCCGTGGCGGCCGCCCTCGGTGCGCGCCCACCAGCGGCGGAACGATTCGGCCGGAATGTCGGGTACCCGCCGGCTGTCGGTCCACCCGCTCAGCGGACCGGGCAGATGCCGCTTCGGGACCGCGACGCCGATGCGCGCCGCCGACCGCACGGCCGCGCCCCACAGCGCCGGATGGCTCATGACTCCCGCCATCGCGGCGAAGGCCACCCGTTCGACGCGATGTTTCACCGCCGCCTCACCCTCGGCCACCCGGTGGCGCAGGGCCAGCAGATTCCCGGTGATATCGATGCCGACCGGGCAGACGTCGTCGCAGGCCCCGCACAGCGCGGAGGCATACGGCAGCGCGGCGGTCTGCGGATCGTCGGCACCCTTCAGCAACGGGTTGAGGATGGCGCCGATCGGCCCCGGATAAACCGACCCGTAGGCCTGTCCGCCGGTGCGTTCGTAGACCGGGCAGATATTCATGCAGGCGCCACACCGGATGCAGCGCAACGCTTCCCGCCCGAGTTCGTCGCGCAGGGCGCGGGTGCGCCCGTTGTCGACCAGGACCAGGTGGAAGGCCGAGGGGCCGTCCTGCGCGGTGACGCCGGTCCAGGTCGACACATACGGCGACATCCGCTCCCCGGTCGCGCTGCGGGCCAGCAACTCCAGATAGATCTCCAGGTCGCGCCAGCTCGGAATCACCTTTTCGATGCCGGCCACCGTGATCAGCGTCTCCGGCAGGGTCAGGCACATCCGCCCGTTGCCCTCCGACTCCACCATCACCACCGTTCCGGTATCGGCGACAAGGAAATTCGCGCCGGTGATGCCGACCTTCGCGCGCAGGAACTTCTCCCGCAGGTGCAGCCGCGACGCATCGGCGAGCGCCTGCGGATCGTCGGTCAGATCGTCGGGCGCGGGGCGGCCGTGCTTGCCCATCTCGCGGCGGAAGATGTCGCGAATCCGGCTGCGGTTCAGGTGCATCGACGGCACCACGATATGGGAGGGCAGATCGTCGCCCAGTTGCAGGATGATCTCGGCGAGATCGGTTTCGCGGGTGTCGATTCCGGCCGCGGCAAGCGCCTCGTCCAGCCCGATCTCCTCCGACAGCATGGATTTGGCCTTGACGATCTCGGTTTCACCGGTGGCCAGGACCAATTCGGTGACGACGGCATTGGCCTCGGCCGCGTCCGTCGCCCAATGCACCACTCCCCCGGCGCCTTCCACCACAGCCGCCAATCGCTCCAGATAGGTGTCGAGACGGCGCAGCACATCGTCCTTGACCGCGGCGGCGGCAGTGCGCAGTTCCTCCCAGTCCGGGCGTTCGGCCACCAGGGCGTCGCGCTTGGCGCGGATGGTGTGGGTGGCACGGTGCACAGTGGCACGCAGCTGTTCGTCCGCGGTCGCGGTGCGCGCGGCCTGCGGGAACGGTGGCCAGCCCACGAAACTCTTACTCACGAGCGGGCTCCCGCGGCCACCGGCAGCCCGGGCATCGGCCCGTCGGCCTTCGTGCGCGCCAGGATTTCCACCAGATGCAGATCGCGCACCGGCGTCGCGTCGGCGGCCAGGCGCCCGCCGATATTCATCAGGCACGAATTGTCCACGGCCGTAACCACACTCGCGCCCGTCTCGCGCACGTGGGCGGCCTTGTCGGCGTTCATCGCGCCGGAGGCGGCGGCGTTCTTCACCGAAAACGTGCCACCGAATCCGCAGCATTCGTCGGCCGCGGGCAATTCGATCAGCTCCAATCCGGCCACCGCCCGCAACAATCGGTACGGCCGGTCGCCGATGCGCTGCACGCGCAGCGAATGGCAGGTCGGATGGTAGGTCACCCGATGCGGGAAATAGGCGCCCACGTCGACGACATCCAGGTCGTCGGTGAGGAATTCGGTCAGCTCCCGGATTCTGGGGAGCAGCGCCTCGGCATCGCGAGCCAGCCCGGAGTCACCGACCTGCTCGGCCACCACCCGGTAGAACTCGCGCGGCGCGGCGCCGCACGAGGCGGACGGCACGACGATCCGGTCGTAGTCACCGAACACCGAGACGAAATGCCGGGCCATTTTCGCGGTGTCGGCCCGATACCCGGTGTTGGCATGCATCTGGCCGCAACAACTCTGGGCCATCGGGAATTCGACCTCGACGCCGAGCCGGCGCAGCAAGGCCACCGCCGCCCGGCCGGTTCCCGGATACATGACGTCGTTGACGCAGGTGATGAACAATGCCGTACGCGCCGACATGCGGCCCCTCTCGTCACCGATGCCGCGGGCCGGGCACTGTTTCTGGAGCGGCACCTCGATACGGATACTCGCGAACGATCCCGGCCAGAATACGCCGCACGCACCGCGGCGAGACGGATCTGCGGGCCGTGTGCACCCGCGGATCCGCCTCGCCGGCGGCGTCGGTCAGCTCATCGCCTCCGCCCCGGTGAGCGGCGGCGGCTCGGAATCGAGTTCGGCCACTTCGTCATCGGTGAGCAGCCGGGACCGGATCAGGAACCGCACTCCCTCGGGAGCTTCGAGCGAGAATCCGCTCCCCCGCCCGGACACCACATCGACGGTGAGAAACGTGTGCTTCCAGTACTCGTACTGATCGGCGCTCATCCAGAACGGAGTATCGGCGCCGACCCGGCCGAGCAGCACATCCGAGGCGCCCACGCGGAATTCCCCGCGCGGGAAGCACATCGGCGCGCTACCGTCGCAACAGCCACCCGACTGATGGAACATGACCGGGCCGTGCTGTCGAATCAGGTTGTCCAGCAACGACTCCGCTGCCTCGGTCAGGTCGACGCGGGTACCCATCAGAAGAAGCCGAGTTTGTTCGGTGAGTAGCTGACCAGCAGGTTCTTGGTCTGCTGGTAGTGGTCGAGCATCATGCGGTGGTTCTCGCGGCCGATGCCGGACTTCTTGTAGCCGCCGAAGGCGGCGTGTGCGGGGTAGGCGTGGTAGCAGTTGGTCCATACCCGGCCGGCTTTGATGCCGCGGCCGAGCCGGTAGGCGGTGTTGCCGTCGCGGCTCCATACTCCGGCGCCGAGGCCGTAGAGGGTGTCGTTGGCGATCGCGAGGGCTTCCTCGGTCGAGTCGAAGGTGGTGACCGCGACGACGGGGCCGAAGATCTCCTCCTGGAAGACCCGCATGTCGTTGGTGCCCTTCAAGATGGTCGGCTCGACGTAGAACCCGCCCGGCAGGCCGTCGACCTTGCGCTGGCTGCCGCCGGTGAGGACCTCGGCGCCCTCTTTGCGGCCGATGTCGATGTAGGACAGGATCTTTTCGTACTGGTCGTTGCTGGCCTGGGCGCCGATCATGGTGTCGCTGTCGAGCGGGCTGCCGCTGACGATGGCCTTGGTCCGTTCCAGGCAGCGTGCCATGAACTCGTCGTAGATCGAGGAGTGGATCAGCGCGCGCGAGGGGCAAGTGCACACCTCGCCCTGGTTGAGGGCGAACATCACGAAGCCCTCGACCGCTTTGTCGAGGAACGCGTCGTCGGCGGCCATCACGTCGGGCAGGAAGATGTTGGGGCTCTTGCCGCCCAGTTCGAGGGTGACGGGGATGATGTTCTCGCTGGCGTACTGCATGATCAGCCGGCCGGTGGTGGTTTCACCGGTGAACGCGACCTTGGCCACGCGGGGGCTGGATGCCAGCGGCTTGCCGGTTTCGACGCCGAAACCGTTGACCACGTTGAGAACTCCCGGCGGGAGCAGATCGGCGATCAGCTCGACCACCTTCATGATCGAGGCCGGGGTCTGCTCGGCGGGCTTGAGCACGACCGCGTTGCCGGCGGCCAGTGCCGGGGCCAGCTTCCAGGTCGCCATCAGGATCGGGAAGTTCCACGGGATGATCTGGCCGACCACGCCGAGGGGTTCGTGGAAGTGGTAGGCGATGGTGTCGGCGTCGATTTCGCTGACACCGCCTTCCTGGGCGCGGATGGCGCCGGCGAAGTAGCGGAAGTGATCGACCGCCAAAGGCAGGTCCGCGGCCAGGGTTTCGCGGACCGGTTTGCCGTTGTCCCAGGTTTCGGCGACGGCGAGCTGGTCGAGATTCGCCTCGATCCGATCGGCGATCTTGTTCAAGATGTTGGCGCGATCGGCGGCCGACGTCGCACCCCACGCGTCGGCGGCGCCGTGCGCGGCATCCAACGCCAACTCCACATCGGCAGCCGACGACCGGGCCACCTCACAGAAGGTCTCCCCGTCGACCGGCGACGGATTCTCGAAGTATCTGCCCTCGACCGGTGCCGTCCATTCGCCACCGATGAAATTGTCGTAGCGGTCGGCGTAGGAGACGATGCTGCCTTCGGCGCCGGGCTTGGCGTAGATCATGACGGGTGCTCCTCGATGAGTCACGAAGGGTCGCATCACGACAGGGGACGTCGTGATGTGGACCACTATGAGCCCCGAGGGTTGGCACAAGGTTGAATGCCGCGGGGCGCGTCGCCATCAGCTTCGCAGTGCGCTGTGCAAGCGCGCGGCGGCCACCGCGCGGCGCGCGTCGCGAGCGGGCAGCAGCCGCAGCGCGTGTTCGTGGATCTCGATGTCACCGGGCGCCTTGGCGCCGTAGTCCAGCGCGTATTCGGCCTCGCCGGCCGAGAGCACCGCGGTGCGGATACCGACCTCCAGATATTCGCGCCATTCGACGACGCCCGGGGTCTGCGAGCCCGGCAGCAGCGGGCCGCGATACAGCCGCACGGCGGTGGCGGTATCCCCGGCGGCCAGGGCGGCGAGCATATCGGTCGCATCGCAGGACACCGGTGTGGTCAGCCGATAGACCCGATTGCTGATATCGCCGCCGGTGGCGCGGCGCAGATGCGAGACGTCGGCCTTGAGTGTGCTGGAACCGGTGGGCCGGTCGCCGTAGACGGCCAGCTGCAACCGTTCCGGTGTGTAGCCGTCGGGCTCGAGGGCGAGCAGGGTGAGGATCTCGAGCAACCGGCGGCGCAGGCGCAGCGGCCGCCCGCCCCGGGTCAGCGCGGCGCCGCCGAGACATTCCAGTCGCACCCCGGGTGCCGTATTCGCCACGCCGCCTTGCAGTTTCGCCTCCACCGCCGCGGTGAGCGACAGCACCGTGGACATGGCCAGCGGGTGCGAGCGATCCCAGGTGGTGGACAGATCCAGCACACCGAGCTGGCGGCCGTCGGCAGCGCGGATCGGCGCGCAGTAGCAGACCCAGCCGTGCAGTGCCTCGACCAGATGTTCGGCGGAGAACACGCTGCTCGGGCGGCCGGTGTGCAACGCCAGGGACAGCGCGTTGGTGCCCATGTGGTTCTCGTCCCAGCGACCGCCGGGCGTGAAACCGACCCGCTCGGCGCGGCGGCGCATCACCTGGCCGCCGTCGGACCACAGGATGGTTCCCGCTTCGTCGGTGACGGCGGCGACGAATCCGGCGTCGTGGGTGATGCTGTGCAGCTGATCGGAGAGTTCGGCGATGGGGCCGCGCAGCGGCGAATCGGCCCATTTCGACGCGACATCGCCGGCCACGGCGGGCGCGCAGTCGGTGGCCGGATCGACGAACGCGCGCGAGCGCACCCAGGACTGCGCCACATCGGCCCGGGGCTGCGCCGCCTCGGCATCGGGGGCGTCGGCATCCGGTGCGTCGGAGGCGGCGGGGCCGGATTCGAGAGGACACACGGCCGGGCTCGCCGGGAGATCGCGCGGGCTCGGAACCCAACGCGCCCACTGCCGTTCCAGTGCCGCGCGTCGCCGCAGCAGAGCACTGTCGTGTCCTGATCGCATCCGCATCTCACCCGTCGCCGCTCGGTCCGCACCGTGCGTTCCGGCGGCGCCTGGGGCCGGGCCGCACATCGTCGGCTCGGCCCCATTGTCCAGCAGGTCGGCTCGTCGCGGGAGCGAAACCGGCCGGTGCGGACGATCGAACCCGGCTCAGATGGGCGTCAGTTCGAACAGCCGGAACCGGCGCGCGCCCGCCAGCCGCTGCTCCATGGTGTATCCGGGCCAATAGGCCACCGCGCGGGCCCACGCCTCCTCGCGTTCGGCGCCGCTCAGCTGCCGGACCCGCACCTTGATTCGCTTACCGCCGCTGTGGATTTCGGCATCGGAGGCCGCGGCGAGATTCGCCGACCAGGACGGATGCTCCGGCCGCCCCCAGTTGGACCCGATCAGCAGATACCGCTCGGGCCCATCCGGGACGTACAGCAGCGACACCGTCCGCGGCAACCCGGATTTACGTCCGCGCACCGTCAACTCCATCGACGGCAGACCCGCCAGATCGAGCACTCCGTGCCGGCCGCCGGTGAGCCGGCGGATGATGCGTTCCAGGACGACGACGACCGGACCGGTGCGCATCACCCACGGGATCCGCGCGATCGCCCGTCCGAGAGCGGACAGCGGGTTGCCGATACGTGAGCGACGGGTGCGATCCGACATGACGGCCTACTGCGAGGTCGCGGCGCGCTTGGGCAGCTTCCAGCCCGGCCGTGGGAAGTGGCAGGTGTAGCCCTCCGGATAGCGCTGCAGGTAATCCTGGTGCTCGGGTTCGGCCTCCCAGAAATCGGACGCCGGGGTCACCTCGGTGACCACCTTGCCCGGCCACAGACCGGAGGCGTCCACATCGGCGATGGTGTCGAGCGCGATCGCCTTCTGCTCGTCGTCGAGATAGAAGATCGCGGACCGATAGCTGCTGCCGATGTCGTTGCCCTGGCGGTCCTTCGTCGACGGATCGTGGATCTGGAAGAAGAACTCGAGCAGCGCCCGGTAGTCGGTGCGCGCGGGGTCGTAGACGATCTCCACGGCCTCGGCGTGGCCCGGATGGTTGCGGTAGGTGGGGTGATCGTTGCGCCCGCCGGTGTATCCGACGCGCGTGGAAATCACACCCGGCTGCTTGCGGATCAGCTCCTGCATACCCCAGAAGCATCCGCCTGCCAGAATCGCCTTGCGCGTGTCGGTCACGCTTCCTCCTTCGGATCGGGTCCCCGCCCCCAGTCTCGCACCGGTACAACCCGGGTGCGGGCCCGAAAAGTCCCGCCGCGGCGCTCGCCTCGGCCGCCTTCCGTATTCCGCATACCCGCTCTCCGGGCGGATTAACGGACTATCCCCGGTCGCGCCCTGCGGTCGTCTCCGAACGCGTTGGCGCCGAAGCGATTTCGGCGCGCATCGCGACACGGGTCCCGTCGGCGCCGGTGGTGATCTCGACGTCGCGCACCAGGGCGCGCATGATCGCCAGTCCCCGCCCGCGCACGGGATCCGGAACCTCGGCACGGGGTTCCCAGCTGCCGTGGTCCACGATGGTCAGGTACAGGTCCGAGCCGCTGATCTCAGCACGCAGCCCGACCATGCCGGTGGCGTCGCGGTAGCCGTGTTCCACGGCGTTCGTGCACGCCTCGTCCACCGCCAGCAACAGGTCGTAGATCTGTTCCGAGCCGACTCCCTCGCGCTCGAGCCAGGCCCGCAGATCGTGGCGCACCTCGGCGATCCGGTCGGCCTGCGACGGGAAATTCGCCTCGAAGGGGGCCACCTGTAGCGGGTGCGGCTCGCGTATCGCGGGCCCTGGGGCGGGGTCGCCCGGGGGATCTGGAAATCCGCTCATGTCCTCATTCCGATCGCAACCGATGATCTCCACTCGATGATCTCCTCGGCATCCGCGATACCCCCTTTCCCGTACGCCATGCGGCGCCGTCGGCCTACCTCAGTCGCGCAGCGCCTTCTCGCGCAACTGTTTGAGCGTTCTGGTCAGGATCCGCGAGACCTGCATCTGGGAACAGCCGAGTTCGTGCGCGATCTGTTCCTGCGTCATTCCGCCGAAGAAACGCATGGTCAGCACGTACCGCTCCTTCTCCGGCAGGGCGTCGATGAGCGGCTTCACGGTCAGAGTGTCATCGATCGCCCCGAAGGTCGGATCGACGTCGCCCAGAGTGTCGAGGATCGCATTCCCGGAGCGACTGTCGTCGTCGGAGGTCGGCGTGTCCAGCGACTGAGTCTGGTAGGCGTTGCGGGCGATCAGTGCCTGCGTCACCTCACCCAGATCGGCGTCCATCTCCTCGGCGATCTCGCGCGCCCGCGGCATCCGGCCCAGCCGTTGCGACAGCGACTCCACGGTCGGGCCCAGCGCGGTCTGGATCTCCTTGATCCGCCGGGGCACGCGCAGCGCCCAGGTGTGATCGCGGAAGTGGCGGCGCACCTCGCCCATCACCGTCGGCACCGCGAAGGCGAGGAACGGCGACCCCTGCGAGGGATCGAACCGGTCGACGGCCGCGACCAGGCCGACCCGGGCGATCTGCAGGAGATCCTCGAAGTTCTCGCCGCGCCCGCTGAACTTGCGCGCGATGTGCTCGGCCAGCGGCAGGCAGCGGTTGATGATTCGTTCGCGCAGCCGGTCGCGCTCCGGATCGTCTTCGGGCAGGGCGGCGAGCTCGACGAACAGCGGTGCGACGTCGTCGTAACCGTCGGGGTGGCGGGCGGTGCCGGTACCGTTCTCAGTCGACATCTGTTCCGCCACGTGCCCAGCGGAACTCGACGACGGTCGGGTGCCCGCCCACGGCTGCGTCGTAGTCCGAACTCTCGGTCTTCACCCATTGGGTGAGAGTCGAGACGATGTGCCAGCCGAAGCTGTTGGTGTCCGGGCCACCCGCGGTCGTGGTGACGGCGGCGACGCGCACGTCCATGGTGTTCTCGCTCGCGGTGAATGCGCAATCGATCACGGAACCGGCGGCCGCGTCCACGATCAGCGCGCTGACCACCTCGTCGACGGCGAGACGAATATCGGTGGCCTCGTCGATACCGAAATCGGCGACCAGAGCGACGGTTTCGGTCAACGCCCGGACCATCATCAATTGCGCCGCATCGGCCGGCACCTGGAATCCGACCGCAGTGGTCCCCGCGTCCGGGGACACTTTCTCGACCATGCCCATTCCTTGCTCCCAAATATCGTGCCGCGAGACGATTTCACAGCGTACGCGAGCGCTCGCCGGACGCCCTCCGATCGCGGTGACGGCCCCCGTTCGGATCGCGCCGAAACGGGTATGTTGGTCAGCGGCGAATCGTCGCCACGCCGCGGACAGCGGCGCAGATCGGAATACGCCGGAGGTATCGAAGTGGCGAAATGCGGTACGAATCGCCTCGCGCTGGGGTCGGCCCGATGAGCGGCGAGCGGGTGTCACCGCTGCTGCGCACCGAGCAGCGCACGGAAGGTTCGGCCGTGGTCGTGACCGTGGCCGGTGAGGTGGACATGAATTCCGCGCCGGAGTTGCAATCGGCTCTCGACCGGGCGCTGCAGGCCGAGCCCACCGCCGTGGTGCTGGATATGACCGAGGTCCGTTTCCTCGGATCGGCCGGGCTGAGCGTGCTGCTGGCCACCTCCCAGTCCACCGCGACGGGCGGTCTGCGAGTGGTCGCGTCGCCCGCGGTGCGCCGCCCGATCGAGGTGACCGCGCTGGACGCGTTGCTGCGTCTGTTCCCGACCGTCGCGGACGCGCTGGCCGCGCCGGAGCAGACCACCTCGGCCTGATCCGGCGCCCGCCCGGCGCGTTCCTCGCCGCCGGCGTCATCGCTGTCGTGGCAACCGGACGACCTGAACGAAGAATTCGTCGATGTGCTTGATCGCGGCGATGAATTGATCCAGGTCGACCGGTTTGGTCACGTAGGCGTTCGCGTGCAGTCGATAACTGCGCAGAATGTCCTCTTCGGCTGCCGACGTGGTGAGTACGACCACCGGAATATGGCTGAGGTCCGGATCGGATTTGATCTTTTCCAGAACCTGGCGGCCGTCGTATTTCGGCAGGTTCAGATCGAGCAGAATCAGATCGGGCCGCGGCGCCTGCGCGAATTCCCCCTGCCGGTAGAGGAAGTCGAGCGCTTCCTGACCGTCGTGGGCGACGTGCAGCGTATTGCCGATCTTGTTGTCCTCGAACGCCTCCCGGGTCATCAACTCGTCGCCGGGGTCGTCCTCCACGAGCAGGATGTCGATGGGCTGGCTCACCGGTGCGGTCATGCGTCGGCTCCTTCGGATACGGGTTCGAGCGGTGCGAGCGTGGCGGCCTGGGTCGCCAGGGTGAAACGGAACCGGGCGCCCCCGGTGTATTCGGTGTCGATCCACAGATTGCCACCGTGGTACTCGACGATCTTCTTGCACAGCGCCAGGCCGATGCCGGTGCCGCTGTAGTCCTCCCGATTGTGCAGGCGCTGGAAGATCACGAAGATCTTGTCCGCGAATTCCGGCGGGATGCCGATGCCGTTGTCGGACACCGAGAATTGCCATTCGTCCAGGTGATCGCCCGGCTCGCACTCGATGCGCACGACCGGCGCGGTACCGGGGGTATGGAATTTCACGGCATTGCCGATGAGGTTCTGCCACAACATCGTCAGCAGCGTCGGCTGGCCCGCGACTTCGGGCAACTGCTCCGGACGCTCGATCACCGCGCCGGATTCCTCGATCGCGCCGGACAGGTTGTCCATCGCCGAATTCAGCGTCGAGTCCAGGGCGACGAGCTCGTTGCCCTCGATCACCCGGCCCACGCGCGAGAACGTCAGCAGATCGTTGATCAGCCGCTGCATCCGCTTGGCGCCGTCGACCGCGTAGTCGATGTACTGTTTGGCCCGCTCGTCGAGCTGATCGCCGTAACGCTTCTCCAGCAACTGACAGAACGCGGCGACCTTGCGCAGCGGCTCCTGCAGGTCGTGGGAGGCGACGTAGGCGAACTGCTCGAGTTCGGCGTTCGAGCGGCGCAGTTGGACCGTCTGGCGATCCAGATCGTCGGCCTGCCGGGCGAGCTGCAGCTCCTGCGCCCGCGAGGACCCCAGTTCGGAGACGATGCGCACGCGCATCTCCTCGACCGCGTCGGCGACCGTGGCCAGGTCGGCCGGGCCGTGCGCCTCGATGTGATGATCGAATTCGCCGGCCGAGACCCGCCGGGACGCCTCGGTGAGCTCGTCGAGCGGGCGAGCGACCAGCCGCCGGATCAGCACGGTCAGTGCCAGGCCGGTGAGCAGGATGAGGACCACCACCGCGATCAGCACGCTGTCGCGCACGGTGCGCGCGTGATCGAGGTCGCGGCGGTCCGTGGCGATCGCGGCCGCGGAATCCGCGTTCTGCGCGGCGAACTTCTTGCGCAACTCGTCGAACAAGGCCTTGCCACGGGTGACCAGGGCGGAGGATTCGGCCGGCGATACCTTGCCCGCCGCCGCGATCATCGGCTGCACGTATTCGGAACGCCAGCGCTGGGCGGCGGCCTCGACGGCGTCCAGATCGTCGAGCAGTGTGGTGCGGCCGGCGGCCAGCTCACGCAGGCGGCCCGCGGCGGTGGCCTCGTCGGCGACACCCTGGTTGTAGGGCTGCATGAACTGCTCATCGGCCGAGATCGCGTAGCCGCGCAGGCCGGTTTCCTGGTTGACCAGGGCGGCCTGCAGCCGATAGGCCTCGGTCGCGGCCGGCTGGGCGCGATCGAGCAGCCGGTCTTCGATGGCGTCGGTATGGGCGATCACTTGCGCGGAGGCGATCGCACCGGCGATCACCACCACGAGCATCAGGGCGAGGACCAGCTGAAACCACATCTGTGCGGTGAGCCGGCCGACGATCCCCTCGCGGTGTCGGACGTCGCTCACCGGACCCACTCACCCCCGTGCCAGCGCAGATAGACGATCGCCAAATCGTCGTCGAGTCCGCCGGCCGGGGCAGCCGCGGATTCGACCTGGCCCAGCAGTTCGTCCAGATAACGGGCGGGCTGTTCGACCGACACCCCTTGCGCCATCGCCAGCAGGCCGTCCTCGCCCAGCCAGTCGCCCGCACCGGTACGCACCTCGAACAGGCCGTCGGTGAACAGCACCAGCCCGGTACCGGCCGGCATGGCCACCTCCGTGACCGGCCAGTCCGTCCGGCCCGGCATGAAGCCCAGGGCCGGTCCGCCGGGCACCTCCAGCCATTCGGTGCCGGTCGGCGAGTGGACGAGCATGCCGGGGTGACCGGCCCGGATCACCTCCACGGCGCCGCGACCGGGCGGGGCGTACAGCGTGGTGAGGGTGGCGAAGGTCTGTGGTCCGGTGCGTTCGGCAACCAGCACCTCCTCCAGCAGTTGCAGCTGCCGGGGCCCGGTGATGCCGCTGAATACCAGTGTGCGCCAAGCCAACCGCAGACCCACGCCGATCGCGGCCTCGTCCGGGCCGTGGCCGGCCACATCGCCGATCAACGCGTGCACCGTGCCGTCGGCCTCCTGGACGACGTCGTAGAAATCGCCGCCGAGCAGCGAATGCGCGCGTCCGGGCCGATACCGCGAGACCACATCGACGATCGGCGCACCGCGCAGCAGTGGCTTGGGGAGCAGCCCGCGTTCCAGGCGGGCGTTCTCCTGGGCGCGCATGGTGCTCGCGCGCAGCGCCGCGGTGGTGCGCTCGGCCTGTTTGCGCTGAATCGCATAGCGCACGGCCCGGCCGAACCACTCCGGCTCGACCCGGCCCTTCACCAGATAGTCCTGCGCCCCGGCCGCCACCGCGGCCAGGCCGGTCTGTTCCTCGTCCAGGCCGGTCATCACCACGACCGCGACCTGATCGGTGTACTCGCGCAACTGCGCGAGCGCGTCCAAGCCGTGGGAGTCGGGCAGGTTCAGATCGAGCAGCACACAGTCGGGCAGGCCCGCGGCCAGCCACGCACCCGCTTCGGCGAGCGAGCGCACATGTTCCAGGCGCACACCGGGCGCACCGTCGGCAACGAGTTCCTCGACCAGCAGGGCATCCCCCGGGTCGTCCTCGACCAGCAGGATCGTCTGCCCGAGCGGGGAGGCGGTGCCCAGTGGCGTGACGCCGTCGAGGGGCGGGCGCACGGTGGAGCCGCGGCCGTCGTCTCGAACGGATGCGGAAGTGGGACCCTCGGACGAGTGGCCCGCGGAACGGCCGGATACATCGCGAAACCGCGGGGACTGTTCCATCACCGCGGCCGGGCGGGGCCGCGGGGTCGCGTCGCCGATGCGACGAGGTCGCACGATGTCGGCCCGCAGCGCACCGGCTGCATCGGACCGCGACGAGGGAACAGCAACCGTGCCTGGGACGGCACGCTTCGACAATGCTGCCTCCGATCAACGAAGTGGCGGCCCGAGCGCACGCCGACTTGCTCAGCGGCCCGTTTTTCGACCGTGAGGCTTGCCGATCCTATCGGACCCCGGCCGACCACGCTGCGCGCACCATGGGGCAGGCCACGATCAGGAGGTCGCGTCGGCACCTGCCCGAGATCGGAGGAGAGGCTGGTGCACCACCGTTTTCGCTACGAGAGGCGCCCCCGCGCGGATGGCGGCCGAGGTGCGCCGAAGGCGCAATTTCGCCGTCCACACCGCGACCACCGCCGCGTGCACCGCAATGACGATCAGTGATACCGAGCCGATCACCATGAGCAACGCAACCACGACTGATCCCGGTCCTCTCCGAGTTGGATGTCCTGTGTACCGACGGAAAGATGCCCCGAAACCCCCATACCAAACAGATAACGTGCGCGGGGCACGTCACATCCCGTCCGACCTGGTGTAACAACCGACCGCAATACGGCGGATACTGTGGAACGTGAGTACGGAACAGTCGCCACGCATCGCGCCGCTCGATCCCCTGACGAGCGTGCTCGGCGCCCAGTCCTGCGATCACGTCGGCTGGTTCCGATTCTGGTTCGCCGATCAGCGCTGGGAATGGTCGGACGAAGTGGCGCAGATGTACGGGTATCAGGGCGCCGATACTCAACCCACCACCGAACTGCTCATATCGCACAAACATCCGGACGACCGCGAGGAACTGGCGGCCAGCATCGCGATCTCGGTGAAAACCGGCGACCCGATCTGCGGCCAGCACCGCATCGTCGACGCCGACGGGGACACCCACGACATCATCGTCGTCGGCGAGCAGCTCACCGACGACGACGGCGCGGTGGTCGGGGCCAGCGGATATTTCGTCGACGTCACCGAGACGATCGCCGAGGAGCGCAACGACGCGCTGTCGGAGGTGCTGCCCGAGGTGATCGAGTCCCGCGCGGTGATCGAACAGGCCAAGGGCGCGCTGACGCTGGCCTACGGCATCAGTCCCGAACAGGCGTTCCGGGTGCTGAGCTGGCGTTCGCAGGAGACCAACACCAAGCTGCGGGATCTGGCCGCGCAGTTCATGCAGGAGTTCCGCCGCCTGAACGGGGAGAACACCGCCCTGCGCAGCCGGGTCGACCACATCGTCCTGACCGCCCACCGCCTGATCCCGCACGACTGAGCGCCGGTCGGTGCGGTCAGGAGACCGCTTCGGCGACGACGATCTCGCGGGTCGGGCCGGTGCCGACTGCCGTGGCGTGGGCGTCGATGCGCACCTCGGTGCGGCCGCGGATCGCGCGATCGCAGCGCACGGCCAGGTCGTGACGGTCGGTGCCCGGTTCCTCGATCGGCAGCAGGACGAGTTCGGCGACGATGCCCTTGGCGCGCAGGACGCGACGGGCCGAGTCGAGGAAGGTGTCCACACCGACGAAGCCGGGAACCGTCGACGTCTCGCCGGCGCCGTTCAGATAGCGCAGCCGGATCGGCTGTACCGGCGTGGCGGTGTCGACCGCGGCCTGGAACAGCGCGGGTCGCATCCGGCCGTGCGCCCGGCCACACCAGGTCGTGCCCTCGGGGAACAGGCCGACCCGCTCCCCCGCCGCCAGCCGTGCCGACATCGCCGCGATCACCTCGGGCAGCTGCCGCAACCGATCCCGATCGATCGGGATCACTCGCATGAGCCGGGCCAGCTGCCCCAGCACCGGCCACGACACCAGATCGCCGCGGGCCACGAAGCCCATCGGCGAGAACGCCGCCAACGCCAGCACATCGGACCATCCGACGTGCGCGGCCACCACCAGCAGGCCGCGCCCGGAATCACCCGCAGCACCGCCGCCGCGCACCGCACTCTCGACTCGCACCGCGCCCGCGTCGACCGCGCCCCGCTCGTCGACGACACGCAAAGCGATTCCGCAGCAGCGCAAGGCAGCCCGTGCGTACCGGCGATGCAAGGCCGTCCGCCGGGCAGCCGGCGTCACCACGTTCACCACCGGAAACGCCACCAGCAACCCCACCACACCCGCGATCCGCGCCACAGTCCGCACCGTGCCCGCGGTGTCGGGCACGGCCACACAGCCGGCGCCGCACGGACTCGCGGGCATCCATGCGTGGACCGCCGGTTCCGCCACGGGCCGAGGATCGAACGGCGTCTCCACTGCCGCGCCGGCGGCCTCGGCCGCGGTCCGGCCGACAGTGTCCGCGCCGCTTCGGAAATCGGTTGTCTCGGTCATCGTGCTCCTCCGCCCGTATCGCGGGCCCGCGCGGCATCGCCTTCCGACGCGCGGGCGTCTGTGCCTTCCGACGCGCGAGCGTCCATGGCTCCCGCGGCGCTCTGCAGGCGTTCCAGGTAGCGGGTGTTGATCGTTTCCAGGCCGAGGAGGGCGACGAAATCCGCGACGCCGAAATCCGGGTCGTGGGCCGGTTCACCGCAGATCTCGGCGCCCAGGCGCAGATAACCGCGCAGCAGCGGGGGAAGTTTCGGCCGGGCCGGGGCGGCCAGTTCGTCGAGCCCGCGGCCGTCGACCACGACCGGGCGGTACGGGCGCACGCGGCGGGCCGGATCACCGGCGTGCTTGCTCAGCAACAGATCCCGGACCGCGGCCACGTTCGCGCCGGGCGGATCGGCGGGGGTGTCGCGCATCGGCACCGAGACGCAGCCCATCACCCAGTCGTAGCCGGTGAGCTGGATGTAGTGCAGGATTCCGGCCCACATCAGGGTCAGCACCGAGCCGTTGCGATGGTCCGGAACCACGCAGGCGCGGCCCATTTCGACGATCCGGCGTCCTTCGGGATCCATGGCGCTCAGATCGAATTCGGTGGCCGTGTAGTACCCGCCGGCGGCGCGCACCTTGTCCGGCGGCAGCATCCGGTAGCAGCCGACGAATTCGCCGGAGGCGTCGTCGCGGACCAGCAGATGATCGCAGTGCTCGTCGAACCGGTCGGCGTCCAGGCCCTCGGCGCTGAAGGGAATGTCGAATCCGGGTTCGCCGGCGAACACCCGGTAGCGCAGCCGCTGCGCGGCCCGGCGATGGTCGAGATCGGAGGACACAACCAGGGAGTACTGTGGCGCCGCCACCCCTGGGCCTGTCGTGCGGGTCGGGTTCAGCACGGACGATGGCGTCATGGTGTCGATGAAGCCAGGCCGATTCGGCGAGGCGGCGACGTTCGAGTGTCGAGCGAATGCCAGTCCGGTGAACGAGATCCCCGTCACACCGAACGTTCACTGCGTCGTTCCCCCGAGTTGGCCCACACGCCCGAAACCGCCACGTCGGACGCACCGGCGTGGCGGTAACGAGTAGCGGTCAGGCGTTCTCGCGGGCGAAGCTGCGGGCGCCGACCACCATCAGCAGTACGGCCACCGCAACCGTCAGCCCGGTGCCGAGATAGACCTCGGTGACCGCGAAATCACCGCGGAACAATGCCCGCGCGGCCTCGACGGTGTGCTGGAACGGATTGATGTCGGCGATGATCCGCAGCCAGTGCGGCGCCAGGCTCATCGGCAGCAGGATGCCCGACAGCAGCATCAGCGGCACCGAGACGCTGTTGAGCACCGACGCCAAGGTGTCCTCCGAACGCGCCCACAGCGCCAGCGCATACGACCCCGAGGCCAGCCCGGCCGCCATCACCGAAATCAGCAGCACCGAGGCGATCAGCCCGAAAGCGCTGGGCCGCAACGAGAATGCCGCCATCGCGACCGCGACCAGGACCAGCGCCTGCACGATCAGCACGACCATATCCTTGAGCACCCGGCCCACCAGCAGTGCGCCGCGGTGGGCCGGGGTGACGCGCTGGCGTTCGATCACGCCGGCCCGCAGTTCCTGCACCATCGCGAATCCCGCGAACATGGAACCGAACAGTCCGACCTGGATGACCAGGGCGGGCGTCAGCACCTTCCAGGGGTCGGTATCGGCGCCCAGCGCGGGTGCGATCGCCTTCACCAGCGGACCGAACAACACCAGATACAGCACGGGCTGACTCAATCCGATGATCACCCACACCGGATTGCGCAGCTGCGTGCGCAGTTGCGACCAGAACACCAGCCCGGTCTCCCGCAGAAAACTCATTTTCCCTCCCGCAGCGAACGCCCGGTGACGGTGAGGAACACATCGTCGAGGCTCGGTCGTTTCACGGTCAGCGCGCCGGGCACGATGCCGTGCTCGTCCAGTGCGCGCAGCAGCGGCACCACGGCGGCATCGCCGCGCGCCACCGTCAGATGCACCAGTCCGTCGGCGCGCAGCTTCGAGCGCAACTCCAGCACCGAGTCGGCGATCTCGATCGCGAGATCGGCCTGTGCGTCGGCGGTGTCGAGGCTGATCACATCGCCGGAGATCCGCTGTTTCAACTCGTCCGGCGTGCCGGAGGCGACGATGCCGCCGTGATCCATGACCAGGATCCGGTCGCACAGCGCGTCGGCTTCCTCCAGGTAGTGCGTGGTGAGCACGATCGTCGTGCCCTCGGACCGCAACCGCCGCACATGTTCCCAGAGGTTCGCGCGGCTCTGCGGGTCCAGCCCGGTGGTCGGCTCGTCCAGGTAGACCAGTCGCGGACGATGCACCAGGCCGAGCGCGATATCGACGCGGCGGCGCTGCCCGCCGGACAGCTCGCGGCAGCGCCGACGGCCGAGTCCGTCCAGTTCCAGCGTCCGCAGGAGGTGTTCGGCACTCGCCGTCGCCTCGGCCTTGCTCAGCCCGAAAAGCCTTGCCTGCAGGACCAATTGGTCGATCACCAGCTCATCGTCGTTGGTCATGCCGCCCTGGGCGACGTACCCGATGCGAGCCCGCACCTCGCGCGGCGCCTCGCGGAGATCGGCGTCGGCGATCCGCGCCTGGCCCGCGGTCGGCGCGAGCAGCGTCGCGATCATCCGCAGGGTGGTGGTCTTACCGGCGCCGTTGGGACCGAGCAGTCCCACGATCTCGCCCTCGCGGACCTCGAAGTCCAAGCCGTTCACGGCCTGCACCGGTCCCGTTTTCGTCGTGAACGTCCGCGCCAGCCCCCGCACTCGGATCGCCGAGGTGCGGGTGCGGTCACGAACGGTAGCCGTCGTTTCCATACCGCACACGGTAGGAACGACGGCTCAAATAGTCAAGCTTTACTATTCAGTCTTGATCAACTGCGGCTCCGGCGTCGTCCCGCGGATGCTCGAAGAGGGTGTACGGCGCCGAGGACCAGACGTCCAGCTCGCCGTTCTCGATGCGCTGCAAGGTTTTTCGCGACCACTCTAAGTCGGCGCGGGTATGGGCGGCGGCCAGCGCGATCGCGTCGGCCACGTGATACGGCTCGGTTTCGGTCGGATCGCCGCTGCCGGACAGGATCCGCTGCTCCTCCCGCTCGAAATAGCCCAGATCGGCCTCGAACTTCAGAATGCGGCTGCGCAACGCCGCGATCACATCGCCGCGCGGCGCGAACGGGAACAGCGCCACCGCGGCGTGATACGGATGTTTCGGCTGCTCGGCCGACCACAGACCCTCCCGGATCAGATCGGCGAGCACCTTCTCCCCCTCCGACGTCAGCCGATACGAGGTCCGTTCCGGGCGCGCGCCGTCCTGGCCCACGCCCTCTACGGCGATGAGCCCGTCGCGCTGCAGGGTGTTCAGCGCACCGTAGACCGATCCGGGTTTGACGTTGGCCCAGTCGTCGGCATGCCAGGACAGCAGCTCACGCCGCACGTCGTAACCGTGCACGGGTTGCAGCAGCCGCACCAGGGCCAGCACCAGCAGTCGAGTCGTCGGAACAGCCATACCGAAAATTCTGCCCCCGCTGCCCGGTACCCGCCGCCGCGACCCGGCCGATCACAGCGGGTTGTTCGGATCCCGTTCCGGCAGCGGGCGTTCGGTGATCACCGGGCGGCCCAGCGGATTGCGGACCCGGCGCTTGGCGGCCTGATAGACCTGAATCGTCTCCGCGGCCACCACATCCCAGGCGAAATCGGCGGTCAGCCGCGCGTGGGCCGCGTACGCACGCTGCTGCGCCGCGATCGGATCGTCGAGGACGGCCGTCACCGCCTCGACCAGTCCGGTCACATCCGCCGGTTCGAACGAAGCGCCGGTGACTCCGTCGACGACCAGCTCACCGAGCCCGCCGGCGGTGGAGGTCACCAGCGGCGTTCCGGCCGCGGCGGCCTCGAGGGCGACGATGCCGAACGGCTCGTAGCGGCTGGGCAGCACGATCGCGTCGGCGCCGTGCAGCCAGCCCAGTAGTTCGGCGTGGTCCAGGCGGCCGGCGAAATTCACCGCGCGGGCCACCCGATGGACCCGCGCGCGCTCGCGCAGCCATTCGAACTGCGTGCCCACCCCCGCGATGGTCAGCGTGGCGCCGGGATGTGCGCGACGGATCCGCGGCAGTGCGGCGATCGCGTCCTGCACGCCCTTCTCGTATTCCAGCCGGCCCACGTACAGCAGCCGCGGCGGACCCGAACGCGGCGCGCGGTCGCGAAATGTCCACGCCCCCACGTCGATTCCGTTGCGGATCACCGTCACCGGCACCAGTTCGGGGCCGTAGAGCTTTTCCACCTCGTCCTGCATCGAGGTCGAACAGGTGATGAGGGCATCGGATTCGCGGGCCAGCCACCACTCGACCGAATGGACCTGCTTGTTCACCCGGCCCGAAACCCAGCCGCTGTGGCGGCCCGCCTCGGTGGCATGAATGGTCGAGACCAGCGGCACGTCGTAGTACTCGGCCAGGGCGATCGCCGAATGCGCGACCAGCCAGTCGTGGGCGTGCACCACATCCGGCGTCCAGCCCTCGGCGATACCCGGTTTGCTCAACGCGATACCGGCGCGGACCATCGCATGCCCCATGGCGAGGGTCCAGGCGAGCATGTCCTCGCCGAAGTCGAAGGCGGGCGGATCCTCGGCGACGGCGACCACCAGCACCCGATCCTCGATGAAGGTGTGGGTGGGGTGCGTCGTGGCGTCGGTGCCCATCGGCCGGCGCGCCAGCACCACGACCTCGTGACCGGCGGCCGCCAGTTCGACGGCCAGATGATGGACGTGCCGGCCGAGCCCACCGACAACTACCGGTGGGTACTCCCACGACACCATCAAGATCTTCATGCCGGTCCTTCTGTTGCTCCCGCCGAGCGGTGACCGACTGCGGGGATGTCCGTACCTCGTGCGTCGAGTCGGCGCGCGTCGAGAGCGGGGAAGAATCCGTCGGCCGCGTACCATCCTGCCGCCAACTGCCGTGCTTTGGCGAGTTGGCCCGCGGTGACGGCCCCGGCGATCTCGCGGACGGCGTGCGCGTGCTGATGCGCGCGGTCGCGGGCATAGCCGGCCGCGGAGTCCTTGCTGACCATGAACGCCCAGTCGCTGGAGACGGCCAGAATCGCCTCGCGCAGCAGCTGATCGGCGACCGGATCACGCAGACCGTCGGACTGCGCGGCCATCTTGTCCAGGGTGTCCAGGGCCGCACGCACGATCTCGGCGTTGAGTTCGACCAGGTCGCGGACCTGATCGCCGGCCCACACCCGCCAGTCCTTACCCGAACCCCACGAGGAATCGGCCAGCTCGACGGGTTCGCCGACGAATCCGTCCGCCCGCGCGTCGGCGAGGGTGCCCACGGTGACCCCGGCCTCGGGCAGGGCGCGCAACACCTGTTCCAGCCACTGCGGCCCCTCGTGCCACCAGTGGCCGAACAGTTCGGTGTCGAAGGCCGCCACCACCAGCGCCGGCCGGCCGATCCGCTCGGATTCGGTGATCAGCCGTTCGCGCACGGTCGCCACGAAATCGGCCACATCGCGTTCGATCGCCGCCGCGGCGGCCACGGGATCGTAGGGCGCCTTGTCCGGACCCGCGACCTGCTTGCCGGTGACGCGGGACGGTTTGAGACCGGTCTCGTGGTCGTAGTGATGGAAGTCGCGGTAGTGGGCCTGGCCCGGATATCCGGATTTCGGCGACCACACGCGATAGCTGACCTGCAGATCCCGCCCGAACGCGACCACATCGCTGTCCCAGACGGGCCGGCCGAGGGTGGTGTCGCCGCGCAGCGCCGGACCGTCGACCATGAAATGCGTCACACCCGCTGCGGCATAGCCGCTTTCCATCCCCGGTGTGAAGCCGCATTCCGGCGCCCAGATCCCCGCCGGGGTGCGCCCCCAGCGATGCCGCGCGTCGGCCAGGCCTTCGCGCAACTGGAAGTCACGCAGGCGCGCGTCGAGCAGCGGCTGGAACGGATGCGCCAGCGGACCGCCCAGCAGTTCGATCGCCTCGGCGTCGATCAGCTCCCGCCACACCGGCGAACCGCCGTGCCGCCACCGCTGCTCGAAATCGGCGAGGGCCTCGGCGGCCAGTGCGTGTTCGTAGCCGCCCAGCTCGCGCTTGCCGGCCATCGATGCCTCGTCGGCGCGCATCTGCCAGTTCCCCAGCCAGTGGTGCATGGCCGCCAGCGCGTGCGGATCGTCGAGCTGGGCGGCCAGCACCGGCGTGATGCCGAAGCTGAGCAGATGCGAACGACCTTCCGCGGCAAGGGTTCTCAGCACCCGGGCGACCGGCAAATAGGACGCCGCCCACGATTGATACAGCCATTCCTCACCCACCGGCCAGCGGCCGTGATGGACCAGCCACGGCAGATGGGAATGCAGGACCAGGGTGAACCGGCCCGGCACCGCCCGCGAATCGCTCACGGCTTCACCGCGATGGCGACCAGATCGAGGCTGGCATCGATCTCCGGATCCCACGCCGGGACGGCCGAATTCGAGGCCGGACGCAGTTCGAAATCGTCGGTGCGGACACCGGCCACCGCCGCGGTCAGTTCGGTGGGCCAGGGTTCACCGGCCAGCGCCCGCTCGATCTGCGCGTCGATGAACGAGCCGCCCCACCGCTCGTCCAGAGCGACCAGCGCCGGGCCGTGATGCACACCGGCCATCACGTCGACGCGGAATCCGGCCTGCTCCAGCAGTTCCGCGAGTTCGGCGGCGTTCAGCTCGCGAGTGTGGAAGGGGTTCAAGGGCGTATCGCGACCGGGCGAGAAGGTGATCCGGTTCGGCGTGCTGATCAGCAGCTGCCCGCCGGGGCGCAGCACCCGCAGGCATTCGCGCAGGAATTGGCCCTGGTCCCAGAGATGTTCGATGACCTGGAAGTTCACCACCACATCGACCGAGGCGTCGTCGAGCGGCAGGTCGGCGAGATTGCCCTGGATCATCTCGACCCGGGGGTAGGCCGCGCGCACATGCTCCACCGCGCTGGTGTCGTAGTCCAGGCCGATCACCCGGGTGGCGACGTCGGCGATCATGTTCGCGCCGTAGCCCTCGCCGGAGCCCGCCTCCAGAACCGTTGCCCCGGCGCATCGTTCGAGCAGGCGCGCGTAGACGATCTCGTGTCGGCGGAACCAGTAGTTCTCCTCCGCGATACCCGGCACGGTCCGTTCGCCGGTCAGTGGCAGCGACTCCACCCCGGCAGACTCCCCGCTCACCGGGGAGACGACAGCCTCACTCATTGGATCGACGTTAGCGGTTGCCTGTATCACACCGGCGCCCGGACCGGCCATGGAGAACATCACACCCTAAGTTACCCGTGAGTAACTTAATGTAGGGTAATCTCCCGGACGGAGCTTTAGATGTGACGGAGCTTTTCACGTGGACGTACGGCCACCCGATCGTGCGACCCCACCTCACGTGCCACCAGAACAGGAGGTCGACGAAGACCAATGCCGAACATCGTCGTACTGATCAAGCAGGTTCCCGACACCTGGTCCGAGCGCAAGCTCAGCGATGGTGACTACACCCTCGACCGGGAGGCCGCCGACGCGATCCTGGACGAGATCAACGAGCGTGCCGTCGAAGAGGCTCTGCTGATCAAGGAAGCCCAGGGCGGCGAGGTCACCGTTCTCGCCATGGGCCCCGAGCGCGCCACCGAGGCCATCCGCAAGGCGCTGTCCATGGGTGCCGACAAGGCCATCCACGTCAAGGACGACGCCATCCACGGTTCCGACGCCGTGCAGACCGCGTGGGTGCTCGCCGGTGCGCTGGGCCAGATCGAAGGCATCGAGCTCGTCATCGCCGGTAACGAGGCCACCGACGGCCGCGCCGGCGCCGTGCCGGCCATCATCGCCGAGTACCTGGGCATCCCGCAGCTCACCCACCTGCGCAAGCTGACCGTCGACGGCGACAAGATCTCCGGCGAGCGCGAGACCGACGAGGGCGTGTTCAAGCTCGAGGCGAACCTGCCCGCCATCGTCTCGGTCACCGAGAAGATCAACGAACCCCGCTTCCCCTCCTTCAAGGGCATCATGGCCGCGAAGAAGAAGGAAGTGCAGACGTTCACGCTGGCCGACCTGGGCATCGACCCGTCGACCGTCGGCGTGGGCAATGCCGGCACCGCAGTCTCCGGTGTCACCCCGAAGCCGCCGCGCACCGCGGGCGAGAAGGTCGTCGACGAGGGCGAGGGCGGCAACCAGGTCGCGCAGTACCTCATCGGCCAGAAGATCATCTGAGCCCACCGAGCGCAATCACCACAGACTTCAGGAGAAGCAACATGGCAGAAGTACTCGTGCTCGTCGAGCACGCCGAAGGTGCCCCCAAGAAGGTCACTACCGAACTCCTCACCGCCGCCCGCACGCTGGGCACCCCGGCCGCGGTCGTGCTGGGTGCGCCCGGCACCGCCGACAAGCTGGCCGACGCGCTGACCTCGGCCGGTGCCGAGAAGATCTACGTCGCCGAGTCCGACGACGTCGAGGGCTTCCTGGTCACCCCGAAGGTCGACGTGCTCGCCGGTCTGGTCGAGTCGGCGTCGCCGGCCGCCGTGCTGGTCGCCGCGTCCGCCGAGGGCAAGGAGGTGTCGGGTCGCCTGGCCGCCCGCATCGGCTCCGGCCTGCTGGTCGACGTCATCGACGTCAAGTCCGACGGCACCGCGGTCCACTCCATCTTCGGTGGCGCGTTCACCGTGGACGCCAAGGCCACCGGCGACGTGCCGGTGATCTCGGTGCGCCCGGGTGCGATCGAGGCGGCTCCGCAGGCCGGCGCCGGTGAGAAGGTGACCGTCGAGGTTCCGGCTCAGGAAGAGGGCGTCACCAAGGTGACCTCCCGCGAGCCCGTCGTCGGTGGCGACCGTCCGGAACTCACCGAGGCCACCATCGTGGTCTCCGGTGGTCGCGGCGTCGGCAGCGAGGACAACTTCCACAAGGTCGTCGAGCCGCTGGCCGACGCGCTGGGTGCCGCGGTCGGCGCCTCGCGTGCCGCCGTCGACTCGGGCTACTACCCGGGCCAGTTCCAGGTCGGCCAGACCGGTAAGACCGTGTCGCCGCAGCTGTATGTGGCCCTGGGCATTTCGGGCGCGATCCAGCACCGCGCCGGCATGCAGACCTCGAAGACCATCGTCGCCGTCAACAAGGACGAAGAGGCGCCGATCTTCGAGATCAGCGACTACGGCATCGTGGGCGACCTGTTCAACGTCGCGCCGCAGCTGACCGAGGCGGTCAAGACCCACAAGGGCTGATCGAGACCCCTGCAGGGAGTACGGCTCGCCGAATCGGTACCTCGCGGTATCGGTTCGGCGAGCCGTCTGCGTTCCGTCCGCGTGCTCGGTCCGCGCTGTTCAGTCCGGTGGCCGCTGCGCCTGGTTCCCGCCGACGGTGATGCCGATGACGGTCGGTATGCACAGCGCCAGCCCCCACGGCACCGCGACCCAGAACGGCCAGAAGTACCCGGCGCCGGTGGCCAGCCAGATCACGACGCACAGGATGTTGACGAAGATCCACGGCGTCCACATGATCAGCACCCACGGCGGCACCCGCCCGGGCCGCGCGGCGCCCGGCCGATCCCGCACCGCGGGCAGATCCGACAGGATCGGCGACAACTCCCCGTAGGTACGCGCGGCGTAGACCTGCTGGACCCGATCGTCGAATTCGGCGAGATTCAATCGCCCCTCGTTCATCGCCGTGCGCAACCGCTCGACGATCTTCTCCCGGTCCGCGTCCGAGGCCCGCACGTGCTCGTTTCCCACGGCCCAAGCCTAGAGGCGACCATCGCCACACGCGGGGGAACATCACCCGGAACCACCTGGGGCAGGCGATAATCCGCTTGCGCTCCTCCGCTGCCCTCGGCCAGGCTGAGGCCGTGCCGACTCCGACCGGACCGCCGATCGCACTCCCACCCGAGGTCGTCGAGACCGTGAGCACGGTCTTCGGCGCGCGCGGCCGGACCTGGCTCACCGAACTTCCCGAGCGCGTCGAGGCGCTGTGCGCGCAGTGGCAGCTGACCTCGCTCGGCGCCGCCTTCGCCGGTGGCACCCACTCCTACGCCGCCCCCGTCCGCCGCGCCGACGGTTCGGTGGCGGTGCTGAAGATTCCGGTCGTCGACGAGGAGAACGTCGGCGAGGCGGCCGGCCTGTACTGCTACGACGGCGACGGAGCGGTCCGCCTCCACGACTACGACCCCGGTAGCGGCGCGCTCCTGCTCGAGTGTGCCCGGCCGGGCACGCCACTGCTGGCGCAGCCCGGATTCCCGAGCCTGGAAGGCCTGCCCGAACATGCGGACAAGGTCGATGTGGCCTGCCGGTTGTACCGGCGTCTGCGCCGCCCGCCCGTCGCGCTGCCGGACGGATATCCGGACATTCCCACCGTTTCCGCTGTGCTCGCCGACTGGTCCGTCCGCTTCGGGCAACCGAAATCCGAACTGGTCCACGCCGTTCCGTCCACCCTACTGGACGCCGCGGTGGCTCGATGCGCCGAACTCGCCCGGCCGCAGGGACCGCCGGTCCTCGTCAACCGCGATACCCACCTGGGCAATATCGTTGCCGCCGAACGGGAGCCGTGGCTGCTGATCGACCCGAAGCCGTATCTCGGTGAGGCCGCATTCGATATCGGTTTCCTGATCATGATTCGGATTCAGCGCTTGCCGACCGCCGAGCACGCGAAACGAATGGTCACCGATACGGCCGCGGCCACCGGCGTCGACCCCGGCCGCGCGTGCCGGTGGGCGTTTCTGCGGGCGATGGAGGAAATATCTTGGGCCCCCGACGATCACGCGCCCGCTGACCTGCGGTTACACCTCGCCGTCGCCACCGCCCTGAGCGGAATTGCGCCATCTTTCGAGGTGGGTTGAGCCGCACCGAAACAGGACGATTGCGAAACACCGGCGATGAAGATATTCCTACCGAGCCGTAGATAACGAATCGGTCGCTGCCACACGGAATTGCTGCTATCTTTGCTGTCGTCGGGTGCTGGGGCCGATCGGGATCCTCCCGCCGGTGGGTCGATGCTGAATTCGCCTGTCCGGTAAGCGCTTCGAGGTCTCCTCCAGGTTAGGTGCAGTATCATCCTGCCTGCCGCGTTCCCGCCGTCCGACCTGAGTGTTATCCCGGCCGCGCCGATCGCGGTCGTCGAGTTGGAAAGGACGAAGCGGCCGGAAATCCGGCACCGAGGGAACTGATGAATCAAGCTACCGCCGTGACTCTTTCGTGGATCCTCGCCGCCATTCTGATACTGACGATCGCGGGAGCTCTGTACGCCGCGTATTACGCGTCGCAGCAGCGCGCCCGTGCCCGCAGTGCCGAGGCGGAATTGCGCGCCCACGAGGACGAGCTCGAACATTTCACGAGCACCACAATGGGTTTGGTGGCCGACTCGGTGCGCCGCGCCGAATCGACGGTCGAATTGCCCGCCATCGACCGCGGCGGTTCTCGCTTCGCCCAGCTGCTGCAGCGGCTGACCGAGCGTTACGCCGACGACCTGCACCGAGTGGCCGCCGAAACCCATGAGCGCACCAGCCATGAGCTGGAATACGAGAAGCAGCAGGCGATCTCCGCCACCGAGGCCAGCATCCGCGAGCAGGTCGAGAACGCCTCCCGCGAGGCGACCAGCGCCGCGGTCCGCGCGTTCGGCACCTCCGTGGTCAGCCTGGGCGCCGACGTCGGCCAGGTGGTGAGCGCCGCACTGCGCCAGCACCGCGGGGACGACGTCTACGAGACGCTGATCCGCATCGACCACAGCGTCCAGCAGATGATCCGCCAGGCGCAGTCGTACGTGATCGTCTGTGGCGGTCTGCCCGGTCGCCGCTGGCCGCAGCAGTCGCTGACCGACATCGTCGGCGGCGCCATCGGCCGCGTCCGCGACTTCACCCGGATCCGGCCGCAGCAGCTCGACCGGGTGATCATCAGCCGTGCGGTCGAACCGCTCGTGCACACGATGGCCACCCTGCTGGACAACGCGCTGCGTTACTCGCCGCCCACCTCCTTCGTGGACGTCACCTTCCAGGAAGGCCACCACGGCCTGACGGTGATCATCGACGACGCCGGCGTGCGGATGAACCCCGAACAGATGGAAGAGGCCCGCCAGGTCCTCGCCGGCGAGCGCACCGTCGACATCCACCAACTGGGCCCGACCCCGCGGGTGGGTTTCCCGGGCATCGCCGCACTGGCCCGCCGCTACGGCTTCACCGTGTACATCGACGGACCCAATATCTACGGTGGTATGCGCGCGATGGTCTACGTACCCGAGGGACTGCTGGCCGCGCGGCCCGACAACCTCGAAAGCGTTACGGCGCCACCGATTTCCACGCCGATCGAGGTCGCCGCGGCACCCGCCGCGGTCGGGAGCGCGCATGGCCGCCCCGGCCCCGGTGACCCTCTCCGCGGCACCGGCCGCGCCGGTCGCCGAGGCGGAACCGCTGCCGGCCGCGGA
>NZ_BDBN01000036.1 GCF_001613005.1 Nocardia nova NBRC 15556 | reverse complement strand
CCCGGTCCGTGGCCGGCCTCGCCGACGGGTTCGAACGCTGCGATGCCGAACATCCAATCCGGGACGAACAGATGGTTGTCGGTGTACGTGAATGCGACCTCCACCGGAGCCCCGACGTCGCTCGCGTACCTGATGTGGCCCATAGGCCCTCCCTGTTCCACGCTTGCCACAAAAGTACTACAGAATTCCTTTTTATTAAACGGTTACCGGGGAATAACGTGCGCTCCGCACGTCGAGTGGCGGATAACCGCTGACAAGGACAAATGCGGCAAACGACCAGTACGTTTCGAGTGTGCTCGACGGGAGCGGGCACAGACGACAACCGGCCAGGCACCTTGACGGTACCCGGCCGGGAGGGCGTCGAAACGCTATGCCAGCGTGGAATCCGGTGGCGCTGTGGTCAACCCGGCTGCCGCGGTGGGCGAACCGGCTGCCGCCGTGGTCGCCGGGCCCACCGTCGGTTCCGTCGAATCGGTGCCGGCCGGGTCCGCGGGAATCTGCTGTGGATGGTGCGACGGCATTGGAGCCGGCCGCGCGTGCCGCTGGACCTGAACGTCGTGGCGGCCCAGGAGCGGATCGCTCATCGCGACGCTGAACTCACCACTGTGCACGTCGACGTCGGTACGGAATTCGGTCACCGCATTCGGCGCGGCGCCCGGCCGCTGATCCGGGGAGCCGTTCGCGCCCAGTGCCGACGGCACATTCGTGTCGACGGTGACGGCGAACGAATGCTGTTGTGTCCTGGACAGATTCGCCCCGACGTAGGTTTCGCCGGTGAGGTTCAGGCGGCCCCCGACGCCGCCGGGGCCGGTTGTCGCCGAGGATGTTTCGGTATTCGGTGAGCGGTCCGCCGATTCGGGCACGAGACGTGCCGGCATCGCCGCGGCGTCGGCCGCGAAGGCGGGCAGGCGGCGTGAGGCCGCGGCCGCCTCCCACGAACCGGTGGTGGCCGGGCCGGTGTTCGACGACGTGTCGGATTGGCGGGTGTCGGGCGCCGGGACGAGCGTGTCGCCTCGCTCGCCGGAGCCGATGACGGCCGGTAGGCCCGCGCCGCCGATCTGGTTGACGACATAGGTTCCGGCGGCGACGGTCAGGCCGATACTCGCCATTCCGGCGAGCACGACAGCGGTGTATTGCAGAATTTGGCCGGTGGACCGGGACTGCGCGGACTGAGCCATAGCGGTGCGTCCTTCCCTCTCCCCTGGTTCCCCTCGTGGCCGACCCGCACCGTTGAAAGTCGTACGCACGTCCAGGTTACTGCCTGGCGCAAGGGATTCCGAGGCCTGCGGTCAAGATCACAACAGCGGGCGTAGCGGCGTGAAAACCGCTGTTCACCCCATTCGGTCGGTGCCGGTACGCCGCCGGCCACCGAGCGGTGCGAAGGTTTGCGCCGGATCGACGCCGGGTAACCCGAGAAAGCTGGCGAGCGTCAACTTCGAGCTGCGATCTCGAAGTCCTCCGGCCAACGGCGTCCGGTCGGCCACAAGCACGTCGCAACCTGAGTCGGCGCTCGCCCGCTCGAACCGGAACTTTTCAGGCGAATTGGCCGGCATCGCGCCCCGATCCCGGGGGCCCGGCGAAGGCCTGTGCGATCGTCAGCCACTGCGCGGCGTCGGTTCCCGTCGCCGTCAACGGCAGATCGTCGCGATGCCGGCGCTGCGTCACCAGCAGGCAGAAGTCCAATGCCGAACCATTCACTCGTTGCGCGGCATCCTCGGGACCCCAGCTCCAGATCGACCCGTCCGGTGCCGTGAGCTCGACTCGGAACGGTTCCGCGGGGGCCTGGCGGCCGTGCACGGTATAGGCGAAATCGCGGGTCCGGACGCCGATATGCGCGATATTGCGCAGGCGCGCCGTCGGGGTCCGCACCGCGCCCAGCGCATCGGCGACGTCCTGACCATGGGCCCAGGTCTCCATCAACCGCGCGCTCACCATCGACATCGGGCTCATCGGCGGTCCGAACCAGGGCAACTTCGTGCCCGCGGGCACCGCGCGCAGCGCCTTGGCCAGACCGGCCCGACCCCGCCGCCACCGCGCGAGCAGTTCGGGCGCCGGTGTGGTCGCCACCTCGGCGGCCGCGTCGTCGACGAAGGTCGCGATCTTCGCGGTCGCCTCGCGCAGCAACTCGGCGAACGCCTCGGCATCGGTCGCCGCGATCGTCGACACCTCGTCGGTCCAGGTCAGATGGGCGATCTGATGGGCGATGGTCCATCCTGGGGCCGGTGTCTCCCGCGCCCAGCCGGCCGGATCCAGTGGCGCGACCAGCCGGTCCAGGTCCGCGCATTCGGCCTCGAAGTCGTCGAGCAGCGCCTCTAGGTCAGCCATGACCGAAAGCATGGCAATGCCCCGAAAAAAATGCAAGCATGCGTGCTTGTTTGTCACCAGCCGAAGATCAGCAGGTGCACGCCGCCCACTAGCAGGCCCAGTGCCGCGCCGTGCAGATAGAGCAGCCAGGCGTCCTGTTCGACCGAGGCGTAGAACATCTCCATGAACTCACCGGGCGTGAGCTGCTTGAGTTTCCGCGCCGCGAATTCGTCGATCTTCTTGGCCTGGTCCAAGGCGAAGGCCTCGTCCTGCACCAGGCTCGGCGCCAGGCTCACCGCGGCCCCGGCGGCGCCGACCTGCAGGTTGTCGAACTGCCGCGCACCGAAGGCGGCGCGCACGACCGAGCGCGTGGGTCCCAGCTGGGCGCGGATCTCGTCGGCGATCAGATGCTCCACGAGCTGACGGGTCTTGTCCCCGTTGGGTCCGTCCAGCAGTTCCGCCGCCAGATTCGGCAGGGTCAGCACCTGATAGGCCAGAATCTGGGCGAGGTCGTCGGCGGCCTGCGGTTGCCGCTTGGCCAGCAGTGCCTGCCGCCAGAGGTATTTGTAGCGCGGCTGTGGATCGCCGGGCTCGAACACCATCTTGATGGCGATCATGTTCACCAGCACGCCGATGGTGGCGGCCGCGGCCAGTACCACCAGCCATCCCGGGAGCCAGCCGATCACCGGAATGTCGGAGTGGACATGCATGTACAGCGCCAGCAGGACGCCGAACGGGGCGCCGAGCAGGCCGATCCGCACCATGAACCGCAGCTCCGGCGCGGCGATCGTGGTGGTCAGATCCTTGAGGATCTCCGGATTGGCCTGCAGATAGCGGATGACGAAACTCTTGATGTCGATGAGGTGGTCGACATTGTCACCGAGTTGCTCGAATCCGCGCCGGCACAGTTTCGGCAGTTCGCGGTCGATGCGCTGGTAGAGAATCTGTTTCGCCGGGCGCGGTACGGCTCGCCACAGTTCCGGATTCTCGCGGTACATCACATCGTCGACGATCTGCTGCAACTGTTCGTGCGCGCGGTCGGCGATGTAGTCGGCGATACCTTCCAGATCGAGTTCGTGGATGAAATCGCGCGGGCTGCCGATCCGCATGATTGCCATATCCACGCAGATGCTGGCCATCTTCTCCGCGCGAGCGGGGATGAAGCCTTGGAAACCGAGTTGTCTACCGTCGCCGGAAAACGTCGGCAGCACCTGCACCCGGCGTGGGAAATAGGGGTACAGCACCTTCAGTCCCGGAATCCGGACGCCGCGAAATTGCAACGGCCAGAACAACATCAGCACGCCGGTCCAGTTGGTGAGCCAGCCGGCCACCGCGCTGAAGATCGGGAAGGTGATCAGGTCCACGACGAATTTGGACTGTCCGGTCAGTTGTTCCCAGTCGATGAACACACCGCCGGCGACTACCGCCATCGTGGATCCCCCTTGCGCCGTGCGGACTTGCGAGTTGACTGGGTCCCCACATTCTCACCGGGGCCAGACGGTGTCAATGCGGCGGGGCGGCACTTGCCCTGGTCGGCGGGGCAAACGCACCCCGTTCAGGGGCGCAGGACGAGTCGAATCGGATTGCCCTGTTTGGTTTCCAGCGCCCGCACCGCGTCCGGTGCTTGCGAGAGCGGCAGCACCGCGCTGACCGAGCGGGCGAGATCGAGACGATGCAGCCGCCGCAGCGTCACCAGTTCGGTGACGTGTTCGGGCTGCGAGCCGTAGTGTCCACGCAATTGCTGCTGGAAGAAGCTGAAACCGATGCCCCCGGTGATCGTGATCGGCTTGTCGGTCAGGCCTACCAGAACCAGTCGCCCACCCGGTCCCAGGCAGGTGACGGCCTGTTCGCGCACCGCTGCCACGCCGGCGAAATCGAAGGCGGCCGCCAAGCCGGCGCCCCCGGTCGCGGCGAAAATCTGTGCTCGCAGTTCGGGATCGGCCGGATCGAAGGCCAGATCCGCACCGAAACCGAGCGCCCGTTCCCGTGCCGCCGGCAGCGGATCCACCGCCACGATCGGCGCCGCACCGACCATGCGCAGCAATTGCACCCCGTGGGCGCCGAGGCCGCCCACACCCCAGACGCCGACCGGCTCGGCGGGCCGTACCTGGGCGGTCGCCGTGATCGCGGCCCACGGCGTGGAGACCGCGTCGGGGATGAAGCAGGCCTGCTCGAAGGGCAGATCGTCGGGAATGGGTACGAGGGTGTCGACCCGGGCCAGGGTGTATTCCGCCCACCCGCCGTCGTAGTCGACTCCGCGGGTGAACACCGCGCCGCCGCGTCGTTCGCCGGCCTGCAGCAGCACCCGATCTCCGACCTTCGCGCCCGTCACATCCGGCCCGAGAGCGTGGACGGTCCCCGCGACCTCGTGGCCGAGTGTCACCACGTCACCGGAGAGCATCACCGGGGTCAGCGTCCCGTCGATGAGATGGACATCGGACAGGCAGACCCCTGCCGCTTCGACCTTGACCAGGACGTGGTCGGGGCCCGGCTCCGGCGTCGGCACGTCATCCAGTTCCAGTCGGCGCTGTGGTCCCAGGTGAAGGCGTGCGGCCAGCATGTCGGGCTACTCCTCTGGATCGGGCGGGCGGACCCGCGGGCCCGGTCGAGTATCGCACCGTCATCGCGGTTCCGTTCGGAGTTGCGTACGGCAGGACTGCGGGCGCCCGGGCGACTCTCCGGGGTTCGGGGATTGTGTGGGACTGTGAGTCCCATATATCCTCGAAGGACCACACCTGCTGGGTGTCGACCGCCGCCGGGGCCGCGCCTCGGCGGATGGGAGCTAGGAGGCCCGATGAGCCACACTGCGAAGCCCGCTCGCCGGGCCGAACGGGTGCGGGGGTCCCGCAGAGCACAGGAGACATCGATGACGCTGTCGAAATCCGTTCGTACCGACATATTCGGCCCGGACTACCGAGAAATGCTGGCGATCCTGTCCGAGGGATCCGTCCATCGCAATTTCGACCCCTATCTCGATATCGATTGGGATTCACCGGAGTTGGCGATCGATCCCGACGATCCGAGATGGGTGCTCTCGCCGGAGCTCGACCCGCTCGGCGGAACCGACTGGTACAGGTCGTTGCCGCTGGAGCGCAGGATCGAGATCGGAAAGTGGCGCACGGCCAACGTGATCAAGGTCGGCGCCGCCTTCGAGAGCATTCTCATCCGCGGCATGATGCAGTACATCATGAAGCTCCCCAACGGATCTCCGGAGTTTCGCTACTGCCTGCACGAGATGACCGAAGAGTGCAATCACATCCAGATGTTCCAGGAGCTGATCAACCGGATCGGCGTGGACGTCCCGGGGATGCGCCCGCTGTTCCGCGCGCTGTCGCCCTTCATCGGCGTGGCCGGCGGCTACGCGCACGCCATCCTGTTCATCGGCATTCTCGGTGGTGAGGAGCCGATCGACCACTATCAGAAGGCGATCATCCGGGAGGGCGAGGCGATGCCCCCCGCGGTGCTGCGCACCATGCAGATCCACATCGCCGAGGAGGCCCGGCACATCTCCTTCGCCGGCGAGTTCCTGAAGGCGCATATCGAGCGGATGAGCCCGTTCGGTAAAGCCATGTGCGCCTTGGCGTTTCCGATCACGATGCGCTGGCTGGCCGGTGAGATCATGGCGCCCCCGCGCTCGTTCGCGAAGGAATTCGACATTCCGCGCGAGGTCATCCGGGAGGCGTTCTGGGATGCCCCGCACGCACGGCGGATCCTGTCCGGCTACTTCGGCGATATGCGCAAACTCGCCGACGAGCTGGGGTTGATGAATCCGGTGACCCGCAAGCTGTGGTCGCTGTTGCACGTCGACGGCGAACGGTCGCGGTATCGCGGGGAGCCCGAGCGGCGCAACGCGGCGGCCGCGATGGCGGACAGGTTGCCTGTGGTCGGCTCCCTCGTCGGCTGGTTGGCGGCCTGACCTGCCGGGACCCGGCGGCGCCTGCTCACGGGGTGTCGTCGGCTCCCTCGGCCAGCGCGTTGATCAGTTCGATCAGTGGCAGTTCGGGATCCAGGGTCAATCCGTGGGCGCGCGCCGCGCCGTCGAGCACGCTCCAGGCGTAGCCGGCGACCTCGGATATCAGCTGTTCGCGACTCAGCAGCGGGCTGGGATCGCGTGCCCACCGGCTGACGGTCGCCTCGGTCATCGACACGATGGCGAAGGTCATCGTGTCGGCCGTGGCCTCGTCGACCACGCCGATCACCCCCGCCAGGCTCGACACCAGCAGCCGGGTCCGAGCCGCGATGGTGGCCTTGATACTGCTGAGCGCGTCCACATCGTCGGGATCCCCCATCGCCGGCCCGCCGCGCGCGAAGTCGTACAGCCGGGGGTGCTCGGTGAGCCAGTCCGCGACCGCGGCGATCGTGCGGTGCAGGATTCGATGGATGGATCCGTCCCAGATATCCAGCGCCGCGTCGACGGTATCGATGAACTGCTCACTGATCGCGGTCCGAGCCCGCCGATCGAGTTCGTCCCGCCCCGAAAACTGCCGGTAGACCACCGATTTGGCCAGCCCTGCCCGCGCGGCGATCTGCTGCATCGAGATCTCGGCGCCCCCGCCGGACTCCTCCAGCAGCTCGATCAACGCCCCGACGATCCGGCTCCGCCGCCGGTCGTTGTGCGTTTGCCACCGCGCCTGCCGGCCCCCGATCGGGGCCGGTTCGGACGGGGAGGGAATCGCCACGCGGTCGAGTTTAAATCACCGACTCCCGCGCGAATGAGCTTCGGTTGCGTCCGGTCCGGGTGCGGGGACGAGGTGAACTTTCCGTGCAAACCTCGACGGAAATGCGAGAAATCCGCACAAACCGGCGAGGTTTGCACGATCAGTGCAGCGTCAGCCGAGGGTCGGGTTTCAGAGGGGTGATCGACAGGTCGCGGTGGGCGATGCCCGGTGCGCTCTCGTGGATCGGGTGGATCGCGTCGAGAACCGCCACCGCGGTGACATGGTCCGCGGGATGGGTTCCGGCGGTGTCATGGAATTCGACCGTCGCCGTGCCGCGCGCGGTGTCGGTAGCCGTGGTAAGCCGATATCGCAGAGGCGCTGTGTCTTTCGCGCGGGCGGTCCAGGTCGACCGGTAGCTCAGTCGTGAGCCGAGTTCGCGTTCGATGATCACCGTGTCGACGATTCCGGTGTCCGTGGTGACGACTTCGATCGACAGCGTGGCCTCCGGTTCGGACCGCTCACCGAAGACCGCTTCCTCGAGCACCCGCAGTCCGGCTTCGTAGTAGCCGCTCACGGCCGCGGCGGCCGCCTTCGCCCGTGCGGCGGTGGACGTGCCGATGCCGGTGTCCTCCAGGCTGTTCCAGGGATGAATGCCGCATTCGGGAAGTGCGAGCTCCTCCTCGAGTTCGACGCGGCGGATATCGCGGGTGACCTCGGCCAGTGCGCGGGTGATCCGGGCGGCGAGCTGGGTCGGAAAGCCCCCCGTCGCATGGAATGTCGAACCTCCACGACGGGCGGCGTCCCGAATCTCGGCGAGCCCGTCGACGGGAAGGGCCGAGACGACATCCAGGCCGTCCGCCAGCAAGCGCAGCACCTTCGTGCTCGGATTCCCACCGGTTTCTTCCACGGTCGGCACGTAGACCACGCACTCGGTTTCCGTCGGTGCGAGCTGCGCCGCCGTGATCCGCCCGGCCGATCGCAGATCGGAGCGTGCGTCGATGCGGGCGGCGAGCAGGTCGGAGAGGGGCCCGGTGCCCAGCACCGCGACGGGGATGATCGGAGTGCTCATACGGTCTCCAGCCGATAGCGCGGATCCAGGTCGGGCATCACCACTCCCGGTGGTGCGGAACATAATTCGGGGACCGCGCTCAGCATCGCGCGCACCGAGATGTCGGTCACCGCGGACCAGTCGGCGCTGTAGGCCTCGTCGTCCATCTCGTTGCGCATCTCGATGCGGGCCGGGGTGCCGTCGAGGGTGATCACATGGCCGCCGGAGCGGCTGCGCGGATGGTCCGGTCCCAGATGCGCATTGCCGCCACCGACGTGCCAGCATTCGGAATTCGTCATGAACAGGCGGTCGCCGAGATAGCCGCGATAGGTCATGTGGATCGCGCCGACGCTGCCGGGTTCGATCACGGTTCCGCCCGCTCGCACTCGCTCCCGCGCGGGCACCGGAGAGATGTGGCGTTCCACGCGCACCTCGTCCGGACCGGCGCCGAACAGCGCGTGCGCCACATTGCCGAGCACCGCGTCGAAGTAGAAGTGCTGCATCAGCCCGATCGCATGGTTGGTGTCCACCGCGCTCAACGGCATGCCGAAGCCGAGGCTTTCCAAACCGCCCCACATCCCGTCGGGTGCGGCCGAGAGGTCACCGACCTCCAGGAATCGCACCTCGGTGATCTCGTCCAGCAGTCCGGCCAGCCGCAGCAGCAGCTGTTCGACCATCAGACCCGGATGTAATCCCGTGCCGTGCAACGACACTCCGCCCGCCTCGCACGCCGCCTGCAACCGGCTACCCAGCGCCCGCCGGGGCAGGGCGCGATCGACGATCGGGCCGGCCAGCCGTTCGAGGACCGGGCGCAACGGCCGCGCGGGCGCCGAATCCACGGCGCGCATCCCGGCCCGCAATGCGCGCAACGCGGGTCGCAGCCGGGCGCCGAACGCATCACCGGTGACCTTCATATCCGCCACCGTGCGCAGGACCGACAGCGGACTCCGCGAGGCGGAGAGCCAGGTCGGCATCGACGGATTGTGATAACTCGCCGCGGAGACGACGTTCTTGCCGGATTCCAGCAGATCGATGACGTCCGCGTCGGCGCCCTGGATCAGCGCGGGTGTGGTCGGGGTATGGACGACGCAATCGGCGTCCAGGGCCAGGATTTCGTCCTTCGAGGTCGTCGCCGCGACCCCCACCGGCGCCAGCCCGGCCAGTTCGCCGATATCCCGGCCGTGCTTGTGCGGACTGAACACCTTGACCCCGACCACCTCGAAGTCCGGCGATTCGAGCGCGGTCCGCAGCGCTCGCCCACCCATGTCCCCGGGCCCCCAGATCACGAGCCGATACGGACGCTCCACAACCGCCTCCTTGCTGTAGGTGACCTGTTTAACACAGTGAGACAGTTCGCGCATCACTCTCTTACGAGTCGCGTAGCCGCCGGTCATACGTCGTTCGCTGCCGGTGAACAGGGGGTTGGAACAACTCGGCACACCATGTAGTTGAGTAGGTAGCGCTCAACCCTGGAGGCGAAGAAACACAGGATCCGGGGCATGCTTTGGAAGGGGCTGAATCTGTGAGTACTCCACAGCGTCTGCCGGTGCTGTTTCTGACCGATCCGGTCGTGTTGCCGGGCATGGTCGTCCCCATCGAGCTCGACGAATCGGCACAGGCCGCCATCGACGCCGCACGGGCCGCGAAGTCGGATTCCGTGTTGCTCGCACCGCGTCTGGACGAGGGCTATGCCGCCTACGGTGTGATCGCGACCATCGAACAGGTCGGCCGCATGCGCGGTGGCGCCGCTGCCGCGGTGTTGAAGGCCGAGCAGCGGGCGAAGATCGGACACGGCGTCACCGGTCCGGGCGCCGCGCTGTGGGTGGAGGCCGAACCGGTCGACACACCCGCACCCGACGCGCACACGAAGGAGCTGGCCGCAGAATACAAGCAGCTGGTCGTCTCGGTCCTGCAGCGTCGCGAGGCCTGGCAGGTCATCGATGTGGTCAACCGGCTGACCGACCCGTCGGCCCTGGCCGATACCGCCGGCTACGCGCCGTACCTGACCGATGAGCAGAAGCGTGAACTGCTCGACACTCCCGATGTCGCCGAGCGCCTGACCCGGTTGATCGGGTGGACCAAGGACCACATCGCCGAGGTCGAGGTCACCGAGAAGATCAGTGAGGATGTGCGCGAGGGCGTCGAGAAGTCGCAGCGGGAATTCCTGCTGCGCCAGCAGCTCAACGCGATCCGCAAGGAACTGGGCGAAGGCGAGCCCGACGGCGCGGACGACTACCGCACCCGGGTGGAGACCGCCGAGCTGCCGGACAACGTGCGCGAGGCCGCGCTCCGCGAGGTCGACCGCCTCGAGCGCAGCAGCGATCAGAGTCCGGAATCGGGCTGGATCCGCACCTGGCTGGATACCGTCCTGGATCTGCCGTGGTCGGTGAAAACCACCGACAGCACCGATGTTTCGGCTGCTCGCGCGGTGCTGGACGCCGATCACCACGGGCTGGAAGAGGTCAAGGACCGCATGGTCGAATACCTGGCCGTGCGCGCCCGCCGGGCCGCGCGTGGTCTGGAGGTCGTCGGCGGTCGTGGCTCCGGCGCCGTGATGGTGCTGGCCGGCCCTCCCGGTGTCGGTAAGACCTCGCTCGGCGAGAGCGTGGCGCGGGCTCTGGGCCGCAAGTTCGTGCGCGTCGCCCTGGGCGGTGTGCGCGACGAGGCCGAGATCCGCGGTCACCGGCGGACCTACGTCGGTGCCCTGCCCGGCCGGATCGTGCGTGCCATCAAGGAGGCGGGTTCGATGAATCCCGTTGTCCTGCTGGACGAGATCGACAAGGTCGGCTCGGACTTCCGGGGTGATCCGGCGGCCGCGCTGCTCGAGGTGCTGGATCCGGCGCAGAACCACACCTTCCGCGACCACTACCTGGATCTGGACCTGGATCTGTCCGATGTGCTGTTCATCGCGACCGCGAATGTCATGGAGACCATTCCCGGCCCGCTGCTGGACCGCATGGAACTGATCACCGTCGACGGGTACACCGAGGACGACAAGGTGGCCATCGCCCGCGACTTCCTGGTGCCCCGGCAGCTGGAACGGAATGCGCTGACCGCCGAGGAGGTGTCGTTCACCGACGAGGCGCTGCGGGAGATCGCGGCCAACTACACCCGGGAAGCCGGTGTGCGTCAGCTGGAGCGGCTGCTCGCGAAGGCGTTGCGCAAGGCGGCGACTCGGCTGTCGCAGGACGAGTTCGGTGCGGAGACGGTTGCGGCGGACGGCGATTCGGACGCCACGGTGATCGACCTGGGCTACGAGCCTGGGCTCGGTTACGGTGAAAAGCCCGGTGCGGCAGCAGGTTCCGAGCCACTGGTGATCGGTCTGGGCGATCTGAAGGACTACCTGGGCCGTCCGCGCTTCACCCCCGATTCGGTGGAACGCACCTCGGTCCCCGGTGTGGCGACCGGCCTGGCCGTCACGGGTGCCGGTGGCGACGTCCTCTACATCGAGGCCAATGCCGCCGAGGGCGAACGCTCACTGACCCTGACCGGCCAGCTGGGTGACGTCATGAAGGAATCCGCGCAGATCGCACTGACCTATGTGCGCTCGCACCTGGAAGAGATCGGCATCCAACCGAAGGTGCTGGATCGCAATATCCACATCCACTTCCCGGCGGGTGCGGTGCCCAAGGACGGTCCGTCCGCGGGCGTCACCATGGTTACCGCCCTGGTGTCGCTGGCCCTGGGCCGGCAGGTCCGTGCGGACGTCGGCATGACCGGCGAGGTCACGCTGAACGGCCGGGTCCTGCCGATCGGCGGCGTGAAGCAGAAGCTGCTGGCCGCCCAGCGTGCCGGTTTGAAGACGGTCTTCATCCCGGCCCGCAACGAGCCGGACCTGGACGAGGTCCCCGCCGAGGTGCTCGCCGCACTGGATGTCCGCCCCGTCGCCGACGTGGCCGACATCCTGGCCTACGCCATCGAACCGGTCGCCGAACCGGCCTACGAGGCATTCGCGGCCAGCGCCTGATCCGCAACGATCGGCCGTCACGAGTCGAGAGGCCGTTCACCTTTCCGGGTGAACGGCCTCTCGCCGTGTTCCGGCCCGCATCCGGCCGTGCCGGTCAGCGGCGCGGGCGGCGCAGCAACCAAGCCCAGAAGGAGCGGCGAGGCGGTTTCGGGTAGCGGGCGCGGATCGAGCCGGAGGTGATCGATCCGTCGATGCGCAGGGTCGGACAGCCGGGCAGCGGTGGTTCGGTCACCCGGTTCTTCGCGCTCCCGCTGACGAAGGACACCCGGTCCAGATCCACCTGCCAGCCGTGCGGCACCGTCAATCGCAGGCTGCCGGAGGCGATTCCGACGTGCACGTCCACGACGGCGTGCGGACAGATCGCCTCGGTGAAGTCCAGGCGCACCGAACCGGAGGCGGCGGAGACGGTGATCTCGGCGGGCACGATCCACCGACCGTCCTTGCGCAGCGAACCACTGACGGTGCTCAGCACCAGGGGTTCGCGCGCGGCCGCCACCGGCAGATCGGCGGTGACTGCGGCGAGCTCCTCGCGGGTGTCCGCCGCGTAGGCGACGGCCAGGCGCCGGTCGAGCTCGGCGAGATCGAGGGAGCCGTCGTTCAGAGCCAGTCGCAGCAGCCGCTCCACCTGGGCGCGTTCGTGGTCGGTGATGCGTACCGTGGGGGCCGGCCGGCCACGGGCGATGTCCGGGCGGCGGTCCGGGGATTCGGTCATCGGCACATCCTCATGGTCGTGATGCCGAAATCCTACGTGCGGTGCGCGACCGGCATATCGGTCGGCGCAGCACCCACGTGTGCTGCCGTGCCGGGTGTCCGTGCTCGCCGACCGCGGTGCTGTGCAGCGGCGTAAGGGTTCCCCGCCGGTGCGCTCGCGGTGATCCCCGCCTACGGCTCACGTGATCCGTTGGTGGGCAGAGCTCGCTCGACCACGCGCACCGTGCCCTGCGCGACGGCACATATCGTGCTGGAACCATCGCTGTCGCAATAGATCTCGCAGCGGGTGACGGCTTGGCGGCGGGTGGCGTCGGTGACCGTCGCGTGCGCGCGAAGCCGCCCGCCCCGCGCGGGGCGCAGGTAGGTGACGGTGAAGCCGCCGGTCAGTACGTTCGGGCCCAGCGCGGATCCGGCGGCGAAGGTGAGCGCGTTGTCGGCCAGATAGGCCATCACCCCGCCGTGCACGAAACCGAACTGCTGAGCGTGCTCGGGACCCACGTCGATCACCAAAGTGGCCGCACCGCCCTCGAACTCGGTGATCTCGGTGCCGACGTGCTGCGCGAACGGCTGCGCGGCCAATACCGCGCGGGCCTGCTCTACGGTGAGCTTGTCGGTCGATACACCAGCCGGTCGCGGTGGTGACGCGGTAACCTCGTCCATCTGCACTGTCCTCTGCTGTCGGAGTTGTCAGTTGTTACGCAACGACTTCCACGCCGCCGCGGCCAATTCCGTGGCGACATCGGTCGGCGCGGTGCGGATGCTGCCGCTCACCCACTGCCGCGAGTACTCCTGCGCCGGGCCCAGCCACAGCGCGTACAGCAGGTCGAATTCCAGGTCTCGAACCGTGCCGTAGCGGGCGTGGGTGCGCCACCAGCGCGCGACGGAGGTGAGGAATTCCCGATTGCTGTCGCTGTCGCGTACTCCGGGTGGCCGCGGTGACATGAGAATTGTTGCGCGGTACTGGTTTTCGGTGACCCAGCGCAGATGCTCGGTGACTCCGGCGGTGACTCCGCTCTCGGCGTCGGTGCTGTCGGCGATGCTCGCCCAGAAAGTGCGCTGGTAGTCGGCCAGCGCATTGGCCCATACCTGCCGGTACAGATCGGCCTTGTCCGGGAAGTGGTGGTACAGCGCGCCGACGCTCGCTCCCGCGTCGGCCCTGATCCGGCTCAGCGTCGCGTCGAGCGTCCCGTGCTCGGCGAACTGCCGCTCGGCCGCCAGCAGCAACCGATCTCGAATCTTCATAACCAGAATTTAGTTCTGTTTCGGCGTCGGCGCAAGGCACTACCTGCGAAGTCCCTCCGGCTGTCGGTGCCGTGCGGTAAGAACGGTCTCGTGGCCAGGTGGCTGTTGCACGTCGACCTCGACCAATTCCAGGCGGCGGTGGAGTTCCGCCGCCATCCCGAGCTGCGCGGGCAGCCGGTGATCGTCGGCGGCAACGGTGATCCGAACGAACCGCGCAAGGTGGTCACCTGCGCGTCGTATCCGGCGCGGACCTTCGGCGTGCGGGCCGGAATGCCGCTGCGCACCGCCGTCCGCAAGTGTCCGGACGGAGTGTTCCTGCCCTTGGACATGACCACCTACGAGGAGGCCTCCGACGAGGTCATGGAGGTGCTGCGGAGTTTTCCGGTGCGGGTCGAAGTGCTGGGCTGGGACGAGGCCTTCCTCGCCGCCGACACCGACGATCCCGAACAGCTCGCTCGCGAAATCCGCAGTGCGATAGCGACATTGAACCTCACCTGTTCGATAGGTATCGGCGACAACAAATTGCGCGCGAAACTGGCGACCGGATTCGCGAAGAGCGTCGGCAAAGGCACGGACGCCACGGGTGCGAACAGCACGGCCTCGAAGGGCGTGATCCCAGCTTCGGAAGAAGCGGTGGGACAGGAGAATTCGCACAGCGAGGCAGCGGGGGCACCTCCGGCCGCCGACCTCGGTGCGGGCATCTTCCGGCTCACCGCCGAGAACTGGAACGAACTCATGGCGCACCGGCCGACCAGCGCGCTGTGGGGTATCGGCAATCGCATCGCGCAGCGAATGTCGGCCCTCGGTATCGACACCGTCGCCCAGCTCGCCGCCGCCGACCGGAATGTCCTGGCCGCCGAATTCGGCCCCACCACCGGGCCCTACCTCTGGGTTCTCGGCCACGGCGCCGGTGACACCGATGTGGTAACCGAGCCGCGTATCCCGGTGGGCCGCAGTAGATCCGAAACCTTCCCGCACGATCTGACCGATCGCGAGGAAATTCGTGCGCAGGTAGCGCGGCTGGCCCGCGAGGTCGCCGAGGAGATGGCGGCGGCCGGCCGGATCGGCACGCGGGTGGGAGTCACCGTGCGTACCAACACCTTCTATACGCGCACCAAGCAGAAGAAGTTGCCCGAACCGACGATCGACGCGGAGGCGATCACCACGGTCGCACTCGAGATCATCGACCGTTTCGAACTCGATCGGCCGGTCCGGCTGCTCGGGGTGCGACTCGAGCTCGTCCCGCAATAGCCAGGTCCCCGCGTTTCCGTGCCGGGATGCCGGATATGCCTCGGTGGTGGCGGCGTCGCGCGCAGTGCGGCCGTTTGTCATGCTGGGCCCGCAGACTCGACCGAAAGGCAGCCATGAGCGAGTACGAGACGATCACCTTCGAGCGGACCGGCCCCGTCGCCCGGATCACCCTGAACCGGCCGAAGGCCGCCAACGGTATCGACCACGTCCTCGGCCGGGAACTGGCCGATATCGCGGGACAGTGCGTGGACGATCCGGCGCTGAAGGTCGTCGTGCTGACCGGTGCGGGCAGGTTCTTCTCCGCCGGTGGCGACCTCAAGGCGATGGCTGCCCAGGGCGGCGGCGCCGGCCACTACGTCAAGGGACTGGCCGACGACCTGCACGAGGCCCTCTCGTCGTTCGCCCGGATGGACGCCCTGCTCGTCGTGGCGGTCAACGGTGTGGCCGCGGGCGCCGGCTTCAGCTTGGCGATGGCCGGTGATCTGGTCCTCGCGGGCGAATCGGCGGCATTCACCATGGCCTACACCCGGGCCGGACTGAGTCCGGACGGCGGTGCCTCCTACTATCTGCCCCGCTTGATCGGCCTGCGCCGCACGCAGGAGCTCATGTTCACCAACCGCACCCTGACCGCGGCCGAGGCGCTGGACTGGAATCTCGTGCATCGCGTGGTGCCGGATGCCGAACTCGCGTCCGCCGTGGACGAAGTGGTCGCGGAATTCGCGGCCGGGCCCCGGCATTCGAATGCCAGCGTCAAGAAGCTGCTGCTGGTGAGCTCCTCGCACACGCTCGAGGAGCAGACCGCACGCGAGGCGGCGTTCATCTCGGCCTGTGCCGATTCGCCCGACGGCACCGAGGGCATCGCGGCATTCCTCGGCAAGCGCGCCCCCGCCTTCGAGTGAGGGCCTGACCGTCGCCGCGAGCGAGCCCGGTCGTGGGCCACTAGGGTGGGGTGCCATGTTCTCCGCGCCCGGCTTCGCACGCGGGTGGGTCCCGGCGCGGTCGCCTCGTCGGCCGGGCGACGGGCACGAAGACCGTGGCGACGGACCCCCGGACCGCAACGATCGCGGGAGCGCTCCTCTCGGCGCCGTTGCGCAGGTCGCCTCGTCCGGCACCCGATACCAGCCGAGGGAGGTTGCCCCGGTCGGCTCCCCCGCCGTGGACCACGCTGGATCGGCGCCCGCGCTGCGCGTCGTTTCCGCCGGTCTCCGCACGGTGATCCGTCGTCCCGTTCTGCTGGTGGCGGTGTTGCTGATCCTCGCGCAGCTCGGGTTGCGCGGCTGGGTGGCCGGGCGCGGCTATTTCTACTGGGACGACCTCATTCTGGTGGGCCGCGCCGATCGCTATCCGCTCTGGTCCGCCGATCTGCTGCTCTACGACCACGACGGCCATTTCATGCCCCTGGCCTTCGCGACCGCGTGGGTGGTGACCCGCATCGCGCCGCTGCAGTGGGCCGGGCCGGTGGTGACCATGGTGCTGCTGCAGCTCGCGGCCTCGGTCGCGGTGCTGCGCATGTTGCTGGTGCTTCTTCCACGGCGAGCCGGAGCCCTGCGCTGGGCCGTGCTGATTCCGTTGATCGGCTATCTGTTCAGTCCGCTGACCCTTCCGGCATTCGCCTGGTGGGCGGCCTCGCTCAACGCGCTGCCGCTGCAGTTCGCGCTGGCCTGGGTGATCGCGGATGCGGTGCTGCTGGTGCGCACGGGACGCGGACGCTATGCGATCTCCGGTCTGCTGGTGCTGATCGTGGGACTGTTGTTCTTCGAGAAGGCAGTGGTGGTGCCGTTCGTCGCCTTCGCCGTCGCGGTGCTGGAGCGCTATATCGTCGGCGCCCGCACCGTCGGTGCCGCGCATACCGATGAGGCAGAGCCAACGGGTGATCATGCCGGTCCGAGTGCCTGGGCGGCGGTTCGCGACGTGACGCGCGCCGGAGCGGCGCTGTGGGCCGGTTCGGCGTTGATTCTCGCGGGCTGGGCCGCGGCCTATCTCACCGTCGCCGACCACATCGCGGTGGACACCAGCCTGGCCGGGGCACGGCGACTGCTCCACAGCGCCATCTCCCTGGGGATCGTCCCGACCCTGCTCGGCGGGCCGTGGGTGTGGGCGCGCTGGCTGCCGTCGACACCGTGGGCCACGCCCCCGGGGTGGACCGTCGTGCTCGCCTGGCTGATCCTCGCCGCGGTGGTGCTGGTGACGCTGCGACTGCGCCGCCGAGTGCTGCCGGTGTGGGTCCTGGTCGCAGGATACGTTCTGGTCGTTCAGCTTCCGATCGTGCTGATCCGCGGCGGGCCGAACACCGCCGCCGAACTCATGCAGTCGCTGCGCTATCTGGCCGATGTCGCCGTGGTGCTGGCGGCGGCGATCGCGCTGCTGCTTGCCGCCCGTCCCCGCCGCCCTCGTTCGGAGAGTCGCGTGGCCGGATCGCGGTTCGCGGCGATCGGGCTGACCGCGGCGTTCGTGGTCAGCAGCGTGTGCACGACCGTATCGTTCGCCCGGTCGTGGGAGATCTCGCCGACGCGCACCTACCTCACGAATGCCCGTGCCGCACTGGCGGATCGCCACGGCGCCCCGCTGCTGGAGCAGGAGGTGCCGTGGGGGGTGCTGACGCCGATGACCTATCCGCAGAACCTCATCGCGCAGGTGCTCGGGCCGATCGCCGGCCCCGGGGCGTTCGGTGTCGCCACGCCGCAGCTGCGGATGCTCACCGACGACGGGACGCTGGTGGACGCGTCGGTGTGGTGGAACCGCCGGATTCTGGCGGGCCCCGAACCCGGCTGCGGATATCGCGTCGACGGCGCCGAACCGGTGGCCCTGTGGCTCGACGGGCCGATGCTGGACCACGGCTGGACCGCGCAGATCAACTATTTCGCCAACCGCGACGGCCGGATCACCGTGGCGCTCGAGCACGGCGACGTCGTGGTGGCGCCGGTGCAAGCAGGCGTGCACACCGTCTTCGTCCATCTCGTCGGTGGCGGTGAGATCGTGCGAATCGGCTCGCGCACACCGGGTTTGGACGTGTGTATCGGGGTGGGACCGGTGGGCGTGGCGGCATTCGGCCGCTGACTGCCATAGCCGTGGGGCATCGCTCCCCCTATGCTCGGACGCATGCAGTTCCAGGCGATGGTTGCGCACGAGACCGACGACGGCGTGGTACTGGCCCGCGAGGAGGTGGGCGAGGATTTCCTCGGGCCGGGCACGGTGACGATCAAGGTGCACTATTCGAGTGCGAACTTCAAGGACGGGCTGGCCATCACCCCGCGCGGCGGTGTGGTGCGCAATTACCCGATCATTCCCGGTATCGACCTGACCGGCGAGGTGGTCGCCTCCGAGGACGCCGCCTTCACGGTGGGTGATCTCGTGATCGCGCACGGGTACGAGATCGGCGTCGCGCACAACGGCGGCTTCGCCGAATACGCGCGCGTGCCCGCCGAATGGGTGGTCAAGCTGGAGGGGCTGAGCCCGCGTGAGGCAGCGGCCCTCGGCACCGCGGGATTCACCGCGGCCATGAGTGTGCAGGCACTGCTCGATCGCGGCCTGAATCCCGGTGACGGACCGGTGCTGGTGACCGGCGCGACCGGCGGCGTCGGCAGTGTCGCGGTGGACATCCTGTCCGGCCTCGGCTACGAGGTCACCGCCTCCACCGGGAAGACCGATGCCGGCGAGTTGCTGTCCACCCTCGGCGCGGCCGCGGTGATCGGCCGTCTGCCCGAGGATCCGGATGCCAAGCCTCGTCCGCTGGGTAAGGCGCAGTGGGCCGGCGCGGTCGACAGCGTCGGCGGAAAATCGCTGGCCCACATCCTCAGCACCGTCCGCTACGGCGGGTCGGTGGCGGTCAGCGGGCTCACCGGTGGGACCGAACTTCCCACCACCGTCATGCCGTTCATCCTGCGCGGGGTCAGTCTCCTCGGCATCGATTCGGTGAACTTCCCGATCGAGCAGCGGCGCGCGCTGTGGGCCCGGCTCGGCAAGGACCTGAAGCCCCGGCATCTGTCGACGCTGGAGCATGTGGCGCCGATCACCGAGGCGGAAGCGGTACTGCACGCCATTCGCAGCGGTCACCACTCCGGGCGCACCGTCCTCGCGGTGGCCGGCGAATTCTGATCGAGCGGGCGGGCGTCCGGATCGGACGTTCGCCGCTCGCTCACCTCAATTTTGTACTGATCTATCCAAAATGTGCTAGCGTGAGCTCATGGCACGACCCAAGCAGTTCGACGAGCCGGGCGCGGTGGAAGCGGCCATGCGAGCCTTCTGGAGCGCCGGTTACGAGGGCACGTCCACCCAAGACCTCTGCGCGGCCACCGGTTTGGGCCGCTCGAGTATCTACAACACCTTCACCAGTAAGCACGATCTGTTCGAGCGGGCGCTGCGGCGGTACATGGAGACCAAGAATGCGGACACGTTCGCCTTGCTCGACGGTCCCGGCTCGGTGCGCGACAAGATCGAGGCGCTGCTGTGGCGGGTGGTGGATGCACCCGACGACGATCCATTGGGATGTCTGGTCGTGAATACGACGGTGGAGATGGGCCCCCGTGACCCCGAGGTCGCCGCTATGCTGCGTGCCGACCTCGACCGTCGGATGTCCGCCCTGGTCGGCGTGATTCGTGCCGGACAGGCGTCGGATGAGATCGACGGGCGCGCCGATCCGTCCGATCTGGCCCAATTCGTCGTCGCCACCATCGGCGGTATGAGAGTCGCGGCGCGCGGCGGCGCCTCCCGGGACACGTTGGCCGGTATCGCCGAAGTCGCCCTGCGCTGTCTCTGATCGACCCACCGGCCCGGCCGTCACTCGCGTTCGCGCACACCTTCGTTTTGAACTGAATGATCCAAAATAGGAAGGAAACGGAATGCCCTCGGCGGTATACATAGTCGGCCTGGCGATCTTCGCGCAGGGCACGTCGGAGATGATGCTGTCCGGCCTGCTCACGGGAATGGCCGCCGATCTCGGCGTGACCGTTCCGCAGGCCGGACTGCTGATCTCGGCCTTCGCCGTCGGCATGCTGGTGGGCGCGCCGATTCTGGCCGTCGTCACGGCGCGCTGGTCGCGGCGAACCGCTCTGCTCGCGTTTCTCGCCGTCTTCGTCGCCACCCACGTCGTCGCGGCGCTGACCTCCGACTACGGCGTGCTTGTCGGCACGCGCGTCGTCGGTGCCTTCGTCTACGCGGGTTTCTGGTCGGTGGCCTCGGCAACGGCGGTCGGGATGGTGCCGCCGACGGCTCGTGGGCGTGCGATGAGCGTCGTCGCGGGCGGGCTCACCATCGCGACCATTCTCGGCTTACCCGCGGGCACCTTCATCGGTCAGCATCTGGGCTGGCGGGCGGCGTTCTGGACCGTGGCGGCCGGATGTGCGCTGGTGATGGTCGCGGTGGCGATCGCGGTGCCCGGACAACGCGCCGAGCAGGCACCGCCGGTGCGAAAAGAATTGCGCGCCTTGACAACCCGACCGGTGGCACTGCTGTACGGCACCACCGTGACGGCCACCGCCGCGCTGCTGGTCACCTTCGGCTACCTCGGCGCGCTGCTCACCGAGACGACCGGGATCGGCGAGAACTGGGTACCGGTGGTGCTGGGGATCTACGGGCTCGGCTCCTTCGCCGGCATCGCGATCGGCGGACGCACCGCGGATGCCCATCCACTCCGCAGCCTCACCGTCGGCATCTCGGGCCTGGTCCTGGCCTCCGCGGTGCTGGCGCTCACCGCGCACTACTGGCCGGCGGTCGCCGTGGCGTCGTTCCTGCTGGGCGCCTTCGGTTTCGGAACCAATCCGGTGTTGAACAGCCGGGTCTTCACCCTGGCCCCGGCCGCCGGAACACTCGGCGCGGCCGGCAATGTGATGGCGTTCAACGTCGGCATCACACTCGGCCCGTGGCTGGGCGGACTCGTCATCGGCGCCGGCGCGGACTACTCGGCGGTGGCCTGGATCGGCGCGGGGCTGGGCGTGCTCGCGCTGGGCCTGGTCGGGCTGAGCCGGACCGCGGGCGGAGGTGCGAACCGCACCTCCGCGCTGATCCCTTATGCCGCAGCAACTTCCGTATCGTCGGCGAACTGGGTGCGGTAGAGCTCTGCGTATCTTCCCTCTTCGGCGAGCAGTTGCGCATGACTGCCCCGCTCGACGATCCGGCCGTCCTCGATCACCAGGATCTCGTCCGCATTCCGGATGGTCGACAGCCGGTGCGCGATGACCAGGGCGGTCCGCCCTTCCAGCGCCTCGGTCAGGGCCTCCTGCACCGCGGCCTCGGAGGTGGAATCCAGGGAGGCGGTGGCCTCGTCGAGGATGACGACCCGCGGCTGTTTGAGCAGCAGCCGGGCGATGGTCAACCGCTGGCGTTCGCCGCCGGACAACCGGTATCCGCGTTCGCCGACCACGGTGTCCAAACCGTCGGGCAGCGCGTCGATCACCGTGCGCAACCGTGCCCGCTCCAGTGCATCCCACAACTCCGCCTCGCTCGCCTCGGGCCGGGCGAGCAACAGATTGGCGCGAATGCTGTCGTGGAACAGGTGGCCGTCCTGGGTGACGAGTCCGACCGTGTCCTGAATCGAGCGCGTGCTCAGCTCCCGCACGTCGACACCGTTGAGCTTCACCGCGCCGTCGTCGACGTCGTAGAGCCGCGAAACCAGTTGCGCGATGGTCGATTTGCCCGCACCCGAGGATCCGACCAGGGCGATCATCCGCCCCGGCTCGGCCTGCAGCGAAATATCGTGCAGCACCTCGCTGCCGCCGCGATGGTCGAGCGTCGAGACATCCTCCAGCGACGCCAGCGAGACCTTGTCGGCCGACGGATAACCGAAACGCACGCGGTCGAATTCGACCGACACCGGTCCCGCCGGAACCGCCACCGCATTCGGCGCATCCTGGATCAGCGGCTTCAGGTCGAGAATCTCGAAGACCCGCTCGAAGCTCACCAGCGCCGACATGATGTCCACCCGAGCGCTGGCCAGCGCCGTCAGCGGGGTGTAGAGCCGGGTCAGCAGCAGCGAGAGCGCGACCACCGCACCGGCATCGAGTTGTCCGCGCAGGGCGTACCAGCCGCCGAGGCCGTAGACCAACGCCACGGCGAGCGCGGATACCAGCGTCAACGCGGTGACGAACACCGTCTGCAGCATCGCCGTCCGCACGCCGATATCGCGTACCCGCCCGGCGCGCACCGCGAATTCCGCGGACTCCTGATCCGGGCGTCCGAACAGTTTCACCAGCGTGGCGCCGGGAGCCGAGAACCGCTCGGTCATCTGGGTGCTCATCGAGGCGTTGAGCTGGGCGGCTTCGCGCTGGATGCTCGCGATCCGGGTGCCCATCTTGCGGGCGGGAAACATGAACAGCGGCAACAGGATCAGTGCCAGCAGGGTGATCTGCCAGGACAGCCGCACCATCACCACCACGGTCAACAGCAGCGTCACGATGTTGGTGACCACGCCGGACAGGGTCGTGCTGAACGCGCGCTGGGCGCCGATCACGTCGTTGTTGAGCCGGCTGACCAGCGCCCCGGTGCGGGTGCGGGTGAAGAAGGCGACGGGCATCTTCTGCACGTGGTCGAACACCGCGGTGCGCAGATCGAGAATCAACCCCTCCCCGATCCGCGCGGACAGCCACCTGATCACGATGCCCAGGCCCGCGTCCAGCACGGCCACCAGCGCGATCACCGCCGCGAGGGTGAGGACCGAGCGCGGCGCGGCATGGCCCACGATGTCGTTGACCACTCGCCCGGCCAGCACCGGGTTGGCCACCGTGAGCAACGCCGACGCGATGCTGAAGACCAGGAAGCCGATGAGCTGAGCCCGATGCGGGCGCGCGAATCGCAGAATGCGCGCGGCCGTCTCCCGGCGCAGACCACGCCGCTGCTGAGGTGCGTGCGCCTGCCGGTACAGCTGACTCCACGCGACCGATTCGATGCTCATCCGCATCTCCTTCCGCTGCCGGGTTCATTGAACTCCGGGCCACCGACATTAAGACCTCAACAAAGGTTGAGAGCAAGTAGTCCCGGTTCGCCACGGGCGAAACGCGCCGGGCGACGGGCGCTGCGGCGCTGCGCTCGGCCGCGGTCCGTCCGCCTCCTAAGGTCGACATCATGTCGTCGAACCACAGCATGCGAGCGATTCAGTACGAGCGAGTGGGTGGACCCGAGGTGCTGACGCAGGTGGAGGTGCCGATTCCGGACCCCGCCGGAGAGCAGGTGCGGGTGGCGATCCGGGCCGCCGGCGTCAATCCGGCCGATTGGAAGATGCGCGCCGGCCTGATGCCCGGTCCGCCCGGATTCCCGCGCCGCGCCGGATTCGAGATCGCGGGCGTGGTCGACGCCGCCGGCCCCGACGCCCGGTTCCGGCCGGGTGACGAGGTGCTGGGCTGGGCACAGGGTGGCGGCTACGCGGAGTACGCCCTGGGCACCCAGCTCGTCGCCAAACCGGCGGAGTTGTCCTTCCCCGAGGCCGCGGCGATCCCGGTCGCCGCCAATACGGCCGGTACCGGACTGGACGAACTGGCCGTGAAGTCGGGCGAGACGGTGGTGGTGAACGGCGCCTCGGGCGCGGTCGGCGCGTTCGTGGTGCAGCTGGCCCGGGCGCGCGGGGCCACGGTCGTCGGCACCGCCTCGGCCGCCAATCAGGAGGTCGTGCGCACGCTGGGTGCGGTGCCGACCACCTACGGTCCCGGCGTCGCCGACCGCGTGCGCGAGCTGGCACCGCACGGGGTCGACGCGGTCTACGACTGTGCCGGTCACGGATTCCTGGACGCCGCAATCGAATTGCGGGGCGGAACCGATCGGATCATCACCATCGCCGACGGCGCCGCCGCCGACAAGGGCGTCACCTTCTTCGCCCGCACCGGCGGCCCCGCCCTCGATATCGTGGCCCGCGTCGCGCAGCTCGTCGCCGCGGGGGAATTCCGCCTGCCCGGCGCCGCACGAACGTACCCCATGTCCGAGGCCGCCGCCGCCCAGCGCGACAGCGAAACCGGGCACGGACTCGGCAAAATCGTCCTGCTCCCGTAGCCGCTCCGGAGAACTTCGCGTTCTACGCTGGCGATATGACCGACTCCTGGGTGCGGGCCTTGCGGGACCGGATCGACGGCGAGGTCGACGACGATGCCCGACGCCGCGCGGAGTATTCCTCGGACGCCTCGAACTACCGCGTCCTCCCGGCGGCGGTGATCTACCCGCGCGGGGACGAGGATGTGGCCACGTCCGTGCGGTTCGCCCGCGAGGAAGGCAGGCCGATCACCGCGCGCGGTGGCGGAACCTCCGTGGCGGGCAATGCGATCGGGCCCGGACTGGTCCTCGACTTCAGCCGGTACATGAACGCCGTACTGTCGATCGACGCCGACCGTCGCTGCGCCCGGGTGCAGCCGGGGGTCGTGCTGTCCGGCCTGCAACAGGCCGCCGGGCGGCACGGCCTGCGACTGGGCCCCGACCCGTCGACGCAGAACCGCTGCACGCTCGGCGGCATGATCGGTAACAATGCCTGCGGCCCCCGCGCGGTGGCCTGGGGGCGCACCTCCGATACCGTGCGTGAGCTGCGCATTCTCGACGGCACCGGCGCCGAGCGCGGCCTGGGCACCGATCTGTCGGTGGTGGCGGGGCTGGCCGAGTTCACCCGTCGCAATCTGGCGACGCTGCGCACCGAGCTGGGCCGGTTCGACCGGCAGGCCTCGGGATACGGACTGCAGCACCTGACTCCCGAACGTGGCGCGTCGATCGCCAAGGCATTCGTCGGGTCCGAGGGCACCTGCGGCCTCGTGCTCGACGCGACCGTCGATCTGGTCCCGTTGCCCAGCGCGACCGCGGTCGCGATCCTCGGATATCCCGATATGCCCGCCGCCGCCGACGACGTGAAAGCCGTCATGGCGGGCCGGCCGATCGCGGTCGAGGGCTTGGACGCCCGCCTGGTGGATGTCGTGCGCGCGCACGGACGCCCGGTACCCGAACTACCCGCCGGCGGTGCGTGGCTGTTCGTCGAATTCGCCGGGGACACCGCGGAATCCGCCTACGAGAGTGCGGCCGCGGTCACCACCGCCTGCGCCGCACTCGACACCCGGATCGTCACCGACGAGCGAACCGCTGCCCGGCTGTGGCGGATTCGCGCCGACGGCGCCGGCCTCGCCGGGCGCACACCCGCGGGCGAACCGGCCTGGCCGGGCTGGGAGGACGCCGCGGTCCCGCCCGAACGGCTCGGTGACTACCTTCGCGATTTCGATCGGCTGATGCGTGATCACCGGGTGGACGGCCTGCTGTACGGGCACATCGGTGACGGGTGCATCCACGTCCGGCTGGATCTCCCGATCGCCCGTGCGCCACAACGGTTCCGCGACTTCCTGTTCGACGCCACCGATCTGGTGGTGCGCTACGGCGGATCGGCCTCCGGTGAACACGGGGACGGCCGCGCCCGTTCGGAACTGCTGTCGCGCATGTACTCACCGGACGCCTTGCGTGTATTCGCCGAATTCAAAGGGCTTTTCGATCCGGACGCGATCCTGAACCCCGGCGTTCTGGTCCGCCCCGCACCGGTCGATACCGGTCTGCGTCTGCCCGGGGTGCGCCCGGTCCCGGATGCGGGCGGTTTCGCATTCACCGCCGACGGCGATATCGGCACGGCGGTACACCGCTGCGTCGGGGTCGGAAAATGTCGCGCCGACACTCGCGCGACCGGCGGTTTCATGTGCCCGTCCTACCTCGCCACCGCGGACGAGAAGGACAGCACCAGGGGCCGGGCGCGCGTGTTGCAGGAGGTGGTCCGAGGCGCGCTCGACTGGCGCGACGAGGCGGTCGCGCAGTCGCTGGACCTGTGCCTGTCGTGCCGGGCCTGCTCCTCCGACTGCCCGGCCGGTGTCGATATGGCGACCTACAAATCCGAGACGCTGTATCGCGCGTACCGGGGACGGCCGCGCCCGATCGACCACTATGTGCTCGGCCGGTTGCCGCAGTGGCTGGCGGTGGGCACCAGGATGCCCCGAACCGTGAACGCGCTCACCGGCATTCCATGGTTGCGGCGGGCGGGTATGCGCGTGGCCGGAATGGATCCGCGGCGTCCCGCGCCGCGACTGGCGCCGCGCTCGTTCCGCAGCGGGTGGGCGGACCGCGGAAGCGACCGGCATCCGGACGGCCCGGTGGCGATGCTGTGGATCGACAGCTTCACCGATGCCTTCGCACCGGAAATCGGCTGGGCCGCAGTGGAACTCGTGGAATCGGCCGGATACCGGGTCCGTATCCCGGAGCGCCGGGTGTGCTGTGGCCTCACCTGGATCAGCACCGGCCAGCTCGACGGGGCGCGACAGCGATTGCGAGCCGCCCTGGACGCACTCGACGACCACGTTCGACAGGGCGGCCCGGTGATCGGCCTGGAGCCCTCGTGCACGGCGGCGCTGCGAGCGGATCTCCCGCAGTTGCTACCCGACGATCCGCGCGCGGCGAGTACCGCCCGGGCCGTGCGCACCCTCGCCGAATTCCTGACGGAGCAACCGGATTGGCAGCCACCGGACCGATCGGGCGAGCCGGTGGTGCTGCAGCCGCATTGTCATCAGCATGCCGTGACAGGGTTCGACGCCGATCGGCGGCTATTGCGGCGAATGGGGGCCGAGATCACCGAAATCAGTGGATGCTGTGGACTTGCCGGGAACTTCGGAATGCAATCCGGGCATTACGAGATTTCCGTCGCGGTAGCGGAGGGCGGGTTACTCCCGGCATTACATGCGGCCGATCCGGAGACGCCCTTCCTGGCGGACGGATTCTCGTGCCGCACCCAGGCCGATCACCTGGCCGGGCGCCGGGGCCGTCACCTCGCGCAATATCTGACTGATCGATGATTCAGATGGCGGGAGGTCGCGCCGGTGATTCACCGCGCACGCCCGCCGCGCCGAGTGGCGGCGGGCGAGGGCGGTGCCGGGATCAGCTACCGAACGGCAGGGTGCCCGGAGGGATCTGGTAGCCCGAGCTACCGGCGGATACTCCGCCCCACGCGCTGAGCAGCCAATTCAGAATGTTGGTAAGCATGGATACCTCCGTTGTGGCATTGCCGAATGATTGCTGTTGAACCATTCTTCGGCGAAATCGGCGCGCTTAATCATATCGTTACATGCTTCCCCGAATCCGTGACCCGCGCCATAGGAATACCTGGGAGTTTCCTCGAGACGCGGCTGCCCGGCGGCCGGTTCGGCCCCGACCCCGCGGGTCCCGCCCGGTCGGCCTCCGGCACGGCGCACAATGAGTCGGTGCGAGGACGAAGCAGGCCGATGATCGACTCTCCCCGATCCGGGGTGATCGCCGGACGGCACAGTCCCTCCCGAACGACCCACGACCCCGCTCGCGCCGAGAGCGACGGGGCGGCCCGCACCGTCACCACATCGCGGCCGATAGCCCTCGCACATACTCTCGCCCCGCTGCGCCGGGGTCAGGGCGACCCGTGCCACCGCGTCACTCCCGACGGCGCCCACTGGCGAGCGTCGCGCATGGCCAGCGGCCCGGTGACCTATCGCCTCGTCCAGGCCGAATCGAATGTCGTGGCGGCACGGGCCTGGGGTCCGGGTGCGGCGGAATTTCTCGAGCACCTGCCCCGCATGCTGTGCGTCGACGAGGAGCTCGACGACTTCGCCCCCGAACATCCCCGCATCGCCGAGGCGCACCGGCGTCATCCCGGCCTGCACATGCTCCGCACCGGACTCGTCTTCGAGGCCTTGGTGCCGGCCGTGCTCGAGCAGCGGGTGCACACCGTCACCGCTCGCGGCTCGTATCGAAAGCTGGTGTGGCAGTATGGCGAACCGGCGCCCGGACCCACGCCCGCGCCGATGCGGGTGCCGCCGTCGGCGCAGACCTGGCGCTACATCCCCTCCTGGGTCTATCACCGCGCCAACGTCGATCCGCAGCGTTCGCGCACGATCGTCACCGCCGCCCGGATGGCCGAGAAGCTGGAAGTCGCCGCGACGATGACGCCGCAGCAGGCCGCCGAGCGGCTGTGCACCGTGCCGGGGATCGGAGTGTGGACGGCCGCGGAGATCGCGCAGCGAGCCCTGGGCGACGCCGATGCGCTGTCGGTCGGTGATTTCCATCTGGCCGCGATCGTCGGCTGGACGCTGCTGGGCCGCCCGCTCGACGACGAGGGCATGGTCGACTACCTCGAACCGCTACGCCCGCACCGCTATCGGGCGATCCGGCTGCTCGAGATATCGGGGCAGGCGCGCAAGCCGGCGTTCGGCCCGCGGACTCCCCTGGTCGACCACAGCCGGATCTGAGCGGATCAGCGCTGCGCCGTGGCCTGTGCGGTGGTCTGGGCGCGACGCAACGCCTCGGGTACCGGAATGCGGCCGAGGAACATCTCGTCGAAAATCGGGTCGATCGCCTGCAGTGCGGCCGCGAAACCCGGTCCGCCACCCGAAGCGATCCGCGGCCCGCGCAGCACATCGAAGAACGGCGACACGTCGATGCCCCGGTCCGCCCAATACTCCCGATACAGCCGCTGATCGGCCACCACGGCCGGAATGGTCTGCCCACCGGCGGCCAGATACCGGTTGCCGGCGGGGCTGCCGAGCCAGGCCAGCACCCGCCGCACCGCATCGGGGTGGGCGGTGCGGGCATCGGCGGCGATGCCGATCGCGTTGTCGGTACTCACCCGGCCTGCGGGCCCGGCCGGAATCATCGCGATCCCCCAGCCGAAGCGAGCCTGCTGGGCGATCTGCGCCAGATTGAAACTTCCGGATTGGAACAACGCCAGCTTGCCCTGCAGGAAGGCGTTTTTCGCGAAATCACTGCCGCTGCGGGTATCCGCCGCCGGAGGGGTGAGCCCCGCCCGCACCAGCCCGACGAGATACCCGAAGGCATCCACACCCTGTGGACTGTCGAAGACGTACCGATCCTCATCCTGGAACTGCCCGCCCGCCGATCCCAGATACGGCAGCGAGAGCGACTGGAAATCGTTGGCGGCGTTGTAAGCCCAGGGCGCCGCCGCGGCGATCCGGCGCACAATCGGCTCGAAGGTATCCGGCCCGTGGGGATTCCAGGTCGCGCGTGCCAATTCCGCGGGGTCGACTCCGGCCGCGCTCAGCAGATCGCGGTTGTAGTAGACCGCCGTACCGCCGTCCACGAATTGCGGTACCGCCCAGAGCTTTCCGTTACGTGTGTACTGCTCCACCGCACCCGGATCCCACTGCCGCACCGTCTCGGGGCCCAGCATCGCGCCGATATCGGCGAGTCGGCCGGCATCGGCGTAATCGGTGTACAGATTCGTCCAGAACAGGTCGTCCACCGTTGCGCCCGCCACGTCGAGACGCAACTTCTGCTGATAGGACGCCCACGGCACCACCGTGATCCGCACCTCGACATCCGGTTCGGCGCGCTGGAATTCGTCGAGTGCGGCGCGATAGGCGGGTACGAAACTCGCATCCCAGATCCGCAGCCGGATCACCGTGCGACCCGATCCGCCCGTACTGTCGTGGCCCAGCCACAGCGCCGCGGTCACCAGCAGCACCACGCCGAGTGCGACGGCCAGCACGCTCAGCGTCGAGGTCTTCACGGCTCTCATTTCAGGCCCGTCCACGCGATGGACCGCAGCACCTGCCGCTGGAAGATCACGAAGAGCACCAGCAGCGGCACGATCGCCAGGGTCGTCGCCGCCATGACCAGCGTCCACTGCTCGTTGTAGCGGGTCTGCAGATCGGCGGTGGCCACCGTGAGCACCTGCCAGCGGCCCGAGCCGGCGACCAGCGGCCACAGGAAGCTGTTCCACTGCGTCACCACGGTGATCACCGCGAGCGTCGCCAGAATGGGACGGCTCATCGGCACCACGACATGCACGATCACGTCGAGGGTGTTCGCGCCGTCCAGCCGCGCCGCGCCCATCAACTCGCGCGGAATGGCCCGGAAATACTGGCGCAGCAGGAAGATCGCATACGGCGAGCCGAATACGAACGGCAGCACCAGTGCCCAGAACGTGTTCAGCCAACCCAGATGCGCGAACATCAGATACAGCGGAATCAAGGTGACGATCGGCGGCACCATCATCGTCGCCAGGTAGATCCAGAACAGCAGGTCGCGACCGCGGAACTCGGTGCAGCCGAACGCATATGCGGCGGCGATCGAGGTGACCAGCTGCCCGACGGTGATGAACGCGGTCATCAACGCCGTCACCAGCACCGCGCGACCGAACCCCTGGTCGAACGCCGCGCGGAAGTTGTCCCAGGTCATCGGATCCGGCAGTGCGAGCGGAGATTCCGACGCGAACTGCCCCGGCGTCTTCACGGCCGTGAACGCGCCCAGCGCCAGCGGCGCCACCGTGCACACCGCGCCCGCCAGCAGCAGCAGGTAGGCGAGGGCCGATCGCGCACCCGCCGAACGGCGATGCCGGGCATCAGAATTCATAGCCGGTCCTGGTGCGGAAGTAGCGATGCTGGAGCACGGTGATCGCCAGCATGATCCCGAAGACCACGATCGCCATGACCGCGGCCCGTCCAGGCCGCGCGGCGTCGAACGCTTCCGAAAAAATCTGCATCGCCACCACATTCGTGCGATCGCCCGGACCGCCCTTGGTCAGGGCATACACGGTGTCGAAGGTCTGGAACGCGGTGATTGTCCCGGTTACCAGGACGAAGAACAGAGTGGGGCGCAGCAGCGGCAGTGTCAGCCAGCGAATCCGCCGCCAGCCGGTGGCCCCGTCCAGCGCCCCCGCCTCGTGGATCTCCGGAGGTATCGCCCGCAGCCCCGCGACGAAGAACAGGGCCACATAGCCGAAGTTCGACCAGATGCTCACCGCCGCAACTGAAGGCAGGGCCAGCGCCGGATCGGCCAGCCATTCGATCCGCCGGCCCAGCAGTGCGTTGAGAGCGCCGTCGGTGGGTGCGAACAGCCAGCGCCAGATCACGCCCACCGCCACCGGCGCGCACATCCAGGGCAGCGCGAACAGCACCCGGAACGCGCCACCGGCACGGCGGCGCACCAGCAGCGCGGCCACCGCGAATCCGAGGACGGTCTGCAGCGGCACCGCGAGCACGGTGAGCGCGGCCGTTACCAGGAGCGAGTGGCCGAACGCGTCATCGGACAGCACCGAGCGCCAGTTGCGCAGGCCCACGAATTCCATGGGCCCGAGCAGATTCCAGCTGTGCAGGCTGAGCCAGCCCACCAGCACGATCGGCAGGATCAGGAAAATCCCGATCCCGAACAGGCTCGGCGCCAGCAGTATCCAACTCGTCACGGCACGACGAACCGCTCGTCGGTTCACAGCAGATGACGCTACCGGTCACCCGGTAGCGGCGTCGCCGCAGCGGCGCGGCGCCGGGCTCGCTCAGTCCAGCGGACCGCCGGCGACGTAGACGACCTGCCCGGAGACGAAGCCGGCTCCCTCGCTGACCAGGAACGACGCGGTATGCGCGATGTCCTCCGGCCGGCCCACGCGCTGCACCGGAATCTGCGCGGCGGCGGCCTTCTGGAAGTCCTCGAACGGCACGCCCACCCGCTCGGCGGTCGCGGCGGTCATATCCGTGACGATGAATCCTGGGGCGATGGCATTGGCCGTGACGCTGAATTTGCCGAGTTCCAGCGCGAGGGTCTTGGTGAAGCCCTGCAGGCCGGCCTTGGCCGCGGAGTAGTTGACCTGGCCGCGGTTGCCCTGTGCCGAACTGCTCGACATGTTCACGATGCGACCCCATTTGGCGTCGACCATGTACTTCTGCACCGCGCGGCTCATGAGGAACGCGCCGCGCAGGTGCACGTTCATCACCGCGTCCCAGTCGTCGACGCTCATCTTGAACAGCAGGTTGTCGCGCAGGATGCCGGCGTTGTTGACCAGGACGGTCGGCGGTCCGAGCTCGTCGGCCAGCTTCGTCACCGCGGCGGCGACGGAATCCTCGTTCGAGACATCGGCGCCCAGCGCGACGGCCCGGCCGCCGGCGTCGGTGATCGCCCGGACGGTGTCGGCGCAGTGCCCCGCGTCCAGGTCGAGTACGCCTACATGCAGTCCGTCCTGAGCCAGCCGGGTCGCGATCGCGGCACCGATGCCTCGTGCCGCGCCGGTGACGACGGCAACGCGTTCAGCCATTGGCGGTCCTCCTGTACCTCTCGGAACATTCGCTGGGAAGGAACGGTACGCGCCGCTATTCCACCCACCGCGGCGGCAGCCGCTATTCCACCCACAGCGACCAGATGCTGCTGCGCCCCTGTCCTTCGCAGACCAGCGCGTGCCCGTCCGGGGTGCGGGCCGTCTTGTCCAGATTGGGATCGCATTTCGCCCCGCCCTCGTACACGGCGGTCGACACCGAATACGGCCCGGTCCAGCGGTAGCCGCTGCTGCCGTGCAGGCAGAGCAGCGTGCTGCCGTCGGTCGCGGACCCGATCAATCCGGCCTGCGCCTGCGTGCACACCTCGCCCTTGGCCGCCGAGACGGGCCCGGCGGGAGCGGTCGTGGTCGTGGCCGGCGCGGTCGGCGGCGGTGTCACCACCGTCGTCGGTACCGCAGTCCGGGTCGCGGCGGTGTTCGAGGTGACGGTCTCGGTGCTGAGGGCGGCCGGAACCGCGCCCAGCGTGGTGTGCGGCAGGGTGACACCCGAAAGCACCAGCGCCGCAGCGAGAATCAGCACCTCGGCCAGTCCCAGGAGCAGGGCCGACATCGCCATCACCCGTCCGCGCGGATGGCTGAAGGCGATCAGGCCGAATACGATGGCCACCGGGAACAATCCGAGCAGCGCGGCCACCAGCGCGACGATCGCGTACGGATTGACGATCGGCGGCACCTCCACCCGCAGCCGTCCGGTGCGGCGGCGGTTGGGTGCGCCGTCCCATCGGTCCTCCTCGGCGTCGGGCGCCGGCCGCCGCCGGTTCGTCGTGGTTTCCCACCGTTCGTCGGGCGGTTCGGCGACCCGGGGATTGGCGGCCCGGCGCGGTGGCGGCGGTTCCCAGCGATCGTCCGCGGCGACGGGCTCGTCGGCCCAGTACTCCTCCTCGGGGACCTCGGGCCAGCGTTCCTCCGCGTACTGGTTGCGGGCCATGTGGTTCCTCTCGGTCGTGCAGGAACCTGGACACGCGGACCCCGCCCGTTACCGAAGAAGAATAGGTGGATCGGCGCGACCCGCAACCCCCGTCTCTTCAGGGCGGGCGTCCGGCGCGCGCGCAGCCGCCGGACGTCATCCCCGAGCGTCCGGCGCGCGCCACTAAACCTCGTCGATCACGTGCTCCCCGACGAATGCGATCCGGATCGCCAGCAGCCAACCGGCAATCGCGAGAACGATGCGGTCGTACAGATCCGGTCCGCTGCGGCGGGCATGGCGTGGGCGGTGGGCGCCACCGCCCACGGGTAGCGGCCGGGTGTCCGGGAGATAGACCGCCGCGCGGTGGCCGCCGTCGACCCGGTGCCGTGCGTGCCGGTGGGCGGCATGCCGGGCGCCTCCCCCGGCGAACGCGGTCACGGGATGGCCCGATCGTCGAGGACGCAGCGGCCCTGTTCGACCAGCACCGCCCGCGCCCGCCGCCTGACCACGCACGTATCGACGGTGCAGTCGAGGTGCAGTTGCATTGCGGCGTGGGCTTGTTCGACGGTCATGATGCCCGGATCGGCGCCGCAGCGCAGCAGTCCGGCGACCGGCAGGTGCAGATTCGTCAGTTGCATTCGGACACCCCCGCCGCGAACCGGCGGCGCGGTGGAGCTGGTGGATCCTGTGGTCCGGTCGCGGCGCGGCCGGTCGAAGCGGACGAAAGTTCGCTGGTCATCAACGACGACCCGATGACATGAACAGCCATGACTCCTCGTTCCTGCATGCGATACCCGACTGTGCCCGGCGAGCCGACTCCGGGGCCCCGCTGCGAGCACACTCTCAGCATCCATCAGATCGTCGCTGCGCGGGGCAGAATCGCCGATCCCGTCCGATTCTCAGCGAACCGCCAGCACCGAATCAGCTTGGGAGAAAAGGACTTTTCGCATCCGTCCGAGCGTCGCCACCTGCGAACACTCCGGGCATGCCGCCGCGCCGCCGCCCGGGATGCGCGCCCCGAATATTTGCCGGCAGATCACGAAACCACACCCGTTTCGCAACGAATCTATGTTTACCCCGGGCCCGTTCGGGTAATCAGAACTACATGGATCGCGGGCTGAGAAATACCTCACCTCGGTACCGCAAACTGCTTCCGGGTGACTGGGTAGAACACCTTATCGTCGGAATGTTGTTCGTGGTATCGGCTGTCGGGGTGTACGTACTGACCGGTGCCATGCTCTCGTCACTGCTGGTAGGAGCGCTGGTCGCGGTAGTCGCGATCGGTGTGGTGACAATGCTGTAGCCGGTCGGCGAACCGACCGGCTACGTGGTTACCGTTATTCGAACAAAGTGAGAAACGGCGGAATCGGCGAAGAAATTCTTCTCCGATTCCGCCGTAGATTTATCGCCGGAACAATTTGTTACCCAGCCAGACGATCGGATCGTATTTGCGATCCGCAACTCTTTCCTTCATCGGGATGAGGGCGTTGTCGGTGATCTTGATGTGCTCCGGGCACACCTCCGTGCAGCACTTGGTGATGTTGCAGAAGCCGAGTCCGAACTCCTCCTGCGCCATCTCGCGCCGGTCCGCCACATCCAGCGGATGCATCTCCAACTCGGCCACCCGCATCAGATAGCGCGGCCCGGCGAAGGCGTTCTTGTTGTCCTCGTGGTCGCGCACGACGTGACAAACGTTCTGGCACAGGAAGCATTCGATGCACTTGCGGAACTCCTGCGAGCGTTCCACATCCCGCTGCTGCATGCGGTAGTCGCCCGGCTTCAGATCGGCCGGCGGAGTGAAAGACGGTATTTCCCTGGCCTTCTGATAGTTGAACGACACATCGGTCACCAGATCGCGAATTACCGGGAAGGTGCGCAACGGGGTCACCGTCACCACCTCGTCGGCGGCGAAGGTCGACATTCGGGTCATACACATCAGACGCGGCCGGCCGTTCACCTCCGCCGAACAGGAACCACACTTGCCGGCCTTGCAGTTCCAGCGCACCGCCAGATCCGGGGCCTGGGTGGCCTGCAACCGATGAATGATGTCGAGGACGACCTCGCCCTCGTTCACCTCGACGGTGTAGTCCTGCAGTTCGCCCTTGTCGTCATCACCGCGCCATACGCGGAAGTGGGCATCGTAACCCATTGCTACTCATCCCCTTTCGCGGATGATTCGGCGGCCGCGGGATGAGCGGCGGTCTCCGCCGGGGTGTAATACTTCTCCAGCTCGCTCAACTCGAACAGGGCGAGCAGGTCCGGTCGCATCGGCTTCTGATCCTCCGAGGTGACCACCACCGGCGGCACGGTCTGGCCGACACCGTCCGGATCGGTCCGGCACACCAGCAACCGATTGCGCCACTGCGGATCCATCTGCGGATGGTCGTCGCGGGTGTGACCACCCCGGCTCTCGGTGCGCAGCAGCGCGGCCTGCGCGACACATTCGCTGACCAGCAACATGTTTCGCAGATCGAGTGCGAGATGCCAGCCGGGATTGAACTGCCGGTGGCCCTCGACGGTCACGCCGTCGTAGCGCTCCCGCAATTCACCCAGGCGCACGATGGCCTGTTCCAGCTCGTGCTCCTTGCGGATGATGCCGACCAGGTCGTTCATCGTCTGCTGCAGATCGGTGTGCAGGGTGTACGGATTTTCTCCGGTCCCCGTGGTCGGCGGATCGAAGGGCGCCAGTGCGGATTTCGCGGCCGCGTCGATATCGGCGTCGGCGACCGCCGGCCGCTGTGCCAGCTGTTCGACATAGGTGGCCGCGCCCAAGCCGGCGCGTCGACCGAAGACCAGCAGGTCCGACAGCGAGTTGCCGCCGAGGCGGTTGGATCCGTGCATACCGCCCGAACATTCACCGGCGGCGAACAATCCGGGCACGGTGGCCGCGCCGGTATCGGGATCGACCTCGATTCCGCCCATCACGTAGTGGCAGGTCGGCCCGACCTCCATCGGCTCCTTCGTGATGTCGACATCGGCCAGCTCCTTGAACTGGTGATGCATCGACGGCAGCCGCCGCATGATCTCCGCGGCCGGCAGCCTGGAGGCGATGTCGAGGTACACCCCGCCGTGCTGGGTGCCGCGCCCGGCCTTGACCTCTTCGTTGATCGCGCGAGCCACCTCGTCCCGGGGCAGCAGGTCCGGGGTGCGGCGCGCGGAATCGTTGTCGCGCAACCACTGATCGGCTTCGTCCTCGGTCTCGGCGTACTGCCCCTTGAACACCGCCGGGATGTACTCGAACATGAAGCGCTTGCCCTCGGTGTTCTTGAGCACGCCACCGTCACCGCGCACACCCTCGGTGACCAGAATGCCCTTCACACTCGGCGGCCAGACCATGCCGGTCGGATGGAACTGCAGGAATTCCATATTGATCAGCGAGGCGCCGGCGCGCAGTGCGAGCGCGTGGCCGTCGCCGGTGTACTCCCACGAATTCGAGGTGACCTTGTAGGACTTGCCCACCCCGCCGGTGGCCAGGACGACCGCGGGAGTCTCGAACAGGACGAACCGGCCCGACTCCCGCCAGTACCCGAAGGCACCGGAGATGGCATCGCCGTCCTTCAGCAGATCGGTGATCGTGCATTCGGCGAACACCTTGATCCGAGCCTCGTAGTCGCCGGTCGCGGCATAGTCCTCCTGCTGCAGCGAGACGATCTTCTGCTGCATGGTGCGGATGATCTCGAGGCCGGTGCGGTCGCCGACGTGGGCGAGGCGGGGATAGGTGTGCCCGCCGAAGTTGCGCTGACTGATCCGCCCGTCGGGCGTCCGGTCGAACAGCGCACCGTAGGTCTCCAGCTCCCACACCCGGTCGGGCGCTTCCTGAGCGTGCAGTTCGGCCATGCGCCAGTTGTTGAGGAATTTTCCGCCGCGCATGGTGTCGCGGAAATGCGTCTGCCAGTTGTCCTTCTCGTTGGCATTGCCCATCGAGGCGGCGCAACCGCCTTCGGCCATGACCGTATGGGCCTTGCCGAACAACGATTTACACACCACCGCCACCGACAGACCGTGTTCGCGCGCCTCGATCACCGCACGCAGGCCGGCGCCACCGGCACCGATCACGACGACGTCGTACTTGTGCCGTTCGACTTCAGGCATGAAACGAATACTCCTGGGACACTGAGGAATTGGGCTCTATGGCGTTATCTGTCACCGGAATCAGCCGACGAAACGCGGATCGGAGATGGTCCCGCTGGCGACCAGCATGATGTAGAAGTCGGTGATCGCCAGGGTGGCCAGCGTGGTCCACGCCAGCTGCATGTGCCGTGTGTTCAACTTCGACACCTGCGTCCACATCCAGTAGCGCACCGGATGGGCGGAGAAGTGTTTGAGACGGCCGCCGGTGATATGCCGGCAGGAGTGGCACGAGATCGTATATGCCCACAGCAGAACGACGTTCACCACCAAGACGATGTTGCCCAGGCCGAAGCCGAAGCCGCCGTCCTTGCCGTGGAACGCCATGACCGCGTCGTAGGTGTTGACCACCGACACGACGACCGCGACATAGAAGAAGTAGCGGTGCACGTTCTGGATGATCAGCGGAAGCCGCGTCTCACCGGTGTATTTGCCGTGCGGTTCGGCGACCGCGCAGGCCGGCGGCGAGAACCACACCGCGCGGTAGTAGGCCTTGCGGTAGTAGTAGCAGGTCAACCGGAACAGCAGAAGGAACGGCAGCACCAGGAAACCGAGCGGAATCCACATCGGCAGGTCGCCGACCCAGTGCCCGAAGTGGCTCGAACCTTCGACGCACGAGGTACTCACGCACGGTGAGTAGAACGGCGTCAGATAGTGGTAGTCGGAGACCCAATATGCCGATCGCACAAAGGCTCTCACGGTTGCGTAGATGATGAATGCGGCCAGTCCGAGCACCGTGAGCAGTGGGGGGACCCACCATCGGTCGGTACGCAGAGTGCGTGTGGAAATGGCCGCCCGGCCTTTGCTGAAAACTCCCGTGCCCGCCTCGGGGGCGCGTGTCGGTGCTGCGCTCACTGCAAGCTGCCTCGCTGGTCTACCCCGTGGAACGTCATCGTTACCTCCGGCGTCGAATGTGATGCTGAGCACCATACGACAACCGGGCTATGACTCGAGGCCGGTCCAGGCAAGATCTATCGCCGCCCCGTCCTATGATTTGCGCCACATTCTCTGGGCGCGCGACGGCGGCGGTGCAACGAGTGAATGACGAGCTACTTCAGACCTTCTTCGCGAATACGGTGGGGTGGGAACCGACGGGCCGCAGCGCCGTCACGGCGGAATGGACAGCCGCCGCGACGGCCCGTGCTGCTGGTGAATGTTCGGTTACTTGGTGCGCGGCCGCGAATGGAAGCCGAGGCCTTCGTCCTGCGCGCCCATCCATGCCGCCTCGTCGGACTTGCTGTCCGGCACGTAGATGACCTCCTGCTGGCGGCGGCTGTCCACCTCGGGTGGTGGGGTGTGTTCGAACTCCTCGGCATCGATGGTGAGTCGTTCGAGATCGTTCTCCAGCCGGCGGACCGAATTGGCATCTCCGTAATGGGTGCGCAACGCGCCGACGCATTGCCGGAGCTGTCCGACTGCGAAGCGCAGTTCAGCGATCTCACTGCGTGTCATCGAAACCTCCTGGTGCTTCCGGGCCGATCACCGGCTCGGATCTCGCCCGAGGGCAAGATCAAACCTGTGACGGACCGCACATCGTGATCTACAACACATTACGTGATCATTTGCGTTCTGGCTCGTCGCCCATGGAAAAAGATCTCGTCACCTGCGCTGGATCCGAGTCTCATCCGGCGGCCGGCAGGGTCACCGTCACCGAGGGCGGCTCCACCTCGCCGAGAGGTGCGAGAACCGGAAGTACGGCCGTGACGGCCGGACGGCTCTCGGAGGTCCCGGCCGACGTCCCGGCCGACGGCACGAGCGCGCGGTCCACGAGTGCCGCGACGGCCACGGCCACTTCCTCGGCGCGTTCCAGGATCACGCTGTGCCCGGCGCCGTCTAGCCGCACCAGTTCCGAACGGCCGAGTTGCGCGGCGAGTACCACCGAATGCGCGAACGGAATCATGATGTCGGCCGATCCACCGAGGACCAGGGCCGGAAGATCGGACAGCAGTCGCAGCGTCGGCGTCTCGTCGAAGCGGATGAGCGAATCGAGGAAGTAGGCCATGGTGGGCAGTGGGGTGTCGTTGAGCATCGCGGTGGCGAGAGCGGCCATGCGTGGATTCACCCGCCGCGAGCCGAAACTCGCCTCGCGCACCATCGGCTCGAAAACGCGGCGCCCCAAACGCTTCGAGACCTGTAGCGCCCGCGGCGCCCGCTGTACCGCGACCCGCAGTGACGTCACGGTGTGCCGGTTGAGCAATCGGCCCAGCCCCACCGCGGTGATACCGGCGGCCGCTCCGGCGATCAGCCCGACGCCGACCACGCGGGTGCCGATCGTGGCCGGGAACAGGCGAGCGTAGGCCAGGACCACCATCGCACCCATGGAATGGCCGACCAGAACCACCGGACCGGTCGGCGCGACCGCGCGCAAGACCGCGTCGAGATCGTGGCCCAGCTGGTCGATGGTGTAGGTCGCGGGATCGGCGCCGGCGGAATCGCCGTGACCGCGGTGGTCGTAGAACACCATCCGGGTGTCCGAGCCCCATTGCCGCAGCAGTTCATCCCGCAGGAACCACCAGGATTCGGTCCGCAGGCAGTGACCGTGGACGAAGACCACCGTCACCGAGGCCGTGGCCGGGCCGAAGGTCCAGGCGGCCAGCGGGGTGCCGTCGTCGGCGCAGACGGTGACGCGGGTGGCGATCGTCGTGGACATGACGTCCTCCTGCAGAGTCCGTTCCTGCCCGGATGTCGTCATTGATTGCCGTCGCGTTAACCGCTCTAACCTGGTGTTATGCAGAAGTTGCACAATTGCTGCCGCTGGGACGCCGACGATCCGGCGGGGCGGTGATCGGGAGAATCTTCGCGTATCTACCGACTTCTGTAGACAGCCGTAGAAAGGCATCGAGACCTTCCCGCCGTACAAGGACGGAATCTGGCCTATACCGCCCATAGCGTGGCGTTCATGAGCGCAGAGATCCGCAGCTTCCGCATCGATATTCCGCAGTCCGACGTCGATGATCTGCACGAACGCCTCGCCCGGACACGGTGGGCGCCGCAATTGCCCGGCGCGGACGGCAGCCGGGGTGTCCCGGTGGCTCGGCTCCGCGAGCTGGCCGAGTACTGGCGCACCGACTACGACTGGCGGGCACAGGAATCCCGGCTCAATCGGTTCCCGCAATACCGAACCGAGATCGACGGTCTCGATGTGCATTTCCTGCATGTGCGCTCGCCCGAACCCGAGGCGCTGCCCTTGGTCCTCAACCACGGCTGGCCCAACACCTTCACCGAATTCGCCGATCTCGTCGATCTTCTCGTCGATCCCCGGGCGCACGGTGGCGATCCCGCGCGGGCCTTCCATGTGGTCGTACCGTCGGTGCCGGGATACGGATTCTCGGCGGCGCCTGCCGAAACCGGGTGGAGCACCGAGCGCGTCGGACGGATGTGGGTGGAGCTGATGCGCCGGCTCGGCTACGAGCGGTACGGCGTCCAGGGCGGAGATCTCGGCACCTACGTGGGCACCGCGATGGCCGAGGCGGCGCCGGACCGGGTGGCCGGGCTCTACCTCACCGCCGGTCCGGGCTTTCCCACAGAGGCCGATCTCCCGATCCTGACCGACGCGGAACGGGCCGGTTACGAGGCGATGATGGCGGCGGACTGGGTCAACGGCGTGGACCATCACGCTCTGCTGCGTGCGGCGCCGCAGACCTTCTCGATCGGATGGAACGATTCACCCGCCGCCGCACTGGCCTGGATGGTGCAGAAGTACACCGACTTCAGCGCCGCCGGCTCGCTCGAGGCGGCGATCGACCGCGATGCGCTGCTGACCACCGTGAGCATCTACTGGTTCACTCAGAGTTTCGGCACCTCCGCGTGGTCGTATTACGACAGCACCGGCTTCGCCTGGCCCACCGGTTCGGCGCAGGTCCCGACCGGGGTGTACAGCGGTGCGCCGGGTATCCGGCGGCTCGCCGAGCGCACCGCGAAGATCGTGCACTGGCCCGAGGGCAATCCGCCCGGGCACCATTTCATCGCGATGGATCAACCGCGGGCATATGCGGCGGACCTGCGCACCTTCTTCGGCAATCTCGGCTGAGCGACGTTTCATCGGGAAATCTAAGGCTCTCGATCGCTGAAGCTAGACAGTCCTAGATTTCCCGATGGATCGCTACGCGTCGGCCGCCGCGCGCGTGGACGGCAGGAACGGGGTGAGCAGATTGTGCTCGGTGGACGGCCCGAATTCCCATTCCGCGATCCACGGGCCGGTGCCCTCGCTCGGGTCGAGCACGCCCGATTCCAGCCATTCGTAGCGGCCCTCGAGCACCTGCCGAGTCAGCGCGGTGTCGGCGTCGTCGGTGTTGTCCCAGAGCGCGGCGAAGGCGGCCTCGACCCGCAACCGGGACTGGCGGCAGAAGGTATCGGCCAGTTCCGTCGCCGCGGCCGCGTCCCGGCTGTCCTCGGCGCGCATGGCCTGCGCCCGAACACAGGCCGCCGACATGGCGAACAGCTCCGCGCCGATATCCACGAGGCGGCCCAGGAACCCCTGCCGGTATTCGAGTTTCGCCTGCCAGCGCGCCATCGCGTACATCAGTTCGCGTGCCTGCTTGCGCGACATGCGCTCGACGAAGCGCAGATGTGTTGCCAGCGGGCCGAATTCGGTATATCCGGCAGGGAGGGTGCCACGGCCGACCGCCAACTGCGGGAACCACTTCGCGTAGAAGCCACTCGCCCCGACCGCTGCGGTGGCCTTGTCCTTCAACGCCGCATGACGGTCCACGAGTGCGCCCGCGGCGGCCATGTGCGCATCGGCCATCTCCCGGGCGATCAGCAGCCGCATGATCTCGCTGGAGCCTTCGAAGATCCGATTGATTCGCAGATCGCGCACCAGCTGTTCGGCCGGCACCGCCCGCTCACCCCGGCTGCGCAGGGAGGCGGCGGTCTCGTAGCCGCGCCCGCCGCGTATCTGCACCAGCTCGTCGGCTATGCGACAGCTCATCTCGGAGGCCCACAGTTTGGCCAGTGCGGCTTCGATGCGGATGTCGTTGCGCGCCTCGTCGCACATCGTCCCGGACAGCTCGAGCACCGCCTCCAGCGCGAAAGCGGTTGCGGCGACGAAGGATATCTTCGACGCGACCGCCGCGTGCTCACCGACCGGGCGGCCCCACTGCACGCGCGCCGCCGACCAGCCGCGGCTGATCTTGAGCGACCACTTCGCCGCCGCGGTGCACAGCGCGGGAATCGCCAGCCGTCCGGCATTGAGTGTGGTCAGCGCGATCTTCAGGCCGTCGCCCTCGCGACCGATCAGATTGCGCGCCGGCACCCGGACCTTGTGCATGCGGGTCACACCGTTCTCGATCCCGTGCAGACCCATGAAGGCGTTGCGGCGCTCGACGGTGATGCCGGGGGTGTCGGCCTCCACCACGAAGGCGGATATCCCGCCGCGATGTCCGGGCCCCTTCGGCACCCGCGCCATCACCACCAGCAGTTCGGCGACCACACCGTTGGTCGTCCACAACTTCACTCCGTCGAGTTCGTAGGCCTCGCCGTCGGCGGTCGGGGTCGCGGTACTCGCCATCCGGGCGGGATCGGATCCGACGTCCGGTTCGGTCAGCAGGAAGGCGCTGACCGCGCCCCGCGCGCATCGGGGCAGGAATTCGCGCTTCTGTTCCTCGGTGCCGGCCAACTTCAGCGGTTCCGGCACGCCGATCGACTGATGCGCCGACAGCAGCACGCCCAGGCTCGCGTGTACCGAGCCGACCAGCATCAGCGCCCGGTTGTAGCCGACCTGCGACAGGCCCTGCCCGCCGTATTCCGGCGGGATCTTGAGTCCGAAGCAGCCGAGTTCGGCCAGGCCGCGAACGTAGTCGTCGGGGATCTTCGATTCGGCCTCGATGACCGACCCGTCCAGCGTTTCGCAGAAGGCCCGCAGCCGTTCCAGGTAGGCCTCGGTCCGCGCCGCGTCGTCGGGAGCCGGCTGTGGATACGGATGAATCAGGTCGAGCCGGAACCGGCCGAGGAACATCTGCTTGGCGAACGACGGTTTGGCCCAGGTACTTTCGCGCGACTCCTCGACCAGTGCGCGGGCCTGCTCTTCGGTGGCGTGAACTTTCGCGGCTGTCGCCATGGGACCCTCCCTCGAAACGTGATCAGGATCACATTTGAGTGTAGAAGGCTTGGTTACCCGCCGGTAGGCCTCCGGCGAAATCGGCGGTCGAAGAATTACTGCACGCCGCGCAGGTACCGCCCGAAATGCGGCACCGTGAAGCCGATGGTGCCCCGCTCGGCGGAGTAGATCAGCCCCTTCTTGATGAGTCCGTCCCGGGCCGGAGACAACGACGCGGGTTTGCGGCCCAGCTCCTGGGCGACCGCCGCGGTCGGCACCGGCCCGTCGTCGCCGGCCAGATCGGCCATCGCCCGCATGTACTCGCGCTCGGCCGGAGTTGCCCGTTCATAGCGGGAGCCGAAGAATCCGACCGCCAACTCCTCCTCGGCCGCGGGGGCGGCCAGTTCCACATCCTCGGCGCCGATCGGGCTGCGGGCGGCCACATCCCACGTGGCCTTACCGTAGGCCTGGACGAAATAGGGGTACCCATCTGCCTTGTCGTACAGGGCTTTCAGGGCCTCCTCGGTGAACTCCACCGCCTCGCGCTCGGCGGGGGCGATCAGCGCGCGGTCCGCGGAATCGCGATCGAGTCGGTCGATACGGTGGTAGCCGAAAAGGCGCTCGGAATAGCTCTTGGAGGCCGAGAGAACGGCCGGCAGATGTGGCAGGCCCGCGCCCACCACGATCAACGGCGCTGTCTCCTGGCTCAATTCGTGGCAGGCGCCGCAGATCGCGGAGATATCGGCCGGTCCCAGATCCTGCATCTCGTCGATGAACACGGCGATGCCTACGCCGATATCTCGGGCGAGCTGGGCGGCCTCCAGCAGCAACTCCACCAGATCGATCTCGATGTCACCGGAGTCCGCGCGCCCGGTGACGGCCGGGACGTCGATACCGGGCTGCCAGCGTTCCCGCATCCCCTTGTCGGCGGTCGCGCGCAGGGCGAAGGCCTTCAGGATGCCCAGGAAATCGTCGACCATCTCGGGATTGCGGTGGGCGACCGCGATCTGGCGCACCGCCATATGCAGCGCCGATGCCAGCGGTCGCCGCAATTCCTGATCCGGGCGAGCCTCCAGTTTGCCGGTCCCCCAGCCGCGCGAGCGGGCCGTGGACCGAAGTTGGTTGAGCAGCACGGTCTTTCCCACGCCGCGTAGGCCGGTGAGCATCACACTGCGTTCGGGACGCCCGCGCGAGATGCGTTCGAGCACGATGTCGAACGCGTCGAGCTGTTTGTCGCGCCCGGCGAGTTCGGGCGGGCGCTGGCCGGCGCCCGGGGCATACGGATTCCGCACGGGGTCCATGCCCCGACACCGTAGCGCGTTCGCACCGAAATCTCGGGATATATAGGGGATGTCCTAGATTGCGCTATCCGAGCGAATGGCAGCCGCTGTGCGGGGATGACCGGGCGCGAGGGGCTCTCTACGCTGGTGGCTGATCGAGGTCCGAAATGCCCGCAGGAGGGGTCATGTCCACCGATTCGGAAGATCAGCAGTCCGGCGATCGGCCGAACCCCACGGTGGCCGAGGTCGTCGGGTCCTGGGACGTGCCGGCCGGAGCGAGCGTCGCCCGGCAGATTCGCGACAACATCCTGCACGCGATCGCGCAGGGGTACGACGATCCGCAACTGGTGGCGGATCTGGCGGTCGGTCCGCTCGTGATCGCGCTGGGTCGGCTGGAAACAGAACTGGCGGACGCGCGAGGACGCATCGCGGAACTCGAGCGGGCGGTCCGTCCGCACGGTGAGGCGTGAATCGGCCGCCGATCTAATGCCGCCGACGAAATGCCACGGATGTAACGCCCCGGGCGACTCGTTTCGATAACGAGGGCAGAGCCGTGGATACCGCGCCGTGATCTCCATAGCAGATGGATTCGTCGGGCTGTAATCGGGGGTGGTCCTGGCGTTTTGGCGACACGCGGGCAGACACGCCGTCGTGTGGGGTGGACAACAACACCGAGCCGTCGTAATCTCTTCGTGACTTCGCGGAGTATGTCGCTTCATTAGAGGGGCGGCCCGCTGAGTCACCGCCTAATCAGCAGTCGAGTGGGCAGCTCGATCGCTGAACCGGGGACCCAGGTTACTGGGGTGAATCCTCTTCGGTCGCAAGGTCGATGGGGTAGGGCCGAATCTTCCCGGTCCGAACCCGTCAGCTAACCCGGTCGGCGCGTGGGCAAGGAAGAAACAGGAGACTCAGCTCGGTGGGTAAACACAGTCTGCAACGGGAATCTCGGCTGCCGAATTCCGTCAAGGGTGCGCTGGTCTGCGGCGCAGTAGCGGCCACAACCGGTGCGATTCCAGCGATTCCGGCCATGGCGGCCACGATCAACGTTCCCGGCGTCGGCAACTTCGACGTTCCGTTGGGTTCGGATTTCGACCAGCAAGTCAGCCAGGCGAACCAGGTGCTCGCCGATCACGCGGATCAGATCAAGGGAGTTCAGCAGGCGCTGAGCTCGCAGGCGATCGCGCCCAGCATCCCCAACGCCGCGCAGAACCCGATGAGTGGCATGTTCGGCCAGCCGCAGCAGCAGCACGGCGTCGGTGACGTCGCGCTCGACGCTGCGCGCAGCAAGATCGGCGCCGACTACGTGTGGGGCGCTTCCGGTCCTTCGAACTTCGACTGCTCCGGTCTGGTGCAGTGGGCGTACAAGCAGGCCGGAATTCAGCTGCCGCGTACCAGCTTCGAACAGTCGCACGTCGGCAAGCCGGTCGCCTTCCAGGACCTGAAGCCGGGCGACCTCGTCATCCAGAACGGTGGCGGCCACGTGTCCATGTACGCCGGGGATGGCAAGATTCTCCAGGCGCCGCAGTCGGGTGAGACCGTCAGCTACGCGCATCTGGACCCCGACTCGATCGTCACCGCACGCCGCGTCGCCTAGTCGTTTTCCGCTCGACAGTAGGCCCGGCGGTGACCCGCCGGGCCTACTGTGAGGAGCGAAACTGGAACAGGCACAACCAGCTACAGCTCGGGTCGACTCCTGGATCTGGGCTGTCCGGCTGTTCAAAACGCGATCCGCCGCAGCCACCGCGTGCCGCGGCGGTCATGTGCGTGTCAACGGCACGACGGTCAAACCCGCTCAACAGATCAAGCCCGGTGATGAGGTGCGGGTCCGCAATGCCGGGGCCGAACGCATCGTCGTCGTGGTCCGCCCGGTCGTGAAACGCGTCGGCGCTTCGATCGCGACGCAATGCTATATCGACAAGAGCCCTCCGCCACCCGCACCGGAAATCGTCGCCGCGATGCCCAAGCGCGACCGCGGCGCCGGACGCCCCACCAAGCGCGAACGCCGCGAAACCGATCGGCTACTCGGCCGGGATTCGACCTGAGTTCGCGCGGAGGGCGCCCGCGTCGGTGCCGAATTCCTCGCTGAACTCCCCTGCCCGATAGCGGGTGCGGCATTCGCCCCGGCGCACCTTTCCGCTCGAGGTCTTCGGAATCGCGCCGCGCGGTAGCAACAGCACGTCCGCCGCTGCGATGCCGTGCACGGTCGCCACCGCGGCCCGGACCCGCCGGCCGATATCGCTCGCGGCGGCCGGTGGGCTCACCACCTCGGCGACGACCACGAGGTCCTCGCGCTCACCGGTATCGACACCGAACGCCACGATATGCCCGGGACGCAGTTCGGGCACGGAGTCGGCGGCGGTGGCTTCGATATCGGCGGGGAAATGGTTGCGGCCGTCGATGACGATCGTGTCGCGCAGGCGGCCCGCGATGTAGAGCCCCCCGTCGTGGAGGAAACCGAGATCTCCGGTGCGCAGCCACGCTCCGGACTGTCCAGGGAGCACTGCGCCGAAGGTGGCCGCGGTCCGCTCGCGCAGCCCCGCATATCCCGCGCCGACATTCGGACCCCGCACCCATATCTCACCGACGGCACTGTCGTCGCACGGTAGGCGCGTTACGGGATCGACGATGCGCACGGTTTGCCCGGCGGGACGGCCGCAGTCGACCAGCGCGATACCGTCGTGGCGCGCGGACGCGACGGTCGCCCGGCCCGAGCTCAGGGCGGCGCGGTCGAAGTCGACGCATACCGGTTCCGCCTCCGGGCGCGAGATGGTCACCGGAAGGGTTGCCTCGGCCAGGCCGTATCCCGCGGTGTGGGCCCGGTGACGGAATCCGTACGGGGCGAAGGTGCGAGTGAAGGCGTCCAGAGCGGTGGCGCGGATCGGTTCGGCCCCGTTGAGCAGCAGATCCAGCGAGGACAGATCGAGACCGTCGCGCTCCGCCGCCGTTGTGGCCGAAACAGCCAGTGCCAGACCGAAATTCGGGCTGGCGGTCGCGGCGGCGCGATAGTCGCTGCAGGCGCGCAACCATCGGATCGGCCGTTTGGCGAAGTCGGCCGGTGGCATCGTGATCGCATGAACGCCCAGATACAGCGGCAGCGACAGGGCGAAAACCAGGCCCATATCGTGGAAGAACGGCAGCCAGGTGACCATCGGACGGTCGTCGGCCGGTGCCAGAGCCGTACGCAACTGATCGAGTACCGCCGCGAGATTGGCGTGGGTGATGCACACTCCCGCAGGCGAAGTGGTGGAGCCGGAGGTGTACTGGAGATAGGCGGGATGCGCGCCGGCCGGATCCACTCGGACGTCGCCGGTGCCGGCATGCACATCCACCGTCAGGAGTTCGCCGTACGGCATGGCGTCGGCATCCGGACATTCGGGCGTGCCGGTCGGCAAGCATGGCGAGACGAGGCTCAGACGCGGCTCGGCGTCGACGAGGATCGTCCGTAGCCGTTCGGCATTGCGGCGCATCGCCATCGGAAACAACGGAACCGCGGTGCGGGCGCTGTAGAGGCAGGCGAGAAAGGCGACGACATAGTCGAGACCGTGCTCGCACAGGATCGCGACACGATCACCGGGCGATGTCCGCTCGCGAAGCCGCTCGGCCAATGCGCCTGCCGCACTGTGTAATTCGGACACTGTGACGGTGGCCTCCGTAGGCCGACCGCCCGGGTACGACAGCGCGGTGAAGGCCGGATCGTCCGGTGTTTTCGCTGCCCGGTCCGCGACGGTCGCCGCCAAGCGGTTGATCATCGTCGCTCCTGGCGCGGCATTCGAAGCGCCAACGCGGCCGACAACGCCGTGACAGAGGGGTTGTCGAACAGCTCGGCGGTGGCGATCCGCATCCCCAGCCGGTGCTCCAGACGGCGTCGCAGATCTATGGCCAGCAGCGAGGACAGATTCAGTGTCGCGAAATCGGCTTCGGGATCGACGAATTCGACGTCTCGCGACAGTACGTTCGCGACCGTGGCGCGCACTATTCGCTGTACATCCTCGCCCGCGTCGGCAACTAGGGACGGACGTCTGTCGGCCGCAGTGTTTGCCGAGCCCGGCGAGCGTCCACCCGGCAAATCGGCCCCGAGCGAACCCGCGGGAGCCAGCGCCTCGCGCAGTCTGGCCGCGACCGGTCCCGGGTCGTCGGTGGGCGTGTAGTCCAGCGCGAGCACCACCGCCTGCGGGCGGCCGAGAATCGCGGACAGCACGGACATGCCGCGAGCGGCATCGAAAGGGGTGATGCCGGCGGTCCGCAGATGTGCGGCGCCTCCGGCGGAGCGGGCGAGCCCGGCGTCCCAGCTGCCCCAGGCGATGCTGGTCACCGATCGGCCGGTGGCGCCGTGCGCGAGCGCATCCACTGCCGCGTTGGCGGCGGCGTACGCGGCCTGTCCGGGTGCCCCGAACAGACCGGTGGCGGAGGAGAACAGGAGGGTGAAGTCGACCGGGTCGCTCGCCGTCAGTTCGAGCAGCGAGACGGCCGCGGTCGTTTTCGGTTCGAAGTGCAAGGCCAGAGATTCGCATGTCACGCGGTCGAATTCGGCGTCGTGCAGCACACCGGCGGAATGCACCAGACCTCGGATCGTCGATCCGCACGCTCGGATGTCGTCGAGGGCGTTGGCCAGGTCCGCGCGATCGGCGACATCACAGCGCACGACCACCACGCGGTCCTCGGCGCCGTCGAGCAGCGGCGGCAGCGGTCGCGGACGCCGGGTCAGGACGACCACATCGCGTGCTCCCTGCTCGAGCAGCCACCGCACCGCGGCGGCCCCCAGCGCGCCGAGCCCGCCGGTGACCACGTAGGTGCCGTCGGCACAGATCGGGACCCCGGAGCCCGCTCCGCCGAGTCGCCGGAACCGCCGCATCAGCGTCCGCGCACCTTCCACGCGCACTTCCGCCGGCCCCCGCGAGTCGAGCACGAGCTCGCGCACGATGTCGGCGCCCGATTCGTCGGACCAGATCAGGCGCACCGGTCGGCCGGATTCCAGCTGCAGGGTCCGGACCAGCGCGGCGACAGCATTGTGTTCGACGGATGCCGGATCCCGCAGCACCACGGTGAGGCTCGCCGTCGTTTCCGCGGCGATCACCTGCTGCAGGACGCGCAAGGCTCGCTCTAGTGCGGGGACGACCGGACTCGTGTCGGTTCCCGGGCCGAACGCGTCGTGCCGAGGCACCGAGAGTGCTTCCGCCCAGACCAGCACCACGGCTGTGGGCGCCCGTCCTTGTGCCGCTGCCGCCAAGGCCGTCGACTCGCCGGGCTCGCGGGCGATCCGCTCGGCGGGGAGGTGGCGGTCCAGCGCGCGGGCGATCGACTTCGCGAGGCGCGATTCTCCGACGACCGACGCCCGCTCGACGGTCGGGTGCACCGCCCGCGCGGCGTCCGCGGAGAACGGCACAGCAATCCACTGTTCCTCGCGCAGTACGGAGTTCGCCCACTCCGGTGCCGTGGCGACCGTCGCGTCGTACTCGGCTCGTCCGCGCGCGGCGGTGCGGTCGAGAAGCAGGTTCATTCCCGATCCGGTGGCGACTCCGGAAACAACACCGGCACTCGCGCGTTCGCGCGGCGCATCGTCCGGCACCGCCGCACGAGTCATCCGGGGTTGGGCGTACAGACCGTCATCGGTGGCAGCGTCGGGACGGTCGCCGTCGAAGCCGGCGTTTCCGGGCGGCCGGTAGACGACCGTGTGCCCGGACGGATCTCTCGCCGCTTGCCGGGAGTCGAAAGCCTTGTCCGCGAATGTGATTCGCACGTCGAGCAGTGCCACTGCCGGGGCATCGTCCTGGTCCACCGCGATGACGTCGCACAGCAGCCCGCCCGGCTCGTGCCCGCGCACGAACGCGTGCGCCTCGGTCAGCAGTACACGGGGCGCATCGGAAAGCCATACGGACCCGATGGCTACCGGTACCGCGAGCCCGGCCGCGGGCAGGATTTCCCGGCCGGCGGCGGCGATCAGCTGTAAGCAGCCGTCGAGCGCGGCCGTGGTCAGCGGGATCGAATCGAAAACTCCGACGGCGCCGCGGTTTCCGGCACGCACGGCGGTTAGCGTCCGGAACCGCGGACCGTAGTCGAGTCCACGGGTGCGCAAGGACGTATAGAACTCGTCGATATCGAGTTCGTCCGCTGTCGTGGCGGAGATGCGATGGTCGTCCACCGTACGCATCCACCCGAGAATGTCGGCGGGCGAGGCGGCGGTCTCCGCCCGCGCCGAGGCCAGCGACACCGGCCCCAGCAGTACGCGCAGATCCGATCCGCTGCGGTAGCCGACCGCGGCGAGATCCGCGATGTCCGTGCGTTCGTGAACCGCGAAGTCGGCCAGCCGGATCGGTCCGGGAACCGAATCAAGCAGGCGCCGAATCCAATACGCGGCCGGCACGGTCGGCACACCGTTCACCACGTGATCGTCCAGTCGTTCGCGGCCGGGATCGGTCGCGGTCCGGGTGAGCAACGGGAAAGTTTTTCGCCGCCAACGTCGTTCGACCGCAGGACCGGCCGTCGCGCCCTGGATCGACCAATCGACATCACGCCCTCGCAGATACATGGCGCCGACCGTGCGGAGCAGGGCGGTGACCTCGCCGTCGCGATGCGCGGCCGAGAAGACCGCGTCGGCCAGTTCGGGATAGTCGCGCACGGCCGGCGCCAGCACCGGATGCGGTGATATCTCCACGACCGAGGTGTAGCCCCGGCCCACGGCGGATTCGACGGCCGCGTCCAGATCGACGGTGCCACAGAGGTTGTCGATCCAATAGTCGGTATCCATCGCGGCGGAATCGATCACCCGGCCGGATCGTGCCGTCGAGAACACCGGCACGCGGGGGGCCCGCGGCACCGGCGCTCGCAGCGCGGTGGTGAATTCGTCGGCGAGCGCGCGAACCTGCGGGCTGTGCGCGGCGAAATCCACCGGCACGGGTCGTACGTAGTACTGCCGCCGCCGCGCTCGCCGCAGCAATGTCTCCATGTATCGCGTGGTCCCGGAGACCACCACCGCCCGGGGCCCGTTCACCGCCGCCACCGCGACCTCCGCGCGCAAGGGCTCGACCAGCCGCCGCGCTTGATCCGGCGTCGCCTCGAGCAGCGCCATCATGCCCTGCCCGGCCAGCCGCCCCAGCGCCCGTGAGCGCACGGTGACCAGATGCGCGGCATCGTCGAGGGACAGGGCGCCCGCGATCACCGCGGCCGCGATTTCGCCGAGGCTGTGCCCGGCCACCGCATCCGGCTCGATTCCCCACGCCGCGAGCAACCGGGCCAGCGCCACCTGGTAGACGAACAGCGCCGGTTGCACCGTCTCGGTGGCGCCGACGCTGTCGGCGAAGCCGTGCCGGGGCGTCCACACTCGCGGCCCGCCCGCATTCGCCACGGCGTCGGCCGTTTCGGCTGCCGCCCGGGCGTATTCGGGATACCGGGCCGCCAGCTCGCGCCCCATGTGCGCATGCTGACCACCTTGTCCGGAGAACAGGAAAAGCACTCGTCCGCGCCGTCGCCCACCGACGCCGAGCAGGGCCGGCGAACGGGAGCCGCTCGCCACCGCGCGCAGTGCGTCGCCTGCATCGTCGGGCTCGTCCGCCACGATCGCGGCCCGAACCGGTTGGGGCAGTGCGCGTCCGGTTGCGGCCAGGGTGGACAGCGACATCTCGCCGCCGGCCAGAACGGTCGCGGTGTCACGCAGTTCGTCCTCGTCGCGACCGGTGAGGCCGATGAGCACCGGAGGCCGCGCCTCGCGCACCGGTCCCGGCTCCACCTCCCGCAGGACCACATGCGCATTGGTGCCGCCGAATCCGAACGAACTGACGCCCGCGCATCGCGGCATGCCGGAATCCGTGGGCCAGCCGACCACTTCACCCGGCACCCGGAGGCCGCGTTCGGACAACCGCAGCAGCGGATTCTCGCGCTGAAAGTTGATGGTGGGCACGATGGTTCCGTGGTGCAGGCACAGCGCCACTTTGGCCAGCCCGGTCACCCCGGCCGCCGCCTCCAGATGGCCGATATTCGATTTGATCGATCCGACATACGGTTTCACCGCGCCGCCCGGCGCATCGAGTACGGTGGCCAGCGCCTCGATCTCCACCGCATCGCCGACCGGTGTTCCGGTGCCGTGACATTCGAAGTATCCGGCGGAGCGGGCATCCAGGCCGGCGCGTGCCCACGCTGTGCGGATCACCTGTTGTTGCGCGCGCCCGTTCGGGGCGTAGAGACCGTTCGAGCGGCCGTCGGAACCCACCGCGGCGCCGGCGATCTCGGCGTAGCACCGGTTGCCCTCACGCTGCGCGTCGGCCGTGCGCTGCAATACCAGCACGGTCGCCCCATCGCCGCGAACGTATCCGTCGGCGGCCGCGTCGAACGGCTTGCACCGCCCGTCAGCGGCGAGGAAGCCACCCTGTTCGAGGTACTGCGAAGTGTGCGGCAGCAGCGCGAGATTCACGCCGCCGACGATGGCGTACGGTACGGCGTCGTCGGCCAGCAACCGCACGGCGAGGTCCACCGCCGCGAGCGAGGACGAACACGCGCTGTCGAGGACCACACTCGGTCCGTGCAGATCCAGTGCGTACGAGATCCGATTGGCGATGATGCTCAGCGCGGACCCGGTCACCGCGTAGGGCGCGTCCTGCCCGCCGCTGCCGAGGACGACCGCTCCGTGGTCGAAACCGCAGGCGCCGAAGAGAACCGCCGTGTCCGACCCGCTCAGCCGATAGCCGACTCCGGCATCGTCGATCGCTTCGACCGCGACCTCCAGCGCCAGCCGCTGTTGCGGATCCATCAGGGCCGCTTCGCGATCGGAGATCGAGAAGCGGTCGTTGTCGAATTCCGTGATCGAATCCAGATAGCCGCCGCGGCCCGCGCCGTCGCGCCCCGGCGGCGGGTCGCCGACTCCGCTGCGGCTCTCGATCAGCAAGCGCCACAATTCGTTCACGCCGGAAGCGCCCGGTACTCGGCATCCGATACCGATGATCGATATCGGTGGCGTGACGGCTGTCATCGGCGCTCGAGGTGGTCGACGAGCCGCTCGATATCCGGGTTGTCGTAGAGCTCGGTGAGCGAGATCTCCACGCCCAGAGCATCTTCCAGCACGCCCGCGAGGCGGGCGAGCTGCGCGGAGCTCAGGCCCAGATCGGTGAAAGGCACTGTGGTGGAGACGGATTCGGGTGCGGCGCCCAGCATGTGCGCGACGGCGGCTACCGCCGCGTCCGCCGAGGTGCCGATCCGTTCCCGCTGCCCCACCGCCATGTCCTCCCCGTATCCGGCGCCGTCGCACGACGGTCGGGTGGCATGTGAGCGCGATTCGCGCAGCGGCTCACAGTGCCGACCGGGTGCGGGTGTCCCGCATAGTGCAGGTTCCCCAGCGATTATGCCGACAAGTCGGGGCCCGGTGAAGAGGTCGAGACAGCTGAGGCCACAGGGGCGAGAGTGACGAGACGAGCCGCGTCCCATGCCGGTCGCGGCTCGCCCCGCACGCCGAATCAGACGACCAGCGAACCCAGTCGCGCGTTGATCAGCGTCTCGGCCTCGTCCACGATGCGCGAGATCAGCTCGGCGCAGGTGGGAATGTCGTCGATCAGACCCTGCACCTGTCCGGCCGACCAGATGCCGGCGTCCAGGTCGCCCTCGTCGAAGACGCGGCGGCCGCGGGCTCCGGCCACCAGATCGCGCACATCCTCGAATTTGCCTCCGGCGGCCTCGATTTCGACCACCTTGCGGCTGATCTCGTTGTCGGCGACCCGGGCGGTGTTGTGCATGGTGCGGAAGATCAGCTGGGTGTCACGCTCGGTGTGGGCGACGATCTGTTCCTTCACCTTCCGATGCACCGGGGACTCCTCGGTGCACAGGAAGCGGGTGCCCATGTTGATGCCGTCGGCGCCCAGAGCCAGCGCCGCGACCAGGCCGCGGGCGTCGGCGAAACCACCCGACGCGATGACCGGGATGTCGAGCGCCTTGGTGGCGGCCGGGATCAGGATCAGGCCGGGGACGTCGTCCTCACCCGGGTGGCCGGCGCATTCGAAACCGTCGATGCTCACGCCGTCGACGCCGATCTTCTGCGCCTTGAGCGCGTGCCGGACGCTGGTGCACTTGTGCAGCACCTTGATTCCGGCTTCCTTGTAGTAGGGCAGGAACGGCTCCGGGTTGCTGCCCGCGGTCTCGACGATCTTCACGCCCGATTCGATGATCGCCTGAACGTATTCCTGGTACGGCGGCGGGTTGATCGACGGCAGGATGGTGACGTTGACGCCGAACGGCTTGTCGGTGAGCTGCCGGGTGCGCTCGATCTCGCGCCGCAGATCGTCGGGGGTCGGCTGGGTGAGCGCGGTGATGAAACCGAGCGCCCCGGCGTTGGCGACCGCCGCCACGAGTTCGGCGCGGCCGACGTGCATCATGCCGCCCTGCACGATCGGGTGTTCGATACCGAACATCTCGGTGAATCTGGTGCGCAACATCTGGTTGTCCTCCTGGCCGCGGTACGACTCGGGGCGACGCGCCCGGCATCTCCGGCACCCCTCGATGCCGGTGTGTGCACAGACTGCCGCCCCTCGGGTGCCTGGCCGCGTGCGAGCCGGGCCTGCCCGGATGGCTCGATACTGGCATGGCGACCGCGTCGGAGACAACAGGATGTGAGCGGCAGTTTGCTCCGAAAGTCTCGAAGGATCGCGAACTGAGGTCACTGTGAACTCAGCCAAAGACCCAGGTTATAGCCATGAGTTGGCGCGTTCGTGCGAATGTTCTGTGAACCGGGATTCTCGTATGTAACCCTTGTCACGGCAAAAAGTTAGTTGCTATTCTCGCTGTTGGTTCAGCCGTCGACGCCGCCGGGCCCATTCGGTGGCGAACTCCGACGGTCCGAGAGGAGTTCCTGCATGACCACCGGTGTCCAGACCGACGAACCGATCCGGTCGCGTCGAAACCACTGGAACAACCAGCTCGCCACGCATGCGCTGATGCGCCCGGACGCGGTGGCGATCCGGTTCCGCGGGCAGGACACCACCTGGAAACAGCTGCACGAGCGGTCACTGAAATTCGCCGATGCTCTGGCTCGGCGCGGTGTCGGCTTCGGCGACCGGGTGCTGATTCTGGCGCTCAACTACACCGAGTACCTGGAGGCCGTGTTCGGCATCAACGCGCTGGGCGCGATCGCGGTACCGGTGAACTTCCGGCTCACCCCGCCCGAGGTCGCCTACATCGTGGCCGATTCGGGGGCCGCGGCGATCGTCACCGACTCGCTGCTGCAGCCGCTGGCCACCGGTGTGATGGCGCAGAGCGAGGCGCTGCATACCTGCGTCGTCATCGGTGGCACCACGGGCGAGGGCGTCATCGGCTACGACGACTTCCTCGCCGAGACCGGCGAACCCCATGTGCCGCAGGACATTCCGGAGGACACTCCGGCGTTGATCATGTACACCTCGGGCACCACCGGCAGCCCCAAGGGCGCGATCCTGTCCTACGAGAATCTGAATGCCCAGGCGCTGACCTGCATTCGGGCGATGAACGCCACCCCCGACAGCATCGGCTTCTGCACCTCGCCGCTGTTCCACATCGCCGGACTGGGCTCCCTCGCCCCGGCGTTCATGCTCGGCTCCAAGACCGTGTTGCATCCGCTCGGCGCGTTCAACGCGACCGAATTCCTCGACGCCATCGAGGCAGAACAGGCCACCACCGCCTTCTGTGTCCCCGCGCAGTGGCAGCTGATCTGCGAGGATCCGACGGTCAAGGAGCGCAAGCTGGCGTTGGAGACGTTGAGCTGGGGAGCGGCGCCCGCCTCGGAGACCGTGCTGCGGGCGATGGCCGAATGCTTCCCGAACGCGCAGAACGTCGCGGTCTTCGGCCAGACCGAGATGTCGCCGATCACCTGCGTACTCGAGGGCAAGGACGCGCTGCGCAAACTGGGCTCGGTCGGTAAGCCCATCCCGACCATCCAGAGCCGCGTCGTCGACGACGAGATGAACGATGTCGCGCCGGGCGAGATCGGCGAGATCGTCTACCGCGGGCCGACCATGATGCAGGGCTACTGGAACAAGCCCGAGGCGACCGCGGAAGCCTTCGCCGGCGGCTGGTTCCACTCCGGTGACCTGGTTCGCCAGGACGAGGAGGGCTTCGTCTGGGTGGTCGACCGCAAGAAGGACATGATCATCTCCGGCGGCGAGAACATCTACTGTGCCGAAGTGGAGAATGTGCTGTTCGCGCATCCGAAGATCCACGAGGCCGCGGTGGTCGGCCGGGCCCACGAGAAGTGGGGCGAGGTGCCGGTGGCCGTGGTCGCGCTGCTCGACGGCGAAACGCTGACCCTCGAGGAGCTGACCCCGTTCCTCAACGAGAACCTGGCCCGGTACAAGCATCCGAAGGATCTGGTGATCGTGCCGGAGCTGCCGCGCAATGCCAGCGGCAAGGTGGTGAAGGTGCAGCTGCGCAAGGAATACGCGGGCTGATCGTAGGGCAGGAGATATGCCCGGCACGGTCGAGGCAGGACCTGCGCCGCATACCCGGTCGTGAACGAGCCGCCGAGTCGACACTCGGCGGCTCGTCGCCTTATCGGCTGCGGCCGGTTGTTACGCTCCGCGACCGGTGCGAATCGGTGTGCGGCTCAGATCATGTCGTGCTTGGTGAGCCAGTTCATCAGCGGCCAGCCGCAGAAGACCGGCAGCCAGCAGGTCAGTACCCGGTACAGCAGAACGGCCGGCACGCCGATCGCCGCGGGCACGCCGAAGGCGGCCAGACCACCGATCAGCGCCGCCTCCACCGCGCCCACACCACCGGGCGTGGGTGCGGCCGAGGCCAGCGTCCCGCCGATCATCGTCACGACCGTCACGGTCACGAATGTCGTTGCGCCGCCGAATGCTTCGATGGCCGCCCACAGCGCGCCCGCCGCGCCGAGCGTGGTGGTCGCGCAGCCGCCGACGATCATCAGCAGCCGTTTCGGTTCACGCGAGAGCGTGCGCAGTTCCGCGACCACCTCCGCCAGCTGCGGTCGCACCTCGTTGCGCAGCCAGCGTCGCACCGTCGGCACGAACATGGCCGCACCGACCGCGCCCAGCAGACCACCGGCCAGCAGATACAGCACGGTCGCACTCGGCACGAAATGTTCCAGGTTCGCCGAGACACCGGCGGCCACGCTGAAGACGATCAGCAGCACCACGTGCGTGATCACCTGCACCGCCTGGTTCAGTGCCACCGCCGCGGTCGCCTTCACGGTGCCCAGGCCGCTCTTCTGCAGGAATCGCACACTCAGCGCCAGCCCGCCGACCCCGGCGGGCGTGGTGGTCGCGGCGAAGGTGTTGGCGACCTGCATGCCCAGCAGCTTGCGGAAATTCACCGAGGTCCCGGCACATCCCCACAGCGCCATCGCCGCGCCGACATAGGTGGCGGCCGAGATCGTCAACCCCAGCAGCGCCCACCACCAGTTCGCGGTCCGCAGTTCGGTGAAGAAGGTCGGCACCTGGCTGATGAACGGGTAGGCCACGTACACCAGCGCGATCAGCAGCACCAGCTGCACGATCTGGTTGCGCGAGTAGCGGGTGATCCGCGCGGCCTCGATCCGATCCTTACCGGTCTGCTGGAGTACTTGGGCGCGGACCGTTTTCATCAGTTCACCGCTGTCGGGCACCGATTTGCGGACCTGGGTGCCGATTCCGTTCTTGGTGAGCCGGCGCGAGGCGTCGAGCACCGCCTGTTCCCCCAGCACGTGAATGGCGGTGGCCACCACCGTTTCCGCCCCGAACAGGGAACTCGTGGTGAGCAACAGCTGCGCGATATCGGCGGAGAAGCGGGAGTCGAAGGCGCCGAATTCCGCCGCCATGAAGCCGCCGAACAGCACCCGCCCCTCGGCGATGCGGATTTCCTCGACTCGCAGATCGCCGTGGGTGATCTGGGCGCGATGCATGTTCTGCAGTGACCGCCAGACGTTGGTCAGCACCACCTCACTGTCGCCGGGGGCCAGCTGCCGGCCCCGGGGCGCGGTGTGCGCGTACAGGGTCCAGCCGCGGCTCAGCGCGGCCACCGTCAGCGGTTTGTTGCTGGCCAGTCCCAGATCGCCGAGCGCGATACCCATCAGTGCGCGATGCTCGACGGCGCGGCGCATCGAGGCGAAGGCGGGGGTGCGTTCGCTGCTGCGGAAGGTCAGCCAGCGCCGGACCTGCCGCAACATTCCCCAGCTGCGCTGATTCTGTCCGTACATCTCCACGATCAGCTGGCGATGCGGCCCGGTGTCGGCGCTCAGCAGCAGCGGTCCGGGACCGGCCGGGCGCAGCACGGTGAATCCGGTGACGGTGTATCCGCGGCCGGCCAGCACCCGGACGGCGGCCTCCAGCGGCACCTCCAAGGCCGGAGTGCCGACCAGCAGGACGATCACCGCACCGACGAACCAGCCCACCGCGAGCCCGAACATCGCCCGCGAGGGCACCACCAGACTCACGAACAGGTGCAGCGGCACGAACGCGATCAACAGCGCCCACCACAACCGTCGCCAGGATGCCGGCAGCCAGGGACTGGCCACGGTCAATCCGGCGGCCAGCATCGCGATCCAGCGCGGATCGTCGAGAAATTGCGACAGGAACGTGTCGAGCTGGCGTGGCACCGCCAGATGCCACTGCGGCGCCGAGATTCCGGATTCGGTGATGGACAGCGCCAGGACCGCGATCAGGCCCGCGGTGACGTAGCCGCTGAGCAGTTTCCATTGCATCCGGAAGATCAGGCGAACGAGAATCGCGAAGGGCAATGCCAGAATCGCGATGCCGTAGAGCAGATAGACCAGGTTGGACTGTTCGGGCGTGAGGAAGCCGACGATGTCGGAGACCGATCGCTCCAGGGCTTCCCAGCGCGGCCGGGTGATGAGCGATCCGGCGACCACCACCGCCACCAGCAGGGCGGACAACACCACGCGAATGATGTCGCTGGTCCGCCTGATCCGCGGCTGCAGCAGACTGCCGGAGACGGGGATCTCCCGCCCGTCTACTCGCATGTCGTATCGAAACTTTCGGATCGAGGGAGCTGCGTCGGTCCCTGGGTCGGCTCGGGTGTGAGTATGCAGGAGGCCGTCCGAGCGCCCGTCGGCAACACGCCGTTCCCCGGGTTCGCGCAGGTGGGCGTGCGCGTACTCCACACGAGCCGACCGAACTCGGGTGGCTGCTCCGCGTCCGGATCTCCGCTCGCTCGGGCCGAGGCCGCCGCGCGAGCGCCCGGGTCTTCGCGGACCGGCAGGGCGCAGCGTCACCCGGGCGGTCCCGAGCCGGCCGTGACGGGTTCGAGTGCGTCGGTGTCGCCGACGCTGAAGATACCGCCGGTCATGGTGCCGGTGTCGAGTTCGGCGATCGCGGCCGCGACCAGCTCCGTCGGCACCAGCGCGGGAAAGGAATTGGGGGCGACGGCATTCGCGCGGACCCCGAATTCGGCGAATTCCGCGGCGATATGCCTGGTCAGGTGGTCGAGTGCGGCCTTGGTCGCGGAATAGACGGCCTGCCCGCCGGAGTAGACCCGGGATCCGGACAAACTCGAGACGTTGACGATATTGCGATTGCGCGCCCGATTCTCGTCGCCGCGATGCAGCCAGCAACGCTGTGCGAGCCGCGTCGCCAGTCGCAGCGGCACCTCGACGTTCATCGCGAACTGCGGGGCGAGCGCGTCGAGGGCGGTGTCGCCGTCGACCAGGCCGTTCGGCTGCAGATCCAGCTGCGCCGCATTGTTGACCAGCAGATCGACCCCGCCGAATTTCGCCAGTGCCAGATCCACCACTCGCTCGGCCTCGCCCTCGCGGCGCAGATCGGCGCGCACGACGAAGATGCGGGAGTCGTTCTCCGGAACCGGCTGCCAGGGTTCCAGCGGATCGATGAACCATTCCTCCTGGGAGGGCGCGGCCGGAACCCGATTGCGGCAGACGGCCACGATGTCGTAGTCCCGGTAGTACGCGCGGCAGAACGCATCGCCCAATCGCCCACCCGCCCCGGTGAGCAGGCACACTCGACGGCTGTCACCACTGGACAATGCGGTCCCCTCCCCAGCGGCTCGCCGCCTGCTCCTTGGGCCGGTGCAACCACATCACCACACTGTTGCGGGCCGCGGTGTTGGCGCCGAGGAAGGTGTGCCAGGACCGCGGCGTGCATTCGAAGACGACCATCGAATTGTCCAGTGGCGGAACGACCACCGTGGGTGTCGGCTCCGCGGCGCCGATATCGGCGAACAGTCCCGTCTCGCCGCCGTCGCCCGGTTGCCATTCGCCGTTGCCCAGATAGAACAGCACCGCGACGGCGCGCACCATTTCACGCGCCGGCACCCCCGCGGGCCGGGCGCCGGACTTCAGATCGATATCGTCGCCCGGCAGGCCGACCGTGTCCGGCCCGGGCGCCGCCCCCGGGAACCAGGCCGGGGTGAGGTCGTGGTGCGGCCAGCCGCGCGGACTCCCCGGCGGGTGATGATGAAGTGAGCCCTCCACGTCGCCGCTGGCCGGGACGCCGGCGACCCGTTCGATCAGGTCGTGCCAGGCGCGCGACAGGAAGACCTCGAGCGGTCCGTTGCGCATCCGGGTCAGGCTCGCGCCGGAGGCGCCGTAGCCCGCGGCAACCGGACCGAACAGGTCCCGGCGATCGGTGCGCACTCGTTCGAATTCGATCGCGAGCCGCTGGTAGAACTCGGCGACGAAGACGTCGCGGACGTAGACGTGGGGGAAGGGGCGGGTGCGGCGAATCCATCGCCGATGTGCCAGCAGATCGATGAACCAGCGCGGCAACGGCGCGTCGGACAACATACAAGCTCCCTCCCGGACTACCCCGCCGATCTTATTGCCTTCCCGGTACCGCGCCGAGTTCGTCCCGGTTTGTGCAACCATCACCCGGTGGTGCGCGACGTTCGGGTCTGTTTCGTGGGAGATTCTCTGGTTGCGGGACTGGGAGATCCGCAGTGTCTCGGGTGGGCGGGCCGGCTCGCCGGGCGTGCGACAGCGGCAGGAATACCGCTGACCTATTACAACCTCGGGGTGCGACGCCAGACCTCCTCCGATATCGCCGCCCGCTGGGAGGCCGAATGCGGACAGCGATTATCCGGCGAGGTCGACGCGCGGATCGTCTTCTCCTTCGGCGTCAACGACACGCTGTGGGAAAACGGGGCGATCCGGGTGCCGGCCGACGAGTCCGCGGCCAATCTCCGCCGCATGCTGCGCCGCTGCGCCGAACTCGACTGGACCGTCCTGGTGGTCGCGCCCCCGCCCTGTATCGACGACGAACAGAACACGCGCACAGTCGAATTGGACGATCGGTTCACCGAAATGTGTTCCGGCGAACAGGTTCAGTATCTTCGCGTTCACCAACCGCTGCGCCACAACGACATCTGGATGCGCGAACTGCGCGTGGGCGACGGCTACCACCCCGGCGCGCCGGGCTACGAGCAACTGGCGGCCATGATCGGCCCGCACTGGCTGCAATGGCTGACCGAACCTCGCACCCGTCTCCCCACGGTGAGCTGATCCGCCGTATTTCTCCGCACCGCGTTTTTCTCCGCACCGATTAGTTAGCGTTGTTCGTCCCGTCTTCATGGTTCGAACGCATCGGCCGACCGGGCCGGTGACAGGTTGCAGAGGAGCAGGTCAATCATGGGGAAGATCGTTGTCGCCGAGTTCGTTTCGCTGGACGGATTCATCCAGGATCCGCTGTGGACCGCACCCTTCTGGTGCGACGGCATGGCGAAGTACAAATCCGGTGAGCTGGAGGCGGTCGACGCCTTGCTGCTGGGCCGCACCACGTATCAGATGTTCGCCGCGTCCTGGCCGGACCACCCGGAAGAGGGTGCGTACAAGGACAAGATGAACAGCATGCCCAAGTATGTGGCGACCGATTCGCTGCGTGAGCTGGAGTGGAACGCTCAGCGCATCGAGGGCGATCTCGCCGCCGGCATCGCGAAACTGCGGACCGAGCAGAACCTGCTGGTCTTCGGCAGCGCCTCGCTGGTGAAATACCTGCGCGAACACGAACTGGTCGACGAGTACCGCTTGGTCGTCTACCCCGTCCTGCTGGGCAGCGGCCTGCGGCTGTTCGAGTCCGTCGAGCCGGAAGCCACCCTCGCCCTCGCCGAATCCGAGGTGCTCGACAACGGCGTCCTCCTCACCACCTATCGGGTCACCGGCAATTCGGTGGTGCGACCCAGCTTCGGCTGACCGGCCCGGTACTCATTCGCGGTGGCGGACGATATTGAGCACGTTGCCGTCCGGGGCGCGGACCAGGAACCGGCGAACTCCCCAGGGCTCGGTGGTGAGGGGATGGACGATCTCGTAGCCGAGGCGTTGCGCCTGCGCATAGGCGGCGTCGACGTCGTCCACCAGCACCGACGCGACGGAGTCCGCAGGCGCGGCCGCGTCCTGCGTGACGAGCTGGATGGCGGCGCCCGTATCCGGGGACGTGTAGCGGGCAACCCAGCCCATATCGAATTCCTCGGTGCTCAGGCCGAGGAATTCGGTGTAGAAATCGCGGGCGGCCTCGATATCGGCCACTCGAAGGTTGGGCAAGATGCGATGGGTGCGCATGCGGTTCTCCTGTCCGCCGGGCATCGGTCGGTAATGCTAGTCCGCCGCGGGGGCGGTGCGGCCCATAATCTCCAGTACCGCCATGGCCGCGTTGTGACCGCCGATTCCGCTCACGCCACCGCCGCGGACCGCGCCGGCACCGCACCGGAAGATGTTGCGATGGCCCGTGCCGACTCCCCACCGAGCGGCGGGCGCGGAATCGTCGTCGGTGCGAAACGGAAAATCCAAGTCGCCGTGGAAGATATGGCCGCGTGGCAGGCCGAGTTCGGCCTCCAATTCCAACGGCGTTCTGGCCTCGATACACGGATCGCCGTTCGCATCCGTGGCGAGACAGCCGGAAAGCGGCTCGGCCAGAACGGCATCCAGTTGTCGCAGCGTCGAAGCCAGCAGTTCGTCGCGTGAGTTGTGCTCGAAAAGAATTGCCGGAGTGTGCAAACCGAACAGCGTCAGTGTATGCATGCCCTGTTCGGCGGCCTCGGAACCGAGAATCGACGGATCCGTCAGCGTATGGCAGTAGATCTCCGATGGCGGGGCGCTCGGGAATCGCCCGCCGGCCGCCTCGCGATAGGCCCGTTCGAGCTGGTCGTATCCCTCCGCGATGTGGAACGTGCCCGAGAACGCCGCGCGCGGATCGATCTCGGTGCGCAGCCGGGGGAGCCGGCGCAGCAGCATGTTCACCTTGAACTGACTGCCCTCGGGCAGCGCGTCGACCGGCTCGCCCAACAGCCGGGCAAGGGTCGCGGGCGCCGCGTTGACCAGGACGTGGCGGGCATCGGCCAGGCCGGATTCGTCCGGCGTGTCGAACCGGACCTGCGCTGTGTCGCCGTCGGTGTCGATCCCGGTCACCGTGCACGACGTGCGCACCCGCGCACCCGCCCGCAGCGCCGCATCGGCGAGGGCATCGGTCAGCGCGCCCATCCCGCCGACCGGCACGTTCCACTCGCCGGTCCCGTTGCCGATCACGTGGTAGAGGAAGCAGCGATTCTGCCGCAACTCCGGATCGTGCGCGTGCGTGAACGTGCCGATCAGCGCATCGGTGAAGACCACGCCGCGCACGGTGTCGTCCCGGAATCGCGCCTCGACGGTTTCGCCGAGCGGCCGCTCGAACAGCATCTCCCAGGCGTCCGGATCGTCGAGCACCCGCTGTAGTCCGGTACGGGTGGGCAGCGGCCGCAGCATGGTCGGAAAGATCCGCTGCGCGGCCCGCGCGGTCGTCGCGTAGAACCGTTGCCACGCCTCGAAATCCGCATCGGATCCGGTGACCCGGCGAAAGCTCTCGCGGGTTCGTCCGGCATCGGCCGTGTCGACGAGCAAACCGGTGTCGCCGACCGGCGTGTACGACGAGATCCGCCGCTCGCGGGTCCGGAACCGCAGATCCAGATCCCGGACGATCCGATCCGGAAGCAGACTCACCAGATACGAATACCGCGACAGTCGCGCATCGATCCCGGCGAACACCTGCTCCGACACCGCCGCTCCACCGGTATGGTCCTGCCGTTCGAGGACCAGTACCGACAGTCCGGCGCGCGCCAGGTACGCCGCGGCCACCAGCCCGTTGTGCCCGCCGCCGACGATGACGACGTCATAGGAGTCGCGCATCAGCCCTGGATATCACGAATCCGCGCGACCCGCGTCCGATCCGCCGGGTGTCGCGGACTTGCGTACCAGCAGATATCCGTGCGGGCACCGCTCGTCGGGTTCCGGGGGTCGCACCATCCGGGCCACCGGGACGAACCCGTGCGGCCGCAGCATCTGCGTGAGGCGTTCAGGAGACCACCGCACCACCGGCGCCACCTTGTGGTCGTACGGTTGCCGGTCGGCGCCGTCGTCGGCCGCCTGGAACGCCAGCATGAGATAACCGTCGGCGGCCAGTGCGCGAGCGAATTCCGCGAACAGATCCGGCAATTGCTCCGGCTGCATATGAATGATGCTGTACCAGGCCACAATTGCGCCGAACCCGCCGTCGGCGACGTCCAGCTTCTCCATCGAGCCCTGTTCGAATCGCAGATGCGGATGGACCTCGCGGGCCATCCGGATCATTTCCGCCGAGGCGTCGAGCCCGAAGGTGTTCAGCCCCAACCCATCCAGATATCCGGTGATCCGGCCCGGACCACATCCCAGGTCTGCCACCGGCCCGCGGTCCTCGGCCTGTACCAGCTCCGCGAACAGCCCCAGCATCGCCCGATCGACCGGCGCGTTCACCATCGCATCCCGGAAGAGGTTGGTATAGAGCTCCGCCACCCCGTCGTATGCGGCCGCGACCGTATCGGAATTCGCACTCACTCCGGCAGCCTACCCACGCCGAGCCCGGACCCTTCCGGGTTTCGGCGCGTAGGGTCGCGGCATGGCCACCTCGACGCAGCAACGGGAGGCGGACGGATGAGAACGCTCACCTCCCGCATCGTGTATCGAAATCCCTGGATCGAGGTCCGCGAGGACAGTATTCGCCGCGCCGACGGCTCCACCGGCATCTACGGCGTGGTCCACCGGGCGGAATTCGCGGTGGTGGTGCCGCTGGAGGGCGACCGTCTGCATCTGGTCGAGCAGTTCAGATACCCACTGGGACAACGGTGCTGGGAGTTCCCGGCGGGCGCGCTGCCGGGTGGCGAGTCCGACGACCCGGTCGAAATCGCCCGCCGCGAACTGCGCGAGGAGACCGGTCTGCGCGCCGCCGACCTCACCCACCTCGGCATCCTCGACGCCGCACCGGCCACGCTGGCCCAACGCGGCCACGCCTACCTGGCCACCGGTCTCACCGCGGGCGAACCCGAACGCGAACCCGAAGAACAGGACATGCGGTCCCAGTGGTTCGAGCGCGGCGTCGTGGAACGGATGATCCGCACCGGCGAGATCACCGACTCGCAGACCATCGCCGCCTACGGTCTGCTCCTGCTCCACGAGCGCCGCTGATCCGGCGGTGGTCAACGCCTCCGGGCTCGGAAAACGCTGTCCCGCAGTGTGATCGACTCTCCGTTCGAACGGACGACCGATCGCGTCCGGCTCTCGACCAGCTGAACATCCCAGCGATCCGGCGCCAATCCGGCGGCAATCTGCTCGGCGGTGACGTGCACGTGGGAAGCGGAGGTGTGGGCGGCCGACTCGTGATCCCCGGGGGCGTGGCCGACGATGAACAGCGTTCCGCTCGGCGCCACGGCGGCGGCCAGGCGCTCGAACAGGGCGTCGTTCGAATCGACCGGGTGTACGTAGCATGCGCAGACCAGGTCGAAGCGGTTCTCGCCCGCGTCCCACTGCGTCATATCCGCTGCGTGCCAATCGATTCGGCCGGCGATGTCGCGGCCGGCCCGATCGGCGCGCTCCCTGCCGCGCGCGACGGCCGCCGCCGCGATATCGACGGCGGTGACCCGCCAGCCCTGCCGGGCCAGCCAGATCGCCTCCGCGCCCTCACCGCAGCCGGCGTCCAGGGCCGTGCCGGGCGGCAGGCCGGCGAGTTCGCCGATGAGGTGGGGATTGGGTTCGCTCTCCGACGCCGAACCGGCGCCGTGATAACGCTGTTCCCAATAGTGCCGGTCGAATTCACGCCCGGCGGAGCCGTGCCGATGCTCGTGGTGTGCGTGGTCACCGGTCGTGTCGCCGCCGGTCGGATGGCTGCCGCTCATGTCGGCTCCTTCGGTGGGGTGCGAGTTCACAGGCCGTGGCGCCGATCGCCGAGCACGCGGTCGGCGAGCTCCCTCTCATCGTCGGCGGAGAATCCGCGTCGATGCCGTTCCACCGCCCGGCGCGTCTCCTCCTCCACCAGATCGGCATTGATCTGCGCGGCCGCGAACGCGCCCGCGGCGGCCGCCGCACCCACCTGTGCGCTCAGGTCGGTGACATTGCCCGCCGCCCACACGCCCGGAACGTCGGTGCGGCCCATCGCATCGGTGGCAATGTATTCGCCTGCGCCCGAAGGATGGTCGACAGGCTCGAGACCGAGTTTGCGAAGGATCTCGGACCGCGCGACCATGCGTGGGCCGACGGTGATCACCTCGCGTGCCACCACCGTTCCGTCGGCGAGCCGCACACCGGTGATGTGGTCCCCGGCGACCTCCAGCGCCGCCACTTCCCCCGTGATCACCGGAATGCCCCGCGCGGCAAGCTTTTCCGCCTCCTCGCCGCCGGGTGCGTCCATGGTGTGGGTGAACAGGACGACATCGTCGGTCCACTGCCGGAACAGCAGCGCGCCGTGGACGGACATCGGGCCGTTGGCGATCACCCCGATCCCGCGGTCCCGGACCTCCCATCCGTGGCAGTACGGGCAGTGCACGACATCGCGGCCCCAGCGTTCCCGCAGGCCCGCGATATCCGGAATCTCGTCGACCAAGCCGGTGGTCACCAGCAGGCGGCGCGCTCGCACGGTCCGCCCGTCCGCGAGTTCGAGGAGAAATTCGCCGTCCTCGCGGACAGCGCCGGTGATCTCACCGGACACGATGTGCCCGCCGTAGCCGCGCACCTCGGTGCGGCCGCGGGCGAGCAGTTCCGCCGGCGGCATCCCTTCCCGGCCGAGCAGTCCGTGCACCCCGTCGGCCGGGGCGTTGCGGGGTGCGCCGGCGTCGACCACCGCCACCGATCGGCGGGCCCGCGCCAGCATCAACGCGCCGTTCAACCCCGCTGCCCCACCGCCGACGATCACCACGTCGTAGTTGCTGTTCAGCTCATCGGTCACCATGACCACCTCCTGGCGTCCACCGTGCCGGATACGTGGCGAACATGGCAAACATCTTTGCTGAAATGGCAAACTGGGGTCATGGACGAGAACCTGGACCGAGCGCTCGACGCCGTGGGCCCGCGGCTGCGCGCACTGCGGCAACAACGCCAGACCACGCTCGCCGATCTGTCCACGACGACCGGCATCTCGGTGAGCACCCTGTCCCGCCTGGAATCGGGCGACCGCAAGCCGACCCTCGAACTGCTGCTGCCGCTGGCCCGGGCCCACGGCGTCACGCTCGACGAACTCGTCGACGCCCCGCCCACCGGCGACCCGCGCATCCATCTGCGACCGATCACCCGGCACGGGATGACCATGCTGCCGCTGACCCGGCGCGCGGGCGGCATTCAGGCCTACAAGATGGTGATCCACCCCGAGAACCGCCGCGGCGAACCGGATCCGCAGACCCACGAGGGGTACGAGTGGCTCTACGTCCTCAATGGACGTCTCCGCCTGATCCTCGGCGAACACGACCTCGTGCTGGCCCCGGGCGAGGCCGCCGAATTCGATACTCGCGTCCCGCACTGGTTCGGCCCGGCCGACGAACAGTCCGTCGAATTCCTGAGCCTGTTCGGCAAACAGGGCGAGCGCGCCCACGTGCGCGCCCGCCCCAGAGCCGGCGGGGACTAGCGTCCGGCCATATCCAGCGCGGCCAGATGGCTGAACAGCACCGATGCCCCGATCGGATTACCGCCGCCGGGATAGACGGTTCCGCTCACCGCGGCCATGGTGTTACCCGCGGCGTACAGCCCGGGAATCGGGGTGCCGGATTCGTTCAGCACCCGAGCGGTCGTATCGGTGCGCAACCCGCCCTTGGTGCCCAGGTCGGAGATGCCGAAGGCGGCGGCGTGGAAAGGTCCCTTCCGAATCGGCACCAGCGGTGACTTTCCTTCCGAGAAGGCGCGATCGTAGGCCTCGTCACCGCGCCCGAAATCCTCGTCGACGCCGCGGTCGGCGAAGTCGTTGAATCGGTTCACGGTGTCGGCCAGCGCCTGCGCCGGAACGCCGATCTTCTCGGCGAGTTCGTCCAGGGTCGCCGCACTGTGCCGCAGCCCCGCCCGCACATACTCCTCGTGATCGACCATCGGCACGTTGCTGGCCTGCACCGGTGGTACCGGGCCGGCGCTGTCGTCGTAGATCATCCAGAACGGCAGTGTCATGGAACCCTCGTCCAGGCGGGCGATGATGTCGCGGCCCAGCCGGTCGTAGGGTGCGGATTCGTTGACGAAACGCTGTCCGGCCCCGTCGACGAATATGCCCCCGGTGAACCACAGTGCGAACGCCGCACGGCCGTCGGGATGAATCATTCCCGGCGACCACCACGCCTGATCCATCAGATCGGTATCGGCGCCGACCGCCATTCCGGCCTCGTGCGCCCTGCCCTGATTTCCCCAGGGCCCCATGGTGTCCCGCGCTCGTCCGGGGACGCCGAAGCGCCGGCGCAGGTCGTCGTTGCCTTCGAAACCGCCCGCCGCCAGCAGAACTCCCTTGCGGGCCCGGATGGCGACTCGCGTGCCCTCGCGTTCCACGATCGCGCCGACCACCGCGCCGTTCTCGGTGACCAGCTCGACGAGCGGGGTGTTCAGCTGCAGCGAGACGTGGGGGTACTTCGACAGCGCCAGCAGGAACCGCCCGACCAGGGCGCGGCCGCCGATCAGATATTTCGGCTGCGGCTCGCCCAGCCGATCGGTCCCCAGCGGGCCGCGCACGGCTGCGGCGAGTTCCCCCAGCGTCGCGGCGGGCAGCGGCGCCGGAACGATATGACGCTTACCGTCGGTACGAGCCTTCGGCGCCGCCCCGAAATAGTCCGGCCACGGGAACATCTGGAATTCGAAACTGTCGTCGCTCTCCAGGTACTCGATCACCCGGGCGCCGTTGCGGATATAGGTCTCCTGCAGGTCGGCGGGTGTGCGATCACCGACGACCGCGCGGAAATAGGTGAGCGCGTCCTCGAAGGTGTCGTCCACACCGGCCCGCCGCAGCACCGGGTTGCACGGAAACCACACTCCGCCGCCGCCCGAATACGAGGTGGTGCCGCCGAATTTCTCGGTCGCCTCCACCACGGCCACCGAAAGTCCCTCCCGCGCAGCGGTATAGGCGCCGGCCAAACCGCCGCCCGAACCCGCGACCAGTACATCGACTTCTTCGTTCCAGTCCGTCACCGCACACTCCCAGCACTCGTCTGTGCTCACGGTAAGCGCTCGGCGCCCACGCGTCACCGATGATCCCGATGGGCAGGAACGGGATGGTCGCCGCGGCCGATCCGTGTCACCGCGATACAACCGGCGGTTGTGGCCGCGCGCGTGTCGGTTGTTTGCGCGCCGCCCGGGCCGATTGCTTCGATCCCCTCGATGATGAATCGTTCGCTGGGCACCTCGTTCACCCGGCTCTGGTCCGCCTACGCGGTGAGCACCTTCGGCACCTACCTGGCTCTGGATGCGCTACCCCTGATCGCGATCCGCGTGCTGCACACCGGACCGGGCGCGGTCTCGGCACTGGCCGCCGCCGGTCTCGCGGTCGGCGTGTTGCTCGCCCTGCCGCTCGGCCCCTGGGTCGAGTACCGGCCGAAACGTCCGGTGATGGTCGCGACCGATCTGCTGCGCTTCGCCGCCATGCTCAGTATTCCGGTCGCCTTCGCCTTCGGCGTACTCGGTTACGCGCAACTGCTCGTCGTCTCCGTCGTGGTGGCCGCGGCCGATATCGCTTTCCGCGCGGCGAGTGGCGCCTACCTGAAAAGCGTTGTCTCGCGGGAGGATCTGCTCGCCGCCAACGGCAGATTCGAATCCACCACCTGGACCGCGACCGCGCTGGGGCCGCCGCTGGGCGGTACCGCGATCGGATTGTTCGGTCCGGTCACGACCGTCCTCGCGGACGCGTGCAGCTATCTGCTGTCCGCCGCGGCGCTCGGCTCGATCCGCGCCGGCGAACCGCGTCCGGATCGCGGGAAGGCCACGCGCACCCGCGCCGCCGATCTGTTCGCGGGCTGGCGCTATCTGCTGGCCCATCCCGGACTGCGGCCGCTGTTTCTCAACTCCGTCGCCGTGAACGGGCTGATCATGGCGACCGCGCCGGTGCTGGCCGTGCTGATGCTCGGTCGCCTCGGCTTTCCGACCTGGCAGTACGGGCTGGCATTCGGAATCCCCTGCCTGGCGGGCCTGCTCGGCTCCCGGCTGTCGCCCCGGCTGGTCCGGCGGTACGGGGAACGCCGGATCGTCCTGGTCGCCGGCAGCCTGAGGGCCTGCTGGCCGATCGGATTGGCAGGGATCACCGCGGGGCTCGATGGTCTGGTGCTGGTGATTCTCGTCGAGGCCGGTCTCATCGCGAGCATCGGGATCTTCAATCCGGTGATGGCGACCTACCGCCTGCAGCGCACGGATCCGGGAGTGGTGGCACGCATGCTGACGGCGTGGTCGATCACCGGAAAGGCCACCACCGCGATACTGACCGCACTCTGGGGCGTGCTGGCGCAACTCACCGGCCCGCGCACCGCACTCGCCGTCGCCGGTGTGCTGTTGCTGGCCACGCCGTTGCTGCTGTTCCGAGGCGGATACGTCGACGCGGACGACGCGGTGGAACCGCAGCCGGCGCCGGAGCCGATGCGGCAGGGGTGACCGGCGACCCGGGTGATGAGCGACACAGTGCCGGTCCGCTGTTGGGCGCCTAAATTCGTTAATTAGCGAAATGCCGAAGGATGGTGGATGTGCGCGACAGCGGATCGGTCCGCGCGGGAGACCTCGCGGAGGTGAGCGAGGCCGAATGCGAGATGCTCGAGGAATGCAAGGCCCTGGCCAACCGGACCAGGCTGCAGATCCTGCACTGGCTCAAAGACCCGCACGCGAATTTCGCTGAGCTGGAACAGGATTCGGCTGAACTCGGCGTGTGCGTCGGACTGATCCAGCGGCGGGCCGGAACGTCGGCCTCGACCATCTCCGCCCATCTGGCGGTACTGCAGCGCGCGGGCTTCCTCGTCGCCACCCGGCGCGGGCAGTGGACGTACTACCGCCGCGACGAGGCCCGCATCCGGCACTTCACCGACCGACTACACCGCGTGCTCTGATCCACGCACCCCCGAGTACGAAAGGCAGCGACCATGCCTACCGCCACTGGGCCCACCGCCCTGTCCATCCTCGACCTGGCGTCGGTGGCACCCGGCGCGACCGCGCGCGAGAGTTTCGCCAACAGCGTCGCCCTCGCCCAGGCCGCCGAGCGCAGCGGATATCGGCGCGTCTGGTACGCCGAACACCACAACATGCGCTCGATCGCGTCCAGCGCCACCAGCGTGCTCATCGGCCATGTGGCCGAACACACCGAGACCATCCGGCTCGGTGCGGGCGGCATCATGCTGCCCAACCATTCCCCGCTGGTCATCGCCGAACAGTTCGGCACTCTCGAAACGCTCTTCCCCGGCCGCATCGATCTCGGCCTCGGCCGCGCGCCCGGCAGCGATCAGAAGACGATGCTCGCCCTGCGCCGCGATCCGCATTCGGCCGACTCGTTCCCGCAAGACGTTCTGGAGCTGCAGGGATATCTGAGCGGCCGGTCGCGGATCCCCGGGGTGGAGGCCGTGCCGCGTGCGCAAGGCATCGTGCCGCTCTACATTCTGGGTTCCTCGCTGTTCGGCGCCCAGCTCGCGGCGCATCTCGGCCTGCCGTACGCGTTCGCATCGCACTTCGCACCCGACGCACTCCACCAGGCGGTCCAGGTCTACCGCGAGAAGTTCCAAGCCTCCGAACAGCTTTCCGAACCGTATGTGATGGCCGGCGCCAACGTGTTCGCCGCCGAGACCCACGACCTGGCGATCGGGCAGAAGACCGTCTCCTACCGGGCCCGCGCCCGCATGATGATCTCCCGCGGCGCCGGCACGGCGACCTTCACCGACGCGGAGATCGACGCCTTCCTCGCCTCCCCGAACGGCGCCCAGCTGTCCTCGATGACGCGCTACACCGCCGCCGGCACCGCCGACGAAGTGCGCGACTACCTCGACGAATTCGCCGCCTCGATCGGAGCCGACGAGCTGATTCTCGTCCACCACGCCACCGATATCGCCGACCGTGTCCGATCGGTCGAACTGACCGCGTCCGCGATGCTCGCCGAGCGAGCGGCCAACTGAAACGGCCGGGCCCGTTGCTACGGGCCCGGCCGTTGTCGGCTCACCTGGGGTCGGCTACTTCGTGGCCGTCGTGGTCGGCGCCGCCGACGTGGTGGTCGGCTGCGTCGTCGTCGGCTCGGTGGTCGTCGATTGGGTGGTGGGCGATTGGGTGGTGGTCGGTGCCGTGGTCTCGACCGGGGCCGCGACCTGCGTCCGAGCCGGCGGTTCGGCCGGCGCGACGGTGGTAGTCGTGGTGGCCGGGGCCTGCGTGGTGGTCGGCGCCGTGCTGCTGCTGGTGGTCGTCGGCGTCGCGGTCGTCGGCGCGGGCGCAGTGGTGGTCGGTGCCGGGCTCGTGGTCGTCGCCGCCTTGGCGTCCGCCGCCTTGGTGTCCTGGACGGTCTTGTATGCCGCCTGGACGTCGGCCTGGGTCGGCTGCGACTTCGGGTCGATCTGCTGACCCGCCTGCGCCTGCTGCGCCAGATGGGTGAGCCACGCCGCCGCATACTCGGCCGAGGTCATCGGCTTGCCGTTCGCGGCATCCGAATCGCGCCAGTAGTCGAAGTGGTGACCGGTGCCGTTGGGGCCCAGGGTCAGCTGGTACGGATCACTCATGATCACCGGGATCGTGTTCTGGTTCGTGACGATCAGGCCGATGATCTCGTTGAGCACCTTCTGCGGCAGATAGGCCAGCGGCGCCATCTGATCGGTCGAAATCGACTGTGCCGGAGCGGGTGCGGGCGGATTGTCGCCCGGCTTGTAGCCCGGCTCGGACACCTTCAGCAGCACCTGCAGGAAGGTCTCGTTACTGGCCATCCAATTCGGCTGCGATGCGATGTAGGAGAAGGCGTTCATCGCGATCCGGCCCAGCGTGACCGCCACGTCCTGACCCGTCGCGGGCGTCAGCCCCTCGTTCTGCAAGGCGTCGACGTTCAACTGCCGGCCCACGTTCGCGGCCAGCTGCAGCAGCGAAATGTTCTGCGGCGCAGCGCACGTGAGATCGCCTTCGGAGCAGAAGGAGGCGACCTTGCCGTTCAGCGCACCGAAGTCGCCGGCCTGGTCGGGCAGCGCGCCCTGTCCGGAGATCGGCTTGTTGCCGTTCTGGTAGTTCTGATCGAAACCGTCGGGATGGTTGGGATCCTGGGCGCCGGGGAACGGGCCATCGCCCGCGGTACGACCGGCATCCGCCAGAATCACCACGCCCAGAACGTTTTTCGGGTCGACGACATCGTATTTGCCGTCGGCGCCCGGCTGATCGTGGCCGATGCCCATGGCCACGCGGCGCGCGACGTCGGCGCCCTCGCTGTAGCCGACGATGGAGAACTTGGTGTCCGGGCAGGCCTGCGCGATGTCGTGCATGACCTTCTCGGCATTGGCCACACCGGTGTCGACCGCTTGCTCGTAGGTGCTCATATTCGCCGGATACGCGACGTACACCGCGGCATAGGAACCCGGATCGACCTTGTCGGCGGGTGCGTTGACCACCGGATCGACCCAGTGACTGCTGTAATCACTCGACAGCGCCGCCGGCAGCGCATTGCCGTTCGCGTCGACCAGCATGGCCGTCTTGTTCGGGTCCGGGCTGTCGTTGCGACCGGCCACCGAGATGGTCACCATGTCATGACATTCGGTGACCGACGAGGTGAGCCGCGTATCGCGGGTCTCGGGCGTCGCCATCAGGCCCCACGAGGCCGCGACAATGGCCGCCACCCCCAAAACTGCTGGTCCGGCGGCCGCAGAGGCAATGCGGTGCCGTTTGATGAACTCGCGAAGAGCCATGTCCTGATCCCCAATTCGGTCCGACAAGAAAGCGGGACAGGCCCCCCGACGGGCCGTGTGTGTCACGAGAGGTGTCGGGAACCACAGGCCCGGTGTTACCAGCCGGAACAGTTCTGTGATCTGAACCGCGACGTGTAAACACGAAGCCTTCCCGCAGCGATAAGGCCTTTTTCTCCGCCGCGACGACGACCACTTTGACGATCCGGCAAATTTCTTTGCGTTCGGGGCGCGGCACCGGTCACGGTGAGGGCGTGGACGACGGCTTCGAACCGGTAGTGGCAGCGCTGGGACCACGGCTGCGTGAGTTGCGCCGACGTAGCGGCAGGACGCTGGCCGAGCTTTCGGCCGGAACAGCGATTCCGGTCAGCACCCTGTCGCGGCTCGAGTCCGGGCAGCGCAAACCCGGACTCGAACAGTTGCTGGCACTCGCCCGGACCTACCGGATTCCGCTGGACGAACTGATCGGCGCCCCGGCGAGCGGTGACCCCCGCGTCTATCCACAACCGTTCACACGCGACGGCATGACCGTCATCCCGCTGACTCGCAATCCGGGTGGCCTGCAGGTATTCCGCCAGATCCTGCCCGCCGGAGGCGGTCACCGCGAGCCGGCGCCGCGCTCGCACGAGGGTTACCACTGGCTGTATGTGCTCGACGGCCGGTTGCGCGTGGTGCTCGGCGACCACGACCTGATACTCGGCACCGGCGAGGTCGCCGAATTCGACACCCACCTTCCGCACTGGTTCGGCAACGCCGACGCCCGCCCGGTGGAATTCCTGAGCATCCTCGGTCCCCAGGGCGAACGTTTCCACCTGCGAGCGCGCTACCGCCCGAACTGAATTCGCCAGGCGCGGCGGATCGGTGAATCGCTCGTACCATGGCGTCATGCCTGTCCAGCCGGTGTCGCTGGCCGGTGCCGCGATGGATGTCGCGGTGCCGGCGGGGCGGGGTATGCCGGGAGTGAGTATGGCCGGGTTCCGCGGCAGAGCCGGGGAATCGGTCGCGTTGCAGATGATTCCGTATCCGGCGCTGACGGTTTTCATCGATGTCGGTGACGCGCTGGTCGTGGACGGTGATCGCACGGGCGGAGCTCTGGTGGTCGGCCTGCCTCGCGGCGCGTTGCGGGGATCGGGCCGCGGGGTCGACCTGCTGCAGATCCGGCTCTCACCCGTGATCGCCCACGCGGTGCTCGGTGCGGGTGCGGAACTGAACGGCATGGTGGTCGGGCTCGGCGAACTGTGGGGTGGTGAAGCCGTGCGAATCCAGGAGCAACTGCGGGCCACGCGGTCGTGGGATACGCGCTTCGCGCTCGCGCACGCCGCGCTGGCTCGGCGACTCTCCACCGGCCCGGAGGTCGATCCGGAGGTCGAATTCGTTTGGCGGAGACTGGCATACAGCCACGGCCGGGCCCGGATCGAACCGCTGGCGGCCGAGGTCGGCTGGAGCCGTCAGCGGCTGTGGTCGCGCTTTCGCGCCCAGATCGGGATCACGCCCAAACAATGCGCCCGCCTGGTCCGGTTCGACCACGTGGCCCATCGCCTCGCCGCCGGCCACCGCCCCGCTCGCGTCGCCGCCGACGCCGGTTTCGTCGATCAGTCCCATCTCCATCGCGACATCGTCGACTTCGCGGGAATGACCTCCGCTGCCGTCGCGGCCGCACCATGGCTCTCGGTCGACCACATCGCCTGGCCGCGGCGACTGACCGCTACCCGCGAGCCATGTCCACGAAGCGGCTGAGGTGGAGCTGATGGGCGACGGTGATCGTCGCGGTGGGCCCGTTTCGGTGTTTGCCGAGGATCAGGTCGGCCTCGCCGCCGCGCGGGTCGTCGCGTTCGAACGCGTCGGGGCGGTGCAGCAGGATCACCATGTCGGCGTCCTGTTCCAGTGAACCGGATTCGCGGAGGTCGGAGACCATGGGGCGCTTGTCCGTTCGCTGTTCGGGACCACGGTTCAGCTGACTGATCGCGACCACCGGAACTTCCAGCTCCTTGGCCAGTAGTTTCAGGCTTCGGGAGAATTCCGAGACTTCCTGCTGGCGAGACTCGACCTTCTTACCGGATGTCATCAGCTGCAGGTAGTCGACCACGACGAGCCGCAGATCGTGGCGCTGTTTGAGCCGCCGCGCCTTGGCCCGGATCTCCATCATGGTCAGGTTCGGCGAGTCGTCGACGAACAACGGCGCCTCACTGATCTCGCTCATCCGCCGCGCGAGCTTGGTCCAGTCGTCGTCGCTCATCCGCCCGGCCCGCATATCCCCGAGCTTGATCTTCGCCTCCGCCGACAGCAGACGCATCACGATCTCGGTCTTACTCATTTCCAGCGAAAAAATAACGCTCGCCAAGCCGTGCTTGATCGAACAACTCCGCATGAAATCCATTCCGAGAGTGGAGTTGTGCGTGGGAACCATCGAGCGCCCGGCCAGGTAGAGGTGGTCGGCGTTGTCGACCTCGACACAGCGGACCGGGACGCTGGGGATCGGCCGGACATCGACGATGAACCGTGAGTGCGAGCGGGCTGTTCCGGCCGCGCGCCGACGCTGCTTGTGCAGCAGATTCTTCCGGCTCAGACCGAAAACCTCGTCGTCGGTCGCGAACGTGAGGGTATACGCCACCGAACTGTCCGCGGTGCGTCCGCGAACGCTCTTGGTCGATCGGTGGCATCGATATCCGAGGCTGACGATCAGTTCTTCCGCGTCGGAGACCAGTCGTTCGTTCGTCACGGTGAATTGCACCGAACCGCCGTGGGGCACAGTGCCGTCGGTGTCGAGCAGACCGGCCAGCAGCGCCCGCCGCTGTGCTTCGGAGGCACGCAGATAGGCGCTGGGGATGTGCTTGTTCCCCAGGACCCCGATGGTGCGCAACCGTGCCTGCACCGTGCCGGTGGTATCGCGGCAGCTCTGGCACATCCGCAGACCGGTCGAGGGTCGGCCACACTGCGGGCAGGTCGGCCGGGGCGAGGGTGCGGATACGAATCGTGATCGACCACCGCATGATCGGCCGCAGGTCTTCACCTCGGAGGTGAACGGCACGAACTCGGTGCCGCACACAACGCAGTTGCGAGTAGCGATGGGACCGGGTTCGGGCAACCGCAGGCTGTAGCGCAGCGGGGCGCTCGCCGATGGGACTGCGATCAGCCCCTCGTTCTCGATGCGCAGCACGATTTCCGGGTCCGCGGTCGTCAGTTGGGCGGAGGCGGAGGTGCCGTCGCCCAGCCAGGCGCCCAGGGTATACGGCGGAACCAGCAGATCACGCTCCGGCAGCTGCAGCGGCGCCGCGTTGGTGACCGAATGGTTGAGACGCCCGTCCGCGGTCGCGCAGCGAAGCGTTCCGGCGATGTCCGCAGTGGTCCGAACCTCGGCGAATGTCCGCTGATTCCGGTACCGATTGCGTCCGGCCGCGGCTTGCTGCGCAGAGCGCCGTGAGGCGCGTGTTTCGGTGAGCCACTGATGTTCGGCATCCGCGACGATCACCGTGCCGTCGGAGAATTCCACCTCGTAGCAAGGGCGTTCGTACATCGTCTCGGTGGCGGCCACGACCCGAGTCGGTCGTCCGTGCGCGTCGAGCAGGTGGTCTCCGACCGCCACCTCACCCATGGTCGTCCAGCCGGCCGGAGTGGGCAGCGGGGTATCGAGTGCGAGCGCCTTACCCACACCGGGCCTGGCCGCGACGATGATCATCTGGCCGGGGTGCAGGCCGTTGGTGACCTCGTCGAGTTCGGTGAAGCCGGTCGGTACGCCGAGGGAGATGCCGCCGCGGCTGGCGATGGAGTCGATTTCGTCCATCGTGGGCTGGAGCAGTTCCTCCAGGGGCAGGAAGTCCTCGGTGGACCGGCGTTCGGTGACCTCGTAGATCTCGGCCTGGGCGCGGTCGACGACCTCGGCGACGTCCTGGCCCTCGGAGCCGGCGTAGCCGAATTGGACGATGCGCGTGCCGGCTTCGACCAAGCGCCGCAGAATCGCCTTCTCCGCGACGATTTCGGCGTAGTAGGAGGCGTTGGCCGCCGTCGGCACGGTTTGGGTCAGGGTGACCAGATACGGCGCGCCGCCGATGCGTTTGAGTTCGCCGCGGCGATCCAGGGTGGCGGCGACGGTGACCGGGTCCGCGGGTTCGCCACGGCCGTAGAGGTCGAGAATCGCGTCGTAGACGGCCTGGTGCGCCGGGCGGTAGAAGTCGCCGGGACGGATGACCTCGACGACGTCGGCGATGGCGTCCTTGCTGAGCAACATGCCGCCCAGAACCGACTGTTCCGCGGCCATATCGTGCGGCGGCTGCCGACCGAAATCCTCGCCGGGCTGATCGTTGTAGTCCGAGTGCCCGCGATCGTCGACGACTGCCACTCGACCGTCCTCTCTCATCGCACCCGGCCTGATCCCACCCGGCTTCGACCCTATTGATGACTTGTTGTACGCCCGGGTACCGACACGTCGGAACATGGCACGCCGGACGTCGGCGCGGCCATCACATGATCGGAAACCCGCTGTAGCTAACGATTTCTCGTAGCGAGAACCGTGGCGTTCCCGGCGCGTGATGACGGCGCCTGGAAGAACCTAAGGGACCGAGTTGGGGATCGCCAAACCGTCCTGTGGAAACAACTGTGGATAAACTGGGCACAGTTCACCCGCTGTTGTGTAGGCCTTGTGCATCAACTGGGGATAACCCGGTATGCGCAGTGGCTATGACCAGGTGGAACCACGTTTTTTCGATTTCCCACATGTGGATCGAAATCCCGTCGGCGTGTCATTCAAGATGAACAGCCGGGCGTGTTGGGTAAACACCGCTCTCCCACGCTATGGCGCAGATCACATTCCAGACGGTCGGTTCGTCTACTTGTCCACAAATCCCCAGGAGCTGGGTAAAAAGTGAGCACGATGCGTCGGCGGCGAGATCCGGTGCCCGCCGTCACCATCTAGCAAATCTTTCGCAACTCTATCGTGTCGGATCCGATTCCGCCCCGAAATGCGACAAGAGCCGTTGACGGGCCTGTCCGGCCCGGGCGAATGCGCGCAGGCGAAGACCATCCCCGCAGTGACTACGGGGATGGTCTTCGAAGAACTGTGATCCACCGTCCGGAGCGAGCACATCGGCGAACCGATGCGGGACCCCGCCGGACGGCGGAGCGGATATCACTCCGCGGCAGCAACCTGCAGATCGAACTTGGCAATCACGTCGGGGTGCAGGTGCACGGTGACGTTGTGCTTGCCGGTGCTCTTGATGTGCGACTTCGGCAGCTCGATGCTGCGCTTGTCGAGCACCGGGCCGCCGGCGGCCTTGACCGCACCGGCGACGTCGGCGGTGGTGACCGAACCGAACAGCTTGCCGGTGCCGGCGGTCTTCACCGACAGGGACACGCCCTCCAGGCCCTCGATCGCGGCCTTGAGCTCCTTGGCGTGGTCCAGGTCGCGCACGCGGCGAGCGTCCTGCGCCCGGCGGATGCCCTCGACCTGCTTCTCGGCACCGCGGGTGGCGACGATCGCCAGGCCGCGCGGCAGCAGGTAGTTACGGCCGTAGCCGTCCTTGACCTCCACGGTGTCGCCGGGCGCACCGAGGTTGTCCACATCAGCAGTCAGAATCAGCTTCATCGTCTGCCTCCCGTTCTCAGCGAGCCGTGGACACGTAGGGCAGCAGCGCAACCTCGCGAGAGTTCTTCACCGCGACGGCGATGTCCCGCTGGTGCTGCACGCAGTTGCCGGTGACGCGGCGGGCGCGGATCTTGCCGCGGTCGCTGACGAACTTGCGCAGCAACGCCGTGTCCTTGTAGTCGATGACGGCCCCGGTGCCCGAGCCGTCCTTCTTGGCTTTCTTGTCGTCCTTGCAGAACGCGCAAGCCTTCTTCTTCAGCACCTTTTCGCGTGCCGGTGCTTTGGCCATGGGTCTTCACTCCGTTTGCCTGGGAGCCGCATAGCGCGGGCCCCGATATGTGAGCCGTTCAGAACGGCGGTTCGTCGTCCATCTGGCCGCCTCCGAAGGAGCCGGCCGCGGGAGCGCTGCCCCACGGATCGTCGCCGGCGGAACCCTGTCCGCCGCGACTGCCACCGTTGGAGCCGCCGAAGCCCCCACCACTGCCGCCGGAATTGCCGCCGCCGAAACCACCACTGCCGCCACCGCCGCGCGAGGTCTTGTTGACCTTCGCGGTCGCGTAGCGCAGGGAGGGACCGACCTCGTCGACCTCGAGTTCCACGACCGTGCGCTTCTCACCCTCGCGGGTTTCGTAGGAGCGCTGCTTGAGCCGTCCGCTCACGATCACGCGAGCGCCTCGGGTCAGACTCTCGGCGACATTCTCCGCGGCCTCACGCCAAATGTTGCAGCGCAGGAACAGTGCCTCGCCGTCTTTCCATTCGTTGGCGTTGCGGTCGAACACCCGGGGAGTCGAGGCGACGGTGAAATTGGCCACCGCCGCGCCCGCGGGCGTGAATCGAAGTTCCGGATCTGCCGTCAAATTGCCGATGACGGTGATTACGGTGTCGCCTGCCATGGTTCCTCCTGGTCTCCGGTGCGATCAGCTGTGCACTCGCCTGTTGCGCTAGAGCCTAAGGCCAGGCAACGACAAGTGCGGTTTGCTTTCCGGCAGGTATGCCAGGGGTCTTACTTCTTGTCCTGCCGCAGCACCTTGGTGCGCAACACCGACTCGTTCAGGCCCAGCTGACGGTCGAGCTCGCTGACCGTGGCCGGCTCGGCGGTCAGGTCGACGACGGCGTAGATGCCCTCGGCGCGCTTCTCGATTTCGTAGGCCAGCCGGCGGCGGCCCCAGAGGTCGACCTTGTCGATCTTGCCGCCCTGCTGCGAGACCACACTGAGCATCTTGTCCAAGTTCGGACCGACAGTGCGCTCGTCCAGGTTCGGATCGAGGATGACCATCACTTCGTAATGACGCACGGGAACCCATCACCTCCTGTGGACTGTGAACGGCCACGGACTTTCCGTGGCAGGAGGGGTCGTTGCGTCAGCAACCCGACAAGGCTACATGAACAGCCGGTCCGGACCCGAATCCGGGGCATCGGGTGCGAAATGGGTCTCCTTCCCGGGGAATAACGCCGTCCGCGGGGTAGCCCACCTATCGTGGTGCACATGCCGATTCGACCCGCCGATCGTTGGGACCGCGGCGGCGGCGACGGCGTGGCCGCGGAGGTGGCCGCGTGGCCGATGCCGTAGTCCGGGCGCGCGCCACCGGCCGGGTCGCGGCCGCGGCCGCGGTGCTGGCCTGCGCGGTGACGCTGATCTTCGCCTATCTCAACAAGGCCCGCTGCGCGGGCGCGCCGTTCGACGGCGACGGGCGCAGTCTGATCTTCGACCGCATCAAGGATGCCGAGGTCTGCTATTCCGACATCCAGTTCCTCTGGCTCGGCCGCGGCATCGACGAGCATCTGTTTCCGTACGTCGGCGGCGGCATCACCCCCGACGGCACGCTGACCGGTGGCGCCGTGGAATATCCGGTGCTCAGCGGACTGCTGATGTGGCTCGGCGCGGCCGGGGTGCACGACGACGCCGGCTTCCTGCTGCACTCGGCCCTGCTGCTGGCGCCGTTCGCCCTGCTGACCGCCTGGATGCTGGGCCGGATGTCGGGAGCCGTCGCGCTGCTGTGGTCGGTGGGCCCGCCGCTGGTGCTCTACGCCTTCCACAACTGGGAACTCCCGGTGGTGTGCACGGCCGTCGGCGCGGTCTACGTGATGACGACGCTGACTCGATATTCGTTGCGCACCAGGGGAATTGTCGCGGCGGTCCTGCTGGGCATCGGGTTCTGCCTGAAGTTGTATCCAGGGATCTTCGTGCTGCCGCTGATGCTCCACATATTTCTCGGCGAGCCGGACCTCGGCGAGCCGCGGCCGGATACCCCCCGCCGCGGCTACGACCCGGGCGGTGCGCTCGCGGCCGCGGGTGCGGCGATCGCGACGGTGGTGGCGATCAACCTGCCCTTCGCGCTGCTCGGCTACGACGGCTGGCGGGCCTCGTTCATTTTTCAGCAGATGCGCCAGGCCGACATCACCACCAACTCCGTCTGGTACTGGGGACTGCGGCCGATGTTCGCGCAGGGGCAGAGCGGGGAGGCGTCGTTCCAGGACGTCGTGGCGACGGCCTCGCCGATCCTGGTGGTCGTCTCGTTCGCGCTGGCTATCTGGTTGGGGTGGAAGCGTTTTCCCGCACTCGGCTACTACCCGTGGGTGGGCGTGAGCGCGGCGATGCTGTGTGGATTCCTGCTGTTCCACAAGGTGCACTCACCGCAGTACACGCTGTGGATACTGCCGTTCTTCGTCCTGCTCGAGGTGCCGTGGGCGGCGATCGGCGCCTATCTGCTGGCCGATCTAGCGCTCGGCATCGGGGTCTTCCGCTACTTCCATGCCCTGGGCAGCGGGACGGGTGCGGACTTCTACGAGAAACTCGTGCAGTTCGGGGTGTGGGGACGCGCGATACTGCTGGTGTTCTTCTTCTTCGCGTTCGTCCGCGCCCGCCCGCGCGGATATCGGCCGATGGTGTCGCCGGTGGCGCGCGAACTCGTTCCCGCGCGGTGACTTACGGCTTGCCGCGGCGAGCGCGGAACGACGCGCTCTTGGCGCGGTTGCCGCACAGCGTCATATCGCACCAGCGTCGCGAACCCGCGCGGGAGGTGTCGAGGTAGAGGCGTGTGCAGGTGTCGCGGCCGCATTGTTTGATCCGATCGCGATCGGGTCCGCCGAGAAGTTCGATCGCCTCGGTCGCGATCCGGGCGAGGGCGTGATCGCAATCGCCGCGCCGGGTCACGCCGGTGTCGGCACGCAGGGCGATCGAGGGTTTCGGCCCGTCGGCGATCCGATTCACCAGCACGCGGTCGGCATCGCGCCACGGCTCGCCGACGCTCGTGGCCAGGGCCAGGCGGTACACCGCTTCGCGCAGTTCGACCGACCGCGCGAGTGCGGCCGCGTCGCACTGTGCCGCGGAGTCCAGTAGTCCGGCCGCGATCAGCCATTCGTCGAGTGCGGCGGGAGCCGTCAGCAGATCGATGAAACCGGCGTTGCGCTCCTGGACCGTGCCGGCGAAATCCAGGGCCAGGTTGCCGCTGACGAAGGTGAACACCTCCCTATAGTAACCCCCTTGACAGGTTAGTTGCCCCGATGTCAGGGTTGATAACCAGTTGAAGCGGTTACTTGGGAGGCGTCGTGCGGAACCGACTGATGGAGACGGCCGCGCCCGCGGCCTTCGTCGTGATGTGGAGCAGCGCGTTCATCGCCGGCATCATCGGCGTCGGCGCGGCGCCGCCGATGGTGGTGCTGTTCGCACGCTTCGCCTTCGCCGGGGTGGCCTTGGCCGCGTATGCCGTTGCCGTGCGGGCGACATGGCCGCGTGGCCGGGAACTACTGCATGTCGCCGTCGCCGGCTTGCTCATGCAAATGGTGCAGTTCGGGGCCTTCTACACGGCCATGGCCGAGCATGTGTCCGCGGCGGTGATCTCCCTGGTACAGGGATTGAATCCGGTGGTGATCGCACTGTTCGCCGGGACCGTGCTCGCGGAGTCGGTCACCGTGCGGCAATGGATCGGATTCGGTGTCGGCGGCATCGGGGTCGGACTGGCCGTCTTCGATCAATCCCATTTCTCCGCAACGGGTTTGGTGCTGTGTGTGCTCGGCCTGCTGGGCCTGAGTCTCGGCACGGTCTATCAGAAGCGTTTCGTGCCGCAGGTCGACCCTCGCACCAATACCGCTGTGCACGTTCTGGTCAGCGCGCCGGTGGCCGGAATCTTCATGCTCGCGAGCGGCAGTACCCATATCGCCGATCCCCTTCGGTTCGCCGGCTCGCTGGTGTGGATGGTGGCGATCAACGCCGTCGCGTGCTTCCTGTTGCTGAACGCCATGCTGCGGCGCTGGGACGCCACCCGTGTCGGCAAGCTGTTCTTCGTCACCCCGCTGGTCACGGCGGTGCTGGCCTGGCTGCTGATCGCACAACCGTTGCGCCCGTCGACGATTGCGGGCCTCGGCGTCGGCCTGATCGGGATGGTGCTGGCCTCGCTGCGGTCCGGAACCCGGCGGGATGCCGCGCCGGCCGGGGAGCCGACATCGCCGGTACCCGGCGGTGTCCGGGAGCATCGGGCGGGCGTGGCCGCCTGACGTGCGGGCGCGCCCGACCGGGCGTTACTGCGGCTCGCCCCGCGCCGCGCTGATCACGCCGTCGAGCACGTCCCTGGTGCGGACCAAATCCTTGATGCACGCCTCGATGCGCTTGCGTTCGGCGGCAAGGGTTTCCGTGAGCCACGGTGTCGCGGTCGCCGCGGGCGTGCCGTCGGTGTCGTTGATGCACGGGAGCAGTTCGGCGATGGTGCGGCTGTGCAGTCCCGCGGCGAACATCTCCTGAATGCGAACGACACGGTCCACTGCCTGCTCACGGTATTCGCGCTGACCGCCGGAGGTCCGGGTCGAGGCGAGCAGGCCCTGGCTCTCGTAGTACCGCAACGACCGCACGCTGACGCCCGTGCGTCGTGCCAGTTCACCGATGCGCACCGGTTTCTCCTTGCACCTCACATTGATGTCAGGTTCTACGGTACGCGCATGCTGTTGCTGACCGACTATCACGCACACCACCTGCATCTGCCCAATCGCGTCGTGATGGCGCCGATGACTCGGCTGCGCTCCCGTCCCGACGGTTCACCCACCGCCGATGTGGCGACCTACTACGCCCAGCGGGCGGAGGCCGGACTCATTGTCACCGAGGGCATCTGGCCGCATTCCAGCGGGCAGAGCGAGGCGTGGGTGCCGGGCCTGGCCACCGAGACGCACATCGCCGAATGGCGCCGGGTCACCGACGCCGTCCACGGCGCGGGCGGCCGGATCTTCGCCCAGCTCATGCACGGTGGCCGGTGGGGCCATCCGCTCGCCCGGATCGACGGCACCCTGCCGGCCGGTCCGTCCGCGGTGCCGGCATCCGATCCGGTCCACCTGCTCGACGGCGGGAAGGCCCCGGCGCCGCACCCCCGTGCCATGACCCGCGCCGAGATCGCACAGGCCGTCCAGCACTACGCCGATGCCGCCGCCAACGCGCTCGCCGCCGGATTCGACGGTGTCGAAATCCACGGGGCGAACAGCTATCTCGTTCATCAGTTCCTGGCCGACAACACCAATCTGCGCACCGACGAATACGGCGGCACGATCTCCAATCGTATGCGATTCGCACTCGAGGTCACCGATGCCGCTGCCGCGGTGGCGGGTTCGCATCGAGTCGGGATCCGGCTGTCCCCGGGCAATCCGCAGTTCGGGATGCGCGAGGCAGATCCGGCGCCGCTCTATCGCGCCCTGGTGGGTGAACTCGCCGGGAGAGATCTCGCCTATCTGCACCTCACCGACAACGACGACTATCCGGCGCTCGACGATCTGCGTCCGCGCTGGAACGGCACACTCATCGCCAATGTCGGCGAGAACCGCACGCCGACCACACCGGCGGCGGCCGAGCGGGTACTCGCCGACGGCCGAGCGGATCTGGTGTCCTTCGGGCGCGCCTTCATCGCCAACCCCGATCTGGTGTCGCGGATTCGGCACGGGCGAGCGCCGGCACCGGTGCGCGAGGATGGTCTCTACGGCCGGGGACCGATCGGATACACGGACTACCCGTCCTGGACCGACCGCGACGAGTGGGTCGCTTGAACGGCGATCACAGCGCCGATGACCGCCCCGTTCGCATGCCGTCGGCTCGCTCATCTCGGGCTTCGTGGCATGCGTTGCGACGGGCATCGGCGTGTTCCATTGTCACAGAACCGCACCCGGTTCGGTGCCGGGGTTCCGGGATTACTGCCAGCGGGCCAGCAACCGGTTCGCCTCGGTGCTCAGTGCGCGTTGCAGGAAAGGCCCGAAACTGACTCGGGCAACACCCAATTCGGCGAACCACGCCCGATCGCCCTGATCCGGCAGACCGATGGCGTTGACGGGCAACGGAAGTTCGGCACAGAGCCGGCGCAGGATCTCCGGATCGCGCTGGCCCACCGGATACAGCACGTCGGCACCCGCGTCGGCCGCCAGCCGCATCCGCTCCAGCACCCGCTCCACGCGATCCGGGGTGTTCTGGTCCTCGCGCAGGAACAGATCGGTGCGGGCGTTGACCACCACGTGCACACCGGCGGCATCGGCCGCCTGCCGCAGTCCGGCAACGAAGTCGGCGTGCTCGCTCGGCTCACGCAGGCGGCCACCCTCGCTGTGCACCGAATCCTCGATGTTGAGGCCGACCGCGCCCGCCTCCAGCAGCCCGTCGATCAGTTGTGCCGGCTTCAGGCCGTAGCCGGATTCGATATCGACCGAGACGGGAATGTCCACGGCCGCGGTGATTTCGCGAACCCGGGCCATCGACTCGGGATAGGTCATCCCCTCCTGATCCGATTTGCCCAGCGAATCCGCCAGCGGATGGCTGCCGACGGTCAGTGCGGCGAAACCGGCCGCCTGCACCAGATTCGCGGACCACGCGTCCCAGACGGTCGGCAGAATCGCCGGGTCGCCGGGGCGGTGCAACTCGAGGAAGGTGGTCGCCTGCTCGCTCAATGCGGTCATGTGTCGATCCTGGCCCATGAGCGGGTGTTCGCGCCAGAGGCCGGATACGGCGCCCTGGGTTGCAGGGCCGACGGCAACCACGGCAGCGCCGGGTCCTGCGCGCGGTCCAGAATTCCGCCCACCGGATCGTCGGCGCCGTCGCTTCGCACGAGGTCCAGGTCGGGCCGGTAGATCTGGCGGACCACCAACGCGCACAGGCCCACGACCGCGAGGTCGCGGATCAGGACCGCGCTGGTGAACCACTGTTCGGGGACGCCCTTGTCCTCGGTGCCGAGGTAGTAGTACATGCGCGGGAACCACACCAGCGCGTCGATCGTCATCCATGCCAGCAGGATTCGCCGGTGCGGCAGGGCCAGCACCGCCAGCGGCACCAGCCACAGTGAATACTGCGGACTCCACACCTTGTTGGTCAGCAGGAACGCCGCCACCACCAGGAAGGCCAGCTGTGCCACCCGGGGCCGGCGGGCGGCGGTCAGCGCGATGTAGCCGATCACCGCGCAGGCGGCCGCGAACAACACCAGCGACACCGTATTCAGTGCGGTCGGAGTGTCGGAGGAGGCGAGTGGACCGTCGAAACCCTGCCAGCCGGTGAAGGAGGTGACCACGTTGTAGAGCGAATCCGGATCGGCATGGCGTTCACTGTTGAGCCGGAAGAATTCCCACCAGCCCTCGGTGAACGGCACGGCGATGGGCAGATTCACCGCCAGCCAGGCCAGCACCGCCGACACCACCGTCACCAGCGCCGCGCGCAGCGGGCTGATCCGCGCCCCGGCCAGATAGTCGCGCAGCGCGGCGATCACGTTGTTGCCGTTGCGCCGCAGCTGTTCTCGCAGGCCCGGCAAGCGGTCGCGGCCGTCGACGCGCAGGCACAGCACCACGATCGGGCCCAGCAGCAACAGCGGATACAGCTTGGCCGCACCGCCCAGCCCGAGCAGTATCCCGGCCAGGACCGGTCGCCGCCTGGCCCACGCCAGCAGGCCCGTGGCCGCGAAAGCCGTTGCCAGGGCGTCGAAATTGGTGAATATGTGCACGAGCACCAGCGGTGAGAGGGCCACCAGCGCGGCATCCCAGATGCGGCGGCCCGAGAGCATCGCCGACGCCCACACCGTCACCAGCCAGGCCAGTGCCAGTCCCACGGCGACGACGTTGAAATACACCACCACCGACAGCGCCTTCGGCAACGGCAGCGACATCCAGATGTTGGCGACCTCCATCGCCAGGTACTGGTAGAGGCCCGACAGCACCGGATACTCCATGTACCGGGTCTGCAGCTTGCCGTCGGGACCGACCTCGGTCCACTTCTTCTTGTAGGGGAACGCGCCCTCGTCGAGATGCTCGGCGCCGTAGAGCGGCACCGTGTCCGAGTAGCACATGGCCACGTACTGGCGGCCGTTGTTCCAGTCGAGGGTGAGATGGCCCTCCGAGGTGGTCGTCTGCTGGATGCAGCCGGCCTTACCGGCCCAGCCGAAGGCGAGGAACACCACCGCGAAGGCCAGCAGGATGCGCAGCGGAGTCCAGAAGCGGGCCCTGCCGATCAGGGCGTGGTCGCCGACCGGGCCGCCGATCGTGCTGCTCAACTGCGCGGTCATCGAATCGGTGCGGCTGGGTTTGTCCCGGCGGGCCGCCGACCTCCGATCCGCCGCGAGGGGCGCCGCGGAAACGAAACCGGTGGCGGTCTCGACACCTTCGTCACCGAACGTCGAGGCCGCCACCGGCTGTTGTTCACTCACGCCACCCGAGGCTACCGGTGACTGTTGGTGTACCCGTCTCCTGTCCCGTCGGTACTGTTGCCGACGCCCGCACCCGGACGCTGGGACCGTGAATTGCCGCTGGTGTCACCGGAGTTGGAGGTGCTCGGTGACGTGCCGTCGGCGGGCGCCACCGGTTGCCCTGGCAGCGGCCCCGTGTCCTGCGACTGCGGCTGGTTCTGCTGCGGTTGTGACCGCGGGTTCGGCTGGATGCCCGGCACCGGAATGGTGATGCCCGGCAGGATCTCGACCTGCGACGGCTTCACCACGACCGGCGGCTGATACTCCTGCTGCGTGGTGCTCGGCGCGGTGTAGGGCGCCGAGAAGGACGGCACACCGGCCTGACCGCCGATCGCGGCCGGCTTCGGGAAGTTCTCCTTCGGCGTCCCCTCGAGCGCGCCGTCCATGGTGTCCTTCCAGATATCCGACGGCAGGCCGGAGCCGTACATGATCGAGCCGCCGGGCGTCTTCAGCGCGACACCGTCCGCGGTACCCACCCAGACCGCTGTCGACAGCGACGGGGTGAAGCCGATCATCCACGCGTCCTTGTTCTGACCGGTGTCACCGAGCTGGGTGGTACCGGTCTTGGAGCCGGACAGCCGGCCGCCGGCCAGGCCGTGGTTGCGGGAGGACGCGGCGATCGGTTGCATCGCCGACGAGAGGTTGTCGGCGACCGCTGCGGAGATCCGCTGCTCCCCGGCGACCTGTCCGCGGTCGAGCAGCACCTGACCGTCGGCCGTGACGACCTTCTGCACGAAATGCGGCTTGTGATACACACCCGAGGCCGCGATGGTCGCGTACGCGGAGGCCATATCCAGCGGCCGCACCTGGTACTGACCGAGGATGATGCCGTTGTTGGGCCCGGAACCATCGGGTTCGGTCAGGGTCTGGCCCACACCCGGAATCGTGTCGGGGATGCCCATCCGATGCGCCATCGCCGCGATCTTGGCCGGGCCGTCCGGCATATCGAGTTCCATGCGGTAGAAGCTGGTGTTCAGCGACCGCTTGAGTGCCTCGGCGATGGTGCAGGTGCCGCAGGTTTCGCCTTCGGCGTTGGTGATCTTGATGCCGTTGACGGTCAGATCGGAGCTGTCGTACATCGTCGACAGCGGCTTGCCGAGCTCCAGATTCTCGGCCAGGCCGAAGACCTTGAAGGTCGAGCCGGACTGCAACCCGGCATTGGCGAAGTCCCAGCCGGTTGCGTTGTCGCCACCGTAATAGGCGCGCACCGCACCGGATTTCGGATCGACCGAGACGACCGCGGTCCGGACCTCGTCGCGTTCACCCTGCATGTTCTTGTGCACGGAATCGATCGCCGCCTGCTGGGCCTTCTGATCGATCGTCGTGGTGATCTGCAGACCCTCGGTGTTCAGCTGGGTATCGCTGATGCCGGCCTCGGACAGCTCGCTGAGCACCTGCCGCTTGATCAAGCCGTTGGGGCCCGCGGTCTTGTTCTCGCTGTCGTCCTTGGCGCTGGACGGCAGAACCTTGGGATACACCATCTTGGCGCGTTCGGCGGCGGGTACGGAACCGGCCTTGACCATGCCGTCGAGGACGTAGTTCCAGCGCTGTTCGGCGCCCTTCGGGTTGTTCTCCGGGTCCAGGCCGTACGGCTGGTTGATGGTGGCGGCCAGCATCGCGCCCTCTTCGACCGTCAGCTGTTCGACCGACTTGCCGAAATAGGCCTTGGCCGCGGCGTCGATACCGAAGGTGCCGCGACCGAACGGGATCGTGTTCAGATACGCGGTGAGGATGTCGTCCTTACTCCACTGCCGCGCCATCTTCGCCGAGATCACCAGCTCGCGCATCTTGCGGCTCAGCGAATGCTGATTGCCGACCATCGCGTTCTTGACGTACTGCTGGGTGATCGTCGAACCACCACCGGCGGTGTCCTTGCCCATCAGGTTGTCGCGCGCGGCACGGGCGAAACCGCTGATGGAGAAGCCCGGGTTGGAGTAGAAGTCCCGGTCCTCGGCCGCGATCACCGCATTGCGCACGTGCGGCGGGATCTGGTCGATGGTGACGTCGGTCCGGTTACCTTCCGGCGGAACGATTCTGCTGATCTGCGTGGTGCCGTCGGAGGCCAGGATCGTGGCGACCTGAGGGGTTTTGAGATCGCCCGGCTGGGGTATCGAGACCGTCGTGTACGCGATCAGGAAGACCGCGCTCGGCACCACGATGGCCAATGCCACCAGGACATAGATCACTCGGCGCACGATGCGCCACGGGGATTTCTTCTTGGTCTTCGGGCCCTTGCCCGCTGATCCACCCGGACCGTCACCGCCGCCGTTGCCCTTGCGCGGCGGCGGACCCGACGGGGGCGTACCGCCGGCAACCGCGCGGCGTCCGCCGGTGCCCGGACCGGATCCGGGACGCGTCCCGGCGCCACCGGGAGCCGACCGGTTGGCCGCGGTCGAGCGCGGGCCGCGCTGCGCCATCGCCTCACCGAGGGTTCCGGCCGCGATCTTCTGGGTGGCCTGAGGTTTCTGCTCGCCCGGTTTGGCGATCTTCTGCGTTGCCCCCGCCCCCGGACGCGGTGCCGGGTTCGCGGGACGGCGCGGCGGGCCACCGGCCGGATTCGGCTGACCGCCGCGCACCGTGGGCTG
>NZ_BDBN01000035.1 GCF_001613005.1 Nocardia nova NBRC 15556 | reverse complement strand
ACGGCGCCGGCGAGCAGCCCCGCCCGGCCGCGGCGGCGAGGTGTCCCGGCGTGGGCACCGCTGGGATCGACGCCGGGTGGATACGGTTCGCCCGCGCGATGTTCGCCGGTGGCGGCGTAGGGCGTACCGGAGGGGTACGAGCCGGGCTGCTGATAGCCCTGACCCGAGGCGTGGCCCGGCGCGGCGTACGGGTTGTACGGCGGCATCGGCGCGGTGTGCGCGGGCTGTTCCTGCGGTCCCCCACTCGGACCCGCCGGTCCCGGCGACTGCGCACCGGCTTCGGCACCACCGGCCTGCGACGACGGCCCTGCCCATTGCGACGGTTGTCCCCACCCGCGCGACGCGTTTCCGGCATCGCCCTCCGGCGAAGCGGGCTGCGCCCCACTCGACGGCGACGTCGGCTCGGGCCCTCCCGACTGGGGAGTCGAACCGGTCGGCTCGTCGCGCCTGTCCCTCGAATCCTCGGTCATATTTCTCGTTTCTCCTCGAGTCTGTCGCCCAGCCTGGTGACAGCGACTGAGAGCGGACTGAGACCGTGCTTTCAGTTCTCCGTGACTCCCTGCCGTATCCGGCCGCCGCAGCCGGGTTTCCGCGGGACGGTACGCATGCGTGCCAGTTTATGGGGCCGCCCCACGCGCGCCCATCGATTCCGGATCGCCGCTGATCACTCCCGGCGGTCGGCGGCGGTCGGCGGTTCGCCGGGAAGGACGATGCGCACCAGCGTGCCACCGCGTTCGGAGGTGTCCACGGTGATCGTGCCGCCGTGCTTGGACACCACCTGCTTCACGATGGCCAGCCCCAGTCCGGATCCGGGCATCGATCGCGACGCCGTGGTGCGGTAGAAGCGTTCGAAGACCAGTTCCCGTTCCTCCGGCGGAATGCCCGGCCCGGCATCGTCGATCGCGATTTCCATGAGCCCCGGCCCGGTTTCGCGCATGGTCAGGACGACCTGCGCCTCCGGCGGACTCCACTTCGCCGCGTTGTCGAGCACGTTGAGGATGGCCCGCTCGAGTCCGGCGTCGTGGCCGTAGACGAACCACGGCCGCAGCTGCGCCGAGAATTCGACGTCCACGCGCCGCCGCCGCACCCGTTCCAGCGCGCGCTCGGCGACTTCGCCGAGATCGACCCGCTCGTAGACGGTTTCGGGCGCGTCCTCGCGAGCCAGGTCCACCAGGTCACCGACCAGCGTGGACAACTCCTCGATCTGGGCGATCACATCCGCGCGCAGCCCGGCCATATCCTCCTCGGGAATCGGCGGTGCGTCCGGGCGCGAGGAGGCGATGAGCAGTTCCATATTGGTGCGCAGCGAGGTCAGCGGCGTACGCAATTCGTGTCCGGCGTCGGCGACCAGCCGCCGTTGCCGGTCGCGAGATTCGGCGAGCGCCCGCAACATCAGATTGAAACTCTCGGTGAGCCGCGCCAGTTCGTCGTCACCGGTGACCGGAATCGGCGCCAGATCGTCGGTGCGCGCGACGCGTTCGGTGGCCGCGGTCAATCGGGCGATGGGCCGCAGCCCCGTCCGCCCGACCGTCGCACCGGCGGCCCCGGCGACCAGCACGCCGCAACCGCCGATCGTGAACAGCAGCCACGCGAGCCGGTCGAGTACTTCACGGGTGGGTTCCAGCGACCGCGAAATAACCAGTGTCGCACCGGATTTCGTGCGCCGGGCGAGTACGCGCTGATTGTTCGCGGTCCGCAGCGAGACATCGGCCTTTCCGTGCGCCACCGCCATCTCGGCCGGGCCGATCGGCGGATCCATCGGTTGCGGCGGGGCATAGGGCACATCGACGTCGGGATAGATCAGCGCGATGCCGATATCGTTGGAGTACAGGCTGCTGAACATGATGATCGCCTGGAAGCCCTGCAGGTCGATGTTGTTCTTGACCATCACCTCCGAGCGGCTGCGCAACTGACTGTCCACATCGGCGTACAGGGCGCGGGCGACCAGTGCGTAGGCGGCGATCGAGGTCACCGCGACGGCGATCGCCACCACCGAGGCGGCCAGCAGGGTCACCCGCCAGCGCAGCGACACCGAGCGGGTCAGCGGCATCGGCGGGCGCATCTCGTGCGGATCGGGGCGCGGCCCCAGCCGAGCCACACGATCGGGGCGGCCGCCGTGCCCAGGATGAGCTCTTGCCACGACGACCCGGCCTACGGAGGAGTCTCGCGCAGCACGTAACCCACCCCGCGCACGGTGTGGATCAATCGCGGCTCCCCCTCGGCCTCGGTTTTGCGGCGCAGATAGCCGATATAGACCTCGAGCGCATTACCGGAGGTCGGAAAGTCGTAGCCCCAGACCTCTTCCAGAATGCGGCTGCGCGTCAGCACCCGGCGCGGATTCGCCATCAGCATTTCCAGCAGCGAGAATTCGGTGCGGGTCAGGCTGATGGCGCGCTCCCCGCGCGATACCTCGCGCGTCACCGGGTCCAGGGACAGATCCGCGAAACGCATCGTCTCCGAGGAATCGGTGGCCGCGTCGGGGGCGGTGCGGCGCAACAGCGCGCGCAAACGCGCCAGCAATTCCTCCAGCGCGAACGGTTTGGGCAGATAGTCGTCGGCGCCGGCGTCGAGGCCGGCCACTCGCTCCGATACCGAATCCCGGGCGGTCAGCACGAGAATCGGCAGATCGTCACCGGTGCTGCGCAGGCGGCGGCATACCTCCAGGCCGTCCAGCCGCGGCATCATCACATCGAGCACCAATGCGTCGGGCCGGGACGCGCTGACCTTCTCCAAGGCGTCGACGCCGTCGACCGCCAGCTCGACGGAATATCCATTGAAGGTGAGCGACCGGCGCAGCGACTCGCGCACCGCGCGATCATCGTCGACTACCAGAATGCGCATGGCCTCCAGTTTGACCGGATCGACTGAGAGCCGACTGAGAACCGACCATTCGACACGCCGCGCATCCACAACAGGTGACCTGCGGAATCATCGAAAATAGTTCCGAGAAGTATCTGTTGCACACGAAAGTTGTTGCGCCGAGCCGTTTTAGACCGTTGTCGCCGGACCCCTCCAAATTGCCGCGAACGTGTTCTCGCGGTATGTTGCCTGCGGTAAAAGTAAACCTCTAGTTGGTTCTCAACCCGTTGGACCCGAACGGCCAGACGCGGGCGGCGGCCGGAACCCGGGGCACGTGCGCGAGCGGAGGCGACGGAAGCGGGATGGGCACTGCACCGCGGCCATGGCAGAGGAGTCTGTCCAATCTGTCCGTGACTAGCAAGGTCGGCATCGTGCTACTGCTGCCGGTCGTGCTGGCATCGGCATTCGCCGTTCTTCGAATCAAGGACGAACTCGGCACCATCTCACAGCTGAACACGGCCAGTGAGCAGGCGCGGATCATTCGGCCGACCCTCGACTTCGGTTCGGCGGCCAACAATCTCGCCGTGACCCTCGGCAACGGCGAACACGTTCCGCAGTCGGCGCTGGACCAGGCCGCGGCCCGGTTCGACCAGGCCGCGGCGGATCTGCAGACGGCGCTGCAGAATTCGGCGACCGACAAGCGGGTCGCCACCGAACTCACCGAGGCGCTGGCGGCCGGGCGCACGTTGCGCAACAGCCTGCACGGCGGCGCGCCGCAGGAGGTCGTCAAACAGGCGAGCGAGGTGAACGGCCACGTCAGCAACGCCGTCTCGTCCCTGGCGACGCCGAAGGAGACGACCCTCGAGCGCTATTACGTGCAGATGGGTGTCATCGCCATCGCCCGCCAGATGTTCACGCAGCAGCAGCTGGCCCTCGAGAGCGGTGAGATCGGCAACAACCCGGCCGTGCTGGCCCAGGTCCTGACCGCCACCGGCGCCGAACTCACCATGATCAACCAGTACGCGGTCGTGCAGCCGGAATCGGCGCTGAAGCCGGATGTGCTGCTGGGCGCGCTGCAGACGCGTATCGCGGCGATGAGTCAGAACGCGGTCGAGCCGATCAACGTGCCCGGTGTCGTGCAGTCGATGCAGACCAGTACCGACACCTACAACGAGGCCACCAACCATCTGGTCGACCTGATCGACTCCGGACTGTCGGACCGCTCGGTCGACGCGCGCGGCACGGTCCTGCGCGATGTGGCGCTGGTGGTCGTGACCCTGCTGGCCGGTCTGGCCCTGGCGCTGGCGGTCGCCCGCTCGCTGGTCGTCCCGATTCGCCGCCTGCGCCGCGATTCGCTGCAGGTCGCGCATACCGACCTGCCCGCCGAGCTCGCGGTCGTGCGCGGCGGCGGCGCGACTCCGGAGATCGTCCCGGTCGACGTGCAGACCACCGAGGAGATCGGTCAGCTGGCCCGAGCGGTCGACGACATGCACCGCCAGGCGCTGTTCCTCGCCGCCGAACAGGCCCGCCTGCGCCTGCAGATCAGCAACATGTTCGAAACGCTCTCGCGGCGTAGCCAATCGCTGGTCGAACAGCAGCTGTCGCTGATCGAGGATCTGGAACGCGACGAGGACGACTCCGATCGGCTGCAGAGCCTGTTCCGCCTCGACCACCTCGCCACCCGCATGCGCCGAAACGGCGACAACCTGCTGGTGCTCGCCGGTACCGCGTTGCGCCGCGGCCATCTGCCGCCGGTACCGCTGTCGGACATGCTGTGGAGTGCGGTCTCCCAGGTCGAGGACTATCAGCGCGTCGAAATCGGTTCGGTGCCCGACGGTATCGTCGCCGGTGAGCCCGCCGTCGACATCGAGCATCTGCTGGCCGAGCTGATCGACAACTCGCTGCGCTACTCGCCGCCGAACACGCCGGTGGCGGTCTCGGTGTCGCGCGCGGTGGACGGCGGATATCTGATCGAGATCACCGACCGCGGCCTCGGCATGTCCGCCGAGGATATGCGCGCGATCAACGAGCGCCTGGCCTCCGGTGGTGAGGTCACCATCGAAACCGCGCGCCGCATGGGTCTTTTCGTGGTCGGACGGCTGGCGGCACGGCACACCATCACGGTCGGCCTGCGCCGCACCTCCACGATGGCACAGCAGCCGGGCATCACGGCCAGCGTGCATCTACCGGGTGCGCTGGTCTCGCCCGCGGAGGCCGTGGTCCCGCCGGCCATCTCGACCTTCACCACGCCGATCGCGGACTTCCCCTCCCCGGTCACCGAGTTCCCCGCTCCGGGCCGCACTCTCACCGCGGTGCCGAATCCGCCGGACCGGTTCGGGGACAGTTCGGAGCCGGCCCGATTCACCAGCGCCGGACTGCCGCAGCGACGCCCGGCCGGTCAGTCGGACTCCGAAACCGCGGCCCCGGTCACCCGGCTCACCCCGCTGCCCGATGTCGCGGAGACCGACAACCGAGCGGCGGAACCCGTCGACGACGGCGTACTGCGCGGTGCCGAGACCGGACGTGAGGACGTTTTCCACGACGACCGCGCCGAGGAGCCTCCCCGCGACGAGCGCGCCGAGGCCGAGGAGCCCGAAACCGCGGGCCGCGGCGAAAGTTTCGCTCCGGCCTCCGATCCGTGGAACCCGGTGACCGACCGCGACCTGGAACAGATCGCGCCGCCCCGGCGTCCCGCCCCGGCCGATCCGCGGCCGCAGCCGCAGCCGCAGCCCATCGATATCTGGGCCGAAACGGCGATCATGGCCCCGGCGCAGCGCGCTCCGGACCGCGAACCGGCGCCGCTGTCCCGCCACGGCGCGACCCTCGCGCCACCCCGGCCCGACGCCTACCAGCACGATGCCCACCAGCAGGATGCTCAGGCGCCGGCCAAACCGGAATCCCCCACGCCGATCTATCAGCGCATGGTGTCGGAATGGCTGGTCGAACCGTCCTCGAACGCGCCGACCGGCGCCTGGTCGTCTCCCGCCGACGAGGGCTGGGCGGCGGCAGCGGACGCCAGCAGCCCGACCGCGACCACCCGTACCTCGGGTGGCCTGCCCATCCGCCGGCCCGGTGCGCAGCTGGTGCCCGGCGGACTGACGCAGGAGGATGTCGTCGAGGCTCGGGATCCGGAGGAAATCCGCAACAACTTGTCCAGGCATTTGAGCGGCGTCCGCAGCGGCCGCGTCAGCGTCCGAGACAACACGGCCCAGTACGACCCGGCCGATACGGCCGGCTACGACCCGGCCGGGCGGAACAACGCTCAGCAGAACGACGGAGGCTTTGCATGACCGACACTGCGCAGAACACCACAGACGAGAATATGAACTGGCTCGTCACCCGCTTCACCAGAGAGGTGCCTGGAGTCTCGCACGCGGTGCTCGTGTCGGCCGACGGCCTGCTCCAGGCGACCAGCCCGCATCTCCCGTCCGATCGCGCCGAACAGCTCTCCGCGGTGACCGCCGGTCTGGCGAGTCTGTCGGCGGGGGCGGCGCAATTGTTCAACGGCGGCAAGGTGATGCAGTCGATCGTCGACATGCAGCGCGGCTACCTGCTGGTGATGAGCGTCGGCAACGGCTCGCACCTGGCGGTGCTGGCCAACAAGCAGCACGACATCGGCCGCATCGGTTACGAGATGGCCCTGCTCGTCGATCGAGTCGGATCGGTCGTGCAAGCCACGGCCCGTTCGGCGGTCTGACGATTGCGATGTCCAGCTCGTTCGGAGCCGGGTCCGGCCGGCCAACCACACGCGTCCGTCCTTATGCGCTGACCGCTGGGCGCACCGAGCCCGCGGTCGAACTGCCCCTCGAGGCCGTCGTGGAAACACTGCCCTACGCCAATCAATTCGATTGGCCCGCAGGCGATATTCGAACAGATATTCTGCGTCTGGGCGCGGGTCGGCTCTCGGTCGCCGAAATCGCCGCCCATCTGCAACGTCCCCTGGGCATGATCCGGGTGGTGATCGGCGACCTCGTGGTGGCCGGAACCCTCCGGGTGCACACCACGCTCAGCGAGGACGCCAGTTTCGACGAGCGGCGATCCCTGATGGAGAGGACCCTGCGTGGACTCCGTGCCCTTTGACACCACGGCACCGCCCCAGAACGCCGCGGCGCCCTCGACTGCCGAGCGTTATCCGCCGCTACCGCAGACGAATTCTTCGCAGATCGCTCAGCCCGGAGCCAATTCCCCCGGCTCACACCCACAACCGCCGCTTCCATACCAGAATCCCCCCATGCACTTTCAGAACTCGACGGCTCCGACGCCGCCCCACCCGGAGCTCGACAGCCGCACCGCCTCGACCAAGATCGTGGTCGCGGGCGGGTTCGGCGCCGGGAAGACCACCTTCGTCGGTGCGGTCTCGGAGATCGTGCCGCTGCGCACCGAGGCCATGGTGACCGGCGTATCCGACGGTATCGACGACCTGTCCGCCACCCCGGGCAAGGAAACCACCACGGTGGCCATGGATTTCGGCCGCATCATCTTGCCCGGCAATCTGACGCTGTACCTGTTCGGCACGCCCGGACAGCGCCGATTCTGGTTCATGTGGGACGACCTGATCCGCGGTGCGATCGGCGCCGTCGTGCTGGTCGACACGCGCCGGATCGAGGACAGCTTCGCCGCGGTCGACTTCTTCGAGGCGCGCGGGCTCCCGTTCCTGGTGGCCGTCAACAGATTTCCGAGCGCACCGCGTTTCCCGGTCGCCGAACTGCGTGAGGCGCTGTCGATCCGCGAGGGTGTGCCGGTGGTCGACATCGACGCCCGTGACGCCGGGGAGGTGCGGCGGGCGCTCGCCGCGGTCACCGAATACGCGATTCAGCGGTTGACCGCCACCCACGCGACGGTGGGACAGAGCTGAGCGGTGCGAGCGGAGGGGAAGCGATGAACTACTTCACCATGGGGTACTGGGTGCTGGGCCTGGCACTCGGGGTTTCCGCGGCCGGCGCGGTCGTAGGACTGGCGTGTGTTCGCCAGTCGACGCTCTCGGTCACCGCGCGGTTCCGGATGGTGTGGCTCACCGCGGCGGCAGTGTCCATCGGCGGCGTCGGCACCTGGCTGGCGGTCTACGTCACCATGCTCGGCATCGGGGTGTCGACCGGTGAGATCCGTTACGACATCACCCGGATGGTCGTAGCGACGGTCGTCGCGGTGGCGGGGGTCCTGGCGGGACTGGTGATCACGGGCAAGGTGAGCACGATCGTGCGGGTGATCACCGGCGGCGTGGTGATGGGCCTCGGCATCGGGATCATGCATCTGCTCGCCATGGGCGCGATCCGAGTGCAGGGATCGGTCGATGTGAACATCTGGATGTCGCTGGCGGCGGGAGCGCTGGCCATCGTGGCCTCGATCGGTTTGCTCTGGGCCACCACGCGTTTCGCCGCGATGCTACCCCTGGCCGGTGCGGCCGTGCTGTACGCGGTGGCGGTCACCGCTGTGCACTACCTCGGTCAGGCCGGGGTACACGTCCATCTCGACACCGCGGTCGGCCAACCCGGCGGCGACGATCTGTTCACCCTCTTCGTCCCGGTCTTCGTGGTGGGCACGCTGTCGCTCGCGGTACCGATCACCGCGGTCCTGGTCGCACCCGACCGCACCGGCACCACCCGCTCGCGGCAACTGGCTCAGGCGGCGAATTCCACTGCCGGGCAGACCGCGTCGCCGGCCGCCAAGGCGCGGCCCGCGGGACGGACGCCGCAACCGGTGGGCTGAACCCCTCCGCGCCGGCCGGCCGGACGGGGCCGAGCCGCACACAGACGAGAATCGGGGCGGGCCGTAGGGCCCGCCCCGATTGCGTTGCGCTGTCCGAGATTACGATTCGGCGGGCGCGTTGATCCGGTTGAAGTACTCGATCGCGACCAGCACGCCGGAGATACCGCCGACGCCGACCAGACCGGCCGCGGCACCCAGCGGGGCGCCCAGGGCGGCACCGGTCAGGCAGCCGCCGATCCAGCCCGGAACGACCAGGAACGGGGTGCCGAGGACAGCGCCGAGCACGCAGCCGCCGGCCAGGCCGATCGCGGTGCCGACGAGGGTGCCGATGCTGGTGGCGATACCGAGCTCGTTGATCGCGCTCTGGTTGGCCGCGTCGAGATCCGAACGGCTGGCCACGTCGTGCAGCATCTGCGCCGGGTGGGCGGCAGCGCGGTCGGTGCTCGGGACCAGCGTGGCCTGATTGCCGTCGATCTGCGCGGCGATCGGGTACTCCAGACCGTCGTGCTGATAGCTCAGCGGAAATCCGGCTACTACCTTGCCCTGGTTGTCGCGAACCTGGAACTCGTTGCCTTCGGTCGTCAGCGATCCGGCGTCGGTCTTCACCACGACGGATTTGTCGACAACGTTTGCCGTGTAATGAATATCGGGGTTGGCGGCCGGAGCGGGGGCTGCGAATGCGGTGCCTGTGGAGATCCCAAGAGCAGCGATGACCAGAGCCGATGTTGCGGCGAACTTCCTGAGCTTCATTCCCTCATACACTTTCTTCAGCAGTTTGCGGCGCCGATACCCTGGCGCCTGAGCTCGAAATCGAAACCCTTAGACAGGCTGTCGTGACCCCATTACGAACACGTAACAAAGGCCGTTAATAAGCCGCCAAGAAGATGCCAGGAATGTTAAGAAGCTGAAAATTCGGACATTTTCGGGCCGATGAGCACCAGTTGGCAAATGTGCAGCCGCCCGCGAACCGGCCTCTTCCACCTCCGAATCGCGGTGGCGTCCGCACCCCTCACGGCCACGCCGGAACCGTCGCCCCACGGCATGGGCGCCCCGGTCTCGATGCACGGGAGGGGCTCCGCGAATTACAGTGTGGAGCAGGCAATTCGGCCCGCCGCGGAAGCGATGAGAGAGGTACCGGATGTGACTCCGGAGCAGGAAGCGATGTTGCGCGATGTACAGGTTCAGCTGCGTGGCCCCGGTTTGGCGGGCTGGCCCCAGCTGGGCGACGACGATGGCACGGACGGCGGCGCCATTTCGGAGCGGACGGTCGTCGAGGCGCTGGGTGCCGCGCTACGGCAGATCGGCGAGCTGCGCACCGAGATCGCCGACCTGGAGACGACCGTGCTGGAACTGACCGGACAGACGCCGCCGCCGGCCGAATTGCCGTGGCCGCTGTCGCTGGTGGCCGCCCTGCTGGAGAATCCGGCGGCGGTAATCGGCGAGCAGATCGCGCGCTGGGAGTCACTGCTCGACGCGCTGCGACCGAAGCCGGACGAGGCTCCACAGCCCGGGCAACGAGCCCTCGAAGCGCCGCCCTCTTTCGAACGACAGGGGTGAAAGGCCCCGAAAGTGGCGATGAGCGGGTTCTCCTGTCACCAGGAGAACCCGCCCTCAGCCACGAGGGTACCGGCATCGGCCTCGGAAGGCAGCGTTTCCACCGGACTTTTTCCGACGCCAAAAACCAACCAGCAGTTGCCGATTCACGTTCCAGCTACCACATCGCAAGCCCAGCGGCGACGATATCCCCGCTGACTCCGGTTTGTTCGATAACCAAGTGATCGCTCGATTCAGGCAAATGATACAAACCATCGACTGATCGAAACGTGTGTCCTACAGCCGCTTCGGGTCGACCAGCCCACGCCGGACGGCCGCGACCAACCGGCGCGGGACCTTGTGGACGACACCCCCGACACTCACCGGCACCAGGTCGGGAGCAGTCGCCTTCCAATTCGAACGCCGGCTGTGGGTATTGGCGCGCGACAGGCGTCGCTTCGGGACCGCCATATCAGTTCTCCCCGCGCACCGAGTCGGGACGCGGTGTGCGCCTGCCGTATTTGCGTTCGAATTTCTCCACCCGGCCCTGGGTGTCGAGGACGCGGTGCGCGCCGGTCCAGAACGGGTGGGAATCCGCGGTGACATCGACGGTGATCAGCGGATAGCTGTTGCCGTCGGACCATTCGACGGTGCGGACGCTCGTCGCCGTCGAACGAGTGAGGAAGCGTGTGCCGGTGCTCACATCCTCGAAGACCACCGGGTGGTACTCCGGGTGAATCCCTGATTTCATCGCCCTACCTTTCATTCGGCCGGGAATCGACACCGCGGCCGCTCGAGTTGTCGGATTGTGTTGTCTCGCAAGGGTCCTCGTGGAATTCGCCGAACGGATCGGCCCAGTGCGCGACCAGATCCGGCGCATTGCGCAGCAGGATCATCTCGCCCTCGTCGAGCAAGGCCCAGTGCAGCGCGGTACGGATCTCGTCCGCATCGGCGCCGCAGGTGAGGATCACCAGCGAGATGTCACGGTCCCCGAAATCCTCGTCCCAGCGCAGTGCCGCCAGCGCGCGCCGATCGGGGTCGACACACGCCAGTTCCGCGGGACTCATCGCCGCGAGCCACCGTCCCGCGTCGCCGACCCGCAATCCGCCACCGGCGGATTCCAGCCACACCACACGCTCGGGCTGAGTCGCCAGCCATATCCGCCCGCGCGCGGTGATCACACCCTCGAAGAGCATATCCAGCGCTTCGTGCAGGCGGCTCGGATGAAATGGGCGAGCGGTGGCGAATTCGATCAACGCCACACCGTGTTCCTCCACCAGCGGCGGCCGGCCACGCAACAGCGGCGCATGTGCGTCGAAGACGCGGCCGCGCCGGGAATCGGCGGGAATGCGGTCGAGTAGCATCTCGATGCGCGCCGCGGCGATGTCGCGCCCGTCACCGGCCCAGATCGACGGAGCCCGGGGCACCAGCCGATCCACGACCGCCCGCACCACGTCGCGCTCCGCGTCGCTCACCTGATCGGCCGCGAAAACCACCAGCGCATCGGCGAATTCGACCTGTCCGACGGCGAGCTGCGCCACGGTTCGATCGTCGTCCCCAGGCCCTCCCGCCCGTTCGTCGACGGTCTCGTCACTCAGCGCGTCCGCCGGCCAGCTGCGCGCATCGAGGCCGGTGACCACCGCCTCGATCCGCACATCGCGACCGGCAGGGCCGTCCACGCGGCCCACCAGGCCGACCACGGGTACGGTGTCGATCGCGTGGCATACGGCTTCCGCCTCGAAGGCCGGGTCGAGCGCGATCACGATGCGGCGCACCGAATCCCGGGCCGCCAACCGGCACAGCAGCGGCAGCAGATCGGCGCGCAGGGTGCAGGAGACGCAGCCGTGCGCGAGTTCGTGCACGCTCGCGGTCTCCCGGCCGTCGAGGCGCACCCGGCGACGCACCACGCCTTCCCGCAGCGAACTCAGATCGTGTCGCACGACGACCGTGCCGGGCGCCGCGCCCAGCAGTTGTGCGATGTGGTCCATGCCGTCCGCGACCGGCCCCTGGAAGCCCGCCAGCAGCACGACGGGCGTGCGGCGGTCGGGATGTGACAGCACCGGAACCCCTTTCGATAACGATTTTCATTTGCTACAGCCTCACGGTACAGTCTGCAGCGACCGTTGTCGAAAATCATTTTCAGAAAGGAGCCCCATGTCGGCCCACTGCCAGGTCACCGGCCGCAAGCCGGGCTTCGGTAAGTCCGTCTCGCACTCCCACGTTCGGACCAACCGGCGCTGGGATCCGAACATCCAGCGCAAGACCTACTTCCTGCCCAGCGAGGGCCGCCGCATCACGTTGCGGGTCTCGGCCAAGGGCATCAAGACCATCGACCGCGACGGGATCGAAGCGGTCGTGGCCCGGATCCGGGGTCGCGGGGAAAAGGTCTGATGGCGCGCAGCAACGAGATCCGTCCCATCGTGAAACTGCGGTCGACGGCCGGTACCGGGTACACCTACGTCACCCGCAAGAACCGCCGCAACGACCCCGACCGCATGGTGCTGCGCAAATACGATCCGCTGCTGCGCCGGCACGTCGAATTCCGCGAGGAGCGGTGATGGCGAAGAAATCCAAGATCGCGCGCAACGAGCAACGCCGCGACATCGTGGCCCGCTACGCCGAACGCCGCGCCGAGCTCAAGGAGCTGATCCGCGATCCGGCCACCGACGACGATCGCCGGGCCGCAGCGCAGCTCGCGCTGCAGCGGCTGCCGCGCGACGCCAGTCCGGTACGATTGCGCAATCGGGACGCCACCGATGGCCGCCCCCGCGGTCATCTCCGCAAGTTCGGACTATCCCGGGTACGTGTGCGCGAGCTGGCCCACCGGGGGGAGCTGCCCGGTGTACACAAATCGAGTTGGTAGACCATCGCAGATCTCGTCGGAAGGAACCGGCAGGAGCGGTCGGGGCGCCCGCGCGACAGCGTAGGACCAGAGCTCACGCCGAGAAAGGATGGCCCACATGGCAGTCAAGCGAGCACCGTCGAAGCGGATCCGCGCCGAACAGGCCCGGCGGCCCAAGAAGAACCCGCTGATCGCGGCCGGCGTCGAAACCGTCGACTACAAGGATGTGAACCTGCTGCGCACGTTCATCTCCGACCGCGGCAAGATCCGTAGCCGCCGCGTCACCGGACTCACCCCGCAGCAGCAGCGGCAGGTGGCGGTCGCGGTGAAGAACGCGCGCGAGATGGCGCTGCTGCCGTTCACCAGCAGGTAGCGAACGGACAAACGAGCGCCCCCGATACCGCGGCATCGGGGGCGCTCGGTCGTTTCCCGGTCAGGGAATGGTCAGCAGCTGACCCTCGTTGATGACATCCGGATTCTCGATGCCGCTCGCCCCGGCGATCTCCAGGTAGCGGTTGCCGTCGCCGTAGAACCGTTCCGCGATGGCCCACAGCGTGTCACCGGACTCCACGGTGTAGGTGCGGGGTTCCGGCGCCGCCGGCGGCGGAGGCACCTGCTCGGCGGCCGGAGCGGCGACCGGCTCCTCGACCACGATCGGGCTGTCGGTGTTGGTACCCGACGCCCACAGCGAGGCGCCGTCCCGGCCGTACAGGACGAGGTTGCGGTCCGATTGCAGGACCAGATGATCGGCGGCCTGCCCGTTGGTATCGGTGGCCCAGACGGGCCCGCTGCCGGAGTACAGCACGAAGTTGCCGTCCTCCTGCAGTACGGCGCGCTCGACGCCCCGCTCATGGGTCATGGTCGCCCACACGACGGTGCCGTCGGGCTCGGAAAGCACCAAGTTGCCGTCATTTTGGAGAGTCAGCGTGTACGCGCCGCCCTGAAGGGCCTGACCCAGGCCGAGTTCCTCGCCTACCTGCAACGTGTCGCCCACGCGGTGGATCCTTTCGAGAAGAGGTCGTGTCGATCGGTGATTCGATGGCGCAGAACCGCATTCGCTCATCGTTTGCGAACACTACTTGGCGCGCCCCGGATTTCGCAGCAGTTACGCGCCGGCGTTCGCAGAATGTTCACTGGGACGTGGCTCACAGCCACCTCGCCCCCGCCGATAGGGTGACTCCATGGACTCCATCCCCGGACGACGCCGCATCGCAGCGGCGGCACTCGCGCTCCTCGCACTACCGGCCCTCCTGGTCACCGCCTGCGGGAACTCCGACAACGGTGGGGCACAAGCGAATACGACGACAGCCGCGGTGAGCACTCCCACCGAGCAGAATCCACCGCAGCCCGGCCGGATGTTCACCGCCAACTCGACGATCACCAATCCGCACCCGCTGCCGTTCGACAGTTGGAGCCGGGTGGCTCCGGACCGGATCGCGGTGAATTTCCAGATCGGCTCACCGGAGTGTTACGGCGTGGACGCGACCACCACCGAAACCGACAGCACCGTCACCGTCGCCCTGAAGGCCGGCACCCTGCCCGAGGCGGCCGGGCGCATGTGCACCATGATCGCCGTCTTCGGCACCCTGGAGATTCCGCTGAAGAAGCCGCTGGGCGACCGGAAAGTGTTGAGCGCGAACTGATTCGCCCGGGTCAGCGAACGGCCCCGTCGAACGACGTCGCCGCCCGCCGGAGACTCCGGCGGGCGGCGACGTTCGTGTTCACCGATCAGTGCGCGAAGTGACGCGCCCCGGTGAGGTACATCGTGACTCCGGCCTCCCGGCAGGCATCGATGGTCAGCTGATCGCGCACCGAACCACCCGGCTGCACAATGGCTTTCACGCCCGCGGCGATCAGCTGCTGCGGACCGTCGGGGAACGGGAAGTAGGCGTCGGAGGCCGCCACCGACCCCTTGGCGCGGTCACCGGCGCGCAGCACCGCCAGATGGACGGCGTCGACCCGGTTGACCTGCCCCATGCCGACCCCGACCGAGGCGCCGTCGTGGGCCAGCAGAATCGCATTCGATTTCACGGCCCGGCATGCGCGCCAGGCGAATTCGAGGTCGGCGAGGGTTTCGGCATCGGCCGCTTCGCCGGTGGCGAGCGTCCAGTTGACGGGGTCGTCACCGTCCGCGTCGACGATATCGGTCTGCTGCAGCAGCGCGCCGCCGCTGATCGGCCGCAGTTCGACGCCACCGCGCCGGGGCTCGTCGGCGATCAGGATGCGCACGTTCTTCTTGCGCTGCAGCACCTCCACCGCGCCGTCGGCGTAGCCCGGAGCCACGATGACCTCGGTGAAGATCTCGGCCACCTGTTCGGCCATCTCGACGGTGACCTGGCGGTTGGCCGCGATCACGCCGCCGAACGCACTCACCGGATCGCAGGCGTGCGCCTTGCGGTGCGCTTCGGCGATATCGGCACCGACCGCGATGCCGCACGGATTGGCGTGCTTCACGATGGCCACCGCGGGTTCGGCGTGGTCCCAGGCGGCCCGCCAGGCGGCATCGGCATCGGTGTAGTTGTTGTACGACATCTCCTTGCCGTGCACCTGCTTCGCCTGCGCCAGCCCGGCCGGGCCGGAGTCGTTGCGATACAGCGCCGCCGCCTGATGCGGATTCTCGCCGTAGCGCAGCACCGCGTCGCGGGTCCACACACCGCCCATCCAGGACGGGAACCGGCTGTCCGCGTCGGAGTCCGCGGAATCGTCGGCGGTCAGCACGTTGGTCATCCAGCTCGCGACCGCGACGTCGTAACTCGCGGTGTGCTGGAAAGCCTTGGCCGCCAGCGTGGTTCGCTCGGCGAGGGTGAAACCGCCACCGCGCACCGCCGCCAGCACGTCGTCGTAGTCACCGGTGTCGACCACGACCGCGACCGAGGGGTGGTTCTTCGCGGCCGCTCGCACCATCGACGGACCGCCGATATCGATCTGCTCGACGCATTCGTCGGGTGTGGCGCCACTGGCGACGGTCTGTGTGAACGGATACAGGTTCACCACCACCAGCTGGAATGCCTCGACGCCCAGCTCCACCAGCTGATCGAGGTGTTCCTGCTTGCGGGTGTCGGCGAGGATGCCGGCGTGCACGCGGGGATGCAGCGTCTTCACCCGGCCGTCGAGGGTTTCGGGGAAACCGGTGAGGTCTTCGACCTTGGTCACCGGAATTCCGGCATCGGCGATGCGGGCGGCGGTCGAACCGGTCGACACCAGCTCGACACCGGCCTCGTTCAGTCCGGTGGCCAGCTCGATGAGCCCGGTTTTGTCATAGACGCTCACCAACGCCCTGCGGATCGCCCTGCGTGCACTAACCGGGGCCTCACTCATCTGGAATTACTGCCTTTCGTCCGTCGCAGACAATGCCTCGCGTGGCGACGGCGGCGACGGTCTCCGCCAGCAGCCGACGCTCCACAACTTTGATGCGCTCGTGCAAACTCGCCTCGTCGTCGCCGGGCAGCACCGCGACCGGCTCCTGAGCGAGGATCGGTCCGGTGTCGACGCCCGCGTCGACCAGATGCACGGTCGAACCCGTCACCCGCACTCCGTATGCCAACGCGTCGCGCACCCCGTGCGCGCCCGGGAAGGCCGGCAGCAGCGCGGGATGGGTGTTGATGATCCGGCCCTCGAATCGCTCCAGGAATTTCGGGCCGAACAGGCGCATGAATCCCGCCGACACCACCAGGTCGGGGGCGTAGGCAGCAACCGCGTCGGTGAGCGCGATATCCCAGGCGGACCGATCGGGATGGTCGGCGGGGGCGACACGGAAAGCCGGAATGCCGGCCCGCACCGCATGGTCGGTCGCCGCGCAGATCCGGTCCACGCCCACGGCGGCGATGCGCGCCGGGTAGTCCGGGCGCTCGGTGGCCGTGATCAGCGATTGCAGCAGCGATCCCGTGCCCGAGGCGAGTACGACAAGGGTCGCAGGCGCGGTCGGAGGGACCAGCTGGGCGGGCGGGGTGGTCAGCGCTCTACTCCCTGTGCGTCGGGGCTGCCGGAGGGCGGCGAACCCGAGGTCCGCCGGGTTAGAGCCTAACGACCGCCCCTGCCGGGACTCTCCGGCAGGTCACCCTCTACCACTTCGGCGTCGACGATGTCGGAGTTCCCGGCGTCGAATTCGTCGTCCGGATCGGCGTGCGCGGGCGCGAGATCGTCGTCGAGCAGTTCGCCGTCGACCTCCACCACCTCGACGGAGCCGGTGCGGCGGTAAGCCGGTCGTGGATAGTCGTCCTCGACGGCGATACCGTCGACATCGTCCTCGAATTCGTATTCGACATAGCGCGGGTCGTCGTACAGCTGGTCGATGTAGCCCGGCTCGGCGCGGTCGTCGTAGTCGTCGTCACGGTCGAAGTCCGGGTCGTAGCCGTGATCCCGGTGCTCGTGGTCGTACCCGCCCCTGTCGTACTCGTCTCCGTCGTTCTCGTCTCCGTCGTTCTCGTCAATGTCGTTCTCGTCAATGTCGTACTCGTCTCGCGAGTAGTCGGTGGGCAGGTACCGGCCGCGGTGGCCGGAACGCCCGCCGAACCCCGGCTCGACCACAGCGGGCGGAATTCCGAGAATCCTTCTCCCACACAGCAATCCGAGATATCCGGCCACGGTCAGCCAGGCGAAGGTCAATCCCGCGGTGACCAGCACGCCGGGACCGATCTCGCCGAACGACCCGACCGCGCCGCCCGCCGGAAGTCCCAGCAGCACCATGGCGAGCGCCGCGAGCGCCGCCGAGAACACCGTCGCCCACGGACTGCGCACCTCGTCGGCGGAGTCGCGCGCGCAGTCCAGCCCGCCACGCACGCCGACCGCCGCCGGAACCAGCAGCAACACCGGCCACCAGGCGGCCGCGGGCCCGCTCGGCACCGCCGCGAGTACCGGCAGCGCGGGCACCGGCGCCCCGGCGACCGAGAAGACGCTCAGCGCCCCGGCGCCGATGTGCACGTCCGCACCGATCAGAACGCTGGTCGCCGCGATCACGACGTTCGGCAGATAGGCCAGCGACAGCACGGTCAACCCGACGACACCCGCGAAATTCCCTGCGGCCGCATAGGTATCGCCGATCACCGACCAGTGCAGCACGAACGACACCAGCGTGAGGATCGCCCCGCCGAGCAGCAGCCGCCACAGCGCCCGCGCCGCCGCCCGCGCCCCGGCGAAAACCCAGTCCGGCAGATAAGAGGCGATCCGGTCGCGTAGCGCATTGGGCCTGGTCGCGATCCCGGTGGCCGCCGCGAGCAGATGTAAACCCCCCACACAGCAGAAGGCGGTGAGCGTATCGGGCGACTGCAGGGGCACGGCCGTCGCGGCGTCCTCGGCCACGGCCAGGCAGACGGCGGTGACCAGCAGCGGGCCCGCGAGCGCGGCGCCGACGATCCAGCCCAGATCGGCCCGCGAGGAGCGCGGCGAGACGGCATGCGCGCAGTCGCGCATGGTCAGCCACAACACCACCGCGGTCGGCAGCAGCGGCAGCAGGCCGAGTGAGGTCTTGCCGACCACGACCGGGACCTGATGCACGGCCAGCCATCCGGCCGCGATCGCGCCGGACGCGCCGGTCAAACCGCTGCCCGCGGCCATCAGCGTGACCAGCACGATCGCCACGATGGCGACCACGGTGAAACTCGACGCGCGAGCCGCGATGATGAGCAGCACCTTGGCCCGCTCGGGACTCAGTGAGAGGAATACCGGATCCTCGGGTCCGTCCGCGCCCGGGCCGTGACCGCTCCGCCGCTGCGGCGCATCGCCGTGCGAGTGAGCCTGCGCCGGTCTCGCGCCGGCCCGCTGTTCGCGAAGGTCGGCCCATCGGACCAGTGCGGACTTCATAGAACTACCTCGCGGGATCCTGGTTGACTCGTCCGGTTGACTCGCCGAAGCACGACACGACCACCGACATGTCAGGGTGTCAGCTGGAAACGGATCGGCGAGTCAGGCGCGCCGTGAAGAGCGCCTGACTCGCCGATCGTCGCGTCGGAGCGGATCTACTTCTGGTCGTCCTCGGGACGGAAGGCCTTGGTGGCGTCGGCGGCCGGGTTGCCGGTCTGCTCGCCACCGAACGGCTGGGCGCCGGGCTGACCGGTCTGCCCCGCCTGGCCCTGCTGGCCCTGCTGACCGAAGTTCAGCGAACCGTACTGCTGGCCGGGCTGGCCGGGCTGCTGGCCCGCGGCGCCGAAGTGCTGGGTCGCGGCCTCGTCACCACCGGTCTGCGGGCGCTGACCGTAGGGCGACTGGGCACCCTGCTGGCCGTAACCCTGCTGGCCCGGCTGACCGTAGGGCTGCTGTCCGGGCTGGCCGTACGGCGAGGGCTGCTGGCCGTACTGCCCCTGGGCGTACTGCTGGCCGTACTGCCCGTAGCCGGCCTGCTGCTGACCTGCCTGCTGCTGGGCCTGACTCTGCGCCTGGCCGTACTGCTGGCCGTACTGGCCGTAAGCGGCCTGCTGGCCGGCCTGGGCCTGACCGTAGGACTGCTGCTGGGCCGGCTGGCTCTGGCCGTAGGAGGACTGCTGGCCGTAGGCGCTCGACCCGCCGGGGCCGGGAGCGGCGGCCGCTGGCTTGGCCTCGGGCGCGGAGAGGATACCGGTCTCGAACAGCAGCGCGACCACGGCGGCGGCGAGCTGCACGAGCGCCAGGAAGACCAGGACCCAGGCGGTGCCCGCGGTCTTGTACAGCGTCGGCGTCACGAACGCCTGGAACAGGACGCCGAGGAAGCCGGCCGCCGAAGCCGCCGCGACCACCCCGTTCTTGGCTTCCTGCTTGGGCAGCAAGGCGATACCGGCCACGAGACCCGCGAACAGCAGCAGCAACAGCGGGGCCGTGCCGCCCTCCTGGAACAGGCTCATGCCCTTGTCGGGCTCCTTGGAGCTGTTCATCGCGCCCTCGTCGAAGGTCGAGAAATCGAGGAAGCCCAGGAAGAAGTTGATTACGCCCAGCGCGGCGATTCCGACGGTCAGGTAGAACGTCAGACCCTTGCCGCTCAACGCCGAAAGCCCCGAGCCGCCGCCGGTACTACCTGTCGGCTGCTGGCCGAAGCTCGGGGCGGACGAGGGTGTGGGCCCGGGCGTCTGATTGGGCGCGTTGTACCCGGATCCCCCGGTCGGGTAGGACATGTGGTCGTCTCCTATCGAGTCCTTCATCGGCTTTCAGGCTGAATGCCCTTGACGCTACTGCACTCGAGCGCGCCGGTCACGGCCACGACGCCACTGGCGGCAAGCTCGAGAATTCACTATGAACCGCATACCCGTCTCGATCGTGTTGTCACCGAAGACGATCGGAGGTATCGGATGGACGTTTCGGAAATGTTCTGCACGGTGGTGCGGACGCTGGGCCTGTGCCACCTGCTCCCGGCACCCTGAACGACGGTTGTTCCCTGCCCACGACAACCGCTGCCGACCTGCCCACTGCCCGGCAGCACGTCGTTCACCTGCCGAGATGAAAGAAGGCCGCCTTGTCGCAACAAGGCGGCCTTCGCAGTACCTGCGATCAGGCGGTGATCGAGGCCTTCTCCAGGATCTCGCGCGCCAGGGCGGCGGTCTCGGACGGGGTCTTGCCGACCTTCACGCCCGCGGCCTCGAGGGCCTCCTTCTTCGCGGCCGCGGTACCCGAGGAACCGGACACGATGGCGCCGGCGTGGCCCATGGTCTTGCCCTCCGGCGCGGTGAAGCCCGCGACGTAGCCGACGACCGGCTTGGTCACGTTCTCCTTGATGTAGGCCGCGGCCCGCTCCTCGGCGTCGCCGCCGATCTCGCCGATCATGACGATGAGCTTGGTCTCCGGGTCCTTCTCGAACGCCTCGATGGCGTCGATGTGGGTGGTGCCGATGACCGGGTCGCCACCGATGCCGATGGAGGTCGAGAAGCCGAAGTCACGCAGCTCGTACATCATCTGGTAGGTCAGGGTGCCCGACTTCGACACCAGGCCGATCGGACCCTTACCGGTGATGTTGGCCGGGGTGATGCCCACCAGCGACTCGCCCGGGGTGATGATGCCGGGGCAGTTGGGGCCGATGATCCGGGTCTTGTTGCCCTTCTCCACGTTGTAGGCCCACGCGTAGGCGGTGTCCTGCACCGGGATGCCCTCGGTGATGACCACCAGCAGCGGGATCTCCGCATCGATGGCCTCGATGATGGCGTCCTTGGCGAACTTCGGCGGCACGAAGGCGATCGACACGTCGGCGCCGGTCTCCTTGATGGCCTCGGCGACGGTGCCGAACACCGGCAGCTCGACGGCCGAGCCGTCCTTGGCGGTGTGCGAGACGGTGGTGCCGGCCTTACGGGCGTTGACGCCACCGACGACCTGGGTGCCCGCCTTCAGCATCAGCGCGGTGTGCTTGGTGCCCTCACCGCCGGTGATGCCCTGGACGATGACCTTGGAGTCCTTGTTCAGGAAGATAGACATTTCTCGTTCGTCCTTTACTTGGCCGCAGCCAGTTCAGCGGCCTTGTCGGCGCCTTCGTCCATGGTCTGGGCGAGGGTGACCAGCGGGTGGTTGGCATCGACGAGGATCTTGCGACCCTCCTCGACCTTGTTGCCGTCGAGGCGGACGACCAGCGGCTTGTTCGCCTCCGACCCCAGGATCTCCAGGGCCTTGACGATGCCGTTGGCCACCGCGTCACACGCGGTGATGCCGCCGAACACGTTCACGAACACGCTCTTGACCTGCGCGTCGTTGAGGATCACGTCGAGACCGTTGGCCATCACCTCGGCCGAGGCGCCACCACCGATGTCGAGGAAGTTGGCCGGCTTCACGCCGTCGTGCTTCTCACCGGCGTAGGCGACGACGTCCAGGGTCGACATGACCAGGCCGGCACCGTTGCCGATGATGCCGACCTCACCGTCGAGCTTGACGTAGTTGAGGTCGTTCTCCTTGGCCTTGAGCTCCAGCGGATCGGTGGCGTCACGATCGGCGAACTCGGCGTGGTCGGGGTGGCGGAAGTCGGCGTTCTCGTCCAGGGTGACCTTGCCGTCCAGCGCCAGGATCTCGTTCTCCGGCGTGCGGACCAGCGGGTTCACCTCGACCAGGGTCGCGTCTTCGGCGACGAAGACCTCCCACAGCTTCTGAATGGTCACCGCGGCGGCGTCCAGCACGTCGGCGGGCAGGTGGCCCTGCTCGGCGATGGAGCGCGCGAAGGCCAGGTCCACACCCTTGACGGCGTCGACCGGCACCTTGGCCAGGCGGTCGGGCTTGGTGGCGGCGACCTCTTCGATCTCCATACCGCCCTCGACCGAGCACATGGCCAGGTAGGTGCGGTTGGCGCGATCGAGCAGGAAGGAGATGTAGTACTCCTCCGCGATGTCCTTGGCCTCGGCGACCAGGATCTTCTTGGTCACGTGGCCCTTGATGTCCAGGCCCAGGATGTTGGAGGCGTGGGTGAAGGCGTCGTCCGGGGTGGCGGCGTACTTCACACCACCGGCCTTACCGCGGCCACCGACCTTGACCTGCGACTTGATCATCACAGGCTTGCCGATTTCGGTCGCGATGGCACGGGCGTCCTCGGCCGAGTCCGTGACGCGGCCCTCCGACGAAGGCACTCCGTGCTTCACGAAGAGTTCCTTCGCCTGATATTCGAAGAGATCCATGTACTCACCGTCTCGTCTGCGTTGTTGTGACAACGACTTTGTTGGCGGCCCGTCGTCGGAAGCGGGTCGAGTCGGACTCTAATCAGTTCGATGTCGCCGAAATCAGCCGCATACAGCCTAAGTGGCGCAGGTCACGAGCGGGCATCCGCCCGGGCAAAACCGCTGGCCAAGGCTACTGGCGAGTAGCTTGCTGACACGCCGCCAGGTAGGGCGGACGATGGTCCGAATTGCCACATTGGCTACTACATAGTGTAGTTGCCTGTTCTCACTCGCGTGCCCAGCGGGATGTGAGATATTCCGAGAGCCAGACGTGATCAATCTCACAAGTACCCCCTTATCGAGCGGAGCGCTTGCCCACCTGCAATCGTTTCGTTACCGTCGATGCGGTCGATGTCACAGCCAGATCACAGGCGTGACGGGAATACTCGTCACTCGGTCGGAAGACCCAGCTGGTAGAACACCTGGTACAAGACATCGGCGAACCCACCCGGATGAGGCCGCGTACACCGCACCGATCAGGAGGACGGCAGGCTTGTTGCAGCACAGTGCTCCGCAGGTAGCGAGCCGTTGTACCGGCGCAGCGCGTCCCGCGTCATCCGGCTCCCCCGCGTTATCCGGTCTCGGAGTCCGCCGATGAGTCACGGTCGCCTACAACCCGGGCATCGGCCGCAGTCCGCTCGCCGTTACCGCGCCGACGGTGAATCCCTCGACCAGCATCCATACTTCGGTGGTAACCAATCCTTCGGCGGTTACACCGGTACCCGTTCCGAGGAGCCCGCGGCCGCGCCCGTGCGCAGTATGCCGGGGCGTGCCGACAGCTGGATGCCGTCCGGTGGCGCGGCCGTCGTCGGTCTCACCGCGACCACCGCACACTCGACCGAGAACACCTGGGGCGCAACCGGTTCGGACGATTCCGGGCAGTGGCAGCCGTGGGGCGCCCAGGCCCGGCCCGACGGTGACTGGACCGCCGATCCGCAGTGGCCGCGGACCGATGAATGGGCCGCCGCCGATCCCGGTTACGACGACAGCCGGGGCGTGCACTACCCCGAGGACGAGGCCGACTACGAGGCCGCCGACGGCTACGACGAGCCCGCCGGCAACGAACCGTTCAACCTGGCCCGGCTGCGCAGCCCCTGGAAGCGTGACGGCGCCGAGGCCGAAGAGGCCGGCGCCACCGCGGAGGGCCCGAAGCGGTTCAGCGGCGCACACCGGGTGCCGACCCCACCGGCCGCGCTCAAGGGCCGTGCCGCCGTGGTGGCGGTCGCCGCCGGCGCGGTGGTCGCCGCCGGACAGGCCGGAATGGAGTCCGGCAGCCAGCACCACAATGCGACCGCCGACTACGACGCCGCCGGTCAGGTTCACGAGATCGCGGCCCAGGCGGTCAGCACCCAGGCGGGTAATCCGCAATCGCCGCAGGTTCTCAATGTCGCGCCGGTCGCGGATCTCAGTCAGTTCCAGGACATCCTGCAGCACGGCCAGGAATTCGCCGCCGGACTCGCGGCCCAGGAATCGGCGAAACTGCGTCCCCTGTTCTCCAAATTCGCCAACGGCACCTTCACCTCCGGCTTCGGTAGCCGCTGGGGTGTGCAGCACCTGGGTGTCGACATCGCCGCCCCGATCGGTACCCCGATCTACGCGGTCGAGGACGGCGAGGTGATCAGCGCCGGCCCGGCCTCCGGTTTCGGCATGTGGGTCCGCCTGCGGCACGCCGACGGCACCATCACGGTCTACGGCCACGTCGACACCGCCACCGTCTCGGAGGGCCAACACGTGCTGGCCGGCGACCAGATCGCCACCGTCGGCAACCGCGGCTTCTCCACCGGCCCGCACTGCCATTTCGAGGTGTGGCTCAACGGCCAGGACAAGATCGACCCGCTCCCCTGGCTCGCCTCCCGCGGCATCTCCCTCGGCCCCGAACGCGACTAGGTTCGGGCGGCGGTCACTCCGGCGTCATGATCGAAATCAGGGTGGTCGGCGCTGAGGACTGGCGCATCTGGCGCCAAGTTCGGCTGGCAGCACTGGCGGGGGCACCGCGGGCGTACCGGACCCGGCTGGCGGAATGGCAGGGCGACGGCGATCGCGAGCACCGCTGGCGCGCGCGGTTGGATATCCCGGGAGCCCGCGATCTGCTGGCGTTGCACCACGGCGAACCGGTGGGAATAACCAGCGGGGTGCCCGGGCCGGAAGATACTGCGGCCAGGGTGATTTCGATGTGGGTCGACCCGTCCGCGCGGGGTTTGGGCGTCGGCGATCTGCTGCTGACGACTGTCGAGCGCTGGGCTGCCGAATGCGGCTACACCACGCTCCGGCTCGGTGTCTTCGCCGACAACGAGCCCGCCATCGCGCTGTACCGCCGTAACGGATTCGAATTCGAGACCGGGCCCGGCGAAGACGCCGAACGGTTCCAGCGCACCGATCTCGACTCGGACGACCGCGTGGAACTCGTCATGGTCAAGGCCGTGGTCCCGGCGCGCCGCTGAGCGCGAGCCCGCCGGAACCGCCGCTCAGAGCTTGACCAGGGTCCGGCTGTACTGCGGGATGAGGCGGATCTTGCCGGCGGTGCCGAAGTCGATGGTGACCGTGGCGAGGGCGCCGAAGCCCTCGGCGGCGACCACTCGGCCGAGGCCGTACTTGTCGTCGCTGACGCGGTCACCCACCGCGAGGACGAGGCCGGAGTTGTTGTGTTTGGCCGCGGGCCGGGCGGGACTGCGGTCGCGCAGGCCGGGGCGCTGCTGGGACCAGCCGTCGCCGCGGGTCCAATCGCGTTCCAGGCCGTCGTCCTCGCCGCGGCGGCGGAAGCCACGTCCGCCCGAAGGCGGAGTCGGCTCCAGACGCTGCCAATCCATCAGATGGCCCGGAATCTCCTGCAGGAAGCGGGACTCCGGATTCGACACCGCCTGTCCCCACCCGGACCGCACCACCGCACGGGACAGGTAGAGCCGTTTCCGGGCGCGGGTGATGCCGACGTAGGCCAGGCGGCGTTCCTCGGCCAGTTCGGCCGGATCGCCCAGCGCGCGCATATGCGGGAACTGTCCGTCCTCCCAGCCCGTCACGAACACCACCGGGAACTCCAGTCCCTTCGCGGTATGCAGGGTCATCAGGGTGACCACGCCGGAGCCCTCGTCCGGGATCTGATCGGTATCGGCCACCAGCGAGACCCGTTCCAGGAACGCCGCGAGAGAACCGGGGTCCGGCTCGCCGTCGGCCGCCTCGGGCAGCAGGCCCTCCTCACGGGCGGCCTCCACATTGTTGCGCGCCTCGGAACTGAATTCCCTTGCTACGCTGACCAATTCGTTCAGGTTGTCCAGCCGGGCGCCGTCCTGCGGATCGTCGGAGGCCTCCAGTTCGGCGCGGTAGCCGGTCTTGTCCAGCACCGCCTCGACGACATTGCCCACATCCGGGAATTCGGTGTCCCCGGTAACGCCCGCGGCGCGGATCTCGTCGAGCAGATCGAGGAAGCCGGCGATCGCACGCTGCGCGCGGGTGTTCAGCAGGGCCACCTTGCCGTCGGCGGCGTCGCGCAGCGCGGCCGCGAAGCCGATATCGCGCTGTTCGGCGTGCACCGCCACACAGGCCTCGGCGCGGTCACCGATCCCCCGGCGCGGCGTGTTGAGGATGCGACGCAGGCTCACCGCATCGTCGGGGTTCTCCAGCACACGCAGGTAGGCGACCACATCGCGGACCTCCTTGCGCTCGTAGAACCGGACTCCGCCGACCACCTTGTAGGGCAGGCCCATGCGGATGAAGATCTCTTCCAGCGCGCGCGAATTGTTGTTGGTGCGATAGAACACCGCGACATCGCCGTAGTTGTAGTCGCCCTGTTCGACCAGCCGGTCGATCTCGCGCGCGACGAACGACGCCTCGTCGTGTTCGTTGTCGGCGACGTAGCCGACGATCAGATCACCCTCGCCGGAATCGGTCCACAACTTCTTGTCGCGCCGATTCTCGTTGCGGGAGATGAGCGCATTGGCCGCCGAGAGAATGTGCTGGGTGGACCGGTAGTTCTGTTCCAGCAGAATCGTTTCCGCGTCCGGGAAATCGCGCTCGAATTCCTCGATATTGCGGATGGTCGCCCCGCGGAACGCGTAGATGGACTGGTCGGCGTCACCGACCACGCACAGTTCGCTGGGCGGCACCACATCGTCGCGGCGCGCCGGTGTGAATTCCGGATCTGCGGCCTCGGCACCCGCGTCGGCGTCGGCGAGTTCGCCGGCCGGCGGTCGCACATGATGGCCGACCAGCTCACGCACCAGTACGTACTGGGCGTGGTTGGTGTCCTGGTACTCGTCGACCAGCACATGCCGGAAGCGACGGCGGTAGTACTCGGCGACCTGCGGGTGGCTCTGCAGAAGCGCGACCGTCTCGCCGATCAGATCGTCGAAGTCGAAGGCATTGGCCGCGCGTAGCCGCCGCTGGTATTCGGTGTAGACGCGGGCGACGATGCCGGGCAGTTCGGTCTCGTCGGATTCCGCGTCCGCCGTGGCCGTTTCGGGGTCGATGAGCTCGTTCTTGAGATTGGAGATCGCGGTCGCGAGCAGTCGCGGCGAATACTTCTTCGGATCCAGATTCTGGTCGCGAATGATCATCGCCAGCAGGCGGCGCGAGTCGTCGGCGTCGTAGATGGAGAAGTTCGAGTTCAACGCGCCGGGCAGCAGGTTCGCCTGCATGCGCAGGATGCGCACGCAGGAGGAGTGGAAGGTGGACACCCACATGGCGGCCGCACGCGGACCGACCAGGTCGGTCACGCGCTCGCGCATCTCCGCGGCGGCCTTGTTGGTGAACGTGATGGCGAGGATCTGCCCGGGCGTGACGCCGCGTTCGGCCAGCAGATAGGCGATGCGCCGGGTGAGGACCGCGGTCTTCCCGGAGCCGGCGCCGGCCACGATCAGCAGTGGCGAACCCGCGTGCACGACCGCCGCCCGCTGCTGCGGATTCAAGCCCTCGAGCAGGCGCTGCGCCTGCCCCTCGGCCTGCGCGGACCCGACCGCTCCTCGCGTTGCCGCCGTACTCACCGTTGCCGTCCCCGCCGCTGTTCCCGCCACCGTCGTCTCCATCGTCCATCCACGCTACCGGCGGCCACCGACATGCTGTAGTCCGGCGCGATCTCAGCGCATTCTCGACCGCGATCTCAACGCATTCTCAACGACGAGAACTTTGCCTCACTTGCCCCACGTGGCAGACTGGCCACATGACCAGCGCGCTCACGACCTCTGCTGTTCAGGCGTACGAAGGTATTCGTGGTCGCCGATTTCGCACGTGAGCGCACACTCGACGGGGGACAATTCAAGGCCGAACAGGTCTGTTTCACGGTGGAGGAACTAGATCGGTAACGGGGCAGGGCCGCACGCCGATCGAAGTTCTGACACGAGGAGAAGAAAGTATGAGCACCTCTACTGAGCCGATTGATCAGCCCGCGACCGGTTCCGATGCGACGTTGCCGAGTAGCGAGGCGGAGATCGAGAAGCTCCGCAAGGAGATCGATCGCCTCGACGCCGAGATTCTCGCGGCCATCAAGCGGCGCACCGAGGTCTCGCGCATCATCGGCCGCACCCGTATGGCCAACGGTGGCCCGCGCCTGGTGCACTCTCGCGAGATGAAGGTGCTGGAGCGCTTCAGCGAACTGGGCCAGGAAGGTCACACGCTGGCCATGCTGCTGCTCCGCTTGGGCCGCGGCCGCCTCGGCCACTGATCTACAGCCGCCTCGGCCACTGACCGGACTGCCGAACAGGCAGCCCTCGAGACCACGCGGCGATCGTCTCGACGAACTCCGCGACCCCAGGCCGCCCCGGGTGCCGATCCCCCGGGGCGGCCGTTTCGTATCCGGGAACCGCCGGATCAGGGCAGGGCGATGTACTTCGTCGACAGATACTCCTCGATTCCCTCGAAGCCGCCCTCCCGGCCGAATCCGGAGGCCTTGACCCCGCCGAACGGCGCCGCCGGATCGGAGATGACGCCGCGGTTGATGCCGACCATTCCGCTCTCCAGCCCCTCCGCGATGCGCAGCGCACGATCCAGATCGCGGGTGTACACGTAAGCGACCAGACCGAATTCGGTGTCGTTGGCGGCGGCGAGGCCCTCCTCCTCGGTATCGAATCCGACGATCGGCGCGACCGGGCCGAACACCTCCTCGCTGAGAATGCGGGCCTGCTCGGGTACCTCGCACAGCACGGTCGCCGGGTAGTAGTACCCGGTCCCGCCGGGCGCCTTACCACCGATGCGCACCTCGGCGCCGCGTTCGACCGCGTCCTCGACCAGTTCGCTGACGGTGTCGAGCTGGTCCTGGTTGATCAGCGGACCGAGGGTGGTCGACGGGTCGTCACCCGGGCCGAGCTTGACCTCCTGCATGGCGGCGACGAGTTTGTCGGTGAACTCCGCGCGGACCGAGTTGTGCACGTGGAACCGGTTGGCGGCGGTACAGGCCTCGCCGCCGTTGCGCAGCTTCGCCAGCATCGCGCCCTGCACCGCGGCATCGATGTCGGCGTCGTCGAAGACCACGAACGGGGCGTTGCCGCCCAGCTCCATCGAGGTGCGCAGCAGGCCGTTGGCGGACTTCTCGACCAGTTTCTTGCCGACCCCGGTCGAGCCGGTGAAGGTGAGTTTGCGCAGCCGCGGATCGTTGATCAGCGGCTCGGTCACCGCGCCCGAGTGGCTGGAGGTGATCACCGACAACACGCCGTCCGGCAGCCCGGCCTCACTGCACAGCTTCGCCAGCAGCAGCATGGTCAGCGGCGTGGCCGAGGCCGGCTTGACGATCATCGTGCAGCCGGCGGCCAGGGCTGGGCCGATCTTGCGGGTACCCATCGCGAGCGGGAAATTCCAGGGGGTGATGGCCAGGCACGGTCCGACCGGCTGCTTGTGGACCACGATGCGACCGGTGCCGGTGGGCGCGGTCTGGTAGCGGCCGTGCACCCGGACCGCCTCCTCGCTGAACCAGCGGAAGAATTCGGCGCCGTAGCGCACCTCGTTGCGGCTCTCCGGCAGCGCCTTACCCATTTCCAGGGTCATCAGCAGTGCGAAGTCCTCGGTACGCTCGACGATCCGCTCGTAGACCGCGCGCAGGATCTCACCGCGTTCGCGGGCCGGGGTCGCCGCCCAGCTGTCCTGAGCGGCCACGGCCGCGTCGAGGGCCCGCACGGCGTCCTCGGGCGTGGCGTCGGCGACGTGTGCGAGGGGCTCTCCGGTCGCCGGATTCTCGACCGCGAAGGTGGCGCCACCGGTGGCATCCACCGGCCCGCCGATCCAGAGTTGAGTGGGGACGGATTCGAGTAACTCGGTTTGCGACACCATGTGCTCAGGGTAGGCCGCGATGGACGCGGGCGCGGGCAACTGCCGGGTGGGCGGTGACCATCTGCGAGAGAGCCGGCGACATCACTCCCTGCGCATACGGGAACAGGTCTGTAATCTCGCGGGAGTGAGCAGCGACATCACCGCGACGGCGGCCTGGCGGAAACTGCACGATCACTATTCGGCCGTGGCCGACCGGCATCTGCGCGAATTCTTCGCCGAGGATCCGGACCGGGGACGCGAGCTGACCGTCGAGGTCGGCGATCTCCACATCGACTACAGCAAGCACCGCATCACGCGCGAAACCCTGGATCTGCTGCTCGATCTGGCGGAGACGGCGGGTGTGGCGCGGCGCCGCGACGCGATGTTCGCGGGCGAGCACATCAACACCTCCGAGGACCGCGCGGTGGGACATGTGGCACTGCGCCTGCCGGCCGGCGCGTCGATGATGATCGACGGCGCCGACGCGGGTGCGCAGGTGCACGAAGTCCTGCGCCGGATGGGCGATTTCACCGATGCGGTGCGGTCGGGACAGTGGCGCGGCGCCGGCGGTGAACGCATTTCCACGGTGGTGAACATCGGCATCGGCGGCTCGGATCTGGGTCCCGCCATGCTGTATCAAGCGTTGCGGCACTACGCGGATGCCGGGATCTCGGCACGATTCGTCTCCAATATCGATCCGGCGGATCTGACCGCGAAACTCGACGGCCTCGATCCGGCGCGCACTCTCTTCGTCGTTGCCTCCAAGACGTTTTCGACGCTGGAGACGCTCACCAACGCCACCGCGGCGCGGCGCTGGCTGGTCGCGGCGCTCGGCGAGGACGCGGTCGCCAAACATTTCGTGGCGGTGTCCAGCCACGCGCAGCGGGTGGCCGATTTCGGTATCGATACCGCGAATATGTTCGAGTTCTGGGATTGGGTCGGCGGCCGTTATTCGGTGGATTCCGCGATCGGGCTGTCGATGATGGCGGTAATCGGGAAGGAGCGGTTCGCCGAATTCCTGGCCGGAATGCACAGTGTCGACGAACATTTCGTCTCCGCGCCGCCGGAGCGCAATGCGCCGATCCTGCTCGGCCTGCTCGGGGTCTGGTACTCGAATTTCTTCGGTGCCCAGTCGCGCGCGGTGCTGCCGTACTCCAACGATCTGGCGCGCTTCCCGGCCTATCTGCAGCAGCTGACCATGGAGTCGAACGGCAAATCGGTACGGCTGGACGGCAGTCCGGTGACGACCTCGACCGGCGAGATCTTCTGGGGTGAGCCCGGAACGAACGGGCAGCACGCCTTCTACCAGCTGCTGCATCAGGGCACCCGGCTGGTGCCGGCCGATTTCATCGGATTCGCCCGTCCCACCGACGATCTCGCGACGCGCGACGGCTCCGGCAGCATGCACGACATTCTGATGAGCAATCTGTTCGCGCAGACGAAGGTGCTGGCCTTCGGGCGCACGGCGGCGGAGATCGAGGCCGAGGACGGCGGAACTCCGGGGTTCGATCCGGCCCTGGTGCCGCATCGCGTGATGCCCGGTAACCGCCCCTCCACCACGATCCTGGCCCCGCAACTCACCCCGTCGGTCGTCGGGCAGTTGATCGCGCTCTACGAACATCAGGTCTTCGTCGAGGGCACCATCTGGGGAATCGACAGTTTCGACCAGTGGGGCGTGGAGCTGGGCAAACAGCAGGCGCTCGCCCTGGAGCCGCTGCTCACCTCCGCGGAAGATCCGGCACCGCAATCGGATTCGTCGACCGATGCGCTGATTCGGTGGTATCGCGGCCACCGCTGACCCACCACCACGGAAAATACCCCGCCCGGATGCGTAATTGATCTCATGCCGGGAATGTGAGCAGGGCACTGCCATTGGCCCGATGCCCCGTTGTAACGTCCGGAATATGACCTCGGTTGCACAACATCTGCTGTGGTTCCTGCCGATGCTGTGGCTCGGCATGGTGCTGGCCATCTCCTTCCTGGAGGCGCCGCTGAAGTTCCGCGCGCCGGGAGTGACGCTCGCCCTCGGGCTGGGTATAGGTCGGCTGGTGTTCAAGGCGCTCAACATCACCGAGGCCGTCTTGGCGGTGCTGTTGCTGATTTCGGCAGCCGTAGTAGGCCCGAGCGGGGCGACCTGGGGATGGCTGATCGGCGCGGCGGTCGTGCTGGCGATACAGGTGGTGGCGGTCCGGCCGCCGCTGACCCGGCGTTCGAATCGGGTCCTGGCCGGTGAGGACGGACCGCGCTCGACGGCGCACTACTGGTACATCGGGCTCGAGCTGCTGAAGGTGGTCGCGCTGATCGGCCTGGCCATCGCCGCCGCGCCCTGACATCGGTAACGCCCAACGGCGCCGTATCTTCGCCTGCTTGCTCACCCGACCCGTTGACTTATGCAGGTAAATGCCTGCATAATTTTCCCCGTGCAACCCGAACCGGATTTGGACGTGGTCTTCAAGGCATTGGCCGACCCGACGCGGCGGCTGGTGCTGGATCGGCTTCGCGCGCAGAACGGGCAGACTCTGCGCGAACTGTGCGAGCGGGTGGAGATGGCGCGCCAGTCACTGACGCAGCATCTCGACATCCTGGTGCGAGCGGGACTGGTCACCGTGCTGCGACGCGGGCGGGAACGGGTGCACTACATCAATCCGGCACCTATCCACGACATCGAACAACGATGGATCTCCGTCTTCGACAGGCCGCGACTGGATGCGATCCGGGCCATCAAAAACCAGGCTGAGGAGTACGCCATGAGCACCACCGTGCCCAACTACGTCTACGTCACCTATATCCGTGCCAGCGCCGACCAGGTGTGGAAGGCACTGACCGACGCCGATCTCACCGCTCGATACTGGGGACACGCGAATGTGTCGGACTGGCAACCGGGTTCGAGCTGGGAACACCGTCGCATCGACGGCTCGGGGGCCGTCGACGTCGTCGGCGAGGTGATCGAATCGGATCCGCCGCACCGCCTCGTGGTGACCTTCGAGGATATGCCCGACGCCGACCGCTCGCCGTCGCTGGTCACCTTCCTCGTCGAACCGCACCGCGATATCGTCCGGCTCACCGTCACGCACGAGAATCTGCCGAATCAGGAGATGCTGCAAGGCATTTCGAGCGGCTGGCCGGCCGTGCTGGCCAACCTCAAGTCCCTGCTCGAGACCGGCGACGTACTGCCGCAGGCCCCGTGGGAGATGTCGAGCGAACCGGTGGGCTGAGCCGGATCGGGCGAATCCGGATCAGACGAATTCGGATCAGACGAAGGCGCGCTGCAGGATCGCCTCGGTATCCACTCCCACCGGGAGGGTGCCGAAGGCGATTCCCCAGTCGCCACCGAATCGGCTGGCGCAGAAGGCATCCGCCACGGCGGCATGGCCGTGGCGCACCAGCTGCGCGCCCTGCAACACCAACGCCATCAGTTCGATCACCCGCCGGGCGCGGAACTCGATATCACTGAGGTCGGTGAGCTCCTTGCCGATCCGGTCGATCGCGTCGTCGAGGTGGTGGTTGGCGCCGCGGGCCAGCGAGACCTCGTTGAAGTAGGCCTCGACCGTCTCCGGCTGCCGGCCCATGGCGCGCAGGGCGTCCAACGCCGCCACATTGCCCGAGCCCTCCCAGATCGACATCAGCGGCGCCTCCCGATAGAGCCGCGGCATACCGGATTCCTCGACATAGCCGTTGCCGCCGAAGCATTCCAGCGCCTCGGCCGCGTGTGCGGGGGCACGCTTGCAGACCCAATACTTGGTCACCGCCAATGCGATTCGACGCAGCGCCGCCTCGGCGGGATCGGTCGCGGCGCGGTCGGTGGCACCGGCCAGCCGCAGCATCACCGTCGTCGCGGCATCGGATTCGATGACCAGGTCGGCCAGCACATTGCGCATGGCGGGCTGGTCGACGAGCTTGGCGCCGAACGCTTCCCGATGCCGGGCGTGGTGAGCGGCGTAGACCACGCCGGTGCGCATGCCGGTCGCGGAGCCGATCACACAGTCGAGACGGGTCATGTTCACCATCTCGATGATGGTCTTCACACCCGCGCCCTCGGCGCCGACCAGCCAGCCTGTCGCGTTCTCGTACTCGATTTCCGAGGACGCGTTGGACTTGTTGCCCAGCTTGTCCTTCAGGCGCTGCAGCCGCAGCGCGTTACGGGTGCCGTCGGGCAGCACGCGCGGCAGCAGGAAGCAGGACAGGCCGCCGGGCGCTTGCGCCAGCGTCAGGAACATATCCGACATCGGCGCGGAGGTGAACCACTTGTGCCCGACGATGCGATAGGTACCGTCGGATTGCGGTGTGGCCGTGGTGGTGTTGGCCCGCACATCGGAGCCGCCCTGCTTCTCCGTCATCGACATCCCGGCGATCAGCCCGGCCTTCGTCGAGGGCTCACGCAGGCCGAAATCGTAGGTGCGCGAACCGAGTAGCGGCTCGAAGCGAGCGGCCAGTTCGGGATTGTGGCGCAGTGCCGGAACCGCGGCGTAGGTCATGGAGATGGGACACATGTGTCCGGCATCGGCGACGCCCCAGGTGTAGAACTTCGCGGCGCGGGCGACGTGCGCGCCGGGCCGATCGTCGAGCCAGGGGCTGCCGTGCAGGCCGTGCCGTACGGCGACGTCCATCAGGTTGTGCCAGTAGGGGTGGAACTCCACCTCGTCCACCCGATTGCCGTAGCGGTCGTGGGTGTGCAGCACCGGCGGGTACTCGTTGGCCAGCCGGCCCCACTCCTGCGCCTCGAAACTTCCTGCCAGCGCGCCCAGTTCGCGCACCTCGGCTTCGGCCCAGCCCGCACCCTCACGGTGCAGGCCTTCGATCAGGGCCGGGTTGCGGGAGAAGTCGAACGGGGTGATCGGCGGGACCTGGTTGAACACTTCGTGGGTGGCCATATGAGTTCTCCTATTCGTGCGCGCCGAGCGCGCGCAGCGCGAAGGCGACGAGTTCGGGCACCACGGATTCGCTCTGCAGCTGCTCGGCCAACGGTCCGACCAGCACCTCACCGATGGCGCCGACCAGGGCGGTGGCGGTGGTGCGCGGGTCCTGGGGCGGCAGTTGCCCGGCGCCGACACCGTCGGCGATCGCGGACTCGAAGGTTTCGGCGAAGGCCCTGCGGAAGCGCAGGCGTTCGGTATCGACGCTCGCGTCCACGGGTTCGGCGAGCAGGACGTAGGCGAGTTTGGGATTCTTCAGCGCGCGCCCGGCGAAAGTCTCCACCGCGGCGGTGACGCGCTCGACGACGCCGCCCTCCGCCCCGGCCTGTGCGACCGCGGCGACCTCGCGCGTGACGACGTCCCGGAACACAGCGGTGACCAACTCGGCCTTCCCGCTGAAACTCTTGTAGACGGTTCCCGTGGCGACTCCGGCCTCCGCCGCGACGGTGGCCATCGACAGCCCGCCGAAGCCCTGCTCCGAGAGCACCTTCATGGCCGCGTGCACGATCGCGCGCGACTGTGCGTCCAGTCGCGCCTGCACGGCGGGGGTTCTGCGGTACGCCACGCAAGAAGTGAATCACAAATTCATTTCTTGACGCAAGGGCCGGGGCGGGCCGTATGGTCGAATTCGTGAGCGTACGAATCGAGCGCAGCGGGCCGGTCTTCACGGTGATCCTGGATCGCCCCGAGGCACGCAATGCCGTCGACGGACCGACCGCACAGGCGCTGGCCGCCGCGTTCCGCGAATTCGATGCCGACGACACCGCGGCGGTCGCGGTGCTCTGGGGCGCGGGCGGTACCTTCTGCGCCGGGGCGGATCTGAAATCGCTGGGCACCGAGAAGTCCAACCGGGCGGCCGAGGACGGCGACGGCCCCATGGGCCCCACCCGCATGACGCTGTCCAAGCCGGTGATCGCCGCCGTCTCCGGCTATGCCGTAGCCGGCGGGCTGGAACTGGCGCTGTGGTGCGATATGCGGATCGCCGAGCAGGACAGCACATTCGGTGTGTTCTGCCGCCGCTGGGGCGTCCCGCTGATCGACGGTGGCACGGTGCGCTTACCGCGCATCGTCGGCGCGGGCCGGGCGATGGACATGATCCTCACCGGCCGAGCTGTCGCCGCACCCGAGGCTTTGCAGATCGGGCTGGTCAACCGGGTCGTCGGCCCCGGTGAATCCCGTTCCGCCGCAGAGCGACTCGCGGCGGAGCTGGCCGCCCTGCCGCAGACCTGCCTGCGTTCGGACCGGATGTCGGCGCTGGAGCAGTGGGGGCTGGACGAATCGGAGGCGATGGCCCGCGAGTTCCGCTACGGCTTCACCGCGCTGGCCGACGGTGCGCTCGAGGGCGCGCAGCGGTTCGCCGGCGGAGCGGGCCGCCACGGATCGTCGGCCTGAACGGCGATGGGCCGGCTCAGCGTAGTCGACGAGATCTTTCTGCGCGCCCATCGCGGTCTCGGCACTCCCAGTGCGCTGCAGGGATTGTGGCGCACCGCCGACCCGATCGACAGGCGGCTGCTGGAACAGATCCACGCCGCCCTGCGCGTCGGCCCCCTCGGCCGCCGCGTCGTCCGCCCCCGAGTTCCGGGTGCGCGGCCGTACTGGCGGCGCAACGACGGCGCCCATCCGTTGCGCATCGCCGGCGGCGGTATCGCCACCGCCGACCTGCTGAGCTGGGCCGACGAACAGGGCTACGATCTGGATCCGGAATTCGGGCCGGGGTGGCGGCTGTCCGCGGCGGCGCTGCGCGAGGGCGGTTCGGTGGTGGCACTGACGTGTTCGCATGCCCTCGCCGATGGACGCGGCCTGGCGCTGGCCGTCGACCACGCGCTGTCCGGCTCGCCGCTCACGGATTATGCGGCACCGCAGTCGGATTGGTCCGATGCGGCCAGGCAGTGGAGCACCGTGTTGTCCGGCAGTGCGCGCGCCCTGCGACACGGGGTGCCACGGGAACCCGGTGACGGAGCGTGCCGCAGCGCCGAGACGGCGACGACAACCGATGCGGTCCTGCAATTTCCGGCGGCGGACTGGGAGCTCGCCGCGGCGGGGCGGGGCGGAACGGCGAACAGCCTGTTCCTCCACGTCGTCGCGAAGATGCTGTGGGACAGCGGTTTTCCCGACTCGCCGATAACCGCCGCCGTTCCCGTCGATACCCGCGACGATCGCCGCGTCAACAACGACATGGCCATGACCGAAGTGGTGGTCGAGCGCACCGATACTCCCGCGACCCTGCGTGAGAAGTGCCGTGCCGCATACGAATACCGTATGTCCGGTCCCCCGGGCATGCCCGCGGAACTGCTGCAGGTGCTGCCCGCGCGCGTCGCGCACCGGCTCTCCCGGGGTGCGGGCGAACGTGACATTCTGTGCTCGAACATCGGCACCCTCCCGGCCTCGCTGGCACAGCTGGGCCCGCATCGCTGCACCGGCGTCGCCGCCCGGGCCATCCATCCCGGACTGCAACCGACGGCGCTCCCCCGCACCCGCCTCGCGGCCTACCTGTGCCGGATCGGGCACACGTACACCCTCGCTCTGGTGGGCCTGGATCAGGAGCGAATCGAATCCTCCGATGCGCTGGTCGATTTCGCACGGAAGGCGATCGAACGATTCGAGGTACCGGTCACCGCGTGGTGAGGATCCGCGTCGTCACGTGGTCCGGGACGGCGCCCGGGCGTACCAGGTCCGGCGCCGGGATCGGAGTGCCGAAGACCTGACGGACCGGGAGCAGGCCCGCCCAGGCGTCGCTGTTCAGGTCGGCGGGATCGTCGGAGGGATCGCCGGCGCGGATCTTCACCGAGGCCTCGGTGAGGTCGAGGGCCAGGACCAGGGTGGCCGCCAGCTCCTTCTTGTCGGGCGCACGCACGGTATCCCAGGCGCCGGGGGCGGAATGGTCGACGATGACGCGCAACGCGCGTAGCCGCTCCTCGGGGTCGGTGACTTCGACCGGGCGCCCGTGGATCACGGCGGAGCGGTAATTCATCGAAAAGTGCATGGCCGCACGGGCGTACACGATCGCATCGACCAGACTCACCGCGACACAGATGTCCCCGGTGAGGGCGGCGCGCAGGTTGCCGGCGCCGGTGGATCCGTGCAGGTACAGCGTGTCCGCGCTGCGGCCGTAGACCGTCGGCAGCACGACGGGCGCGCCGTGCAGGGTCACCCCGATATGGCAGATCAGTCCGGCGTCGAGCACCTCGTCCAGGGCCGAGCGGTCGGTGGCGGCGCGGTCCCGATAGCGGGTGACTGTGCTGCGCGGGGTCGGCGAGAGCTTCGGGCGCGTGGGTGTTCCTGGCATATGACCAGGGTCTACGATCGGGTGGCATCATCATATGGCCAATCAGGAGCTATTTCGGAAGTCCACTTGTGCGGACGCCGCGCGATCGTCGCAGTGGGGCATTCGAGCCGAAGGGAGCATCGTGGAGGACCTCCCGCTGTCGATCGATCGCGATGCACCACGCCCGCTGTCGGTCCAGGTGGCCGACGAACTGCGCGCCGCGGCGACGGCCGGCCGGCTGCGAGGCGGCGAGCGACTCCCTTCGTCCCGCGCTCTGGCCGAACGCCTGGGCGTCAGCCGCACGGTGGTCACCGCCGCCTACGACCAATTACATGCCGAGGGCTGGATCTCGGGACGGCACGGCTCGGGCACCTACCTCACCGCCGCACCGGCATCGGTACCGGAACCCGTTGCGGCGAGCGCTCTTTCGGATGCCGTCGGCGAACTGCTCGACCTGGCCCCGGGCGCACCCTGCGTGGCGGCGATAGACCGCGCGGCCTGGCGTCGCGCCTGGCGCGCCGCGAGTGACCGGCTGCCGTCGGCACGCAAGGACCGCGGCGGCGAACCGGATTACCTCGCCATGATCACCGAACATCTGCTCCGCCATCGCGGCCTCGCTCCCGGCAGCGACAGTGTCATCCTCGCCACCTCCGGCACCAGTTCGGCGGTCGGCGAACTCGCCCACGCCGTGCTGCGCCGCGGCGACACCGTGGCCGTCGAAGATCCCGGCTACCTCCGCGCGGTCGGCGCCTTCCGCGCCGCGGGTATCGAGGTACTGCCGATACCGTTGGACGACAAGGGCATTCGAGTGGACAGAATTCCCGCCGGTGTGCGCGCCGTCTACTGCACCCCGGCCCATCAGTTCCCGCTCGGCGCCCGGATGCCCGCCGCCCGCCGCGTCGAACTGATCGACTTCGCCCGGCGTACCGGCGCGCTGATCATCGAGGACGACTACGACGGCGAATTGCGTTACGACAGTGCGCCTTTGCCATTGCTGGCGAGCCTCGACCCGAGTCGGGTCATCCATCTCGGCACCACCTCCAAAATCCTGTCCACCACGCTCGGCGTCGGCTGGCTCGTCGCCTCCCGGGCTGTCACGGACGCCGTGACGGCCCACCGGGAAAGCACCGGCACCTGTCCGGCTCCCGCCGGTCAGCTGGTGTTCGCCGAGCTCGCCCGGCACGGCGACCTGGCCCGTCATCTGCGCCGCCTGCGCCGTGAGATGCCGCCGCGCCGGGCACTCGTGGTTGCCGAACTTCGCGCCCGCGGGCTCGATGTCGTCGGCGACCATGCCGGATCACATGTGCTCGTCCCGCTCGAATCCGCCGCGGTCGAGGAAGCCGCGATCGCCCACGCTCGTGATCGCGGGGTACGGCTCGACGGCCTCGCCCGCCATCACGCCGATCGACCGCACACCTTCGGCGCCCCGATCGGCTACGCGGCCCTACCCTCCGCCGAACTGCGCGCCGCGATCACCATCGCCGCCGAATGCCTCGCGGCCGCGTCATACGCCGGTCCGATGCGGCCCCCTTTTCACGGGTGGCAATAGCAGCTCGGTTGCGTGCTGGCCTCGGGGTACGAAATTCTCGAACCGAGTGCGACCCTGACGAGCGATAGATCGAGGCGGTTGTGGAAATTGCTTCTACTCCTCCCGAGGTCGAGGTGCGCAGCTGCGAGCGTGGTCGCGTATCGGCGGTTCGTGGATCGGGGAGTGTGTGGTGAGCGGTTCCGGGGGTGAGGATCTCGCGGACGTGGTGGACCGGATCACCGCCGGCTTGCGCGAGCTCGCGCCGCCGGGATGGCAGCGGCTGGAGGCATCGTTCGCGTTGACCGTTGTCACCGAATCGGCGTTGTTCGTGGTCGATGACGGGCACGGGCCGGTCAGGTGTCAGGTGTCGGATGAGGTGTGGGCGTCGGTGCGCCGGCACCGGCAGGTTTCGGCCGAGCTGGAGAGCGAGCCGTGGTGGCGGATGGTGGTGCGCGCCGACGCGGAGGACGTCGAGGTCGTCGTCGATCACGGGGCCGAGCCGTTTCCCGGTGAGCAACTGTTCGCACCACAGGCGTATCTGGCCGACCTGGAAAGGTATCCGCGCGGCCGGCTGCCGGTGTGGTTGGCGGCTTACATCGGGCGCGGTGAATCCCAGTCGAGGCCGCCGCGCGCCGCCTGGGACGGAATGCGGGCGGACCGGAGTGCGGGCGTGCGGGCGGTGCCGGTGACCGGCGAGTTGCCGGACCTGCGAACACTGTGGGCGCGGTGGGCGGTGCTGGCCTCGGCCTTCGTGGCGGCCGGCTCGGAACGGGGGCCACGGATCGGTCCATCCGTGGGCGTCTTCGAAAGTGCGGGACACAGCGGTTCGACGTTGACGCTGCTCCCCGGAGACCGGGCGGTGCTGTCGGGTGGAGTATGGGAGGCCCCCGCGTTGGACCTCGCCTACAACGGTGGTGGCGCGATGCCGAATGTGTTTGCGGGAGCACCTGATTGGGTGGCCGACCCGGTGCTCGATCCGCGGGTGATGACCGGCATGCTGTCGTTTTGTTACTGGTGGGAGAAGGGGCGGTGGTACCGGGGCGGATCCGCTCCGATGTCGGAATGCGCGGCGGCGCTGCCCGCGGTGTGGACTGCCGACACGGTGGCGCGAGTGGTCGCCGACGTGGTGGAGCAGTCGTCGCCGGATGCTGCCGAGTTGCTGGTGTCGGCGGCGCAGGCCGCCGCGGTGACACGGGAGGCGATCGTGCAGGCGGTCGGTGACGAGACCGAGGTCGACGTCGCCGGTGCGCTGTTCCAGTTCGCACTCGCGGATCTGACGGCCGGCGCGGTCGCGGGGATCAGCGAAGCGGAGGCGTTGAAACTGGTTCGCGATCACATCCGCGAGCGAGGGTACGACACCGCGGATTATCCTCCGTCGTCCCTGCGCGCCGACCGGATCAGCGTGGGCTGGATGGTGCGATCGCCGGTGCCGGACAACGACATCGCCCTGGACCGTGCGGTCTTCTATGTCGCCGACGACGGCGCCGTGGAGCGATCGAGTTCGTCGGTGCCGCTGTCGGTTTTCGTGACCGACTTCGAGCGACGGTTCCGCCTGCGGGTCGGCGACCGGATGTGACGGCTCGAGGCGGGATATGAGCGGCGAACTTCGATTGGACCTGGCCGGCCTGCGCGAACGGGGTGCCCGGCTGGCCGAACTCGCCGACCGGGTGGGGCAGACCTATGCCGGACTACGGGATTGCCTGGACCAGGCCCAGGGCAGCTGGGGCGACGACTATATGGGCCGTCAGTTCGCCGAGCAGTTCACACCGCATGCCGATCAGATGCTCGCCAACGTGCGCGCGATGGAGAAGGGGCTGCACAGCACGGCATCCGGAATAATCGGTGTCGCAAACGAATTCGACGCGCAGGATGCCGGCGGCGCCGCCCGGCTGGCCGACGCCGCGGGGAATCGGGATCCGGGCACCGGGAGTTCGGCCACGGTTGCGCCGGATACCCCGGTCGACCGGCCGTCGCCGGCCGATGCCGGTCCACAGGTCCCGTACAACCCCGCCGCGGTCTCCCCGGCGCGGAACTCTCCGGTCGCCGGCGGTCCGGCGCATCCCACCGGCGGGGCGCAGGGCGCCGACCAGCCCCCGGCCGGTGGTTCGCGGTCACCGAACGGTTCTCCGACCGACCCACAGGACGGGACGGAGTCCCGCTCGCCGTGGAATCGGGACCGGCCGGAGTCCGATCCTTCCGGGCGGGACGGGCGCCCTCCCTCCGGCGACTCCGGTCGCCGGCCCTCATCCGTTTCGGCACCGCCCTCCTCCTCGTCGGGGCTACCTCCGGCCGACCGGCGCGGCGCGCCGCGAGCTGCGGACGCCTCGTCCGGGAGTGGCGCGGGACCTACGAAACGGGGCGATACTCCGTGGGGCGGGCAACAGCCGCCTCGCCATCCCGGCACACCAGGAAGAGCCGAAGGCCCTGGAAAGCCCGGATCTCCCGGCAAGCCGGAGGCAAATCCCCGGCACGGTTCCCCGCCACGATCCGACCGCTCGTCCCGCGACAAGGCACGTGCGGGTGATCGGCGCCGCTCTCGCCAGCAGCAGGCGTCCGACCCGATGATCGGTTGGCTGGCGCGCACATTGGCCGAGCGCCACGGTGTACAGGTGACCGGGTTCGACACACCCGGCCTCCAGCTGCCGCCGATACGAGACTTCGTGGCGGCGGTGGACCGGGTGCTCACCGACTATCCGATGATCGGTCTGGATTCGATCGCGGTGGCGGAGCTCGGCGGCGAACTCGGCACGGTGCGATGGAGTCGTGAACCGGGCATCGAGGACGCCGCCGGCTCGATGACGCTCGACCGGCGCACCGCGCAAGAGCCGGCGGCAGCCGCCCCCACCGTGGAACCCGACGGCGAGCCGGCGCGATCGGACATCTATCCGGCGACGCTTCGGGAATTCGGCCGGGCCCTCGACGCCGCAGGCGGCGGCGTAGCGCGCAAGCAGGCGCAACGTGTTCTGATCGCGGAATACCTGCGCCTGCAGCCGGACCGCACCCTCGCCGAAGTGGTGAGCGGTTACCGGGACTGGCGAGCCGGGCTGGCCGGGAATACCTCAGCCTCGAGCGAATTCGATGTGGGTGAGGCGCTCGGCATCGCGTTCGCCGAGGTGGTGCAGCACGGCGAGGAAGCGGGCATACAGGCGAGATTGCTCCATGCGGTGCTGGTCGCCGCGGCGTCTCGACCGGTGTAGGTGGTGCCGGTGGACGGTTCGCTGTTCAGCCCGGTCGTGGAGCTGCGGAACACTTTCGAAAGTCTGCCCGGATTCCTGCGGACTCCGATCGAGATGGTGGTGTTCGGCGGAGAGCTCCCGCGCGCCGACATTTCCGAGATGCGCCGCATGGTTGCAGAGTTCCGGGCCCGCGCCCGCGAGCTGGAAAACCATTCGACCGATATCGAAGACCTTTTGGCACAAGAAGATTCAGCCGGAGAGCTGGCCGACAAATTGCGCGAGGCATTGCGGTCGTACCGAAAGGGTGCGGCCCGGCTCGGCGATGACGTGAACACCCTGGCCGATCAAGCGCAGCAAGCAGCCAATGACGCGGAGAAGTGGCTGTGCGTGATGTTCGCGTTCGGAATCCACTTGGCATGGAAGATCTACGGATTGATGGCCGGGGCTGCAGCAGCGGGGCCGGCCGGACAGATTGCGGCAGCACCGGCCGTGGAGACCGTGCTGGCCGAGGGACGCGCCGAGGCTGCCGTGATGCGCACGAGTATGGAGCGGGCAATTGCGACGGGCGGCGCGGAGGCGGCTGCACGGCTGAGCAGCATGGGGCCCCTGCAGTTCGTCACCATGCTGGGCAAGGCGGCCGCGCTGCCCGTAGGCGTCGACGCGGGTGTGCAGGCGCTGCAGGTCGCCACCGGCGATCGCACCGCCGACATCATCGGATCGGACGGCACGAATCCGACCGGAATCGATCTGAAGTCGATCGAAGTCGCCGCCTTGGCCGGCGCGGGTGGAGCGGTGGGCGGCATGGTCGCCGGCAAGTTCGCGCCGATGGTGTTCCCCCGGATCGGCAGCAGTCGCTTGGCCTTGGGCCTGGTGCACGGTACCGCCGGCGCGATATCGGGTTTGGGTGCGGCGTCGCTGGTGGCTGGTTGGCCGCAGCATTACGACCAGGTGCTCGCGCCGCTGCTCAACGGCGCATTCGCCGGGGGCGTGTATTCCCGCAGCGGAGCCCATCCGTCGGCGATCGACGGCGGCGCGACATTCACACCGCCCGACGCGATCTCGGCAGGGCACGACGGGAAAGCCGCGACACCTCGGCGACCGGTCGAGGTGTCGGCGGAATCGAAACGGGCGTGGGCGGACGCGCAGAAGGCCTGGGGCTCGACCGCGGAGACCACGAAGACCGCAGGTGAGCGTGGCGGAACCACGGAAAAGACCGGGGCCGCGGAACCACCCTCACGCGAGCAGGGCCCAACGATCGCGGCCGACGGAGCCGGTGGTCGACAGCCCGGGCAACCCATCCGTCCCGCATCTTCCGACGCCGCCGCGGCGCGGTCGGGAACACATTCCGAGACGGCGGCTCCGGTCGAGCGGCCACCGGCCGAGAAGCCGGTCGCCGCAGGGAAGGCGACCGCACCCCGATCGGTCGAGGCGGTGGGCGAGACCTCGCCGCCGCCGAAGCTCCCGACGAGCGCCCCGCCACGCCCGGTCGGCGAGTTTCACGAAAAGGCCGGCGCGCCAACAGGAAACAGCGCGGACGCGAAAGCCGAGCCGAGCCCGGCCGGAGAACACACGGCGGTCGCGGACGGTGCCGGTACGCAAACATCGGCACGACCCCATCCAGCTGCTGCGGGCGAGGCGGGAACTCCCGGCGCTCGCGGCGAACCGGGATCGCCCAGTGCTCGCGGCGAACCCGGATCGTCCAGTGCTCGTGGCGAACCCGGATCGTCGAGTGGCGAAGAGCATGCGACCCCGCAGCGAGAGGAGACTGCCGAGCAGTCCGGTCAGGAAAGACCCGAAGGCTCCGGCCGGACCGAGGCGGACGGCACCGAAACACCTGCCGTGGAAGAACATTCGTCGTCGGTGCACGACGAGCAGAGCGTTCCGTCGGCCGATCACGACAGTCTCGCCGACGCCGCCGGTATGCCGCGCAGCGACCGCGACAAGGCGGTCGATCTGCTGATCGACTTCCACCAGGCCTCCGCCGAGCATGTTCCGGAAGGTCAACGCCTGTCCAACCTTCCGGACGACGTGCTGATGGCCGGCCTGCACAGCGGCGATGAGCACCAGTCGTTGCTGGCGACGATGGAGATCATCCGGCGCGGCACCATCAGCGAGAAAGTGCCCGGCGGAATGGTGTTGCGGGTCGAACAGGCGGAAGCCGTCTACGCGATGAAATCGCGTCCGGTGGAAATGAAACCCGGCGAGGGCAAATCGCTGGTATTCATGGCCGGCGCAATCCAACGTGCGGTGCAACACGGCTCGGTTCTGCTCGTGACCACCACCGATGGACTGGCCAATCGCGAAGTCAGCACGTATCGGAAGCTGTTGACCGGCGATGAGGAATTCGCCGACATCCCGAATGTGCTGGGCACATTCGGGATCGACGTGTTCCGCGCCGATCAGCAGAACGGTTTCGGGCCGATCACGAAGGGGCGGCCTGCGATCGTGGTCGCGACCGGCGAGACAGTCGGGCATCTGTGCAACGCCGGTATCAAGCCACCGCGCCATGCGCTGATCGACGAGATGGACGGCATCATCGACCGGGGCGAACGGCAGTTCCTCCGGTCGGAAGGTGCCGAGCAGGCGGCGCCGGAGGTCACGGCCCAGCAGGTGTTCGGCGCACACGACTTTCTCACCAAGGCACTGGCGGACGGGTCGCTGACGCACGACGATTTCGGCCTCAGGCGAATAGCCGAGGAAATCGGCATGCAGGCCGACGGCACACCGGAGGTCATGTACTGGTACGACGGTCAACCCGAGCTGACCCCCGAGGGGCGGGCGAAGGTCGAGGCGCTGCCCGGCGGACAAGACTGGCTGGATGGAATGGGGGCCTCCCGGCTGGAGACCGCGGCCCACGCAGAGTTCCTCGTCCGTAAGGGTGTCCACTACGAAATGGACACGGGCAAGATCGTCATCATCGATCAGGCCGAACATGGGCTGCAACGCAACCCGAAGACCTCGAGCGAATCACGGTGGAGCGCGGAGCCGGGTAAGGCGAGCCTCGCGCAGGCCATCGAGGCCAAGGAGATCCGCGCGGCCGAGAGCCGCAGGGAGAGCGCCGAGGAGCATCGGATCGTCGTGCGCGCGGATGCCGAGTCCGCCAAGCGTATCGATTCGGTCGAAATCTACCGTGTCGGAAGCGAATCCTTCTTCGATGAAGTGACAGGTGCATCCGGCACTCTCACCGACCTGAACCCGGTGCTGCAGAAGATCTACAACCTGGAGCCGGCGCACGAGGTCGGGCGGTCGCAGACCCATCAGCTGGTGGAGGGCCAGCACGATGTGGTCGAGAGCACACACGCCAAACTGCGCACGATCGCAGAATACGCGAACGAGATGCGAGCCGACGGCAAGGGCCGGTTTCAGGAGATCCTCTGTCACCGCAACGATTTGGTCGCCCGTCAGGTCGAGGCGCTGGTGCGCGCGGGCGTGCCGAGAGATGCGATCGAAGCGGTGGACGCCAAACGGATCATCGGCTGGGGCGCGGACTGGGAAGCCCAGTTGCAGAAGGTGTTCGACGAGGCCGGTGAGCAGGGCAAGATCCTGGTGATCAACCGGCAGGGCCAGCGCGGGGTCGACATCTCGGTGTCGGAGGCGGTGAAGGCCAAGGGCGGCATGCACGTCTGGATGACGGAGGCCCCGGAGCAGTCCTACATCCACGAACAGGCCAAGAACCGCACCGCACGGAACGGGCAGCGCGGCAGCGCGCAGGTGGTGATGTCGGCACAGGACGCGCTGATCCGCAATGCCATGCACCTGCGCGGCGTACGGGAGACCGTTGTCGTCTACGAGAAGGCGGTGGCCGCGCACGCGACCGACCCCACTCCCCAGAACCATGACGCGCTGGTGGCGGCGCGACAAGCCGTCCGTGAGCTGGTGCCCGAACTGCAGCAGCGGGCGCTGCGGCACTCGACTGCCGAGTTCGTCCGCCATCACGCCGTCTCGACCGGCAACGCCTACCTGGCGCTCGCCGAAGCCGATACCGGGCTCTACGACCAACCCGACTCCGACCCGGCGGCGCGCCTGGCCGGACTGCTGGGAATCCCGGCTGCGGCCGTCGCCGACCGGATCGCCGAACTCGAACGCGACGGTGCCACCGACCCGATTCGTGAACTACTCGACCGGGCCGGTATCGCGCCCGCCACAGCCGTGGCGCTACAGCACCACGTCATGTCCACCGCCCCCGCTGCAGCCAGTACGCGGGAGGGGCAGAGCGCCGCGGACGCGCTGATCCAACCAGGGACGTTGCGCCGGGACCTTGCCGCCGAATTCGGAATCCCGATAGCAGACCTCGAGGGCGCCGAAGGCCTGCGCACCCTCGACCCGCTGCACACTCAGGCACGCGATGCCCTCGCAGCGGCGCTGGGCTACCCGGCCGCCGGCATTACCCCGATCATCGCCCGCGACATCCTCGGCGAAGCAGTCGGCGATCAGCTGACCGGCGCCATCTCATCGACCACCGTCACAGACACCGGCACCGGTTCCACCACCGATTCGCCCACAGATCGGACCCGCGCAGGCACACCCGACCAGGACGCCGACACCCAGAACGCCGACGCCCCGGATACAGGCCCCAACCAGACCGCAGCGCCGCCCCACACCCCCGATGCGGCCACAACCGACGACATCGTTGCCGCCGCCTCCCGGTATCTGGCCGTCGCCGCGTTGTTCGACGCGGTGTTCGAGATCCACCGCCTCAGCCCCAACAACTGTGTCAACAACGCCGTCACCGGCATGCGAGTGTTGTGCCCCGACAAGGCCAATCGCTTCCGGATGCCGGACTTCAAGCTCCGGGGCCACGACAGCAACACGGTGCGCGACACATTCGGCGCCGAGCTCCAGCGTGCCGGATCGTTGGACGAGGTGGCCGAATCGCTGAGATCCCGGCCCGGCGGTATCACCGTCCTGGTCTACAAATGGAAAGACACCTACGCCGCGGGCACCAGCATCGAAGCCGACGACCACATGGTGCTGCTGGTCAACGACAGCACCTCGGTCGACAAGCCGAATCTGGTCGTCGTCGACCTGGCGGCGTCCCGGGACGGCAACACCGACAACGACCACGGACCCAAGGATCTGCGCAACCGCCGCACCTTGCTGAACAAAGCCGAAGGATTCGACGACTGGCGCCGCGAGCAAGAGAAATACATCAAGAAGCTGGGACCGAAACAGCGTCTGTTCCGGACCATCGAGTTCGACCGCGACGGCAACCTCGCCCCCCGTCTCAGCGCGGCAGCGCCCGACGCCGAGAAACTGCCGCAGCGCCCCCCCGTTTCGCAGGCCACGCAGGACGAAATCAACTCGAGTGCAGACCCGGGCCTGTACGCGGAGATGCTGGCGCGATTGGATGCTGCCGGAAACGGGTCGAACGCCCGACGTCGAGACGAACGCTCACCGGTCGGCAGCAGACCCTCGGAGGACCCGGCGAATCCGCCGCCGCCGAGCACCCGCAGGCAGTACACCGTGACGGAAAGCGGCCGGTTGCGCGACGACCTCGCCACCGCGTACCGAGAGCTGGAGGATGCCGACGACTCGGACCCTCTCGCCGAATCGTTCTCTCGAGCCATCCCATCGCAGTTCGACGAGCACTTCCGCGCCCTGAGCCCGATTCAGCGACGCATCCTGACACTGCGCTATCAACAGGGCCTGGCGCACAACGAGGTAGCGGACACCTTGAACGCGCGGGGTTGGGCGGCCTCGGCGCTGACGCCCCAGGCAGTGCGGACGGCTGAGGCTGGTGCGCTGCGCCGGCTGGCCGGATCACTGGCCCGGAACGGGACCCCTATGGCAAGCGATCCATCGCGAGAACGACAGCAGACGCTTCTCAGGCTGATCGCCCGTGGCGTGTCGTGGTCCGGAGTCATCGAACAGACCGGCTGGTCGCGGGCCACGGGGCGCAGGACCTACTCACAGGTCTTGCAGGCCCTCAATGTCACGAAGCGCGCATCCGTGGTGCCGGAGGCGGTCCGCCACGGCTTGCTGGACATCACCGAACTTTCGGCGGTACCCGAGCAGACACCGGCCTTGTCGCCCGACGAGCACACCATGCTGTTCCTGGTAGCCACCGGATTGTCGAACCGTGCGGTCGCCGACGCGCTCACCGCCATACGTGGTGTGCCCGTCGGGAAGGACGCGGTGAACAAGCGCCTGCGCGCCCTCGGGCAAAGGATCCGCATCGGAGACCGCGCCGGAATGGTGGGCGCCGCCATTCGCGCGGGATGGCTGGATGTCAATGCCGACGACTGGAAGTCCCACTCAGGCACTCGCGGCACCGCTGTGCGCCTCAGCACGCAGGAGCTCCGGACCCTGGGCCTGATCATCTCCGGTCGCACCGACGATCAAATCGCGGCCGAGCTGAACACGACCCGGCAAACCGCGGTCACCTATCGCAACCGGATCTTCGTCAAACTCGGTGTGCACTCCCGTGAGGAGGCGATCGTTGCCACGTACACGATGCCGGAACTCGTGGACGCGCTGCCGGATTCCGGCGAGGATATTCGGGCGATTGTCGATATTCTGCGGATGGTCGAGGAGGCCACCGACGGCCGTGAAGCCGGGCAGCCGGAGTGGCGCCGATTGCTCGTGCATCAACTGCGTCACGCGATACTGTCGGGCGACGTGGTTGCGGGGCGGGCCTTGCCCTCGGCCCGGCTGTTGATGCGGCAACTGAACCCCGAAAAGATACAGGCGTACACGGTCCGAGACGCGTACCGGCAGCTACGCGACGAAGGCTATCTCGTCGTCGTCAGGGGCCGACCGACTGTCACCCGCCGAGACAGCTGGCCCATCACCGCCGATACGCTCCGAAACCACTTCGCCGACAGAATTTTCGACCTGGCTACCAGAACTGTCGGCGCCGCGTCGGGATCGCAGATTGTCGCGGAAGTGTGTGCGCGGGCGGCGCGCGGGGCCGAGACGGGTGGCCGGACGGTGACGGAACGGGTGGATCTCGTCGCGCGCAATGTGATCGCCGAACACCGGCCGGCCGCCGAATTCTTGCGGCACTTGACAGATTTCGTGCTGCGCGGCGCCGGAATGTCCGGAGACGACACACTCGCACTGACACTGGCGAATGTCTCCACCCACGAAGTGCGCCAGCTGCGCGCCGCACTCTCCCTCAATCGACAGTTACGGCTCGCCAGGTTCTGGCCGGCGCGGCGCGATTCGACGGCGCCGCACGACATTCCCACGGATCCGATGACCGAACCGCTCGAACTGTGGTCAACCGCACGGGATCTCGCCATTCTGCTCGCCGAACGCCATGGCGTCACCGTTTCCCTCCCGGTGGCACCCACCGGTCACCAGCCTTGGCGGATCCTCGACAACTGGTCGGGCAAACCATCCGCCCGACCGACCAGGGATTTCCGTCTGACGCCGTACCAACGGAGACTCGTCCGTTTGCTCGCACAGGACCTGACTTATCGGGAGATCGCTGCCGAGCTGGGCGTTTCGGTAGACTCGTTGAAGTCCCTGGTAGCCGATGTGACCCGCGAACTCCACGGCGAAGGTCGCGCCGAGATCGTCGAGATCGCCCGTCGCTCGGGCCTGCTCGATGACATCTCACCGGCCGGGCATTCCGCACACCCCCGGCCGGGACGAGCGCCGTCTCCGGTCACGGAGCAGCCGGACGCATCTCGCCGAGCGCGGCTGACAAACCGCGAGAGTCACATTCTCGCATTGTCCGAACAAGGTCTGTCGAAGCGGGAGATCGCCGAGCAGTTGGGTGTCAGTCCGCATACGGTGGAAGACCACCTCGGCAGCGCGCGGCGCAAGATCCGGAAAATCACCGCGTTGCTCCGGGCGTGCGTCCCCTATGTCTCACGGCTCACCAGGGCGGTCGGCCTCGAGGAGGCCCCCGAGCTCCCGCTGAATGCCGACGACCCGCACTCGCTCGAACGTGGCATCCATGCGGAGCTCACGCTCGTTCCGGCCCACGACATCGTTACCGAGCCCGCAGCCGATGAATTCGGCCCGGCCGATCCGCTGCGCAGCATCGCCGACAACGTTTACGACCCCGACCATCCTGCTGACGGTGCGGTGGTGGTCGTCGGCAAGGAGGGCACCGATCACGCCTATCTTCTGCTCGATATCGAGGGAGAACTCTTCGTCTTCGACTCACTGCTGCCCTCTCCCGGCATCCGTCCCTACCGGGACTGGAAACCCGGATACATCGAATCGGATCCGAAGGAAACCTTCGTTTCCTATCTCACCACGACAAGGGGGAGGCTGGAGGCGCTGCACGCCCCCTCCGGCGATCCCGACCGGCCGTTGCCGGGCAATTCCATCAACGGGCCGCGTGGCGAAGCGGCACGGCCGGAATACGCTGTGGCGACGCCCGTTTCACCCGATGCGTACCAGCCGAGGCTCGCGGAGAATACGCGAGTACGGAAGCTGATTATCCGGAACGGCCTGTTTTGCGACGGGGACGGGACGCCGCACAACAGCGATGACTACGAATTCTTTCTGATCGGCGTCGAGCCGGACGATTTCCGGGTCGCCGGGGCAGACGACTTCCCGGAATTGGACGACGACGACGATTCCTACGACTTCGTCCATCCGCACGAAATCCTGTTCAGCACCTATGCCGATCCCGCCGACGCTCCGATCGGGGCCGGGCTCTGGGGCCGAATGGTCAACGGTGTTCCGCAGGAGGCGCTTCTGACCAGCCGGGCGTTCCCGGACACGCTCGAGGAGCGCATGAAATTCGTCATGCAGACGCTCCACTGGCTCGCCGAGCACGGAGTGGACCTCACCGCGATGAACCTCAGTGGCACATTCCATGGCAGCATCTTCCGCTTACCCGCGCCGATGCATTCGGCCATGGAGCTCATGACCGAGCCCTACGCGCATCCTGAGTCGGTCTTCGCTTGTGCCACAACCCGATTCTGGGTGTACCCCACCGTGGTCGAATCGGCGCCGGCACAGCTGTCGATCGCCTTACCCGTCACTTCGATGAACGGCGGCAGAGTCGAATTCACGATGACTCTCACCCGGCACGGCGACACCATCACCGCCGCCTTCATCGAGCCCACCTCGTCACCCGCTGCCACCGAGGTCGCTGCAGCCTGGGCGCAGCTGCGTTCGGAACTGATCGATCCGTGGCTGGCGGAGTCGCATGTCGTTGTTGCCGAGAATGATTCCGGTTCAGGAGCCATCACGGCGTACTTCGGCCCCGACGCGGACGAACACACCCTGGTGCAAGAGGTCGACACAACCGACGTCGTCGGCGACTCCCGCGTCCACACCGAGCGCGACACCCCGATCGGGCGCCGCCCGGAAGACCGGTCCGAATCTTCGACTCCGGTGCCCGGTGATCCGGGAGGCCCCGCTCGGCGGGCCGCCTACGTGACGGTCGAGATGGAAGACCAGTCCTCCTACCACCCTGAAGAAGGGCGTCGGATCCGCTATCACGATCTGCATTTCGACGCCGAGGGGGTGTTGTGCGACGAGGACGGTAACCCATACAACTCCGGCGGCTGGGAGCAGTTCTTCTTCGTCGGCAATACGATCCGCTCCACTCCGGCCAAGCATTGGCTGTTGTGGAGTTCGTTCCCGGACCCACGACAGGTACCGTTCGCGTTCGGCGCCTGGCAGGTCGTGGACGGCCGCCGGATCGAGGTCGAGCTCGGCAGCGGCCTCATTGCGAACGCCGGGTCCCGATCGGCACTGAGTGCGCGGTTCGCGGCGCAGGCGATGTTCGAACTGTCGCATCGAGTTCCAGCCGAGAATCTGACCGTCAGGAACGGGACAGCGGGCTATCTGTGGATACCCGAGACTCGGGTACCCACTGTCGAGCAGTTGATCGAGCGCCGGGGACTCGGCGTCTTCGACGGCGATCCGGCGGTCGACACTCTGTTCTCCGGCGCCTCGACCGATCACTGGGTCGACATCACCGACTGGCACGCCACCGACACCGGTCTGGTCGTGGAACTGGCGGTCGGTTCGCTGCGCGGGAACGCGACGCCCGGGCAAATATCCCTGCACCTGCTTCATGGGCGCGATGCCACCATCGCCTATTACGTGCGCGAGGACAGTTCCGACAACCAATTCGTGGGCTCGGCGATCGAATCTTTTCACCGTGATCGAATCGCGCCCTGGCTGGCCCGCTCAGGTGTCGATTTCGCAGGGTTCAACCCGCCGGAGAACATCATCGCCGACATCGATGCGGGCGAGGAGGCGCCGCCGCCGAGCCGCGCCGAGTACACCCCGATGTCGCTACCCGGCTACGTCCCCGGGCTCGGTGCCGTCGATCTCGACCTGGTACGACTGCATATCGACCGGCGCGGCCGTCCGGTCCGCGCGGACGGTGCAGCGATCGACACCCTCGGCTCGCAGGGCTTTCTGCTCACCACGTCCGGCGAGTTCATCACCGCTGCAGGCTGGCAGGCAGACGTGCTCGAGGCGTATCTCGCGCAGGGCGGTTCGCTCGGCGACATCGCCGGGATGGGTAACTGGCGCATCCATGGCGCGATCACCGCGATCGACCTCTCGCCGGTCATGTCGCCGAGCCGCGCCCTCGACTACCGCGGACAGGCACAGGTTCTGGACGCACTCCACACTGCGGGGGCCGATCTGTCCCGGTGCGCCCCGGCGGCCGGAAATCGCACGGAATCGCTGTGGAACGACAGCGGCACGCCGCCGGCCGCAGCCGCCGTGCTGCAAGCACTGGGTACGAACTCGGCGCCGCTGCTTTCCGGCTATTTCGTCACTCGTGCGCCCTGGGGCCGCCGACGCTCGGTAGCGGTGCAGGTCACCGGAATCACGCGCTCTGTCGACGGCGTCGCGGTCACCGCTGAACTCCTCGTGCCGCGCTGCGAACCGGCTACCTTCACGGTTGAATTCATCACGGCCGATTCGGGCGTGACCGCGCGCTGGGAATCGGTGCGCCTCGGCAGCGACCGAGTGCGGACCGCCGCGGCACTGGCGGCGGTGCACTCGCGGCTGAGAGCGTGGCTGGCGGAATCCGGTGGCGCTTGGGTCGAGGACGTACCCACCGAGGATCGCCCCGGTGCGCGACCGCCGGCCCCGGAGCCGATAGCGGCAACGCCCGGCAACACAATTGCTCTTCGAACGACCGCTCGCACATCGGAATCGGCGACTGATCTCGCGCAGGCCGGCGAGTGGTTGCTTTCGCAGATCCGCGACTGGCCGCCGGGCGCCGCAACCGTCGCCCGGGACTCGATCCTCTCGGCGCTGCGACTGATGCTGGGCGCACTCGTCGGCCCGGTATCGATGGTGGCCGAGAACACCGCCGACCGGGTGCGCGTCGATGTGGTTGCCGTCGACGACGAGAAGTCCATTACGCCTCCGGAATCCGTTGCGGCACCGGACGGTTCGACGTTCCTCCGGGCCGGTGTGCGCATCCTCGACGAACCGGCCGGGCCGTGGCGCCAGGTCACCTGGTTCGACCTGACCCGCCCCGCGTCCGACTTCGAGGACAACGACGCACACTCGTCGACCCATCACCCGCCGGACTCGCACAACGCGACCGGAGATCTTCCATCTCAAGTCCTCGATTGCGTCCCCTGGATCACGCGCATGCTGCTCATGCTCGGGCTGGACACCGCCGTGGTCGATCCGAACGGCGCGATCAATGCCATGGGCCTGGAACGCGGCATCGCCGCCGGGCTGCTGTGGGCCGACCCCGACAACACACTCGACGACCCGATGCGCTCGGCATACGACGACTTGGTCGCCGACCCTCAGCTCGATACTGTCGTCGTCGTTGTCGGCACGGTAGAGGAGGACGGCAGCCGCAATCGCGCCCACGCCTACCTGCTCAACAAGATCGAGGGCAAGGTCTTTGTCTACGACACCCTCATCGACGGCGGACGCCACCGCATCAGGCCCTACACCGAATGGCGATCCCGCTATCGGAGAGCGGATTTCGCCTACACGGCGAAGTACCGCCGCGTCGGCGGTGTGCTCACGCCGCTCAGCCGGCCTGCCGACAGTGAGGTCGTCATCCGGCACGCCTCCCACGAAATCACCGGATCACCCGACGATTCCGAGAAACCGGCGACTCCTTCGTCCACACCTCCACAAGGCGACGGATTTGCCTCTTGGACTCGGCGATCGTGGCCGGGTCGCGCTCGCACGACGCCCTCCGGTGAATCTTGGATCGGAAAGCTGTCGGGCAACCGCTTCGCTCCCGAAATTGTCACCGCCGTAAACCCGGACGACCCCCACGAACCCAACGCGCGCACAGGCCCCGACCGGAAATCCGACCCACCCGCACCGCCGGAGGCCGACCGGGCCGCGGCGACCACATCGACAGCGAACTCCGTGCGGCGCGATGCCGGAGAAGCGCCCGGCCAGGTGGACGAGGAGGGGAAACACGTTTCCGAGTCCCGATCCGAAGAGCCGAGCAGCCACGTTCCCACACTCCCTCCGCGTGCGCTGGTCGTCGGATCGGCAGCTCGGCTGTACGCGGTTGCGGCCACTGAACCACCTGAAGACGCTGGATACGGCGCCGTGCTCGACACGACGACCGACTCGGCCTGGATCGAAGCACACGACGGCAGCACCCGAATTTCGCGGGCCACCACGGACTTCCACGATCTTCCGAACGACATGCTGTCCGAATATGTGCGACTGGCGGAGAGCGCGGTGCCGATCGTGCTCGCGGCGGTGAACTCCGGGACAGATGTCTCGACCGACGACTTCGTCGACGACCTGAGTAGCCGAATTCACAATGGGCGGCTTCAACGCCATTGGCGCATCGCCACCGCGGAACAGCGACTGCCGTTCGACGATCCCGGCTACCCGGAAAAACTGCGTGAGCAACATCGGCGCTTGGCTCGCGCGGCACGCGATGCGGTGGTCGCGACCGGCGCTATCGATCGGACCGCGGCCGACCCGTTCGAGTCCTGCGCGACCGGCGCCGCGGTCGCCGCCGAGTTGTGGCGCAGACGCGCGGTCCGCATGTTCGGATTCGACTTACCCGGGATCACAGTGGAAGTCACCCGCGAGCTCGCTCGGGCGATAGACCAACTGTTGACGAAATACCCGTACGTCCAACTGCTGCGGATCGGATTCGGCCCCATCCCGGGTACGCGTCCGCTCGCCGTGAGCGACCACGTCGACGGAACCGACACGAGTTACCCGTACACGCGGTCCATCACGGTATCCGAGGCCGTCGCAACCGACCGCGAGCTCTTCGCTTCGGGATGGGCCGCGCTGATCGACAGCGGGCGGGCAGTGGGGGCCGTCGAGGAGCCGGTCCTCGGGCTGGTCCGACGTGAGTTCGGCTACGCACTCAATGTCGCGACTCGGCTGTCCGCACAACGGGAAGCCAAGTTGACGCTTGTCGACCACCATGAGAGCAGTCATCAAGGGCCGACACGGTGGTCTCCGCGTGAGGCATTCGCCTGGTCGAACAGCCAATTCCGCGACTACGGGCCCAACGGGAAAGGCAGATTGGATGCAGCGGCCGCGCTGGCGGGAGCCTTCGCGGCCATGGAGCACGATCCCCGGGACACGTCCGTCGGAGAGCAGGTGCTTCACGACCTGCTGACCGAGGTCGCGCCGCAGCGCCAAGCCCTGAAGGACAGGGACCGAGCGCAACTCACGACCGAGTACCGCCCTGTGACGCCGGCCGAACAACGGGCCAAGTCGGCTATGGCCGCAACGCTACGAGCCGACCACGGCATCGACATCATCGGTCTCGACAACCCCGGCATCACTGCGGCCACCGCCGGTGAGCTCATTGCGGGCATCCGGCACATGATCGCCCGATTCCCGATTCTCGCAGACTTGTCCGAAATCAAGATCATTCCCGAGGATGCCGGTGTATTCGGCCAATTTTCCTTCGACGGCATCGAATTCAACGAATTGTGGATGACGGCACCGGTTCGAATGCATGCCGAGGCGATACGGCAGGTGGCTGCCGGACGGCTGCGAGTCGATCTCGCGCGGGTGTACTTCTGCCTGGCCATCCACGAATTGGCGCATGCACTGCGCCGGCTCCTGCCCGTCGACGCGCCGAGCGCCCACGAGGTGGTCAGTCGGCATTTCGAGGAGAGCTACGGCTCCGACGACGTCCGAGCTTTGCGGGCATGGTGGGCAGAGCAATTCAGTTCGTACGGCATCCGCGAGGAGGACGGCGCTCTCGTGCCGGACGAGGCCGAGGCAGAATCGGTGGTGGCTGCCGAGGTCGACGTCCTGACACCGACCGAGGGCGAAGTGATAGTCCACCGCAACATCAGCGAGCTGGCCGCGGCCGAGGCCGAACGACGCGGCATGACATCGACCGAACCCACCATCGGGGCGCGGCCGTCGTCCGACACAACTGAATCAGCAGGCCGAACTGCGCACACCCCCTGGAACAGCCGATGGTCCGGCACGCCCCGAGCCGAACCTGCTCAGGCAACGGCGGGTCCAGGTTCAGCCGGACCCGTTGATGACGAAGCAATCGCGGCTGCGAGGAAAGGAACCGACGAGGAGCGCGCCGCAGCGAATCCGGCCCGGCCCACCGAGATTTCGGACGAACCGGCGCACTCGGCCGAGAACAGCCGGGTCTACCACCACCTCATGGCCCAACTCGGCGATCCTCGTCTAGCGCGCGACCTCGCCGCCAAAGCTCACGCCCGCGCCGAGCGAGAACAACAACCCACCGACCCCGAAGCCGCCACACAACACCTACTCCGCATCGCCGACACCATCCTCGCCGAACACCGCACCGCCATGGCACAACTCGACGACGCCATGGACAACAAACCCACCCCCAGACGACGACAACGCCTCACCTCACTCCAACACGGCGGCGTCTTCTTCCACAACCGACCGGACATACCCGAGGCCTATGCGCTCGACCGTAGCCGGGCGACAGAAGCTGCCGAGGAAGCTGAACCACAGGTAAACCCGCATGCGCGTACTCCGTGGTCCGAGCCGGTCGCGATCACGGTCGACAAGGATCGAGACGCTCTCGACGCGCCACATGATCAGCCTCGTAACACCGAGCAATCACCCGACCTCCCGAGCGTCCGATCGCCGGATGAGATCGGATCGCGGCCGACAGATCCCATCGGCAGCAGGCCGACCCTGTATGTACCCGAACCCCACCGGCTCGCAGCGGAACTACTCGGTTTGGACCCGAGCTTCGCCTACATCGATGATCTGATGCGGATCGCGGCAGGCGAACCGCATGGCCCCGCCTGGATCGACAGCCCTGATTACTGGGAATGGCAACTGAATTGGCTGGCCGAGCGCGGGCCCCGGCTCAGTACGCTCGCTGCTTTCTCCGCCGCCGCCCTCGAAGCCGAAACCGTTCTCGGCCTTCCCAATACGAGCGGCAGAGGGTTGCTGCTCGCACAACTGCGGCCCCGGACGCCCGGCGAGATGATGGCGATCTACAAACTCGAAACGATGCGGGCAGACGAGCCGGACCGGCCGAGTGGCCCGGACACCGCGGCACATGCCAGCGCCATCGGCCGCGTCGAGCGCGAGCTGTCGCTGGACGAACTTCCGCAGTACGCATACCTTCCGACTGTGGCGGCGCGGCCGGTCCTCCAGGCCGATCGCGATCTGACCAGGAAGTATCAGTCACCGGCCGAGTTCTGGTATTTCGATCCGATCCCGCGGGACGGGGTATTCGGGGCGAACTACCCGGGCTGCCGCGCCCTGGACCGACAGTCGCCGGCGTACCACCGAGCGCGGCACGCGGGCGACAGCCTGCTTCCGCTGATCGCCTGCCGCCCCGTGTACGACCGCTTCCTGAACCACTGGATCGAGCCGTATCAGTTGCGTCACGCCGAACAGTTGCGCGACGGATTCCAGGGCACGAGATCCTCGCCGGAGAATCGTATTGCCCAGTGGTTCACGTCGGTCGTCGCGGACGTGCTGGCCGCTCCGCCCGATGCCGCTCCTGAGATACTCCACCGTGCCCTGCACTCGCAGCTGCGCCGCCGCACAGGTAGGTCCGTTCCCACGGACGATGCGCACTGGCGGTTCGTATCGGCAGTGCACGAGTTGCTGAGCGGAGACTACGACTTCGGCCACTACCTCCAGAGTCGCGACCATCCGGAAACCGAGGGATATGCCCGGACCGTGCGCGAGACCGTCCTGCGCCGTCATTCGCCGACGGCGGTCGCCCGAGTTCCGTTCATCGCCAACGTCATCGGTGCGTCCCCCGCCGACGCGAACCCCAGCCCACCCGAGGGCGGCCCCACGCCCGCCACACCCATAGGAGCGCGCCCGAACCCGGCGGACCGGGTCCGACCGCGAATCGATGACTACCTGGCACGGGGCGACACCCGAGGAGCAGTCGCCTTGCTCCGGGAACAGTTCGCGCACAAAGTATTCCCTTGGGTGCGCCACCATACGCCGTCAGCCGAAGCTGCCCAGGAAATATTCGAGGCGGCGTGCCGACGCGCGATCAGCGATATCGGCCGGATCGGAGACCGGGATATCGAACAATGGCTCGTCCTCAACGCCGGAGAGCTCATATCCCAGCATCACAGCCCGATCCGGACGGCAACGACCGAACCCGCCGGATCCGCAGCAGCTGAGCACGGAGTGCCGACCGCGGAATTGACTGCGGCACTGCGGCGAAGCCGGACCGTGCAGCACCTACCGCCGATCGTCCGGAATGCGCTCGACCAGGACAGGGAGGGGTTGCAGGCGGCGATCGAGGAGCTCGCTCCCGGGCCGCGCCGGCTGCTCGATCTGCGTTTCGGACTGGGGATGTCGGTCCAACGCACTGCGGAAGCCATGGGCCGGACCGAGGGGGCGGTACGAACAGCGCAGCGAGGCGCGTTCCTCCGCCTCGCTCGGCTGCTCGAACAGCGGGCGGGCAACCAGCCGTTCGAGGTAGTGCTCGAGGCGCTGGAACAGGATCTCGATGCGTTCACCCGTTGCCTCGCGCAACTCGGCCCCGAGCAACGCGCCGCGGTCGAAGGGCGGCTGCTGCGGAAGTTGCCGACGCGAGAGCTGGTCGAGGCGTACGGACCTAATCATTACGCGACCTATTACCGTGCGGTGCAACGGCTCTCGGCTCTCCTGCTCGGCGATGCCCAGGTTCGCCCCGGCGTGGACGCGGACCGGGAGCTGGTCCAGCGAACATCGACGCAAACCCTCGAGCCCGCCATCGCGCAGCTCACCAACGCCGCCTATCGGCAGGCACTGACCCTGAGGTTCGTGCACGGCCTGCCCCGCGGGCGCGCCGCCGCCGCGGCGCAGACCGGACTCCCGGCATTCGAGATGCGCGAAATCCGCGCGATCCGCACCGTCGCCACACATCTGCGCGCCGGGACACCGGCTCGCCAGCTGCCCGACTTCCACCTGATCCCCGATCCGGACAGCGACCTGTTCGGTGACCGCGGCAGCTCTGTCCAACCCAGCTGGCTACGCACACGGCGGCAGGTGGCTGCGCTGCCCGTCGTCAATGTCGACGGTGGTGGACACGGGCGCGGCCGGGGCGAGGAAGCAGAAGAGTCGCCGGAACCGGAGAAATCGTCGCTGTGGCGGTTGCTTCGTAATCGGCCGGATATCGCACTTCGAAGCTCCGGTCAGGTCGGGTCGGCGCTCGGCAGCCTGTTGACCGAGTCGATGATGCCGTACTACCTGCTCAGCACCGCCGGACCGGAAGCCGCGAGCTGGGTGGGGCTGGTCGGTACCCTTCCGTATTTGGGCGGTCCGATCTTCGCGGGCATTCTCGCCGAGCACAAACCGGCGAGGCCGATCATGGTGGCGGGCGAGACCCTGGCACTCACGGCTGCGGCAGCCCAAGCCACCGCCATCGCAACCGGTGCGCCCGCGATGCCGCTGACGATGAGTCTGGCAACGGCGGCCATGTCGGCCGGGGCGATCCTGTACGACCAGACCTCCGCAAAGGTCTTCCGTGAGATGTTCGGCGTGGAAAACGCCGAGGAGCTCGCCCGTTACAACAACATGCAAGCGTATCTACCGCGGATCATCACGGGATTCGGTCCGGCGGTGGCGACTACGGCGCCACTGCTGGCACCAGTGGTCAACGGACTGTCGTCAATCTGGAATCTGGGGACGATGCGGGGTATGCCGAAGACCGCGACGACGCCGATGCCGACCGGCAAGAACCTCGGTACCCAGGTCATGAAATCGGCCGGCGAGGGCTTTCGAGCACTTCGCAAAAGACCCATGCTGCAACGTATCGCCACCAATCACGGACTCACCAATTTCGCCCTGGGCATGGAGTGGACGTATTACTCGATGGGGATCCTGGATGCGCCGATGCCGGAATGGCAGAAATTTTCGATTCTCACCGCGATCCCGCTGGGAACACTGCTCGGTGGCCGCATTCCGACGAAGCTTCGTGAAAAGCTCGACATCGACACGATACTCACGGCCAAGATCGCCGGTCTGGCGGGAGTCGGCCTGGCGGAAGCACTCTCCGACGACGTGATGACGGTCGCGCCGTTCTGGGTCGCGGCCTGGGCTACCCTCGGCGCGGGCAATGTATCCGTAGGAAAATACAAACTGCAAAACACTCCCGGCGAGGTCTATGCCCGAGCGAATTCCGTGCAGGCCATGGTCGGCAGACTCGCCTCTCCACTGGGCGGATTGGCCGTCGGCGCGGGCCTTCTGAACTTGGGTATGGGCCCGGCCCAGTGGATATCCGCCGGAGCGCTCACCGCTCTCGCATCGGGCTTCGTCGTCCGGAATATTGCCGAACGCCGCGCCCCCGAGCCGGTGGCCGCGCCCGACCCCGAGGTCATCCGGAACTGCGCCATTCAGGTCGCCCGCATCCACCGCGCACTCGGCTACGACCTCGGATCGGAGCCCGACGACACCGATCGGCGCTGGAACGCCGGCGACAACTGGCGGATCACCGAGGAGAGCCTGGGCAACCAACTCCGCCCGTTCGACACCGGCGGCAAGAGTCCCGTCCACGAGGCCGCCGAAATCATCCGCAATCCGGACAACGACATCGACAGCGCGGCCGTGGTCATCGATGGTCACATCCACTACGTAGTCGCAGTCGAAGGTGAAACCGGTACCGAAATTCTCGTATTCGACACCCTCGTCGAGGACCCGGACGAGATGCATGTGCGGAATATCAGCGGCGACGAGAACGGTGAGAACGCATGGACGGCGTCCTACGACGAGTTCGGCAACGCTTTCGCCGCCTTCTGGACCAGCACGGACGGACGGCCCGTACCTGTCGGCACGGGCCGGGGCCGCCTGCTCCAACCGATGTGGACCAGCCGTGGCGGCAACCTCGTACCGGCCTTCCACCCGATTCGGACCCTCCGGCACCGGACACACCCCGTCAAACTCCTCGGCAGACCTGACGACGCCGAACGCACACTCCAGCAAACCTCCGCACCTGCTGCGGAGAAGTCCGAGCCGATCGCAACAACACCGTGGCGCCGTGATCGACCCGCTGCAGCACCCGCCTCTTCGGGAAACCCACTGTCCCCCCAAGAGGCGCTCGACCTGCCGCGGAAAAAGAACCGGAGACGAGCCCCCGATCCGAACGCTTATCACCACCGCCCGGACGACGGCATGCCATGGGATCCGGTCGTGCCGCAACCTGATCCGCTACTGATGCCCCCGGCGCAACGTCGCGGCCGTGGCGCCAGGCCGCCTTCGCTCGATGGAGTACTCGATGGTCGGAGCGAGATCGAATTCGTCGATCCGGGCGTCGATCGGGGGAACAGACGGGGACGTCGAGGTGACGTCCCGAGTGTGTGGCACCGCTTCGGCAGTGACGACTCGACTCCGGACCCCACAGAGCTTTCCCCCGCTCTCGGTCGTGCGCTTCGTGCTGCTGAGGCGGACGCCGAGGACGTGGTCACCTATGCGCTGCAACCGGCGCAGGCGCTCGGCCTGGATGAGACGAAGCTGCGGCAGCGCGACCCCGAGGCAATCGCGCGCACGGTCCGAGCGCTGCGGATTCGACAGCGCCGGCGATTCGAATCGGTTCTACGCCGGCTCGTAGCCGACGACGCGTTGACCGAGCTGCTCGACCATCAAGACGCGATTTCCGAACTGGATGAGCGCGTCCGCTCGCTGCCGCGGCATCTCGAAGCCGCGAAAACATACCTGGACGAGGTTCGCACAGCGCTCGCGATCATGGCCGTACCGGAGCTGTTCGCAGCTGCCGGAGTGAGCCCGTTCATCGATGACGACGGGCAGATCGTGGAGGCGATCGGATACACCTCGGACGGCCGAGTGATCGTCGCATCGCCACTGCGCGATCAACGTGCGCTGCTGGACCTGCAGGTGCCTGGGTTCCGCCGACAGGCTCCGAAAAACGGCGTGTCGATCGAGTACTGGCACGTTCGTATCGACGACCAGGGACGCCTCGTCGTGGAAACGATATCCGGAGCACATCCGGACCCGGAGCGCACCGCGTACTACTACCGCGACCGCGACTACGTCTGGTGGCGTAAGGACCTGGCCGACGAAAGGACGTTCGCCGAGAAATACGCAGAGGCCCTTGTCTCGGGTGAGATCGCTCGCGAGCACCTGAAAGGCGATACCGGAGATGCGACGATGTCCGCGGGGGTGTGCATTGTTCACTACCGCAACGGATTTCGTCACATCGAGAAGAAGGTACGCGATATCGATCAGCGTGACGCCGAGAAGCTGGCGGCCATCACCCTCGCGGACGCCGGCTCGCGGGCTGCCGAGGTACTGGGCGCGGATGAAATTTTGCCTGGCGGCAGCGAACTGGTGTTGCTGATCGAGTATGTGCCCGGATTCGACGCGAGCGATATATTCGGGGATTTCGAAGACGCTTGGCGAGATTTCTTCCACACTCCGACCGGGCAGCGGCTCGGTCGGGGCGATACGCTCGTCCGCCCCTGGGACAGACACGAGCGCGGGAGCAAGAACTGGCGACTCCAGCTCGGTTTCATCGTTCGGCCGATCGACAACGGGAACGCGTACCAGGACGCACTACCGCCAGGGGGATTCAGCCTTCACTACGCCACAGTCGTGAACGAAAAGATCGAGTGGCGCAAGCACTACACTCCGCGTGCGGAGCTCGAGGCGGTCCGGGAACGAACACTCACGTCGAAAGCGGCATACGATAGGCGCAACCGAGCCGAGTGGTACCAGGACGTGATCGACAACCTCGCCCGAATCGAAGCGAGCGCCTGGTACAACACACCAGCCGACAATGCCGAGGCGGTGTTGACACTCACCAACCTGCGGGACGTACTGGCCGAAAGACTCAACCTCCCAGGCGCCCGCAACCTTCCGCACCCGTACGACGAATTGACTCCGAGCGACTGGCGTACGGTGATTGCGTCGAAGTATGAGAGCCTTCGCCGATTCCGTGAAATGGGCTTCCCGGCCGACCGGACGGCTCGCGATCTCGACACACTCGACAAGTTGACCAAGTTGCTGTTGCACGCGCAGATGCGGCAGGTCACCCCCGATGCGCTCGACGACAGCTGGGTCATCGACCCGGACAGCGACACCGCCGGGCAAACACTGACCGAGGTCTACCTGGATGGTCTCGCAGTCCGTTTGGCCGACGTGGAGGCCGCCGCGCAATCCGTGGGTCATGATGCCGAATCCCACATCGCCTGGGTCGAGGAATTCGGCCCGGAATCCGGAAGCCAGGCGTGACCGAATCGAGCAGTACGCTCGGCCCCATCGAGTAGGCACACGTGATCAATGTGGCGCCTCCGCAGGGGTCCGCAACCGGAGGGCAGGGCCGAACTACATCCCGCACCCGCGCCGTACCATGGCCTCATGACCGAACAGGACATCCTTGCCCATATCCAGGACCTGGTGAAGCAGGAGCATCAGCTGCGGTCCAAGGCCACCAGCGGGGAACTCGATCCCGAGACCGAGCGGGCGAAGCTGGCCGATCTCGAGGTGATGCTGGATCAGTGCTGGGATCTGCTGCGGCAGCGGCGGGCCCGCATCGATCAGGGTGGCAACCCGGACGAGGCCCAGGCCAACCCCGTGAAGCAGGTCGAAGGGTACCTGCAGTAACGGTTAGCATCGGGTAATGGTTGACATCACGACCGCCGACGGCGTTGTCCGCGGTCTCAGGCGTCGTCGCATCGTGCAGTGGCGTTCGATTCCCTTCGCCGCGCCGCCGGTCGGCGATCTTCGTTTCCGCGCGCCGCAGCCCGTCGAGAGCTGGTCCGGGGTGCGCTTGGCCACCGAATACGGATTCGCCGCGATGCAGCAGCGGGACGGCGCCCGGATCGGACCACGCGGCCCGCAGCCGACGAGTGAAGACTGCCTGACCCTGAATGTGACCGCGCCCGCGGAACCGGCCGCCACACCCCGGCCGGTCATGGTGTTCATCCACGGTGGCGGTTACGTGCTGGGCACCTCGGCGCTGCGGTTGTACTCCGGCGCCCGGCTGGCGTTGCGCGGCGATGTGATCGTCGTATCGTTCAACTATCGGCTGGGCGCATTCGGCTACGTCGACTTCGGTGAATTCTCCACGGAGACAAGGCCGTTCGAATCGAATCTGGGTCTGCGCGACCAGGTGGCGGCGCTGCGGTGGGTGCAGCGCAATATCGCGGCCTTCGGCGGCGATCCGAACAATGTCACCATCTTCGGCGAATCGGCCGGCGCGCATGCGGTGGTCAGCCTGCTCGCCACCCCGGCCGCGGCCGGGCTGTTCCACCGCGGCATCGCGCAGAGCGCGCCGGCGGACTGGTCGCTGACGGCCGAGGCGGCGCGGATCTTCGCCCGGCGCTGCGTCGACAACCTCGGCGCCACGCCGGAACAGGCGGCCGAGGCGCTGAGCACCGCCGGCTCGAACGACATCCGCAAGGCCGCCGATCGCGCGATCGGCGATGTGCTGTGGCGGCAGCCGGGCAGTTTCCCCGCCGCCCCGGTCGTCGACGGCGACTTCCTGCCGATGGATCCGATCGACGCCATCGCCGCCGGGCGCGCTCACGCCGTCCCGCTGATCATCGGCACCAACCGCCACGAGGCGACCCTGTTCAAACGCTTCGATCGCTCCCTGCCCACCACCGCCGAACAACTGCACGTGGCGCTGTCGCGATGCGGCGACGCCGACCTCGAAAAGCGGGTCGTGGCAGCCTATCCCGGGTATCCGTCGCGTCGGGCCGCCGTGCGCATGGGCGGCGACTTCGTCTTCTGGCGGCCCACCGTGGAGGTGCTCGAGGGCCACAGCCGCCACGCCCCGACCTACGCCTATCGGCTCGACTACGCACCGCGCGCGGTCCAGCTGGCCGGTTTCGGCGCCACCCACGCCCTCGATCTGATCCCGGTGTTCGGCGGGGTGGACAGCCCCATCGGGCGCGGGCTCACCGCGGCCGGCGGCTATCGGGACTTCCTCGCGGTGCAGCGCGAATTCCAGGACAACTGGCTCTCGTTCGCCCGCAAGGGCGAGCCGCTGCCGTCCTGGCCGCAGTACACCGAGCAGCGCCGCAGCACCCGCATCATCGACAGCCCGGCTCGGGTGGAGGTCGATCCGGATCGTGCGAAACGCCTTGCCTGGCAAGGAGTCCGGGTTCCCGCGCCGGTCTGACCTACTTCAGCAGCCGGGACATGCGCCGGTCGGCGAGGATCTTGCCGCCGGTCTGACAGGTCGGGCAGTACTGGAACGATTTGTCGGCGTAGGCGACTTCCCGCACGGTGTCACCGCAGACCGGGCACGGCAGTCCGGTCCGCGCGTGCACCTGCATGCCGGAGCGCTTCTCTCCCTTGAGCCGGGCCGCGTCCTGGCCGACGGAGCGGGTGATCGCGTCGGTGAGGATTTCGCGCATGGCCCGGTACAACTCGGCGACCTTGTCCGCGCCGAGCGTGGACGCGGTGGCGAAGGGCGAGAGCCGGGCGGCGTGCAGGATCTCGTCGGAGTAGGCGTTGCCGATGCCGGCCAGCACGGTTTGATCGGCCAGCACGGTCTTCAACCGTTGCGAGGTGCCGGCGAGGAGTTCGGCGAAGCCGTCCTCGGAGATCTCGAGCGCGTCGGGGCCCAGTCGGGCGATGCCCGGCACCGACTGCGGATCCTCGGTGATCCAGACCGCGAGCCGCTTCTTGGTGCCCGCCTCGGTGAGATCGAAGGCGGGTGTCGCGCCCTCGCGGGTGAAGAAGTGGACCCGGAGCGCGAGCGGGCCTTTACCCGGTTTCGGCGGCGCGGCGCCCGGTTCGTCGATCCAGCGCAGCCAGCCGCCGCGGGACAGATGCGTGATCAACCACAGGCCGTCGCAGTCGAGGCCCAGATGTTTACCCCAGTGCCCGGCACCGGTGACGTCGCGTCCCGACAGCGCGGTCACCGGCGGATCGAACGTTTTCAGCACACTCAGCGCCGCGACGTCGACCCGCCCGACAACCGCGCCTACGGCATGCTCGACCAGAAACTGTTCGAGCGCCATGATCTCCGGCAACTCGGGCATTCCCGCAGCCTACCGGCGTCCACCGACAACCGGCCGCTTTCACACGGCGAGCGGAGACCCGGCCGATGCGAACGGCCGCGTTCCCACCGGGAGAACGCGGCCGTCGGCCTCGCGGCACACGATTCGATCACCGCGGCACGCGACTCGCGTCACATCTGGGCGGGCCCCTGCTGCGGCGTGGCCACACCGGGGGCGACCGCACCCTCGATCGCGCCCACTCCGGCGCCGATCGCGGCACCCGCGGCAGCGGCCGGCGCCGCGATCACCGCGTAACCGATGGCGGCGCCGACGACCGGCATGACGACCAGGCCCGCCGGCAGGAATGGGATCCCGGCGATCAGACCGGCGACCGCGCCGACCATCGCGCTGGTGCTCGCGATGGGGCTGCTGACGATATTGCCCACACTGGACCCGATCACCGCGCCGCCGAGGGTGTCCGCGGCGATGCGATCCGAACGCGACGGCTCGAATCCGGCGGAGTCCATGGTCTGCGCCAGCCCGGCTTCGGCCTGCGCGGCGGAATCGTTGATCTGCCCGGTCAGCTGCGGATCGATGAAGTCGGGCCGCGGCGTCACGACCGAACCGATCCGGATGGTGCCTTCGGGCGCCTTGATCGGCGCCACCGGCGGCGCCGGATGGGCGAGATCGGGCAGATGCAGTGCGCCCGGATTCACCATCGCCGGGGCGGTGAGATCGGGCACCGCCCGAGTGCTGTTCGCGGCGTTACGGTTCGACGAGATGGAGCCGGGGGCGGGTGCGGCGGCCGGCGCGGTGGCGTCGGCGGTGGCGGCATTCGGTTCCGGATCCGCGATCGGCGCGGCGAACGGCGGCACGGCCGGGTCGGTCGCCGCGCTCGGCTGGAACTGCCAGGGGTTGGTCTGCGCGACCGCGCGTGCCACCGCATCCGCCGCGTTCGACACGCCGGCGGCGACGGTTCCGGCGTCCGGCAGCATCCCCGCGGCCGGTGCCACACCCGAATCGGTGGTCGGCGCGGCCGCCCCTGCCACGCCCGTCTGCCACAGTGCCACGGTCAGTGGCAACGCGCCGAGGACGAGTGAGGAACCAACGCGCCGGCACCACTGTCCCGATGCCGCCGAATGCTGCCCTGCCATGAAAACCTCCAGTCGGATTCCGATCGATTGACAGTGATTCGAACCGGCCGGTGGTGTGGATCACATTCGTATCGATTTATTCCACAGCAATTTTGGAGCTATTTCGGACATGTCCGCGGAACGCGGGGCGGCTAACCGATTCTGCGCAAAAGGTATATGTCCATGACCCACCCCTTCGCCTCCCGAAGTTCGTTGCGGCGCCGCACGATTCGATCCTCCACCGCGCGCAGCGGCCCCTCGATCAACGTCTCGTCCGGCATCCCCAGGTAGGCGCCCCACCAGATGTGCAGATCGTCGCCCGGCACCTGCGTGAACGAACACTCGCCGTCGAGCATCACCAGTGTCGGCCCGTCCGCCGCCACGCCCTCGGCGCGCACGCGGCGACCGGTGGTGATGTGCACCGGTTCGCCGATCTCGTGCAGCACGATGCGGTGGGCCGCCGCCAGGGCCTGGGCACTGGTGACGCCCGGGATCACCTCGTACTCGAATCGCGTTCCCGCGTCCAGCACTCGCTGCACCATCCGCAGGGTGCTGTCGTAGAGCGAGGGATCGCCCCAGACCAGAATGCCGCCGACCCCCTCGGTGGCATCGAACGCCTCGGCCAGCAGTTCGGCACGGCGGCGATGCCAGTCCTCGACCACCTCGCGATAGTCGTCGGAGCCGGAGACCGTGCGTTCGCGCGGCGGATCGGCGATGGCCACCACGCGATGTTCCGGATCGGCGTGTGCGGCGAGGATCGCGGCGCGGACCTCGGTCAGTTCCCGCTTGGTCTCCCCCTTGCCGATGACGAAGAACGTGTCGACCTGCCGAATCGCCTCGACCGCCTGCACGGTCACCTGCCGGGGATCCCCGGCGCCGATTCCGATCACATAGAGCATGCGCACGGTGCCCCAGGCTAGCCAGCGGACCACCACGCGATGAGGCGGTGGTCGCCCGAAGGCTAGGCTTGCGGATATGGACGGCGCGCCCGGAAACGACACCCAGTACGAGGATCTGCTGCGGCTGGTACTCGAGCGCGGTACGCCGAAATCCGACCGCACCGGGACGGGTACGCGTTCGATTTTCGGACATCAGCTGCGCTACGACCTCTCCGCCGGCTTCCCGCTGATCACCACGAAAAAGGTGCATCTGAAATCGATCGTCTACGAATTGCTGTGGTTCCTGCGCGGCGATTCCAATGTCCGCTGGCTGCACGAGCACGGTGTCACGATCTGGGACGAATGGGCCGACGCGCACGGTGAACTCGGGCCGGTCTACGGGGTTCAGTGGCGCAGCTGGCCCACTCCGGACGGCACCCACATCGACCAGATAGCGCAGGTTCTGCAGACGCTGCGCACCGATCCCGATTCCCGGCGGATCATCGTCTCGGCGTGGAACGTGGCGGATCTGGACAAGATGGCGCTGGCCCCGTGCCACGCGTTCTTCCAATTCCACGTCGCGGACGGAAAACTGTCCTGCCAGCTGTATCAGCGCAGCGCCGACCTTTTTCTCGGGGTGCCGTTCAATATCGCGAGCTACGCGCTGCTGACCCAGATGGTCGCGCAGCAGACCGAATTGGAGCCCGGCGATTTCATCTGGACCGGCGGCGACTGCCACATCTACGACAACCATCTGACGCAGGTTCGCGAACAGCTGAGCCGCGAGCCGTACCCGTTCCCGCGGTTGCATCTGCGGCCCGCGCCGAGCCTGTTCGACTACACCTTCGACGACGTGGAAGTGCTCGACTACCGCCATCATCCGGCGATCAAGGCACCGGTGGCGGTATGAGCCGCATCGGGCTGATCTGGGCGCAGACCCGGGCCGGCGTGATCGGCGCGGACAACGCCATTCCGTGGCGAGTGCCCGAGGATGTGGCGCATTTCAAAATGGTCACCGCCGATCATCCGGTACTGATGGGCCGGCGCACCTGGGATTCGCTGCCCGCGCGTTTCCGGCCGCTGCCCGGACGGCGCAATATCGTGATCACGCGCCAATCGCAGTGGTCGGCAGCGGGCGCCGAACGCGCCGATTCGGTGGCGAGCGCCATCGCACTGGCCGCCGCGGAGACCGTGTGGATCATCGGTGGCGGCGAAATCTACCGGCAGGCAATGGATTACGCGACCGATCTGATGGTCACCGAAATCGACGCCGATATCCCCGGCGATGCCTACGCACCCGCGATCGAGGGCGACTGGCAGGTGGAGGACGCGCCCTGGTCGCAGTCGCGGTCGGGGCTGCGCTACCGGATCCGGCGCTTCGCCCGCGACACCGCCCCCGCCACCGCCGGCTGAATCGCGCCCGGCAGGTATCGAACCCGAATCGCATCGGCGAAACGGCCGACCGCGCGAGGTGGGTCCGGCATACTCAGCCATATCCAGCCTGTGACCACAGCCCCGATCCCGGCTGAACCGCGAGAGGCAGATCATGGACAAGAAATCGCTGACGGCGGCGGCTCGCCAGCAGCTGAAGCTGGCCGCGTCCGCCACGAGTGGACGCAGTTCGCAAACCCTCTACGGCGGCCACACCCACAGCCTGCGCCAGACCCTCATCGCGCTGACCGCCGGCCAGAGCCTGGCCGAGCACGAAACTCACGGCGAAGCCACCCTGCAGGTCCTGACCGGAACCCTGATTCTGATCTGTGGCACCAACGAGTGGAAGGGCTCGCCCGGCGATCTGCTCGTCATTCCCTCGGCTCGGCACAGTGTGAAGGCCATCGACGACGCGGTATTCCTGCTGACCGTCGCGAAGTGAGGCCGGTCTCGCGAGGTCGGGCCGTCCGCACGCGCTGTCGGCCCGGCACCGTACCCTGTTGATCATGGGTGAGCCGCAGCCGATCCTCGATCCGCTTTCGCGCGCCGCGATCTTCCTCGTCGCGACGATCGACGAGGGCGGTGAGCCGGTGGTGCGCGACCTTCTCGCGGATCTGGCGGGACTGCGGCGCTCGATCGGGTTCCGGGTGCCGGAAACGCGGCTGTCCTGTGTGACGAGTATCGGTTCCGCCGCCTGGGATCGGCTGTTCGCCGGCCCGAAACCCGCGCAGTTGCACGAATTTCCGGGCTACGCCGGGGAGAAGCATCAGGCCCCGGCCACGCCGGGCGATCTGCTGTTTCACATCAAGGGCGAATTGCCGGACGCCTGTTTCGAATTGGCGATGCTGATCGGTTCCCGGTTGAAGGGTGCGGCCACGATCATCGACGAGACGACCGGGTTTCGCTATTTCGAACAGCGTGATCTGCTCGGCTTCGTCGACGGCACCGAGAATCCCGAGGGTCCTGCCGCCGTCGCCGCGGCACTCATCGGCGACGAGGATCCCGAGTTCGCCGGCGGTAGTTATGTCATCGTCCAGAAATATCTGCACGATCTGGAGGCGTGGAGTTCGCTGACGGTCGAGGAGCAGCAACTCGTCATCGGCCGTACCAAACTCGAGGATCTGGAGCTGTCCGACGAGGACAAGCCGGCGGATTCCCATGTCGCGGTGAACACCCTGATCGATCCGGACGGCACCGAGCGCCAGATCCTGCGTGCCAACATGCCCTTCGGCAGTGTCCGCGAGGGCGAATTCGGCACGTACTACATCGCTTACGCCGCTACCCCGGATGTCACCGAACGGATGCTGGTCCGCATGTTCCTCGGCAGCGACGAGGCGCCCTACGACCGCATTCTCGATTTCTCCACCGCGATCACCGGCACCCTGTTCTTCACCCCGGCCAACGATTTCTTCGACGACCTTCCGGACGCCCCCGCACAGGAGGCGGCTTCGGAGCAGGACCTGGAACTCGAGGCAGCCGGAATCGCCGAGCTGCCCGCGGCCGCGTCTTCCGGCGACGGCTCCCTCGGTATCGGCACGTTGAAAAGGATCCCTCAATGAACAATCTGCACCGTGAACTCGCGCCGATCACCTCCGAGGCGTGGTCGGCCATCGAGGAGGAGGCGACGCGCACCTTCCGGCGTCATATCGCCGGTCGCCGGGTGGTGGATCTGTCCGGCCCGCACGGCACCGACTATTCCGCGGTCGGATTGGGACGCACCACCCTCATCGACGCGCCCGATCAGGGCGTCCAGGCTCGCCAGCGCGTGGTGGCGCCGCTGGTCGAGCTGCGCGTGCCGTTCACTCTCTCGCGCGAGGAACTCGACAACGTCGAGCGCGGCGCACAGGACGCGGATCTGGATCCGGTCAAGGATGCCGCCCGCAAGATCGCGTTCGCCGAGGACCGCGCCGTCTTCGAGGGCTACCCCGCCGCCGGTATCACCGGCATCCGCGCGGCCGTGTCGAACACCCCTGTCACCGCGCCGAGCGATCCGCGACTCATCCCGGAGGCCATCGCACAGGCACTGAGCAAGTTGCGCCTCGCCGGTGTCGACGGGCCGTATTCGGTGCTGCTGAGCGCCGATCTGTACACCGCGGTGAGCGAGACCTCCGACCACGGCCATCCGATCCGCACACATATCGAGCGGCTGATCCCCGAGGGCGAGATCATCTGGGCGCCCGCCATCGACGGTGCCTTCGTGCTCACCACCCGCGGCGGCGACTTCGATCTGCAACTGGGTCAGGACCTGTCGATCGGCTACCTGTCCCACGACGCGGAGAGCGTGCAGCTGTACTTCCAGGAAAGCCTGACCTTCCTGGTCTACACCGCCGAGGCCGCCGTCCCGCTGCGCGGCTGAGTCCGACGCGAGCGAACTCCGAGGTGTCACCATGAGCGACGACGTCCCGCCCGTATCCGGACCCGACATCTCCCGGCGGTCCCGCGGACCGGTCCGGGCGGTGCGGGCCGGTGTCGTCACCGGCCGCCGCACCTTCACCTACAGTGCGCTCGCCGTGCTGTCGGTGCTGGTGATCTGCGGTGCCGTGGTGGCCCTGTTCGGAGTGAACCGGATCTTCACGGGACTGCTGGCCGGCGCGGTGGCGGGTATCGCGCTGCTGGTGGCGCTGTTCGGTCGCGATGTCGTCGTTCTCACCGACCGCGCGATCTACCGGCGCACCCCGTGGGCCGAATCGCGGCTGGAGTGGGATCGGGTGGTGGCCGGGCGGTTCGCCCTCGACGAGCGCGCCCGCTGGTCGCTCGCGCTGGATCTGACCGGCGGCGACGAACCGCACGACGAACTGGTACTGCTCAGCATTCCGCCGGTGCGGCATCCGGTCTCCAACGCCTACGAACACCGCAAGCGCGAACAGGTCGCCGAGATTCGCCGGATCCTGCGTGAGCAGCGTATCCCGGTCACCGTGCTGCCCGAGATCGCCGCGGCCCTGCACGAACACTGGAAGCTCGCGCCTGCCACCCGGTGAGCTCCCCGCCCGCACCGACCGTATCGTGAAGGCTCCCTTTATGATTCGCACCGCCGCACTCGCGCACATCCGGAATCGCCGTCTGCTGCAGGCACGTTCGACCGGCAAAGAGGTGTTCTACATGGCGGGCGGGAAGATCGACCCCGGTGAATCACCGGTGCAGGCGTTGTACCGCGAGGTGCGCGAGGAACTCGGTGTCGACGTGGCGGCCCACGACGAACTCGGCGTCTTCGAATGTGAGGCGTACGGGCACACGCCCGGTACCGCGCTGCACATGACCTGCTTCATCGCGGACCTCACCGGCGAACCGACGCCGACCAGCGAGATCGCCGAACTGCGTTATTTCACCGTCGGCGAGTACGCGGCCATGCCGCATGTCGCGCCCGGCTCGATGCTGGTCTTCCGGCGCCTGCACGAACTCGATCTGATCGACTGGTGATCCGGGGGAATGTCGGCCGCCGGGATCGCTACGTCGCTTCGCCGCGTTCGACCGGCGCGGCGCCCTCCTCGTCGGTGATCCGGCGCGCCGCCTCCGGCCGCTCGGTGACCCGGTGGCGGGCCACCGCACCGGGCGGTTCGGCACCGGGCGGTTCGGCATCGATCTGATCGGTGTCGATCTGCTGGGCCTCGGGCGGGATGCGCGTGGCCACCACGAAGGCCAGCAGCAGCACCACCGCGACGCCGAGCAGCGCCACCCGAGTCGCGTCGGCGAAGCCGTTGGCCAGCGCGTCGGTGACCGCGGTCGGCGCGTGCTGGGTACGCAGTCCGACGATCGCGTCGCCCGCCGAATCGCGGGTGGCCGCACCCACGGCGCCGGCGGCCCGCGCGGTCAGGCCGGGGACGTAGCTCAGCCGATCGGGCAGGAAGTGGCCGAGACCGATCGAGAGGATACTGCCGAGGACCGCCACGCCGAGCGCGGCACCGGCGGGCCGGGCGGTGGCCGCGGTGATCGATCCCGGATCCGATGCCACGGTGCCCGCGCCGGTGCGCCGGATATTCGCCGTCAACGGGGCGGAGGCCAGCCCGAGTCCGATTCCGTAGCAGGCGAGTAGCACGGTCGGGGCCCACGCCGGAATAGTCGAGGTCAATGCCAGCGCGGTCACCGCCATCGCGAGCAACGCGATCGCCAGGCCGATCCGGATCAGCCACAGCGGAGGTACCGCCCGCAGCGGCCCGGCGGTCAGGATCGCCGAGATCAGCGCGCAGCCGGTCAGCACCACGAGAATCGAACTCGTTCGCAGCGTGGACAACCCGAGGCAGTTCACCAGGTACAGCGGCAGCACGAAGAGCACTCCGAACTGTGCCGCCGCGATCAGCAGGGCCGCGCCGTCACCCCAGTGCCGGGGATCGCGCAGATGCGAGAAGTCCACCAGCGCGGCATGTTCCACCCTCACCCGGTGTCTTTCCCAGAAGACGAACAGCACCAGCAGCAACACGCCGACAGCGAGCACGAACGGTATGGGCGAACTCGCCGATTGCATCGACCAGGTCACCCCGAACACGGTGAACTCCCGCCGCGGCCGCACCCAGCCGTAACGCTCGCCCTCGATGAGAGCGAAGATCACCAGCGCGAACCCGGCCGTACTGAGCAGCCAGCCGTCCACATCCGGTCCGGTGGCCGAACCGCCGATGCGGGTTTCGGGCACGAGAACCGTCCCGAGCAGCACGACCACCGCGATCGGCACGTTGATCAGGAAGATCCACGGCCAGGTGAAGGAGTCGATGAACCACCCGGCCAGCGCCGCGCCGACGACCGCCGCTCCGGCCGGAGCGACCACCCACGCGGTGAACGCGATGACGCGCGCGCGCCCGTGGAACATCGCCGCAACCGTGCCCAGTGATCCCGCCACGACCGCCGCACCGCCGATCCCCTGCACGATCCGGCCCCAAATGAGCGGACTCGCCGAATCCGCGGAGGCGGACAACAGACTGCCGCCGACGAAGATCAGCACCCCGAGCACGAAGATCACGCGCCGGCCGTACCGGTCACCGATCCGGCCGACGACGATCAGCAGAACCGCGAGCACCACCGAATACACGCAGAAGACCCACTGCGCCTGGGTGAAATCGAGTCCGAGATCACCGATGATCGTCGGCAGCGACACACCGACGACTGTGCCGTCCAGCGTCACCATCGCAAGCCCCAGCGCGAGGACCGCGAGGGCGTACCACCGTCTGGCACCGGTGGGTGGCGAACCGAGTTCAGCGTCTGTTCGAACGTGATCAGCCATGCGCCGCTCCCGTCGTCGACCGGTGTCGCTGGGAAGTAACTCGTATCGGTCGAGTCTACGAGTCGAACCGGGCGAATCTCGGCAATAGGGACCGGGCGATACCGGACCGTGCGGTGAACGCGAGCATTCGGCTATGCGGCTGCGGAACGGTCGGCGACCGGTCGACAGCTCGGGGCCGAGGTGTCACTCGGAGATCCGGCCCGCCTCCGGAAAGGTGGCGTCACGGATGATCCGCAGGCCGCCGATCAGTGCCTCGCACTGCTCCGGGGTGAGCTGACCGTAGAACCAGGTGTCGAGGATCTTCAGATATTCCGGCAGTACCTTCGCCAGCCGGGTCGCGCCGGCGGCGGTGAGGGCGGCGTAGGAGCTGCGGCGATCGTTCGGATCGGGCTGGCGCCGGGCGAATCCGTTGCGCTCGAGCCGGTCCACCAGACGGGTGACGCCGCTGGTCGACAGCTGTGCCTGATCGGCCAGATCGGTCATCCGCAGCCGGCGGCCGGGCGAGCGGCTCAGCCGCATGAGCGCGGCGAAATCCAGCAGCGACAGCCCGTTCGCAGTCCAACTCGGCTCGAGTTTGCGGCGGATCCCGTTGGTCGCTTCGAACAGCATCCCGATATCGGTCAGGCGCGGGTCGTCGAAGACGTCGGCGTCGTGCGTGTGCTCCACGCCGTCAGCCTAACGCACAGTTGCCGTGCGGATAGTTGACATGAGGAATATCTTTCATATTATTGCTGCGAGGATATTCCTCACGTCAACTAAATGGAGATGTCATGACCAGCACCTGGCTCGCCGGATTCCGCTCCGCGATCATCAGCCCCTACGAGCAGTTCCAGTTGACCGAACCCCGGGAGTTCACCGATCAGACCGTGCGTCAGGTGCTGCACATGGCCGGTGGCGGCCGACGGCTTCGGGTGCGATTGAGCAATCGGTACGGACGCGACACACTGGAGATCGGCGCGGCTCGAATCGCCCTGCGCAAGAACGGATTCGCCACGATCGCCGAAACCGATACCGTGTTGCGTTTCGACGGGGTGGACACGGTGCGCATCCCGGCGGGTGGCGAAATGGTCAGCGACACCGTCGATCTCGCGGTGAACGGCGGCGACGATCTGTTGCTGAGCCTGTATCTGCCCGGGGCGACCGGACTCGCCACCTTCTCGCATCAGCCGATGGAGATCGCCGCCGTGGTCGCCGGTGATCACACCGCCGATCCGGACCTCTCCGAGGTGGAGGAGGTCGCCTCGCGCTTCTACGTCACCGGTGTCGACGTGCTCGCCGACGCGGACACCCCCGTCGTGGTGGCTTTCGGTGACTCCTGGTTCGACGGCGCCGGGACCACGCTCGGCGCGAATCGCCGCTCCGTCGACGCGCTGAATTCGATGCTGACCCGCGGCTGGGTGGTCAACCAGGGCATCGGCGGCAACCAGTTGCTCACCGACGAGGTCGGCGAACGCGCTCTGGCTCGGTTCGACCGCGACGTGCTCGACGTACCGGGCGTCACCCATGTGGTGGTCAATCTCGGCATCAACGACATCGGGCTGGGCGAGGTGGCCGCGGCCGAAGATTTGATCGCCGGGTACACCGAACTCGCCGCGCGGGCACACGCCGCCGGACTGCCGATCTACGCCAACACGATCGGCCCCTTCGCCGGGGTGATCTATCCGGAGGTCAATGTGGCTCCGGCCCTGCCGGTGCGCGTCGTCGTCAACGAATGGCTGCGGACCACAACGGTTTTCGACGCCGTCTTCGATGTGGCGGCCGCCGTCGCGGATCCGGAGCGGCCCGACTTCATCCACCCGGATCTCGACAGCGGCGACGGCCTGCACCTCAACGACGAGGGCGCCCGCATCATGGCGGAGACGATGCGGATCCCCGGGCTGCGCTGACCACCGGCTCTGCCGCCGGCGTGCCGAGGCCGGCGTCGGCGTACTGCCGGCGGTAGGCCTCGGGCGTGGTGGCGAGGCGGCGGACGAAGGCTCGGTGCAGCGTTTCGCCGTGGCGGTAGCCGACCACGCGGGCGATGGCGGTGACGGTGAGTTCGGTGGACTCCAGCAGGCGCCGGGCCGCTTCCAGGCGCAGTTCGGCGACGAACGCCGCTGGGGTACTACCGGTTTCGGCACGGAACGCGCGGGCGAAATGACGTTCGCTCATGCCCGCGCGCCGAGCCAGCGCGGACACCGCCAGATCGCCGGCGAGGTGATCGGGCAGCCATTGCTGGACGGCGCGAATCGCGGGGGTGCGCGCCGGCTGCATGCGCAACTGGGCGCTGAATTGCGTCTGACCGCCGGAGCGCCGGGTGAAGACGACGAAAGCGCGAGCGACCTGCTGAGCCATCTCCCGGCCGTGGTCGTCCTCCACGAGGGCCAGCGCGAGGTCGATGCCGGCGGAGACACCCGCCGAGGTCCAGCGGTTGCGATCGTGAACATAGATGCGGTCGGGTTCGACGACGACGCGAGGATACGAGCGGGCCAGTAGATCGGCCGCACCCCAGTGGGTCGTGGCCCGGTAGCCGTCGAGCAGGCCGGCCGCCGCGAGCAGCAGCGCGCCGGAACACACCGAGGTGACCCGACGGGATTTCCTTGCGAGGGCGGGTAATTCGCGAACCACCTCCGCCGAAACCGGCCCGGAGATCCGGCCGCCGACGACCACCAGGGTGTCGATCTCGGCGGCGGAGGAGGCGAGGTCGTGCAGCGAATGCCCGACCCCGAGGGTCAGGCCGCCGTCGGCCTCGATCGACCGGCCGTGCGGCGACGCCGTGAGGAGTCGGTAGGCGGTTTCGGCGCTCATCGTGTTGACGGTGCCGAAAACGTCCATCGGCCCGGCCAATTCGACCAACTGCATGCCCTCGTAGACGACGAAGACGATGGTGCGCGGCGCGGGCATTTCGCCATCATCGCAGCCGGGCGGGGCGGCCGCCACGGTCGACGGCCAACCGTGGCGAGACTCCCCCGCGCATCCGGCAGGGACGCACCAGGGCGCGCACGTCACACGGCGCGCCGGACCTCGGCGCTCTCGTCCCGCGCCGCGCACCGGCGGAGGAACGGAATGATCGCTGCCGCAACATCATCTGCCGATTGCGCATGCGGGTAGTGTCCCCCGTTCTCGATCATGACGACGCGACCCACACCGTCCGGCAGCGCGGCGACGATAGCATTCGCCTCGGCCTCGGGATCGGCGAAATCCGGGTCGGCCGAACCCATGATCACCAGGGCGGGACAGCGGACCTCAGCCAATCGGGCATGCGCGTCGGCGGGAGTGGTCTGTCCGGTCTTCATGAATTCCGCAAACCGGCCGGGCCGGCGCAGCATGCTCTCCACGTCGGCGAGGTAGCGGTCGTAGTCGGCGGGCTTGGTCGGATACGCGACGTCGAGGTAGCGCCGCCACCAGGGCATCGACTTCAGTGTCATGGTGAGGGCGAGGCGAACCATGCCGCGGCGGTATCGGCGGCTGCCGAGCAGAGCGCCGACGTGCAGCCGCTGTGTGCGGGTGAAGGGTCCGATCTCGACGATCCCGCTCACCAGCTCCGGAGCCTGTGCCGCGGCGATCGTCGCCGAACCGCCCGACAGCGAGTGCCCGACGATCACCGCCGGGCCGCCGAAGTGCCGGATCACGCCCAGCAGGTCCGCCGCTACATCGGCGCGGCTGATGGCGGCCTTCCCGGTCACCGAGGGCCACTCCGTACCGGACTCGCCGTGCCCGCGCATATCGACGTTGACCACCCGGTACCCCGCCGCGGCCAGCGGCCCGAGCAGCAAGCGGAAGTCCTGGCGCAGGGTGCCCATGCCGTGCGACAGCACCACCAGCGGTCCGTCCCCGACCAGATCGCAGGCGAGCCGTCCGTGTTCGAGCGTCACGTACTCGGTCATCATCGTTCCTTCCAGCGGGAGCATCCGGTCGCACATGCGGCCTGCTGAAATGGAACGCCAGGAATCCGGGCCGGTCGATGGCGACGGCCGGAAGGGTCAGGGGCGCGGCCGAAATCGTCAGATTCCGGCGAATCTCCCGGAGGGGTTCAGCGCGGTTTCACCTCGGCCAGCAGTTCCGGCCCGCGGGCTTCGACGCGGCGGGTGGCCACCTGTGCGCCGAGCAGTGCGGCGCCGGCACCCAGGACGATTCCGACCGGCAGCGCCGACCATTGCACGAGGGCGTTGTGGAGATAGGCGCCCAGCGCGAGCAGGCCGAGCACCGGCAGGTTCACCACGAGCTGACCGAAGCCGACCGCCAACTGGACCAGCGCCCGCGCACATCCCGGATTACCGGAATTGCCGGCAAAGGGGTTACCGCGTTGCTGCGGAAGCGGATACGCGGCGTAGACCGACAGGAACATCGACGCCGCCACGCCGACGCCCACCACCACCGGCAGCGTCGATACCGCCCACGGATACATCTGCGGGCGCCCGGCCGCACCCGGGAGCACGAGTGTGAGCACCACGGCGAGCGGGCCGACCATCAGGAGCCAGGCGATCATGCGGCCGCGGACGTCGGCGCGCACGGCACCCGGAATGACCAGGGTGTGCCAGAGGGCGGTGCCGTCGAAGGCGTACATGTCGGCGCTGGCCATCGCGGCCATCCACACCACGAACACGCCCGCGAAAGGCAGGCTCGCGCCACCGTTCTGCAGTCCGAGGAAGAGCGGCAGGACCACGCCGATGAGCATCAGCGGTAGCAGCGCCGCCCGCCGCCGGCCGTCGCGCGACCAGGTGCGCAATTCCTTGAGTACCACCGCGCCGACCGGTGTCGGGCGGACCAGCCGGTCGAGGCGTCCCGAACCCGCCTGTGCGCGAACGGGTCCGGCGGGCGCGGCCGTGGTGGTGAGGCGCCGGCGCAGCAGTACCGCCCACGCCTGCCACAGCAGCGCCGACAGCGCGGCGAGTCCCGCCAGGGCCCCGACGCCGAACCACCAGTGACCTTCCTCGGCCGCTTGGACCGCGTAGGGCGCCCATCCCGAGGGCAGGATTCGCAGGGTCGCGCCCAGGCCGGGCGATACGTGCTCCAGGCGCGGCCCGAGATAGGACACCAGCAGTTGCAGGGGGTAGTAGGCGAGGCCGGTCAGGCCCGCCAGGACGACACCGAGATCGCGACCGCGGCGCGAACGCATCGCGGCGCCGATCCACGCGAGTACCGCGCGGGAGAGCAGCACCACGAAGATCAGTTGCAGGCACATCCCGGCCACCGCGAACAGGGTCGGTACCACCCCCAATTGTGCTGCGAGCGCGACCAGTCCGGCGAAGGCGATCAGGTTGACCGCACCGGCCGGCCCGGTGAAGGCGACCGCCGCGAGACCGATCGCCAATTGGCGATAGCTCAGCGGCAGCAGCCGGAAGTGTTCGGGCTGCAGTGTTTCGTCGCTGCTGCCGGTGATGATCGGGCCGGCCAGCCAGCCGAGCGTCCACACCGCGTACAGCGTCGCGGCCACATTGATCGCCGCGCGGGTATCCCAGGCGTGGCCGGCCGCCGCCATCACCACCGCGGTGGCGACGGCGGCGAGTATCCCGAAGACCAGACCGAGCCAGAAGCCGACCGCAGCCCGTCCGTTGTTCATCGCGCGGACGGTCAGCCGCCAGCGCATGCGGATCAGGACGCCAACCACGACAGGCCCTCGTCTCCCCCGATGCGTCCGCCCACCAGCCGGACGAACGCCTCCTCGAGGCTGCCCTCCCCCCGCACCTCGGCGACCGAACCGGCGGCGACCACCCTCCCCTTGTCGATGACGGCGAGGTGATCGCACAGGTTTTCCACCAACGCCATCACATGACTCGACAGCACCACGGAGCCACCGGCGGTGACGAACCGCCGCAGAATCGTGCGAATAGTGCTGGCGGACACCGGATCCACCGCCTCGAACGGTTCGTCGAGCACCAACAGCTTGGGTCCGTGCAGCAGTGCGGTGGCGAGCCCGATTTTCTTGCGCATACCGGCCGAATAGTCCACGACCAGAGTGTTTTCCGCCTCGATCAGCTCGAGGACCGCGAGCAGTTCCTGCGCCCGCTCGGCCACCGTCGCCGGCGGCAGACCGCGCAGAAGCCCGGTGTAGGTGAGCAATTCACGTCCGGTGAGCCGCTCCGGGAGCGCGAGACCGTCCGGCAATACGCCGACGATCGTCTTGGCGCGCACCGGATCCGCCCACACGTCGGCGCCGAAGATCCGCGCCTGCCCGGCATCGGGCCGCAACAATCCGACGGCCATGGACAACGTGGTGGTCTTCCCGGCGCCGTTGGGCCCCACCAGCCCGAAGAACGACCCCGGCGGCACCGCCAGACTCACCCCGTCGACAACCCACGGCCCACCGAACCGCTTGTACAGCCCGCTCAACTCCAGCGCGGGTGCGGTGATTGTTTCCATGTCCCCCTCCTCTGCAGAGCCTCGCCACGGCCCACGCGAGGAGAAGCCGCCCCGCCCGGTCTGTGCTGTGAACTGTCTCGACTCTACGTCGGCGCTCACGGTCCTACCCGTTTCCGGTGGAAAGGCGCAGCGAACGCTTCTTCCGAGCGCTGCCCGAGTTCAGCAGTGGCGGATGGGAAAAGCCGGTGCCGAGATGCGACCGCACCCCGTGCACCGGCCTTTCCGGCTCACTCCGACTCGATCACTCGCACTTCGCCGTCGGCGGCGTCGGTCGCCTCACCCGCCGCGGTGAACCAGTGGCTGACCTCGCCCTCGGCCAGGTCACCGGAGATATCACCGCTGGGCAGGACCGAGAGTGCGCCCGCGGTCGCGGAGGTCAGGAATTCCGCCAGCGCTGCCGGACCCGCCGTCGCCGTGGTGTACGTGGTCGACTCGTAGTCGATCTCGTGGTCGGCGCGCAGGGTGTCGGCGTGGTCGAGGGCCTGCTCCTGGGTCAGCGTGCGCAGGGTGCCGTCGGCCGCCCGCACCACGAAGGCCGGATGCTCGTCCTGCAGGGGCCGGACGCGGTCGGCGTAGGACACCGGATGTGCCTGTGCCGCATCGATTTCCGCGCGCACCTTCGGATCGGTCGGGACCACCCAGCGCACCGACTTGGCCGCCGGCTCCAGGGCGATACCCCAGCCGGCACCCGCGGCGACGATCTCCCCGAAGGACAGGCCGTCGGCGAACAGCGCCGCGGCGCCGGCCTTCTGGATCGCCCACAGCGCTACCACGGCATCCACCGAATGCGGCAGGGCCACCGCGACGATGTCGCCCGGGCCGACGCCGCGTCCGATCAACACCCGGGCCAGCTTCGACGACCGCGAATCCACCTCGTGATAGGCGATTTCGGCGTCGCCGGACAGCAGCGCGGGAGCCTGCGGATCCTCCTCGACCACATCGCCGAGCGCCTTGGCGACCGTCCGGCTGCCGACCCGGCCGGGTTCGGCGACCGGATCGGCGGCCACCGCCGCGCCGGCCAGGATCCGCGCCCGCTCGTCGGCATCGAGGATGTCGATATCGCCGACCGCGGCCGCCGGATCGCCGGTCAGCGCGTCCAGCACCCGGTCCAGCCGCTCGGCCAGGGTGTGCACTTCCTCGGCGGTGAAGCGACTGGTCAGGTACTTCCAGGTCACCTCGATCGTCGATTCGGCGGTCACCAGCAGGGTCAGCGGGTAGTGGGTCGCGTCGTTGGTGCCGACACCGGTCACCGACATGCCGTCGATCGAACTCGCCGCGGCGATCGCATCGGTATCCATCGGATACGACTCGAACACCAGCAGCGTGTCGAATTGTGCTCCGGCGCCGGCGATTCGCTGGATATCGGTGAGGCCCACGTAGTGGTGGTCGAGCAGATCGGCCTGATCGCGCTGCAGGCCCTGCAGCAACTCACCGACCGACGAGCGGTCGTCCACGCCGACGCGCACGGGCAGCGTGTTGATGAACAGGCCGACCATGGATTCGACCCCGGTCAGCTCCGGCGGGCGGCCCGAGACCGTCGCGCCGAACACCACGTCGTCGCGGCCGGTGAGCCGGCCGAGCAGAATGCCCCACGCGGCCTGCACCAGCGTATTGACCGTGACCCCGACCTCGGCGGCGTACTTGGTGATCCGGCGCGTGCGAGCCTCGTCGACCTCGGCGACGAACTTCTCGATCTCGTAGTGCTCGGGTCCCCGCGCCGCGGGTGCGAGCTGGGTCGGCTCGTCCGCACCGGCCAGCGCCCGCGACCAGGTGCGCAGCGATTCCTCGCGGTCGCGCCCGGCCAGCCAGCTCAGGAAGTTCCGGTACGAGGACACCCGCGGCAGTGCGGCGGTATCACCGCGCACCGCGTAGAGCACCAGCAGATCGCGCATGAGCAGCGGCATCGACCAGCCGTCCACCAGGATGTGGTGGGTCGTGATCGCCAGATGGAAGGCGTTGCCGTCGGTCCGGTACAGCGTGAACCGAAGCAGCGGCGCCCGCGACATGTCGAAGTGCGTGGCCCGATCCTCTTCGAGCAGGCGCTTCAACTCCGGAATCCGCTGCTGCTGCGGCAGATCCGTCAGATCGACGGTATGCCACGGCACCTCGACGCGATCCGAGATCAGCTGGACCGCGCGGCCGCCGGCGTCGGTGACGAAGGCGGCACGCAGGTTCGGGTACCGGTCCAGGATGCCCTGACCGGCCGCGCGCAGCCGGTCCTCGTCGACCGCGCCGCCGAGATCCACCACGGCCTGCATGGTGTAGACGTCCACGGTCTGCTGGGTCATCATCGCGTGGAACAGCAGACCCGACTGCAGCGGCGAGAGTGGCCAGACGTCCGAGAGCCCCGGATACTGCCGTTCCCACTCGTCGATCTCGGACTGCGCGACCTCGACCAGGGGCAGATCGGACGGCGTCAGACCGCCCGCCTCCGGCTGCCGGACATGGTCGGCGAGCGCGGTCAGCGCCGCCACCCACAGATCCGCGAACTCCTGCACGCGCTGCTTGCCGAACAGCCCGGTCGGGAACGCGAAGGATGCGGACAGCTGCGCGCCCTCCGGCCCGTCGGTGACGATCGCGTTGATGTCGATCGCGGCGTTGGCGGGCATATCCGGATCCATGTCGGCATCCAGCTGTCCCAGATCCACCACCGGCGCCCAGTCGAATCCGACCGGCTCCGAGCCGCTCTCGGCGGTCTCTGCGGTCTGCGGGCCCGCACCGGTGTCCGCGCGTCCCAGATAGTTGAAGCTGATCTGAGGCGCGGTACCGGCCGCCAGCTCCGAACCGGTCTCCGGGTTCAGGTAGCGCAGCAAGCCGTATCCGATGCCCTTGTCCGGCACCGCGAGCAACTGCTCCTTCACCGATTTCACGATGTCGCCCAGGGCTTTTCCACCACGCAGGGCGGCCGCGACGTCGGCGTGGCCCAGATCCAGCCGCACCGGATAGGCATTGGTGAACCAGCCCACCGTCCGCGACAGATCGGCGCCCGGGACCACACTCTCCTCGCGGCCGTGTCCCTCGAGCTTCACCAGCGCGGCGCCGCCCGCGGCGTCACCGCGCCAGGTGCTGACCGCCAGCGCGAGCGCCGACAGCAGGCCGTCGTCGACACCGGCCCGGTACTTGTCCGGCACGCCGGTCAGCACCGCATCGGTCACCTCGGCCGGCAGCAGCACCTCGACCCGATCGACGGTGTCGAAGGTGTCGACCGCCGGGTCGAAGGCCCGCTCGCCCAGCACCGGATCCTCGGACGCCGCGATCTGCTGCCAGAACGGCAGTTCCGTGGCTCGCGCGGCCGCGGCGTCGACCAGGGCGTGCGCCCAGCGGCGCATGGACGTGCCGTTCGCGGGCAGCGCCACGGCCTGATCCGACCTCAGCTGCGACCAGGCCACCGCGAGATCCGGGATGAGGATGCGCCACGACACACCGTCGACCACGAAGTGGTGGGCGACGATCACGAGCACGTCCCGGCGGGATGAGCCGGCACCGGTGAAGGCGAACCACAGGAACTGCGTCATCACCGCATTCGCCGGATCGAGGCGGCCCAGCGCGGCGTCGTATTCGACGCTCGCCCGGCGTGACAGTTCCGCGTCGGAGATGTCACCGGGCAGGTCGATCCGATGTACCAGGGCATCGACGTCGATCGCGCCCTGTTCCAGGGCCTCGAAGGTCCACCCGTCCCGGCTGTCCACGGCGGCGGACTCGTTGCGCCGCAAGCGGGTCCGCAGCACATCGTGGTGATCGACGACCGCGGCGACGGTCGCGACCAGCGTCTCCCGGTCGGTGTCGTCGGGCAGTCGCAGCGCCATGGCCTGCGAGAACCGCTGATACGACGATCCGGTGCCGAGGATCGAGGCCATGATCGGCGTCAGCGGGATCTCGCCGACACCGCCACCGGGCAGTTCGGCGAGCACCTGCTGCTCGGCCTCACCCGCGCGGGTGGCGATCTCCGCCAGCGCGGCCACGCTGCGCCGTTCGAAGACCTGCCGCGGCGTGAAGAGCACACCGCGCGCCTTGGCCCGCGAGACCAGCTGGATCGACAGGATCGAGTCACCGCCGAGCGCGAAGAACGAATCGTCGAGTCCGACCTGTTCGACGCCCAGCACCTCGGCGAACACCTCGGCGATGGTCGCCTCGAGCGCACTGGTCGGCGCCCGGAACTCGCGCGGCGCGAGCTGGGGTTCCGGCAGCGCCTTGCGGTCGAGCTTGCCGACCGGGGTCAGCGGAATCTCGTCCAGGACCACGATCGCCGAGGGCACCATATGCGGCGGCAGCACCGCGGCCACATGGTCGGTCACGGCGGCGGGGTCGACCGCACGTCCCGGAACACCCAGCACGTAGGACACCAGAATCGTTGCACCGGCGGCGGTTTCGCGGCCGATGGTGATCGCGAATTCGACATCCGGGTGCCGGCCGAGCACCGCGTCGATCTCACCGAGTTCGATGCGGAAACCGCGGATCTTCACCTGGAAGTCGGTGCGGCCGACGTAATCCAGCTCCCACGGCACCTCCGGGCGGGCGATATTGCCGGCGCGCACATCCGGTTCGGCGTACCACCGCACCACGTCACCGGTGCGGTACATCCGGGTTCCGGGCGCGCCCCACGGGTTGGCGACGAACCGCTCCGCGGTCAGCCCCGGCCGATGCTGGTAGCCGCGGGCCACCGCACCACCGGAGAGGAACAGCTCACCGGCCACCCCCGGCGGCACCGGGTTCATGCGGGCGTCGAGAACCAGCGCCGACATGCCGTGCACCGGGGTGCCGATGGTGATGTGGTTGCCCGGGAACAACCGCGCGTACGAGGAGATGATCGTCGTCTCGGTCGGACCGTAGGCGTTGAAGTACTTACGCCCCGGCTGCCACTTCGCCAGCAGTTCCGGCGTGGTCACATCGCCACCCACCGACGTCACCAGCAACTGCTCCTGGTCGGCCGGATCCATCGTGCCCAGCACCGCGGGCGTGATGATGGTGTGGGTGACCTGCTCGGTGCGCAGCAGTTCCGCCAGCTCCGGGCCACCGATGATCTGCGGCGGCGTGATCACCAGCGTGGCGCCGATGTAGAACGCGCACACCCACTCCAGCACCGACGGGTCGAAGCTGGGCGAGCAGATGTGCAGGAACCGATGCTGCGGCTCCAGGCCGTACAGGCTCGTCGCCACATCCGCCAGGCCGCCGAGACCGGCGTGGGTCACGGTGACACCCTTGGGCTTACCGGTCGAGCCCGAGGTGTAGATGACATAGGCCGGATGCGCCATCTGCAACGGAGTGCGCCGATCGGCGTCGGTCACCGGCGCCGCCGACTGCGCGGCGCACAGTTCGTCGGTCGCGGGGTCGTCGAGGACCAGCCATTCCACGTCGCCGGGCAGGTCGCCGACATACGCCGAACCGGTGATGCCCAGCAGCGCACCGGAATCGGTGAGCATATGCCGCACCCGATCCTCGGGATAGTTCGGATCCACCGGCACGTGCGCGCCACCGGCCTTGGTGACGGCCAGGACGGCCAGCACCATCTCGTAGGAACGCGGGAAGGAGACCGCGACCAGTTGCTCGGGTCCGACACCGCGTTCGATCAGCACCCGCGCCAGGCGCGAGGACCGGTCGTCGAGTTCGCCGTAGGTGATCGATTCACCGTTGTAGCGCACCGCGATTCGATCGCGGCCGAGCCGGACGCCGTGGCTCATCAGATCCGGCAGCAGTCCGGTGGCCATCACCTCGTCGCCGTGGACGTGAGTGAGCAGCTCGTACTCCTCGGCGGCCAGCAGCGACAGATCGCCGACCGGGGTCTGCGGCTGCCCGACGATCGCCTCGAGCAGGCGGGTGAACCGCTGCGCGAAGACCTCCACCGTGGCGTCGTCGAAAAGGTCACGCGCGTAGGAGAATTCGGCGTACATGCCGTTGCGATCGTCGTCGGATTCGCGAACCGTCAGCGACAGATCGAATTTCGCGGTGTCGACGTCGAAATCGAGCGCCGAGACGTGCAATCCGGGCAGTTCGAACGTGCTCTCGGGCAGGTTCTCGAACGACAGCGCCACCTGGAACAGCGGATGCCGCGCGGTGGAGCGCTCCGGATTGAGCAGTTCGACCAACCGCTCGAACGGGATGTCCGCGTGCGCGAAGGCCTGCAGGTCCGCGTCCTTGGCGTGGCTCAGCAGCTCACCGAAGGTCAGCTCGCCGCGCACGTGGGTGCGTAGCACCAGCGTGTTGACGAACATGCCGATCAGATCGTCGAGTTCGGCCTCGCCGCGGCCCGCGATCGGGGTGCCGATCGCGATGTCGTCGGTCCCCGACATCCGCGCCAGGAACAGTGCGAGTGCGGTGTGCACGACCATGAACAGCGTCGCGTTCTGCTCGCGCGCGGTGCGCTGCAGTCCCTCGTAGAGCTCGGTACCGATCGGGAACAGCACCCGCCCGCCCTGGAACGACTGCACGGTCGGCCGCGGCCGGTCCGCGGGCAGGTTCAGCTCGTCCGGAATTCCGGCCAGCGCCTGCCGCCAGTAGTCGGCCTGGGCGCTGAGCAGGCTCTCCGGATCGTCCTCGGAGCCGAGCAGATTGCGCTGCCAGATGCTGAAGTCGGCGTACTGCACCGGCATCGGCGCCCACGCCGGTGCCGCACCCTCGGCGCGCGAGGCGTAGGCCACCATCAGATCCCGGGTCAGCGGGCCCATCGACCAGCCGTCGGCCGCGATGTGGTGCGCGACGAAGACCAGCACGAAGTCGGTGTCGGTGACCTGGAACAGACGGATGTGGAACGGAATCTGCGTGGTCACGTCGAAGCCGGTCGTCACCGCGGCGGTGACGGCCTCGACCACGCCGGACTCCTCGATCCGCACCGGCTCGAGATCGATCGCCACCTCGGCCGGCGACAGCACCCGCTGCACCGGACCGGCGGCGGTCTCGGGGTAGACCGTCCGCAGGATCTCGTGGCGTGCGATGAGATCGGCGACCGCCTCGCGCAGCGCGGACACATCCAGCGCGCCGGAGAGCCGGATCGCTACCGGGATGTTGTCCACCGACGAGGTGGTGTCGAACTGGTTGAGGAACCACATGCGGTTCTGCGCCAGTGACAGCGGGATGTGCTCGGGGCGCGGTCCGGCCGTCAGCGGCGGGCGACCGCCGGCACCGGCCTGCTGTTCGACCTTGGCGGCCAGCCCGGCCACCGTCGAGGATTCGAACAGCGCCCGCACCGGCACCCGGGTGTCGAGCAGCGCACCGAGGCGCGCGGCGACCTGAGTGGCCAGCAGCGAGTTACCGCCGAGGGCGAAGAAGTCGTCGTCGGCGCCGACGCGCTCGACCGACAGCACATCGGCGTACACCGAGGCGACCGCCTCTTCGATCGGTGTCGAGGGCGCCCGGAAGGCAGTGGTCTCGAATTCCGGTTCGGGCAGCGCGCGCCGGTCGAGTTTGCCGTTGATGTTCAGCGGCAACGCGTCCAGTTCGACGAAGGCCGAGGGCACCATGTACGACGGCAGCGCCGCGTTCAGTGCCGCCTTCACCGCGTCGATGTCCAGGCTGTCGCCGGCCGGGACCAGATACGCCACCAGCCGGTCGCCGATGCGCGGGTCCGACTTCGCCAGCACCGCGACCTGCGCGACCTCGTCCAGGCCGAGCAGCGCCGACTCGATCTCGCCGAGTTCGATGCGGAAGCCGCGGATCTTGACCTGGAAGTCGGTGCGGCCCTGATATTCCAGTTCGCCCCGGGCATTCCAGCTCACCAGGTCACCGGTGCGGTACATCCGGGCGCCCGGCTGGAAGGGGTTGGCCACGAACCGGTCCGCGGTCAGATCCGGCCGCGCGAAGTAGCCGCGGGCCAGCTGCGCACCGGCCAGATACAGCTCACCGGAGACGCCGTCCGGCACCGGGTGCAGACGTGAATCCAGCACGTAGACCTGGCTGTTCCACTCCGGCGCACCGATCGACACCGACTGCTGTTCGTCCGCGGTGACGCGATGGCTCGTGATCGAGACCGCGGCCTCGGTCGGGCCGTACAGGTTGAACAGTTCGGCGGCGTTGTCGCGGCGGAACCGCTGGGCGGTCGCACCCGGCAGCGCCTCACCGATCGCCAGCACGCGACGCAGCGAATTCGTCAGCTTCCCATCGGATTCGGTGAGCAGCGCGTCCAGCATCGAGGGCACCACGTGCAGCGTGGTGACCGCTTCGCGGGCCATCAGCTCGTTGAGGTAGGCCGGGTCGCGGTGGCCGTCCGGCGCCGCGATCACCAGGTGTCCGCCGGAGACGGCCGCGGACCAGAACTCCCAGACCGACAGGTCGAAGGTGGCCGCGGTCTTCAGCAGCACCGAATCCTCGGCGCCCAGGCCGAATTCGGCGATCTTCCACAGCAACTGGTTGACCACCGCGGCGTGCGGAACCGCCACACCCTTCGGCCGCCCGGTGGAACCGGAGGTGAAGATGACGTAGGCGGTGTGCTGCGGCAGCAGCGGCGCGACCCGCTCGTCGTCCTCGATCGGCGAATCGTCACCCGCGGTGTCGATGTCGTCAACCCGGACCACCGGTGCGACATCGGTCTCGAATCCGGCGTCGGCATCGGTGAGGACACACACCACGTCGGCGGTGTCGAGGATGTAGCCGGTGCGTTCGGCCGGCTGATCCGGATCCACCGGCACATAGGCGCCGCCGGCCACCGTGACCGCGTACATCGCGAGCACCAGATCGACCGAGCGGCGCATCGCCAGCGCGACCCGCGACTCCGGTCCCACACCGAGCGAAATCAGGTGCCGTGCCAGCACATTCACCCGCCGGTCGAGTTCGGCGTAGGTCACCCGGGTGCCGTCGGCGCCGACCAGGGCGTCGCGCTCGGAGTAGGTCTCGACCGTCGCGTCCAGCAGCGAGGCCAGCGTCGCCGACCGGTCCACCGGGTGCTCGGTGGCGTTGCGGGCGGAGATCAGCGCACCGCGTTCGGCGGCGTCGAGCAGATCGATATCGCCGACCGCGGTATGCGGTGCGGCCACGAACGCGCCCAGCATCCGCACGAACCGATCCACGAAGCCCGCCACCGTGTCGTGGTCGAACAGGTCGGTCGCGTAGGTGAAGAATCCGGTGATGCCCTCGGGCGCACCGGTCTCGCTGTAGCGGTCGGTGGCGATCAGGTGCAGGTCGAACTGCGAGAGCTGGGTATCGAAGTCCAGTCCGCTGACCCGCAGGCCCGGCAGCTCCAGCGTGGCCTGCGCGAGGTTCTGGAACGACAGACCCACCTGGAACAGCGGATGCCGCGCGGTGGAGCGTACCGGGTTGAGCACCTCGACCAGCCGCTCGAACGGCACGTCGGCGTTGGCGAAGGCCTGGATGTCGATATCGCGCTGCCGTCCCAGCAGTTCGGTGAAGCCGGCACCGGCGTCGACCTGGGTCCGGAACACCAGGGTGTTGACGAACATGCCGATCAGATCGTCGAGCACGGCCTCGCCACGACCGGCCATCGGGGTGCCGATGGCGATGTCGTCGGAGCCCGACAGCCGCGACAGCAGGACCGCCAGCGCGGTGTGCACGACCATGAACAGCGTCGCGCCCTCGGTGCGGGCCAGGTCGATCAGCGCCCTATGCAGTTCGGCATCGATGCGCACCTCGACCTTGCCGCCGGCGAAGCTCTGTACGGCCGGACGCGGGCGGTCCGACGGCAGATCGAGCTGATCGGGCAACTCGGCCAGTGCCTGCTTCCAGTACGCGACCTGCTTGGAGGCCAGCGAATCCGGATCGTCCTCACTGCCCAGCAGTTCGCGCTGCCAGATGCTGTAGTCGGCGTACTGAACCTCCAGCGGGGCCCAGTTCGGCGCCAGCCCGGCCGCGCGGGCGGCGTAGGCGGTCATCAGATCGCGAGTCAGCGGGCCCACCGACGAACCGTCGCCGGAGATGTGGTGCACGACCATGGCCAGCACGTATTCAGCGGTGCCGCTTGCGGTTTCGGTGTCGGGACGGACCTCGAACAGCGCGACCCGTACCGGCACCTCGGTGGTGACGTCGAAGCTGGTGTTGATCAGCGCGACCACCTCGGACTCGACCGCGGCGGCATCGACCACGCGCAGTTCGAGCTCCGGAATCGCCTGGGTCGCGGGCAGGATCACCTGCACCGGGCCCTGGTCGGTCTGCGGGTACACGGTCCGCAGAATCTCGTGGCGCGCCACCAGATCCGCCATCGCGGCCCGCAGCGCCGAGACGTCCAGCGCACCGCTCAGCCGCACCGCGATCGGCACGTTGTAGGCGGCCGAGGCGGTGTCGAAGCGGTTGAGGAACCACATCCGCTGCTGCGCCAGCGACAGCGGGATCCGCGGCGGTCGCGGCGCGGCGGTCAGCGCGCGG
>NZ_BDBN01000034.1 GCF_001613005.1 Nocardia nova NBRC 15556 | reverse complement strand
GCCGTGCTGAGCGAACTCGCCCGCCTCGGGCTGCGCCCGGCCGGAGCAGGGCCGCCGGACTGAACGTGCACCGCGTCCGGTGCCGGTGAGGGCTTCGGCACGCGCGGCCCCGAGGAGAAGGTCGGCCCGGCGTCGGCGTGGTAAGCATGTCGGGTGGCAGTGCGTGACAGGAACAACGTGGTCGTCCTCGGCCCGGCGGAGGGGCCGACGCTGCTGCTGGCGCACGGATTCGGCTGTGATCAGAACATGTGGCGCCTGGTCACCCCGATCCTGGCGCGGCGTTTCCGGGTGGTGCTGTTCGATCATGTCGGTTCGGGCCGCTCGGATGTCCGGGCGTGGTCGGCCGACCGGTACGGCGACCTGCACGCCTATGCCGACGACATCATCGATATCTGTGCCGAGCTGGATCTGCGTGATGTGGTGCTGGTCGGCCATTCCGTGTCGGCGATGATCGCGGTGCTGGCGGCGAATCGGGCGCCGGAACGGTTCGCGAAGCTGGTGCTGGTGACGCCCTCCCCGCGGTATATCGACGACGGTGACTACCGCGGTGGATTCAGCCGCGCCGATATCGAGGAATTGCTCGACGCCCTCGAGGCCAACTATCTGGGCTGGTCGGCGTCCATGGCCCCGGTGATCATGGGCAATCCGGACCGGCCGGAACTGGGCGCCGAGTTGACGGAGAGTTTCTGCCGGATGGATCCGGCGATCGCGCGGGTTTTCGCGCGGGCCACCTTCCTGTCCGACAATCGTGCCGACCTGCGGCAGGTGAGCGTGCCGACGCTGATTCTGGAAACCGCGCAGGATCCGATCGCCCCGCGCGAGGTGGGCCGATTCGTTCACGACCGGATCCGGGGCAGCGAACTGGTCACCCTCGACGCCACCGGGCACTGCCCGCAACTGAGCGCCCCCGAACTCACCGCCGCCGCCATCGAAGCGTTCGCGAGCCGGACCGCGGCAAGCCGATGATGATGTGCGGGCAGGGCGAGTCCGGCCGTCGCGACAGCGAGCGGTCACCCGATGCCGACCCCGCCTTCTCGGCGATGCTGGAGGACAGCGCGGAGGACCTCTACGACAACGCGCCGTGCGGATACCTGTCCACCCTGATGGACGGCACGATCGCCAAGATCAACAGCACCCTGGTGGGCTGGCTGGGCTACGAGCGGTCCGAGCTGATCGGCCGCCGCGCATTCACCGATATCCTCGCGGTGGGCGCGCGCATCTACTACGAGACCCATATGGCGCCGATGCTGGCCATGCACGGTCACGTCAACGGCCTGGCTCTCGATCTGCGCTGCGCCGACGGGACGAGGTTGCCGGTGCTCGTGACGTCGGTGGTGAAACGCGGCTCCGACGGCACCGCGCAACTGATCCGCACCACGGTCTTCGATGCCCGCGAGCGCCGCGCCTACGAGCAGGAGCTCCTGCGCGCTCGCCAGACCGCCGAGCATGAACGAGAGCGGGCGTTCACCCTGGCCGCCACCCTGCAGCGCAGTCTGCTGCCGTCCGAACTGCCGGCGGTGCCGGGTATGCAGGTCGCCGCCTACTACCATCCCGCGTCCGCCGACGAGGTCGGCGGCGACTTCTACGACCTGTTCCCGCTGACCCCCGACACCTGGGGATTCTTCCTGGGCGACGTCTGCGGCAAAGGCGCCGACGCCGCGGTGGTGACGTCCTCGGCGCGATACACGATGCGCGCCGCGGCGGTCTACGACCCGGACCCCCTGGCCGTGCTGGCACACCTCAACACGGTGTTGTGCCGCGAATTCGACACCGGCACAACGGGTTTCTGCACCGTGGTCTACGGCTCCGTGCGCCCCACTCCCACCGGCGCGACGCTCACCCTGGCCGCCGGCGGGCATCCGCCACCGGTGCTGATCCGGGCCGAGGGCGCCACCGAATTGCTCGAGACTCCGGGCGGCATGCTGGTCGGCGCACTTCCGGATGCGGTATTCGCCGGGCGCGCAGTACATCTCGCACCCGGCGATACCCTGCTGCTCTACAGCGACGGCCTCACCGAGGCCCGCGTCCGCGGTCGCGAACGCCTCGGTGAGGAACGTCTTCGCGAATTCATCGATGCCCTCGGCCCGGTCTCGGCGCCCGCGCTGATCGCCGCGTTGACCGAGCTGCTCGCGGGATTCGACGGTGTCGACGACGACACCGCCCTGCTCGCACTCGGCATCCCGCCCACCGCGGCTACCGACCGCTGAAAACCGGGAACCTGCCGGACTCGCCGTAATCCTGGAACTGCTCCATGTTCCGCAGCGCGCGCATGTCGTCGTCGGCGATCACGAAATCGACCTGGGCGTTGCTTCGCATGTGATCCGGGTTCGCCGTTTTCGGCAGCGGGAGCGTGCCGAGTTGCAGGGTGTAGCGGATGCACAGCTGCGGCACGGTCACTCCGTAGCGGTCCGCCATCGCGGCGAGGTCCTGATTCTCGAGTATTTCCCCGTGCGCGATGGGGGAGTAGGCCTCCACGAGGATGTTCTCGTCCTCGCAGTAGGCGATGAGGTCGGCCGGAGTGTTTCCGACGTGCACGAGCAATTGATTCACTTGTGGCGCGACGGTGCAGGCCGAGAGGATGTTGTCGAGGTCGTGCTGTTCGAAGTTGGACACGCCGATGGACCGCAGCTTGCCCGCTCGATACGCGTCCTCGAGGGCGCGCCAGGCCTCCCGATTGCCCTCCGCGTAGTCCCCGCCCCGGAAATCGGCCCAGGGCTGCGGACTGTGGATCAGCATGAGGTCGATGTGGTCGAGTCCCATCGTTTCGAGCGAACGATCGATGGCGGCGGCCGCGTCGGGGTAGTTCTTGATTTCCGCCGCCAGTTTGCTGGAGACGAACAGATCCTCACGCGCGACGCCGCTGGTACGGATCCCTTCCCCGACGCCGCGTTCGTTTCCGTACGCCTGCGCGGTGTCGATATTGCGGTATCCGATGTCGACGGCGTCGGCCACCGCCCGGGCCGCTTCGTGGTCGTCGATGAACCAGGTGCCCAACCCCAGCTTGGGCACCCGCACACCGTTGGACAGCGTGTACGTCTCGTTCAGAACCATCGATTTCCACTCCTTCGGTCGTCGAATAGATTGCGGGAGAGAGTTTTTCGATCGGTCGCGCGCAGATACGGCCCGGCAGCAGGACAGCAAACATTCGCCTATGGCCGTCGACTACCCACTGCGGCCCGGCTGTACCGCCGCCGACATCGGCGGGGGCCGACGGCAGTGTCACCTTCATCACGACGGCGTCGCGGCTCAGCGATTTCACAGCAGGGTCGTGGAACGCTGGCGCGCGTTCGTCCGTCCGAAAGAAAGACCTTCGATGTCGACTCTCAATGGGCTGCCCGCTCATATCCTTCTGGTCCATTTCGTGGTGGTGCTGGTGCCGCTGACCGCCGTGCTCACCATCGCGTGTGCGCTGTGGCCGGCGGCGCGCCGGCGGTTCGTGTGGCTGAACCTGGCGCTGGCGGTGGTGGTCCTCGTCCTGACTCCGATCACCACCGAGGCCGGTGAATGGCTCGAGCGCCGGGTCGGCGCCAATCCCGATCTGAGCACCCACACCCATCTCGGCGACACCTTCCTCTACTTCGCCGTCGCGTTGCTCGTCGCGGCGGGCCTGATCGTGGTGGTTCATATGCGTGCGACCCGTGAGCGCGGACTCTCCCGGCTGGTGGTGGGCGCGGTGGCTGTCGTCGCGATCGCCGCGAGCGTGGCCGCGACCGTGCAGATCTACCGCATCGGCGAATCCGGGGCGGGGTCGGCCTGGCACGGGGTGGCGACCCGGCCCGCGCACGCGCGCGCCGCGACGCAGGGCGTCACGTCCTCGCGGTGAACCGCCCCGCACATCGCTGCGAACCTGTTCTAATCGGGGTGCGCGGCCGGGAGCCCGGACCGTATCGACGCCGAGCGGAGTGAGATCGTGCCCCTAGCCCTGACCGCGGATCAGGCGGCGCTGGCGCAGGCCGTCAGCGGATTCGCCGACCGCCACCACACCCGTGAATACACCCGCAAGCACACCGATCGCCTCGCCGCCGGCGAACGGCCCACCTTCTGGGCCGACCTGGTCGCACTGGGTCTGCCCGGTGTGCATCTGCCGGACGAGGTGGGCGGACAGGGCGGAACTCCGGACGAGATCGCGGTGGTGCTCGCCGAAGCCGGGCGGGCGCTGCTGCCCGGCCCGCTGCTGCCCTCGGTGATCACCAGCGCCATCGTCGCCTCGGCGGAATCCGTTGCGGCGGTGAGCGATACGTTGCGACGTTTCGCCGAGGGCGGGACCGGTGCGACCGTGGATGCCGGACACGGGGTGCGGTTCGCCGACGGCGGGGCGAGCGGTACCACCGCCCCGGTCCTGGGCGCCGCCGCGGCCGACGTACTCCTGGTGGCCGCGGCCGACGGCGACCGGACCCGCTGGTTGCTGGTGGAACGTGGCGCCGCGGGCGTGCGGATCGAGGCGTGTGCCGGATCGGACCTCGGCCGCGACCTCGCCGTCGTCCGCCTGCACGATGTCGCCGGAATCGAGCTCACCGGCATCGACTCGGGCTACGCCGAGGCGGTCGCCACCGCCTTCATGGCCGCCGAAGCGGCCGGGGTGATCCGCTGGTGTTCGGACACGGCCATCGAATATGTCAAGGCCCGCAAGCAATTCGGCCGCCCCATCGGTTCCTTCCAGGCCGTGCAGCACCGTGCCGCGCAACTGCTGATCACCAGTGAACTGGCCACCTCGGCGGCCTGGGACGCGGTGCGCGGCCTCGCCGACGAACCGGCTCAGCGCACGCACGCCGCGGCCGGCGCCGCGCTCACCACCCTCGGCAACGCCGTGCACGCGGCCGTGGAATGTCTGTGCTTGCACGGCGCGATCGGGTTCACCTGGGAGCACGATCTGCACCTGTACTGGCGGCGGGCGATGTCGCTGGCCGGACTCGGCGGGTGCGCGGAGAGCTGGGAACGCCGCCTCGGTGAGGTCGCGCTCGGCGGCCCGCGCACATTCGCGGTGCCGCTGCCGGAAACCGATTCCTCGTTCCGCGAATGGGTTTCGGAGATTCTGGACCGGGCCGCCGCCCTGGACAATCCGAATCCGGGCAAGATCGGTGACCACGACGCCACCAATACCGGCCCCCGGCGGACCTTGCTCGCCGACTCCGGGCTGGTCTCGCCGCCGATGCCGAAACCGTGGGGGATCGAGGCCGGTCCGCTGGAACAGTTGATCCTGCAGGACGAATACGACAAGCACGGAATCGCCCAGCCCTCCATGGGAATCGGCCAGTGGGTGGTGCCGATCGTGCTGCAGCGCGGCACCCCCGAACAGCTCGCCCGGCTGGCCGCGCCCGCCCTGCGCGGCGAGGAGATCTGGTGCCAGCTGATGAGCGAACCGGAGGCGGGTTCGGATGTGGCGTCGCTGAGCCTGCGCGCCACCGAGGACGGCGACGGCTGGCGGCTGAACGGGCAGAAGATCTGGACCACACTGGCGCATCGCTGCGACTGGGGGCTGCTGCTGGCCCGCACCGATCCCGAAGCCGAACGCCACCGGGGCCTGACCATGTTCCTGGTCGATATGCACGGTGCGGGGGTGACGGTCCGGCCGATCACCCAGTCCAGCGGTAACGCCGAATTCAACGAGGTGTTCTTCGACGACGCCTTCGTCCCCGGCGACATGGTCCTCGGCGAGGTCGGACAGGGCTGGGCGCTGACGTTGGAAACCCTTGCCCAGGAACGGCTTTTCATCGGTGGCGTCCGCGACCCCGGGCACAACTCCCGCATCGTCGGCATCATCGAGCGCGGGGAGTACGCGGGCAGTCGCGACAACGCCCTGCGTGTGCTGGGACGGATCAGTGCCCGCGGAGCCGCCATCTCGGCGATGAACCTGCGCGAGACCATCCGCCGCCTCGACGGTCACGCAATCGGCCCGGCCACCAGCATTTCCAAGGCCGCGGCCTCCATGCTGCACACCGACGCCGCGGCCGCCGCGCTCGAACTCGTCGGGCCGGCCGCGGCGCTGAACGAGAAGGACTGCGAAGTCGTCCTCCACGAACTCGACATCCCCAGCTGGGTGATCGGCGGCGGGACCCTGGAGATCCAGCTCAACACCATCGCCACCCTGGTGATGGGCTTGCCGCGGAAATAGCGGGCGTGCTCAGTTGCGGACGAAGGTGATGGGCAGGCCGTCCTTGGGGTAGGGCAGGGAGTGGTAGTCCAGGGGCGCGACGTAGGCGGGATCCACCCGCCAGTGGTAGTCGCGCAGCAGGCGATGCATGATCGACTTCACTTCCAGCCCACCGAAATGCATGCCGATGCATTTGTGCGCGCCGCCGCCGAAGGGCTCCCACGCGAAGCGATGGGATTTGTCCTCGCGGCGTTCGGGGCCGAAGCGGTCGGGATCGAAGGTGTGCGGGTCGGTCCAGTACTGCGGCATCAGATGGGTGAACTGGATTCCGACGACCACATCGGTGTCGGCCGGGATTCGAACCCCTTGGATCACCGTGTCTTTCACCGCGTAGCGGACCAGGACCGGAACCGGGGCGCGCAGTCGCAGCGCCTCGCGCATCACCAGATCGATGGACTCCAGGCGCTCGAGTTCGGCCATCGACGGCGCGGGGCCCAGCGCCGATGCCTCACTGCGGCAACGCTGCTGCCATTCCGGGTGTTGTCCGAGGTACTGCAGGATCGTCGAGGTGGTGATGGTGGAGGTGTCGTGGGCGGCCATCATCAAGAAGATCATGTGGTTGACCACGTCGTCGTCGCTGAACCGGGCACCGTTCTCGTCTTCGATATGGCACAGCACCGAGAAGATGTCGTCGGTCTGCTCGGCGCGTTTCGCGGGCAGATAGTGCCGTAGAAAGTCTTCGAGCACTCGCCGGCCGCGATAGGCCCTGCCCCAGCGGGTGAACGGCACGTTGCCGCGCACGATTCCGGCCGCGGCCTGCACGCACGCGATGAACGCCTTGTTGATCCGCTCCATCTGGGCCGGTGAGGTGTCCGCGGCGCCACCCATGAACAGATCGGCGGCGATATCGAGGGTGAGTTGCTTGAGTTTCCAGTAGGCGGGGAAGGATTCGCTCTCACCCCACTGCGCGACACCCTGTTCGATCGCCGGATGCAGGCGCTCGGTATAGGCCTGCAGGCGGGGGCGGGTGAACGCCTGCTGCATGATTCGCCGATGCCGCTTGTGCTCGTCGAAATCGATGAGCATGAGCCCGCCGTGGAAGAACGGGCCGACCAGCCGCGACCACGCCGGACCGTTGGCCAGCGCCCCGTCCTTGTTCAGCAGTGCCTCGCCGCACGCGTCGGGGCCGAGCAGCAGGGCCGCGGTCCGGCCGAGTGAGTACATCGGGGCGACCGGCCCGTAGTGATCCCATTCGCGCTGGAACAGAGCCAGCGGGTCCTGGGCGAATTGCAGAACTTGCCCGAGTACGGGGTAGCCGCGGTCCTCCCGCCGCTGCGTCGGGATGGGCCTGGTCTGCAGGGCGTCGGCCGTCATCGCACACCTCGTCTCTGTGATGTCGCTCACGTCACAGCCTGATTCAGGAAGGACATCCTGTCAATCTTCGTGTGGAACTCGCTGTGGCATGCTGGGGCCATGGCCGTGCAATCAGGGGTCTATCGCGGAGCGACCGCCGCCGAACGGGCCACCGAACGCCGGTCGCGGCTGCTGGACGCGGGGCTCACGGTGTGGGCCGAGGCGGGGACACGGACGACGATGACCGCGGTGTGTGCGGTGGCCGGACTCAGCGAGCGCTACTTCTACGAGAGTTTCACCGGACTCGACGCCCTGCTCGAAGCCGTGCTCGACGGGATCGCCGTCGACATCGAGAACACCAGCCGCAGCGCCGCCGACGCGGCGGGAAATGATCCGGAAGCCCGCATGCGGGCATCGATCGGCGCGTTCGTGCGGCTGCTGGTCGAGGATCCGCGCAAGGGTCGCGTCGCGATCGTCGAGTCGGTGGCGTTTCCGCACTTGCGAAGGCGGCGAACGGAATTGCTGCGGCACCTGGCGCACGAGTCGGCCCTCGAAGTGCGAACGTGGCTCGGCGATGCCGGCCGCAGCCGGGCCGCCGACGAAACCTCCGGTCTGCTGTTCATCGGCGGTATGGCCGAACTGGTCACCGCCTGGCTCGACGGTGCGATCGAGGTGACCGCCGACGAGATCGTCGAAGCCGCGTGCCGGGCGCTGCGCGGTCTCTACCGCTGAATGCCGGTGGTGAGGATGGCCGCGAGTTCGCGGTAGGCGTCGGCGTCGTCGAGGCCGGTTTCGGTGCGGACACCGCCCTGCTGAATGCGGACCATCATGGTCGCGGCGAGGTCGGCGGCGAAAGCGGCGTGTACTTCCCGGAATTCGCCGGCCGCGACTCCGTCGTCGACCAATTCGCGGACTCTTCTCGTCGCGAGGCGGGTGTTCTGTTCGTAGACCTCCCGGGCGGGTGCGAAGGCGTCCAGGTCGGTCATGAACTGCTGCGATGCGGCGCCGAGGACGGCTCCGACGGCGGACAGATAGGCGATGATGCGTTCGCGGGCACCGGTGGTGGTCGCGATGCGTTGCTCGACATCGTCGGTGGCGCGCCGGAAGAAGTGCACGGTGGCGGCGCGGACCAGCTGTTCCTTGCTGCCGGCGAGGGTGTAGAGCGTGCTCTTGGAACAGCGCAGCCGCGCGGCGATCTCGTCGAGGGTGAGATGGGCGAAGCCCTCGGTCAGGAAGAGGTCGACGAGTGCGTCGAACAGTTCGGTCCGCCGCCGGGTGCCGAAACCGCTGCGAGTCGTCTGCGTCATGCCTGAATAGTACTCAAGTGAGTGTTGCAGTACTGTTCGCCGAACAGTACTGTGGCCGATAACAGAGTACTGCCAGGCGTAGCCGAGAGGGAGGATGTCGTGGCTGTCGATCGATTGCTGCCCACCGACGAGGCGCACGAGCTGATCCAGCTCACCCGTGACATCGCGGACAAGGCGCTCGCGCCGATCGTCGACGAGCACGAGCGGTCGGAGTCGTATCCGAGCGGTGTCTTCGCCACGCTCGGCGAGGCGGGGTTGCTGAGTCTGCCGTATCCGCAGGAGTGGGGCGGGGGCGGCCAGCCCTACGAGGTGTATTTGCAGGTGCTCGAGGAGATCGCGGCGCGATGGGCGGCCGTCGCGGTGGCGGTGAGCGTGCACAGCCTCGCCTGCCATCCGCTGATGGCATTCGGGACCGAGGAACAGCAGCGCCGCTGGCTACCGGAAATGCTCGGCGGCACCACGATCGGCGCCTACAGCCTGTCCGAACCGCAAGCGGGATCGGATGCCGCGGCGGTGGCGTGCAAGGCCGTGCCGGTGGACGGTGGTTATCGGCTCAGCGGCACCAAGGCGTGGATCACTCACGGGGGGATCGCCGACTTCTACAACGTGTTCGCCCGGACCGGTGAAGGCTCGCGCGGGATCTCGTGCTTCCTGGTGCCGAAGGACCTCGAGGGTCTGAGTTTCGGCAAGCCCGAGGAAAAGATGGGCCTGCACGCGGTGCCGACCACGACCGCGCATTACGACGACGCGTACCTGACCGCGGAGCGGCGGATCGGCGCCGAGGGGCAAGGTCTGCAAATCGCTTTGAGCGCCTTGGATTCCGGGCGTCTCGGGATCGCCGCGGTGGCGACGGGATTGGCGCAGGCGGCGCTCGACGAGGCCGTCGGCTATGCGAAGGAGCGCAGCACCTTCGGCCGCAAGATCATCGATCATCAGGGCCTGGGGTTCCTGCTCGCCGATATGGCCGCCGCCGTCGACTCTGCCCGGGCCACCTACCTCGACGCCGCGCGCCGTCGCGATGCCGGACTGCCCTACTCGCGGCAGGCCTCGGTCGCCAAGCTCGTAGCCACCGACGCCGCGATGAAGGTGACCACCGACGCGGTGCAGGTCTTCGGAGGCTACGGCTACACCCGCGACTTCCGTGTCGAGCGGTATATGCGGGAAGCCAAGATCACGCAGATCTTCGAGGGCACCAACCAGATTCAGCGTCTGGTCATCAGCCGCTCACTCGCGAAGTAGCCGCCTGCCACGGACTCGGGGCGTTATCGGCCGCTGAAGAACTGCCAGATGACGGTGGCGGCGTCGAATTGCCGGCTGACCTTGCCGACGAGGGCGGCGGGCAGATATTGCGGGCCGCCGGGCCAGGTGTGGCCGCCGTTGTCGATCGAATACGCCGCTACCCGAGTGTTGTCGGCACACGCGGCGGTCGCGGTGTGGACGGTGGTTCCGTCGTCGACGACAGTCGGCAGTTCGGCGGTCGTGACGGGGCCGCACCGGTTTTTCGAGCGCCACAGTTGCTGGGTGGCGTCGACGGACAGGACAGGGCTGGTGCCAGGGCCGAGGCGGCCGGAGGTCATCCGCACGACTCCGCCGTCGTAGGGGACGACCGGGTCCGCGGTGCCGTGGATTTCGAGCACCGGCAGCGGATGCGTGGGCGCGCAGTTGGCGGCATCGGCGGCGGGAAGCGGTCCGGCGACCGGCGCGATCGCGGCGATCTCGGCCGAGAGCCGGCAGCCGAGGTACTCGGTGAACATCGCGCCGTTGGACAGGCCGGTGGCATAGACGCGGGTCGGATCGACGTCGTTGTCGGCGACGAGGCGGTCGATGATCGCGGAGACGAAGGCGATATCGTCGATCCGCTTCGCGCCCGCGGTGGTGTCCGCGCCCCGGCCGTCGTTCCAGCTCTTGTCGGAGCCGACGGGGTAGACGGCGACGAAACCCTCGGTGTCGGCCAGGGCATCGAAACCGGTTGTGGCGGCCATGTTTTCGGCTGTTCCGCCGCCGCCGTGGAAGATGAGGACGGCCGGTCGTCTCCCCGGCCCGGGTGATGACGGTTCGTGGATCAGGTACTGCCGTGGCAGACCGCTCGACTCCACCGTGACCGCCCGGTCCCCGGTCGGGGCGGCGTGCAGGGGAGCACATCCGCCCACTGCGGCGAGCAGACCGGCTGCCGCGACGACGGCCGGAATCGGTGCGAACGGCTTACCCATCGCACCACCGTAAACCGGATCCGTCGCTGCGTCGGCCGCGTGAAGCTGAGGATCTTCTGAAAGCCGCAGGGGCGGCAGGACGTAACGCGACGCGGTGCCCGACGGTACGTCCGACAATCGGGCGCCGACTGCGACGATGATCGGTTCATGATCAGGCCGAGAGTGATCGTCAGCCGGGTGATGGAGGCAGGGCTCGTGGTCGTGGGGCTGGCCGTGTTGTGGGTCGGCGCTCCGAACGCCGGGCTCCTGATCTGGGACGTGCTGACAGCCGTCTACGTCGGATCTGGGCGGTGCGGCTGTGGCGGCACCGGCGCGAGGAGGACCCCGAGGAATGGCTCGTCGAAGTGCAGGGCACATCGCGACATCCGCGCACAAGTGCTGGTGCATTCGGTGCTCGGATTCTTCTACAACGCCGCGGTCATCGGTGTCGCGGTCGGCGTGGTGACCGGCGGGCGGTGACCAGCCCGACCGCACATGCGTCGGGCTATGGCGCGGGCCAGATCTCACGTAGGCGTGCGGTGGCGACCGCGCTCTGGCGCAGGCCCGCCTCGTAGGCGGGCCGGAGTGCGGCCGGATCGAAGACGTCCGCCCCGGTGGCGGCTGTGGCTTGGGCGTCGGGGGACAGGGAAACCGTTGTGGCCGAGGCGAGTTCGTGGTCGGTCTCGGCTCGGGGGTAGAGGTGGGCGCCCGGTTCGAGGATCACGATCGTCTCGGCGCCGGCCGCGAGGTCGGCGTTGATCGGGGAGCGCACGCCGCCGTCGGCGTAGCGGCCGCCGTCGATCGGGATCGGCGGGAACACTCCCGGCACCGCCGTGCTCGCCGCGACCGCCTCCGCCACGGACGCCGCATCGGTTCGGGCCCACGCCCGCAGCTCTCCGGACTCGGCATCGACCGAGGTGATGATCAGATCGCGGTTCGGCCAGTGCGGCATCGCCAGCAGGGCGTCCATTCGCGCCACGTGTTCGGCGGCGTCGGCAGGGACGGCCGGGGCGGGTTCCTGCCCCGGCCCGGGCGGGGTGAGCAAGCGGGCGACGTCGCCGCCCTCGGCGAGTACCGCGGCGACGACCGCGCCGGCCGAGGTGCCGACGATGCGGTCCGCTCGCGCGAGGTCGATCCCGGCTTCCCGCAGGCCGACCAGCAGCCCGACCGTCCACACGGTGCCGACCGATCCACCTCCGCCCAGCACGAGCGCGGACCGAAAACCGTTGGGCTGCAGAGCGGAAGTCACGCGTCGAGCCTACCGGCGACCCGCGGGGTGGTGCTCCCACAGCCGGGGCCCGGTGTCGGCACACGGGCCACGGTGTGACGTCCGCAGCAGGTGAGCGCGGAAGGGCCGGACCGCAGCGGGTAGACGTATCCCTGGGACCGCCGAAGGGGGCGGCGCCGAGTGATCGCCGGGGGCAGCCGGGACGAGCGGATCTCCTGGTAAGCGGGTTGTGCGGGAAAGTTGCCGGAGTACGCTGAGTGGGTCGGCCTGCGATGAATCGGCGCATCGATGAATCGAGAGAACTCATGCACGAGCTGGCAATCGCGCAGGGGATCGTGAGCGGCGCGTGTGAACACGCTGCCGGGCGGCGGGTGCACCGCGTGACCGTCGCGATCGGGATGCTCTGCGCGGTGGTTCCGGATTCCCTGCACTTCTGTTTCGGCCTCGCGGCCGAAGGGACCCTCGCCGAGGGCGCCGAACTCGTGATCGAGGAAGTTCCGGGCCGGGCGCGCTGCCGCACCTGCGGCGCCGAATTCGCTCTGCCCGATTTGATCCCGCTGTGCGCGTGCGGCAGCGCCGACGTCGACATCCGCGCCGGGCGGGAGCTGCGAATCCGCTCCATGGAGGTGAGTGACACATGTGCGCAACCTGCGGATGCGGCGGCGACGACACCCAGGCGGTGATCACCGGCCCGCACGAGCACGAACATCCGCACGACGGCGATCACGGCCACGACCACTCCCACGATGCCGGTCACGGCCACGACCACTCGCACGACGGCGGTCACGGCCACGATCACCCGCACGACGGCAGCCACCCGCACGAGCACGGTCCCCGCCGAGGCGACGGGCACGATCGCGATTCCCGGCACGAGGAGGGCGGTCCGCCGACCGCGACGGTGACTCTGGAACAGAAGGTGCTGGCCAAGAACGACCAACTGGCACAAGAGAATCGGCGCTGGCTGGCCGAGCGGGACATCCTCGCGCTGAACCTCACCAGCTCACCGGGCGCGGGCAAGACGACGCTGCTCGAACGCACCATTCGGGAATGCCCGGGCATGCCGATCGCCGTCGTCGAGGGCGATCAGGAGACGCTGCTGGACGCGCGTCGGATCGAGTCCACCGGCTGCCCCGTGGTGCAGATCAACACCGGCGCCGGCTGTCATCTCGACGCGCAGATGACCCGCGGCGCGCTCGACTCGCTGGCCCCGGCGCGCGGCAGCGTGGTCTTGATCGAGAACGTCGGCAATCTGGTGTGCCCGGCGCTGTTCGACCTCGGCGAGCACGCGAAGGTCGTGATCGTCTCGGTGACCGAGGGGACCGACAAGCCGCTGAAATATCCGCATATGTTCGCCGCGGCCGGGCTCGTGCTGATCAACAAGATCGACCTGCTGCCCTATGTCGACTTCGATCTCGCCGCCTGTACGCGCTACATCCACACGATCAACTCCGGGGTGCCGGTCCTCGCGATATCGGCGACCAGCGGAGAGGGCCTCGACGACTGGTACGGCTGGCTGGCCGGGCAACGCCCGTCCGCGGTCGGCGCACCCATTGAGGTTCATATGTCACGCGACTAACATCTGTGTGGTCTGTATCACAGATTGAGACGGCTTCGAGCCGGATCGGCCAGCCCCCGCCCGGCTCGGGAAGGCGGCATTCATGCCAACCCAGGAAGCAGTTCGGGCCGAAGAGACGCTGATACACGTCCTGTGGATCAACGCGGGCCTCAGTTGTGACGGTGATTCGGTGGCGTTGACTGCCGCCACCCAGCCCAGTGTCGAGGAAATCGCTCTCGGAGCGCTTCCCGGCCTGCCCAAGATCGCCGTACATTGGCCGCTGATCGATTTCGAATGCGGTCCGAACGGGGGAGCCGACGACTTCCTCGAATGGTTCTTCAAGGCCGACCGCGGCGAACTCGAACCCTTCGTTCTGGTGGTCGAAGGCTCGATACCGAACGAACAATTGCACGGCGACGGCTATTGGTGCGGTTTCGGCAACAACCCGGAGACCAACCAGCCGATGACAACCAGTGAATGGCTCGACCGGCTGGCGCCCAAGGCCACCGCGGTGGTGGCGGTCGGCACCTGCGCCACCTACGGCGGCATTCACGCGATGGCCGGTAATCCCACCGGAGCGATGGGAGTTCCGGACTATCTCGGCTGGCAGTGGAAGTCCAAAGCCGATATCCCGATCGTCTGCGTGCCGGGTTGCCCGATCCAGCCGGACAACCTGTCCGAAACACTGACCTATCTGCTGTACATGGCCACCGGCCAGGCGCCGATGATTCCGCTCGACGAGGCGCTGCGCCCGAAGTGGTTGTTCGGGGCGACCGTGCACGAGGGCTGCGATCGCGCGGGATATTACGAGCAGGGTGATTTCGCCGAGGAGTACGGCTCGCCGAAGTGCATCGTGAAATTGGGGTGCTGGGGCCCGGTCGTGAAATGCAATGTGCCCAAACGCGGCTGGCTCAACGGCGTCGGCGGATGCCCGAACGTCGGCGGCATCTGCATCGGCTGCACCATGCCGGGATTCCCGGACAAATTCATGCCGTTCATGGACGAACCACCCGGCGGGAAACTCTCGTCCTCCGCATCGGGGCTGTACGGATCGGTGATCCGCAGTCTGCGTCACATCACCGGCCGCACGGTCGACAAGGAGCCGCACTGGCGGCACAAGGGGGAGAAACTCGATACGGGCGCGACTCGCACCTGGTAGGAGGATCTCGCGATGACACAGATCATCCCGGAGGCGTCGCACAAGAAGATCGAGCCGGAGTCGCTCGTCGAAATGGCGTGGGACCCGATCACCCGTATCGTCGGCAGCCTCGGTATCTACACGAAGATCGATTTCGAGAATCGCGAAGTGGTCGAATGTCACAGCACGTCGTCCATCTTCCGCGGCTATTCGATATTCATGCGCGGCAAGGATCCGCGCGATGCGCACTTCATCACCAGTCGCATCTGCGGAATCTGCGGTGACAATCACGCCACCTGTTCGTGCTATTGCCAGAACATGGCCTATGGCGTGAAGCCGCCGCATCTGGGCGAGTGGATCGTCAATCTCGGCGAGGCCGCGGAATACATGTTCGACCACAACATCTTCCAGGAGAATCTGGTCGGGGTGGACTTCTGCGAAAAGATGGTGGCCGAAACCAATCCGAGCGTTCTCGACGCCGCTCGAAAGGCCGAGGCGCCGCACGCCGCGATGCACGGCTATCGCACCATCGGCGACATCATGGAAGCGCTCAATCCCTTCACCGGTGAGTTCTACCGCGAGGCGCTGCAGGTGAGCCGGTATACGCGAGAGATGTTCTGCCTCATGGAAGGCCGGCACGTGCATCCCTCGACGCTGTATCCCGGCGGCGTCGGCACGGTCGCGACCGTCCAGCTGATGACCGACTACATGTCGCGGCTGATGCGCTACGTCGAATTCATGAAGAAGGTCGTGCCGATGCACGACGACCTGTTCGACTTCTTCTACACGGCGGTGCCCGGATACGAGCGGGTCGGGCTGCGGCGCACCCTGCTGGGATGCTGGGGCTCGTTCCAGGATCCGGAGGTCTGCAACTTCGAGTACAAGGATATGGAGGACTGGGGCCGGCGGATGTTCGTGACGCCGGGGGTGGTGGTGGACGGCAAACTCGTCACCACCTCGCTGGTCGACATCAACCTCGGACTCCGAATCCTTTTGGGCAGTTCGTATTACGACGACTGGACCGATCAGGATATGTTCGTGAAGACCGATCCGCTGGGCAATCCGGTGGACCGGCGCCATCCGTGGAATCAGCACACCAACCCGAAGCCGCAGAAACGCGACCTCGAGGACAAGTACAGCTGGGTGATGTCACCGCGCTGGTTCGACGGCAAGGACCATCTGGCCCTCGACACCGGCGGCGGCCCGCTGGCCCGATTGTGGTCGACGGCGCTGGCCGGGCTGGTCGACATCGGCTACGTGCGCTCGACCGGGCACAGCGTGCAGATCAACCTGCCCAAGACCGCCTTGAAGGGGCCGGTGGAACTCGAATGGAAGATTCCGGAGTACGGGAGCAACACCATCGAGCGCGATCGCGCCCGCACCTACTTCCAGGCCTACGCGGCGGCATGCGCACTGCATTTCGCCGAGCAGGCGCTCGCGGAGATCCGGGCCGGGCGGACCAAGACGTGGGAGCACTTCGACGTGCCCGCCGAGGGGATCGGCTGCGGTTTCACCGAGGCCGTGCGCGGGGTGCTGTCGCATCACATGGTGATCCGCGACGGCAAGATCGCGAACTACCACCCCTATCCGCCGACGCCGTGGAATGCCAGCCCGCGCGACAGCTTCGGCACGCCAGGTCCCTACGAGGACGCGGTGCAGGGACAGCCGATCTTCGAGGAGAACGACCGCGAGCACTTCAAGGGCATCGACATCATGCGCACCGTGCGCAGCTTCGATCCCTGCCTGCCCTGCGGCGTGCACATGTATCTCGGGAAGGGCACGACCCTGGACCTGGTGCATTCACCGGCACAGATATCGACCGTCGGATAGCGGGAGATCCGGTCCCGGCGGCAGGAGGAGGCGATATCCACGCGTCCTGACGGTGAGTCCGCTGCGACGGTCGGCGACGACCGGTGGCGCAGCGCGGGCGATCGCATCGAGACCCTGCTCGATGCCAGTTCCGCGGGCGGTGCGGCGGCTCGGGAACGGGCCGAGGCGCTCGTCGGCGAGGTGGTCGACCTGTACGGCGCCGGTCTGCGGCGCATCCTCGCTGTCCTGGACGAGGGCACGGTGCAGCGTCTGCTCGACGACGACCTGATCGCCAGTCTGCTGCTGGTGCACGGCCTGCATCCGCACGACGTGGCGACCCGGGTCGCCGGCGCGCTGGACAGTGTGCGGCCGTATCTGGGATCGCACGGCGGCGACGTGCGATTGCTCGAGGTCACCGCGGAGGCGGTGGTGCGGCTGGAGCTGACCGGAAGCTGCCGCAGTTGCCCGTCGTCCTCGGTGACACTGGAACTGGCGGTGGAGGACGCCGTGCGCGCGGCCGCCCCGGAGATCACCGCGATCGAGGTGGTCACCGCCGAGGCGGGCGCCGACGCCGCGGTGATCGCCCCGGAGACGCTGTTCGCGCACGTGCGATCCGGCGGAAACTGGATCGGCGCACCGGAATTGGCCGAGCTGGCCGCCGGTGAGGTCGGCGGATTCGCGCTGGCCGGGCTGAGCGTGCTCGCCTGCCGAGTCGGCGACGAGATCTACGTCTACCGCGATCACTGCCCGAACTGCGATCGGACGCTGGCCGGTGCGGTGCTGCACCGCGGGGTCCGCGGCGATCCGGTGCTGCGCTGCCCCGGTTGCCGCGCCCACTTCGACGTCGTGCACGGCGGCGCCCGGCTCGACGGGGCCGGACATCTCGAGCCGCTGCCGGTGCTGGTGCGTGACGGCGAACTGTCGGTGGCGATTCCGGTGGGGGTGGGCGGATGAATCCGACCGTGCGCGCCCTGCGCCGCCTCGCGGCCGAACGCCCGCCGGCGCCGGTCGCGGGGGAGCGGTGCGAGATGTGCGCGGAACCCGTCGGCGCGGACCATCCGCACGTCGTCGACACCGAAAGCCGGCGCATGTTGTGCGTGTGCCGGGGCTGCTCTCTGCTGTTCACCGATCAAGGTGCGGCCCTGCGCTACCGGGCGGTCCCGCGGCGATACGTCTCGTTCCCGGATTTCCGGATGACCCTGCCGGAGTGGGACGGCCTCGAGATCCCTGTGGGCCTTGCCTTCTTCTTCCACAGTTCGTCGGCCGGGCGCACCGTCGCGTTCTATCCGGGACCGGCCGGTGCCACCGAATCCGAACTGCCCCTGGACAATTGGACCGCCTTCATGGAGCGGCATCCGGAATTCGGCGATCTCGCCGACGATGTCGAGGCGCTGCTGATCCAGGTCCCCGACGGTGACGCGCCCGCACGCTGCCTGCTGCTGCCGATCGACGCCTGCTACGAGTTCGTCGGCCGGATCCGCCTGCTGTGGCGCGGTTTCGACGGCGGTGCGGACGTGCGCGACTACGTGGCGCGATTCTTCGCCGAGACGACGGCGCGGGCCCGGGCCTTCGATCCGGGGGAGGCGCCGTGAGCCCCGCCTACGCCACCACCTTCGCGGTGCTCGGGCTGAAGCCCGAACCGTACGCGGTCACTCCGATCCTGTCCGCGCGGATCGGAATCGCCTCCGTCGGTGCCGAACCCGTCCACGCCATCGCGCTGCGCGCCCAGGTGCGCATCGAGCCGAACCGCCGGAACTACACCGATGCCGAGAGCGCCGGACTGCTGGATCTGTTCGGTCCGCGCGACCGCTGGGACCACACCCAGCGCTCGTTCCTGTGGATGCACTGCGCGACCACGGTTCCCGGCTTCACCGGCGGCGCCGAGGTGGATCTGCCGATGCCGTGCACCTACGACCTCGAGGTCGCCGGATCGAAGTATCTGCACGCGCTGCGTGACGGCGAGGTGCCGCTGCTGTTCCTGTTCAGCGGGACCGTATTCATCCGTGGCAGCAACGGTTTCGCCGTGCAGCAGATCCCGTGGGACCGCGACGACCGCTACCGGATGCCGGTCTCGGTGTGGCGGGAACTGATGGCGGCGCACTTCCCGGCCACCGGTTGGCTGCGGCTGCACGAGGACACCCTGGCCGCGCTCGCGGCCTACAAGGGCGAGCACGGGCTGCTCGGTTTCGACGAGACGGTCGCGCGGTTGCTCGCGAGCGCGCAGGAGTCGGCGTGAGTACCGCGGGATCGAGCCGAGCACGAGCCCGCGCGGTCGCCGACGCGGTGCTCTACGAGGGCTATCTGCTCTACCCGTACCGGGCCGACGCGCGAAAGAACCGCTGCCGCTGGCAATTCGGCGTCCTCGGTCCGGTCGGGGCGCACGCGTCCGGATTGGGCGAGGAGTCCGAACTCGCCGGGCAGATGCCGATAGCCCCGGACGGCGACCCGGTCCTGCGGTTCACACTGCGGTTCCTGCAGCTGCAACATCGCGCCGCCGCGGGCACCAGCCGGCCGGACTGGGACGAGGCCGTCGAACGGGAGATCTCCGTCGGACCGTGCGCCCCGGTCGCCGTGACGGTGCCGTTCGAGGTTCCGGGAGGTCGCGACACCGAACCCCTCGTCGATCCGGCCACCGGGCGCGCGGACGTCGTGCGCACTCGCCGGCCGCTGCGCGGCGAATTCGAGCTGGCCGTCGCCTCCGAGGGCGGATATCCGATCCTCACCGTGACCGTGCGCAATACCGGGGAGCCGGCCACCGACCGTCGCGACGCCCTGGCTCGCTCCATGCTCGGCGCGCACGTGATCGCCGAGGCCGGCGGCGCGGAATTCGTCTCGCTGCTGGAACCGCCGCCGGAGGCCGAGGCCGCCGTGGCGCGGTGCGTCCAGCATCGCTGCTTCCCGGTACTGGCCGGACCGCCCGGCGACCGCAGCCTGATGCTGATTTCGCCCATCATCCTCTACGACCATCCCGAAATCGCCGAGCAGAGCCAGGAATCGCTCTACGACGCCACCGAGATCGACGAGATCCTCACCCTGCGCGTGATGGCCATGACCGACGAGGAGAAGGCGGCCGCGCGGGCCACCGATCCGCGCGCGGCCCGCATCGTCGACAGCTGTGACGCGATGACCGCCGAGCAGATGGCGCGACTGCACGGCGTGCTGCGCGACCCGGGCGCCGGGCAGAACCGGCTGGTGCCGGAAATTCCGCCCGGGACGGACTGGTGGGATCCGGTGGCCGACGGTGCTGTGCGGCCCGATTCGGACGCCGTGCCCATCGCCGGGACGCTGGTGCGCAAGGGGAGCATGGTCCGGCTGCATCCGGCCCGGCGCGCCGACATCCACGACATGTTCTTCGACGGCAGGGACGCACGGGTCACCTCGGTGCACGCCGACGTCGACGGGCGCACCCACGTCGGTGTGGTCATCGCCGACGATCCCGGAGCCGATCTGCACGAATGGTACGGGCGCTACCTGTATTTCGATCCCGACGAACTGGAACCGCTGGACGGACCGGGCGAGTAGCGCGGCCGGAGGAAAGGACGGATGTCATGGAGACGGTGGGAATGGTGGCGACGGGAATCGTCGCGGCGGCGGTCGTCGTCCTGGCGCTGATCGGAATCCGCTCGATTCCGGATATGCGCCGCTATCTGCGAATGCGGCGCATGTGAACAGCCGGGTGCTGGTCGCCGGAATCGGCAACATCTTTCTCGGCGACGACGGATTCGGCCCCGAGGTGGTGCGGCGGATACCGCCGGACCGCGAGGACGGCGTGCGGGTGGTCGACTACGGCATCCGCGGTATGCATCTGGCCTACGACCTGCTCGATCCCTGGGGTGCGCTGGTCCTGGTCGACGCGGTCCCGAATCGGGGCGCGGCGGGCCGCATCGAGGTGATGCGCGCCGAACCGGACCAGGAGGCGCCGGCCGGTCTGGACGCCCACGGGATGGATCCGGCGGCGGTGTTCGCGGGGGTGCGGGCGCTGGGCGGGGTCGTGCCACCCACCGTGGTCGTGGGCTGTCAGGTGCTGTCGACCGATGAGGGGATCGGCCTGTCCGAACCGGTGGCGGCCGCGGTGGACGAGGGCGCCGAGACCGTGGCGCGGGTGGTCGCGCAACTGCGGATGTCGCGAACGGAGGTGTGATCGTGTGCCTCGGAATTCCGGGCCGGGTCGTGGAGATCGTCGACGGCTACGCGGGTCAGCTGGCTCTCGTCGATGTCTCCGGCGCCGAGCGCAAGGTGAATATCGGCCTGCTGGAAGACGATCCGGTGGGACCGGGTGACTGGGTGATCATCCACATGGGCCTCGCGGTCGAGCGCACCGACGAGGCGGGGGCCCGCGAGGCGCTCGCCGGACTGCGACTGCTGAGCCGGGGCGAACCGTGAGTACCGAGGCGGCGCGAGGAGCCGACACCGGGCGCGCTCGGTGCCGGCTGATCGTGCGCGGTGTGGTGCAGGGCGTGGGATTCCGGCCCTTCGTCTACAGCACCGCCGCCGAACTCGCGCTGACCGGCAGTGTCGCCAACGACAGCGACGGGGTGATCGTCGACATCGAGGGAACACCCTGGGCACTGGCCGAATTCACCGATCGGGTGCGCCATCGGCCGCCCCCGCTGGCCGTAGTCGACTCCGTGGAGCGCACCGATCTGCCGGTGCGCGGCGGAACCGGATTCCACATCGCCGGCACGACCCGTGGCAGCGGCCGCACCCTGGCCTCGCCCGATGTGGCGATCTGCGCCGATTGTGCGCGGGAGCTGGCCGATCCCGCCGATCGCCGCTACCGGCATCCGTTCATCACCTGTACCAACTGCGGGCCGAGATTCACCATCATCGCGAGTCTGCCCTACGACCGCGAGCGGACGTCGATGGCCGATTTCGCCATGTGCGAGCGCTGCGCGCGCGAGTATCACGATCCCGCTGATCGCCGCTTCCACGCCCAGCCGATCGCCTGCCCGGACTGCGGGCCCACCCTGCGCTACTCCGGTCCGGGAACCGGTGATCCCGTGGCCGCCGCGCGAAAGACGTTGCGCGAGGGCGGAATCGTGGCGGTCAAGGGGATCGGCGGCTATCACCTCGCCTGCGCCGCCGACGACGAGGATGCGGTGGCGCGGCTGCGCGTGCGTAAACGCCGCGGCGCCAAACCCTTCGCCGTCATGGTCGCCGATCCGGCCGCGGCCCGCACCGTCGCACACGTCGACGCGGCCGCCGCGGCGGTGCTGAGCGGACCCCAGCGCCCGATCGTGCTGCTGCCGCGGCGCGGGCACGTGCTGACGGACGCGGTGGCGCCGGGCCTTCGCGATCTCGGGGTGATGCTGGCCTACACTCCGCTGCACCTGCTGCTGTTCGGACTGCCCGGCGACTCGCCCGGACCACTCGCGCTGGTGATGACCTCGGCCAATCTCGGCGGCGAACCCCTCTGCTACACCGACGAGGACGCCGCGCGGCGGCTGCCGGAACTGGCCGACGCCGTGCTGGACCACGACCGCCGCATCCTCGTGCCCTGCGACGATTCGGTGGTCCGGCTGGTCGACGGCGTCGAACTGCCGATCCGCCGCTCCCGGGGGTACGCGCCGCTGCCGCTGGCGCTGCCGCAGGAGTCGGCGCCCGTCCTCGCGGTCGGCGCGGATGTGAAGAACACCTGCGCGGTCGCCGAGGGCCGGTACGCGTGGTTGAGCCAGCACATCGGCGATATGGACGATCTCGCCACGCTGCGCGCATTCGGCGCCGCCGAACACCATCTGGAGGAACTGACCGGAGTGCACCCGGCGCGGCTGGCGGTCGACGCCCATCCCGGCTACCGCTCCAGCGCCTGGGCGCGACGGGCCGCGGCCGGACGGCCGGTACACACCGTGCAACATCACCACGCCCACATCGCGGCGGTGATGGGGGAGCACGGCCTGCCCGGCTCGTCGACCGTCCTCGGAATGGCCTTCGACGGAACGGGTTTCGGCCCGGACGGGGCGATCTGGGGTGGGGAGGTGCTGGCCGCCGGCTACAAGGGGTTCCGACGCCTGGCGCATCTGGCCTACGTCGCGCTACCGGGTGGTGACGCCAGCGTGCACCGGCCCTACCGGATGGCGCTGGCTCATCTGCACGCCGCCGGCATCCCGTGGGAGGAATCCCTCGCCGCGGTCGCCGCGTGCCCGCCCGCCGAGCGCCGGGTCCTCGCCCATCAACTCCGCACCGGGCTGGGCTGCGTTCCCACCTCGAGTATGGGACGGCTGTTCGACGCGGTGGCGTCGCTGGCGGGCGTGCGCCACGTGGTCGACTACGAGGCCCAGGCCGCCATCGAATTGGAGGCCCGCGCCCGCGACGCGGATCCCGGCCACGGCTACCGATTCGCGCTCGGCGCGGCGGATCCCGACGGCGCCGTGCGAATCGATCCGGCTCCGGTGCTGGCGGCGGTGGTCGCCGACCTCGCGGCGGGAGCCGGTGCGGACCTCGTCGGCGCGCGCTTCCACGTCGCGGTCGCCGAACTCGTGGCCGCCCTGGCGCGCCGGTTCGGCGAACCGGGTGTGCCGGTGGCCCTCTCCGGCGGCGTGTTCCAGAACGCGCTGCTGCTCTCGCTCTCGCGAAAACGGCTGCGGGACGAGGGTTTTCACGTCATCACTCATCACAGAGTGCCACCCAACGACGGCGGCCTGGCATTCGGGCAGCTGCTCGCCGCCGGGGCTCGATGAGCGAAAGGAAGGAACCGATCATGTGCCTGGCAGTCCCGGGGAAGGTGCTCGACCTGTACGAGCGCGACGGCACGCTGATGTCGGTTGTCGACTTCGGCGGTGTCCACAAAGACGTGTGCCTGCAATACATTCCGGATGCCGCGGTCGGCGACTACGTCGTCGTGCACGTCGGATTCGCCATTCAGCGCCTCGACGAGGAGTCGGCGCTGGCCACCCTGGCCGAATTCGAACACCTCGGTGTGCTGAACGAGGAATTCGGCGACGGATTCGCCATCGCCGCCCGGCAGTCCGGCCTTCCCGATCCCACCTCCGGCGCACCGTCGGAGTCCGCCCGCGACGACGAGGTGAACCGATGAAATACCTGGACGAATTCAGCAATCCCGAACTGGCTCAGCGCCTGCTCGAACGCATCCGCGCCGCGACCTCGCGCCGCTGGTCGATCATGGAAGTCTGTGGCGGGCAGACGCATTCGATCATCCGGCACGGCATCGACCAGCTGCTGCCGGACACCATCGAGATGATTCACGGCCCCGGCTGCCCGGTCTGCGTCACACCGCTGGAGGTGATCGACAAGGCGCTCGAGATCGCCGCCCGCCCGGAGGTCATCTTCTGCTCCTTCGGCGACATGCTGCGGGTGCCGGGCAGTTCCAAGGATCTGTTCCGGATCAAGAGCGAGGGCGGCGACGTGCGAGTGGTGTATTCGCCGCTCGACGCGCTCACCCTCGCCAAACAGAATCCCGACCGTCAGGTGGTGTTCTTCGGGATCGGATTCGAGACCACCGCCCCGGCCAACGCCATGACGGTGTATCAGGCCCGGCGGCTGGGCATCGAGAACTTCTCGCTGCTGGTCTCGCACGTGCTGGTCCCGCCGGCGATCGCCGCGATCATGGAATCCCCGGACTGCCGGGTCCAGGCGTTCCTGGCCGCCGGTCACGTGTGCTCGGTGATGGGTATCGGCGAATACCCGCCGCTGGCGCGGAAGTACCGAGTTCCCATGGTGGTCACGGGATTCGAGCCGCTGGATATTCTCGAGGGTATCCGCCGCACGGTGATCCAGCTCGAACAGGGACGCTGCGAGGTCGAGAACGCCTATCCGCGTGCGGTACCCGCCGAGGGCAATCCGGCCGCGAAGGCCATGCTGCAGGACGTCTTCGAGGTCACCGATCGCGGCTGGCGCGGCATCGGCGTCATTCCGCGCAGCGGGTGGCGGCTCTCGCCGCGCTATCGCGACTTCGACGCCGAATACCGATTCAGCGTGGGCGATATCCACACCGCCGAATCGTCGGTCTGCCGCTCGGGAGAGGTGCTGCAGGGGCTGATCAAGCCGACCGATTGCGCGGCGTTCGGCACCCGCTGCACACCGCGTAACCCGCTGGGCGCCACGATGGTGTCCTCCGAGGGCGCCTGCGCCGCCTACTACCTGTATCGCCGCCTGGATCTGCCGGCGGAGGTGGCTCATGCTTGACCACGCCGGAACCTCCACCCCGGCACCGGTATTCGACGCCGACAGCTGGGTGTGCCCGCTGCCGCTGCGGGATTCGCCGACCATCGTGATGGCGCACGGCGGCGGAGGTGCGATGTCGGGCGAGCTGATCGAGCATCTGTTCCTGCCCGCGTTCGGCGCCGCCGCCGACGCCGCGCTCGGGGATGCGGCGGTGGTCGAGGTCGGGGCCGCCAGGCTGGCCTTCTCCACCGATTCGTTCGTGGTGAAACCGCTCGTCTTTCCCGGCGGCACGATCGGCGAGCTGGCGGTCAACGGCACCGTGAACGATCTGGCCATGGCCGGTGCGCAGCCCCTGGTGCTGTCGACGGCGTTCATCCTGGAAGAGGGCACCGACCTGGCCGATATCGCGCGGGTCGCCGAAGCCATGGGCGCCGCCGCCGTCACCGCCGGGGTGAAGCTGGTGACCGGCGATACGAAAGTGGTCGATTCCGGTCACGGAGACGGCATCTTCGTCAACACCGCGGGCATCGGGCTGGTGCCCGCGGGGGTCGACATCCGCCCCGAGCGCGCCCGGCCCGGCGACGTCGTGCTGGTCAGCGGCGATATCGGCGTGCACGGGGTGGCGGTGATGAGTTGCCGCGAGGGCCTGGAATTCGGCACCACCGTGCGCAGTGACACCGCCGCGCTGAACGGTCTGGTGGCCGCGATTCTCGAGACCGGCGCCGATGTGCACATGCTGCGCGACCCCACCCGCGGCGGGGTCGCGGCGACGCTGAACGAGATCGCGAAAGCGGCGCATGTCGGTGTGCGGCTGGACGAACGCGCACTGCCGATTCCGGACGCGGTCCGCGATGCCTGCGGATTGCTGGGACTGGATCCGCTGTACGTGGCCAACGAGGGGAAGGCGATCGCCTTCGTCGCCGCCGAGGACGCGGACCGCGCGCTGGCGGCCATGCGGGCCCATCCGCTGGGCGCGCGGGCCTGCGCGATCGGGGTCTGCGTCGACGAACATCCCGGGATGGTGGTCGCGCGCACCGCCCTCGGCGGTACCCGGGTGGTGGATCTGCCCGCCGGCGAACAGCTTCCGCGGATCTGCTGAGCGTCCGGTGGGGGCGCAGGCGGGAGATACGATGCGGCCGTCGGTGACGATATCGCCCGCCCGGAGGTGGGCACGGGACCGGCGCGGCCGGCGCCGCGACGTGATCGGCATGGCCGTGACCGTGGCCGCGCTGCACGTCGCGGGGTGGGGGCTGCTGGCCGCCCTGGTCGTTCCGGGCCACTATGCGGTCGGCAACGTGGTGTTCGGCGCCGGATTGGGCGTGACCGCCTACACGCTGGGGATGCGGCACGCCTTCGACGTCGACCATATCGCCGCCATCGACAACACCACCCGCAAGCTGGTGGGCGAGCGCAGACAACCGCTGTCGGTCGGATTCTGGTTCTCGCTGGGACATTCCACCGTCGTCTTCGTCATGGTCGGTGCGCTGGCACTGGGCGCTCGGGCACTGGCATCCGGTGTCGAGGACGACGGTTCCGGCCTGCGGCGCTGGACCGGTACCTTCGGCAGCGGCGTCTCGGGAACCTTCCTGTTGCTCATCGGCCTGCTGAACCTGGTGTCGCTCATCGGAATCGGACGAGCACTGCGCCGGGGCGAGGGCGACGAGCGAGACCTCGACTCCCGGCTGCACGCCCGTGGGGCCCTGAACCGGGTGCTGGATCCGCTGGTCCGCGCGGTTCGCAGGCCGGGGCAGATGTATCCGATCGGAGTGCTGTTCGGGCTGGGATTCGACACGGTCACCGAGGTGAGTCTGCTGGTGCTCGCCGGTGGCGCGGCGGCCGACACCGACCTGCCCTGGTACGCGATCGTCGTTCTGCCGCTGCTGTTCTCGGCCGGGATGACACTGTTCGACTCGCTGGACGGGGCGTGTATGAACGCCGCCTACGGCTGGGCCTGCGTCGCGCCGGCACGCAAGATCTACTACAACCTGCTGGTGACCGGGCTGTCGGTCGCGGTGGCCCTGCTGATCGGCGCCCAGGAGATCGTCTCCGTGGTCACCGGCGCACTGGGCATCACCTCCGGCCCACTGGCCTGGATCGGCGGTCTCGATCTGGGAGCGATGGGTTTCGTCGTGGTGGCGCTGTTCCTCGCGACTTGGCTGCTGGCGCTGATCCTGTGGCGGCGCGGGCAATCCCCGCGTGCGGCCCGTGAGGGCCCGACATGAGCGGGCCGCAGATGTTCGCGCGGTACGCCTACGCGCCGAACGCGCTGGGCTACTGCGGCCCGGCCGACGCCCCCGCGCTGGCCGGCGGGACCGATGCCGAGATCCGGGCCGTGGCACGGCGCTTCTCCGGAGCCTGGCCGTATCTGCGGGTGCTGTCGTCGATGACCGGGATCGGCGATCCGCTCGACCCGCGACTGGTCGAATCCTATTGGCTCGGTGGGGGAGTCGGCGCCGGCATCGACCGGGCGGAATTCCTGTCGGAGCTGTTGTCGGTGATCGGACCGATCGCCGGGGGGTACTGGCGTCATCTGGGCCCGGAGCTGGCTCCGGAAAGCGCGCCCAACCACAACTTCCACGTGTTCGGCATCTATCCGTGGACCCGTCTGCTCGACCGGGGTCCCGCGGACCTGCCGCTGCGCGTGCTCGACAACTGCCGGATCAGCTGGGCGCGGGTGTGCGCGCGAGACGCCACCACCGCGACGGTTTCCGTGCGCCGGCTGCGCTGGAGCCATTCCCAGCTGTCGCTCTCGGCAGCGTCGCCGCGCCGCATCGAGCTTGCCGGCGCGGGCATCGATGCCGCCGATGTCGAGGTGGGCGATCATCTCGCGCTGCACTGGGACCACATCTGCGGCCGGCTCGACCCCACCCGGGTCGAGCGGCTCGAGGCCGCGACGGCCTGGCAACTGGCGGCCACCAACCGCCGGCTCGACCCGCACTCCGCGCCACCGGCCGCCGGGCGGTCGCGAGCCTCGTGACCGCGATGCCGATCACGGCCCGGGGTGCTCGCGCAACATTCGCTGCCGGGTGATCTGGGCGTCGACGACCGCGCCGAGCAGAATCGCGAAGTTGGTGAGCCACAACCACATCAGCAGGACGATCGCCGCGGTCAGTGACCCGTACACGCGATTGAGCGAGTCGAAATGCGCGGCGTACAGGGCCAGTCCGGCCGACCCCGCGATCCAGATGCCCACGGCGATCACGCTTCCGGAGGTGAGCCAGCGCAACCGCTGGCCCTCGGTATTCGGAGCGACCCAATACAGCAGCGCCAGTGCCACACTCACCAGCAGGGCCAGCAGCGGCCACTTCACGATCGACCAGACGAGCAGGCCCGCCGAACCCATTCCGATCCGGTTGCCGGCGTGTTCGGCGAGGCCCGGAGTGATGGCGAAGCCGAGCACGGTGACGACCACGGCGACCACCAGCACCAGACCCAGCGCGAAGCGCAGTGGCAGTGTGCGCCACAGGGATCGGCTCTCCCGCACTCCGTAGAGGGCGTTGGCCGCCCGGATGAACGCCCCCAGGTAGGTCGATACGGTCCAGAACGCCGACAACAGGCCCACGACCGCCATCGGACCGGACAGCGATTTGACCGACTGCAGATGATGAATCGACTCGGCGATCAGTGAGGTGCCGCCGCCGGGCCCCAGCCGCCCGGCCGCGCCCGCGAGCGAGTCGGCGGGGGCGGGTCCGGCGATGCTCAGCACCACGATGGCGATCAGCAGGGCCGGAAACAGCGACAACATGCTGTAGTACGTCAATGCCGCCGCCCAATCGGACAATTCGTCCGACCACGCCGCCCGCACGGTACGCAGGAGCACCCTGACCTCGGCCCGGCGAAACACCCGGTACCGAAGCGCGGGCTCCGATCCGACCGCCACAGTCGCTACCTCCCAGCAGTTTTCGATCCGCGCACAGTCGGATCGCCGGCGCCTGGTTTCGGAATACCACTACCGCATCCCGCCACGCACCGCTGCCCGCGATTGCGGGTTCACGCGGCGTCGGCGCGCGATGTCGTTGGGGGCGCGTGGGTCCCGGTGGCCGGGATCGAGGGTGGGTGTGTCGTGGGTCACGAACGATGCTGAGGCGCCGGCCCGCCCGCGGCCTCCGGCGGAGAGGATCTGCCCGGCAGCGTCGGCGGGCTCGGGATGACCTGGGACGTGACCTGTGCCGATCTCGGCGCAGCCTGGCCGGGGCGGCCCGCCGACGCCGACGCCGTGGCACTGACCCGCCTCGCCGGCGCGCGAGTCGCGTGGTCCGGGAAGCGAATCAAACGCACCCTGCTGCTCCGGGTGCGTCCCGAAACCGCGCCGGCCGTGGTGAGTCGTTTCGAAGCCGACCTGGCCGCGCTGCCCGGACACATCGCGGCCATCGGGTCGTGGACTCTCAGTCGCGCCGATCACCCGCGGTGGACGCATGCCTGGGAGCAGGAATTCGCCGACCTCGACGGACTCAACGGCGACTACCTGCTCCACCCGTACCACTGGACCTGCGTCGATCGGTGGTTCGACCCGGAGATGCCCGGCGCGATCGTCGATCCGGCCATCGCTCACCTGTACCGCTGGGCCGACGGACCGCTGCTGTCCTGACGCGGCGCTCGCCTATTCCGCGTCGGTGGTGGATGCGGCCGCGACGCGTTCGAGTGCCCGCAGGTCCTTCTCGATGACCTCGTAGCACACGTAGGCGAGGATGAAGCCGATGATGCCGCCGACGCATAGGATGCGGATCGCCCAGATGATGGATTCGATATCCGGCGCCGGCAGGAACGTGATGCCCGTGACGCCCACCAGCGGTACGGCCGCGGCCGCGGTGAGGTAGATGCCGGTACGGCGGGCGAGCCGGCGCAGGTGTTCGACGTCGGCGGCGGCGGACCGTCCGTGGGCCAGGAAGAGCGGGTACAGGAACCGCACCACGTACCAGGTGATCGCGAAGTACGGGTAGGCCAGGGCGACCGCACCGCAGACGACCAGGGACAGCAGGAAATGCGTGTAGGTGCCGCGCGGCACGCCGCCGGCGACGAGATTCAGCATCACCGGAAATATCACGCCACCGGCGAACCAGAACACGAAAGCGATGGCGGCCACCCGGTTGCCGAGCCGCAGCGCATCGATGCGAGCGCTCGTGAGAACGGCCTCGGGATAGTCACGCCCGTTGTGCAGTCCGATGGACACCTCGATGAGATGGCGCGCGATGTAGAGGATCAGGAGTGTGGCCGCCACGATGGCCAGCGGATACAGCACCTGGGCCACATCGTGGAAGGACCGCTGGATCTCGGGCGTGAGTTTGCTGACGATCAGCGTCCTATTGTAGTAGTAGTTGTACCACGCGGCGGCAAGATTGGGCACGGCGATCGCGATCGCCAGAATCGGTATCGGCCACAGCGGCCCGCGCGGCCGATGGCTGTCCGGCGGCGCGTCGACGAGCTCCCGGGCCCGCGGGTCGAGGCAGAGCTCGAATTGCTGGGCCAGCTCCGCGCCGTTGGCCCAGCGATCGGTGCGCCGCGGCGCCAGGCAGGTCAGCAGCACGCGGCGCAGTGAGGCCGGGCAGTCGGCGGGGAGGTCGTCGAGGAATTGCGGCGCGATCGGGCGGCGCCGCATGTCGAGGAGCTGTTCGACCGAGTCCTGTGAATCCTTCGCCGCGGTCGGCGGAAACGGGCGGCGCCCGGTCAGCAACTCCCACAGCATGACGCCCAGAGCGTAGATATCGCTGCGCGTGTCGAGGTCGTCCACCGTGCCGGACAGTTGCGGGTGGCTCGCCTCGAGATGTTCGGGAGACATGTAGGCCAGCGATCCGCCGAAGTACGCCACCGGACTACTGCCCGCGACGTGGTCGCTGAAGCTGATGTTGAAGTCGGCCAGTTTGGGTGCGGCGTCGGCGGAGAGCAGGACGTTGGCCGGTTTGATATCGCGGTGCAGCACACCGCGTCTTTCGGCGTAGTCGAGGGCTTCGGCGAGCCGGCGGCCGAGCCAGGCGACGGTTTCCGGCCAGGACAGGGCCGCGATCTCGTCCCGCGCGCGGCTGCTCGAGGTGGGGATCTCGCCTTTGTCCGCCAATGCCTCGTCGACCGCGTCCAGCAGCAGCCGCCCGCTGCGTCGCTCCGGCGCGGTCGCGCGGACCCGCGTCAGCACCGCGGCCAGCGTGCCACCCGGAACGTATTGCATGTACAGCAGCTTCAGCCCCCGGTCCGGCAGCACCCGCTGGTCGTACACCCGGACGATGGATTCGTGATCCAGCTGAGCCAGGGTCTGGGGTTCGGTGCCGTGGTCCGCGGAGATCTTCACCGCCACCAGTCGCTGCAGCGACCGCTGCCGGGCCAGGAAGACCTGGGCGAACGCGCCGCGGCCGAGCTCGAGCAGCAGATCGAAATCGTCGATCCGGTCGCCGGGCTCGAGATCGGCGGCGGGGGACGGGTGCGGCCGCGGCCTGGTCGCGCCGGGGGACTGCTCGTCCGCGGTGGGTTGCGGCGCAGTATCCACCGCCCGATCGGCCGACGGGTCGAAGGCGGCGGTGGCATCGCCTTCCGGTCGAGCGCCCATGTGCTGGTCACTCCGGGATGAGACATCGAGACATGGCGAATTTTATCGCGCTCCGGGCTGCGAATCGGCCGGTCTCGAATGAGGTGGCAAGACGGTTATCCGACAGCGATTTCCGTCCGCCACGAGCGTCCCGATCCCGCGCAGGTCGACCGGCGCGCCGTAGCCGGTCGATTACTTTTCGGTGACGATTGTCATGGCGGATGTCGAGCGGTTATACCGTCGTTACAGCGAGTGAAGAGCTTTTCTGGGCGTTGCAGGCGTTTAGGAGGTTCGAATGGTAGTGCTCGTACAACGCCGGCCGGCACCGGTGGCCGCGGCGGCGAATCTATTGCTCGACAGCGACGCGACTTCGGTGAATTCTTTTCGGCGCAAGCGTTTTCGGTGGCCGTGGCAACTGGCCGACATGTTCGTGTCGGCGGCGGCGCAACTCTATGTCGGTGAGGGCAAAGCGCAGATCTCCGCCGTGCGCACGCTGGCCGAGATCGCGGACGCGTCCGCGGCCACACCGCGCCAGCAATGCGTGGACGTGCTCTGCGGTTATCTCCGACTGCCCCGTGCGGCCGGCCGGCTCGGCGGATACGACCGGACGGTGCGGCGGACCATCACGTCCGTCATCGCCGACCACCTCCGCCGCGGCGCGCGGCGCAGCTGGTCGCGCGCCACCTTCGATTTCCGCAATGCGCGAATCGAGGATGCCGATTTCACCGGTGCGGTTTTCGGCGGCTCCGCGAATTTCGAACGCGCGAACCTGACGGGCATCACTCGATTCGACGGCGCGACATTCTCCGCCGACACCCATTTCCAGGCGGCGACCTTCGATACCGTGTGGTTCCGGGAGGCGGTGTTCACCGATCGCGCCAAATTTTTCGGCGCCCGATTCGAGCGGGCCCGATTCGACGGAACCACCTTCCGCGGCAGCGCCCAATTTCCACTGGCGATCTTCTCCGGCGACGCCCGATTCCACCGGGCGGCTTTCCACGGCGGGGCGTATTTCGACAGCGCGCAGTTCCGTGGCCATGCTGACTTCGGTGCGGCCGGCTTCACCGGGCCGGCCCGGTTCGACGGTGCCGCGTTCACCATCGACAGCTCTTTCGAACGCGCCCGATTCCTCGACCCGATGCCCGCGGAGCAGCCATCGGCCGAAGCGGACCCGTCGTTCACCGCACCGGCGCCGCACGGCCCCGCCCACCGGATACCGGTCGCCGCATGCCTGTAGCCGCACCGCGTCGGCGGTGGAAACAATCAGCCCCGCTCAGGCTGCCGATATCGCGGTTGGCTTCCCCGATCCTGGGTAGTAGCTCGGACGACGGTACTCGTACGGGCTGGGAGGTCCGGTGTTTCAGGCGTTGATCGGTGTGGTGTCAGGAGCCGGCCGGACCGGGACGGCTCTCATCGGCGGCCCGGCGCGGCTGCCCGTGCGTGCGGTGGCGGCGGCGCAGACCGCGCTGCGGCTGACCGAGGTGGCCGACGATATCGCGACGCAGCTGCAGCGCGACGTGCGGTCGCTGCTGAACCCGGCGCTGCGCCGGGACGGCAGACGGATCGCCGCCGTCGAGGATCGCGTGCTCGTGGAGGTGCGCGGCCTGCGTTCGGAGCGCAGCGAGCGAGTCGCGGAGGCCGTGCACCGGAGGGTTGGCTCGCTGCCGGGTGTGCGCTGGACGCGGGTGAACGCGGTGACCGGGGATGTGGTCGCCGCGGTTCGCGACGATGATGTGGTGCCCGGCCTGCTGGAGGCGATCGCCGCGGCCGAGGAGGACGCCGACGTCGCCGATACCGTCTGGGATCCGAGCGCGGAACATCCCGCCGATCTGGAACCCGTTGTGTCGGCGGCGATTTCACTGGCCGGTGATCTGATCTCGGCCGGTGTCACCTTCGTCGGAGCGGCCATTCCCGGGCGCAACGGCGTGGAGACGGTGCAGTCGCTGGTCGCGCTGGCGGACTCGCAGCCGCGCATCCGGCGGCTGTTGGAACAACGTCTCGGCCGGGCCCGCACCGATCTGCTGCTGACCACCGCCAACGCGCTGGCGCAGGCCGCCGGTGACAGCCCCGCGAACGTCCTGGTCGATGCGGTGCACCGAGCGCTGGCCGTCACCGAACACGGTGTGCGCCATGCCCGTTGGCGCTTGTGGGAGGTCGAGCACGGCCACCGACGGGCCCGCGATATCTTGCACTCCCCGCCACACCGGGAGCGTCCGGTGGTACTGCCGCCCGGCCCGGTCGAGCGGTGCGCGGACGAGGCGTCGGCCGCCGCGGCCGCCGGAGCCGCCGCCGTCGCCGCCGGGCAGGGCCTGTCCTCGGTCGGCCGCGCCCTGTCGATCGCCGCGCCGAAGGCCGCGCGGGCGAGCCGGGAGAGTTTCGCGGCGGCGGTGTCGTCACTGCTGGCCGCTTCCGGCGTGCTGACGATGGATCCGTCGGTGTGGCGGCGGCTGGATCGGCTGAGCGCCTTGGTGATCGACGGCGCCGTGCTGTACGGAGGCGGCCGCCTGGTACTCGATGTCGAAACCGCTGCCGGCACCGGCGAAACCGCACCGGAAGATGCCGAGAAGTCCGACTGGACCACGGCCCGGGTATGGAACGCCGCTCAGCGACTGTTGTGGTCGAGCCCCGGCGCGGCCGGAGCTGCGCCGCCGGATACCGGCGGCCTTCGGCTGCGACCGGATCCGGACCGCAACCGCACCGACTCGATTCCCGGCTGGTACGACGTCTGCGACGGAACGGACGTGGTGGGCCGGGTCTTGATCGGCCGCGAACTCGACCCCCGCGCGCGGACGCTGATGCTCACCGCCCGGGCCTCGGGCCTGAAGGTGGTGGTTCGCGGACAACGCGACGCGGTCGAATTACGGCCCCTGGCAGACGAATTCGTCGAGCGGGTGGGGCAGGCGGCGGAGTTGGTGCGGCGCTTGCAGTCCGACGGACATGTGGTGGCGCTGGTCGCCACCGACGCCGCCGAGGATCTGAACTGCGCGGATGTGGCCATCGGCGTGAGCCGGATCAGCGCCGGCGAGGTCGAGGCGATGCCGTGGGCGGCGGATGTGGTCTGCGGCGATCTCGATCAGGTGATGCGCGTGCTGTTGACGGTGGCTCCCGCCCGGCAGGTCAGCGAGCGCGGTCGCGTCCTCGCGCTCTCGGCGTGTTCGCTCGCGGGTCTGCTGCTGGCCGCGGGCCGCTCCCGCGACGCGTGGCCGGTGACCGCGGCGCAGGCCAGCGGGCTGATGCAGGGTATGTGGGTGGGCGTGCAGGCCGCGCGCGGCCGGCTCCCGGAATCGGGCGCACCGCTGGTTCCCTGGCACAGTCTCGAACCCGACGAAGTGTTGACGCGGCTGCCGGAACCCGAACGCGACGAGCTACCTCCCGCGCGGTCGTGGACCGCACCGCTCACCCGCATTCCCGCGCACCTGTCTCCGGCGACGCGTTTTCTCGCCACCGTGCGCCGCGAGCTGGCCGATCCGCTCACCCCCATTCTCGGTGTCGGCGCCGCGGCCTCGGCCGTACTGGGCTCACCCGGCGACGCCGCACTGGTGGCCGGCGTGGTGGCGGTCAACGCGGTGGTGTCGGCCTTGCAGCGGCAACGCGCCGAGAACGCGCTGCGCGACCTGATCGCGCACGAGCGCATCACCGGGCGCCGCGTCGATCGCGCCGCGCTCGACCACGATCCCGAGCCGCCGAGCGAATCGGTGCCCGGGACGGCGCTGGCGGTCGGCGACGTGATCGCACTGCGCACCGGCGATGTCGTTCCGGCGGATGCACGGCTGCTGCGAGCCGAGGACCTGGAGGTCGACGAATCGGCGCTGACCGGGGAATCGGTCACGGTGCCCAAGGACAGCCCCGCCACTCCCGGAGCGGACCTCAACCAGCGGCGCTGCATGGTGTACGAGGCCAGCACGATCGTCAACGGCGCCGCGGTGGCGGTGGTCGTCGCGGTCGGGTGCGATACCGAAACCAACCGCGCCGCCGCCGTCGCCGTGCCGCCTCGCCTGGGCGGAGTGCAGGCGCAGCTGCGTGCGCTCAGCGATCAGGCGCTGCCGCTGACACTCGGCGGCGGTTCCCTGGTCACGGCGCTGGGATGGTTGCGGGGACAGCGTATTCGCGCGGCCATCGCCGACGGGGTCGCGGTCGCGACGGCCGCCGTGCCGGAAGGACTTCCGCTCGTCGCCACGGTGGCGCAGCTGGCCGTCGCCCGGCGCCTGTCGCGTCACGGCCTGCTGGTTCGGGCCAGCCGGACGGTGGAGGCCCTGGGCCGGGTGAACACCATCTGCTTCGACAAGACCGGAACGCTCACCTTCGGCCGCCTGCGGCTGACCACCCTGGCCGACCTCGATCATCAGTGGTCGCCGGAGGACGACGACCCGCGTGCCCGCCTGTTGCTGCGGGCCGCGGCCCACGCCTGCCCCGATCCTGCCGAGGGCCCGATCGTGCACGCCACCGATCAGGCGGTGCTCGACGCCGCCGAGCAGCTCGACTCGGACGAACGCTGGGACACGATCGAGGAACTGCCCTTCGAATCGAATCGCGGATACGCCGCGACGCTGGGGCAGACGCGGCGGCGGCGCTGGCGGCTGATCGTGAAGGGGGCCCCGGAAATCGTGCTCGCCCGCTGCACCGCGATCCGGACCCGGCACGAGGGTGACGATCGCGACGAACCGATGTCCGCCGCCCATCGCCGCGCCGCCGACCGCATGATCAATCGCATGGCCGAGCGCGGGCTGCGGGTGCTGGTCGTCGCCCGGCGGGATCTGTCCGCGGCACCGGGTGATGTGGTGAGCGCGGTCGAGAAACTCACCCTGCTCGGCTTCATCGGGCTCGCCGACACCGCGCGTCCGCAGGCGCGTCCGCTCGTCGGCGCGTTGCAGCGCAACGACATTCGCGTGCGGATGATCACCGGCGACCATCCCGTCACCGCCTCCGCCATCGCCGCCGATCTCGGCATCGACGCCGAGCCGGTGGTGACGGGGAGCGATCTGGCCGATCTCGACGATGCCGCCCAGTCGGAGCTCATCGCGCGCAGCAGTGTCTTCGCCCGCGTCAGCCCGCAGCAGAAGGTTCGCATCGTCACCACCCTGCAGCGACGCGGCGAGGTGGTCGCCATGGCCGGGGACGGCGGCAACGACGCGGCCGCGATCCGCACCGCCGACGTCGGCATCGGACTCACCGCGCAGGGGTCGACCGCCGCCCGCAATGCCGCCGATCTGGTGCTGACCGATCCCGACCCGCTGGTGCTGCTGCATGCGCTGATCGAGGGCCGCGGCATGTGGCGGCGCGTCAGCGATGCGGTCGGCATCCTGGTCGGCGGCAACGCCGGTGAGGTCGCGTTCACGGTCCTCGGCACCGCGCTCGCGGGCCGGGCACCGTTGGGCACCAGGCAATTCCTGCTGGTCAACATGCTCACCGACATGTTCCCGGCGATGGCCGTCGCACTGTCGACCGAGCGGTCCGGCGACGAGGAGCCGACCGGCCACCAGGAGCGCGCCGATCTGCTCGCCGAACAGCTCGCCTCCCGGCCGCGCACCGATATCGCGGCGGATCTGCGTCGCACGATCGTGATCCGCGGCTCCACCACCGCGGCCGCCTCCACCGTGGCGTGGTCGATCGCCCGCTGGACCGGTACCGAGCGCCGGGCGGCGACCGTCGCCCTGGTCGCGCTGGTGGGCACACAGCTCGGGCAGACCGTTCTGGCCGCGCGTCACAGCCCGCAGGTGTGGCTCACCGCGGCCGGTAGTGCGGCCTTCCTGGGCACGGTCGTCATGACACCCGGACTGTCGACGTATTTCGGTTGCCGTCCCCTCGGGCCGGTGGGCTGGGCCACCGCGCTCACCTCGGCGGCGACCGCGACCGCCGCCGGCGCCCTGCTGCCCTCCCGCCGGCCGGCCGAGCCGGACCAGCCCACTGTCATGCCGGAACCGCAGGAATCCGTCCTCGAGGCCGAAAGTGTTGTGGTGCCGGCGAATTGATACCTTTCAGGCGGTCGCGGCGCTGGTTTCGCCCACGAGATCCAGTGCGATGTCGACGATGAGATCTTCCTGACCGCCGACCAGTCCGCGCCGGCCGACCTCGAGCAGGATGGTGCGCGCGTCCAATCCGTAGCGCTGCGCCGCGGCCTCGGCGTGGCGCAGGAACGATGAATACACACCGGCATATCCCAGGGTGAGCGTTTCGCGGTCCACCCGCACCGGGCGATCCTGCAACGGCCGCACCAGATCGTCGGCGGCGTCCTGGAGGGCGAACAGATCGCAGTTGTGCTTCCAGCCGTACAGGTCGGCGACGGCGACGAACGGTTCGATCGGGCAGTTGCCCGCGCCCGCGCCGTGCCCGGCGAGCGAGGCGTCCACGCGGGTGACGCCTTCCTCCACGGCGACAACGGAATTGGCGACCGACAGCGAGAGATTCTCGTGCGCGTGGATGCCGATCTCGGTAGCCGGATCGAGGACGCGGCGATAGGCGCGCACACGGTCGCGCACGCCGTTCAGGGTCAACCGGCCGCCGGAGTCGGTCACGTAAACGCACTGTGCGCCATAGGTTTCCATCAGCTTGGCCTGTTCGGCGAGCTGCTCGGGTTCGGCCATATGCGACATCATCAGGAACCCGGAGACGTCCATGCCGAGTTCGCGGGCCTTGCCGATGTGCTGGGCGGAGACGTCGGCCTCGGTGCAGTGGGTGGCGACGCGGACCGAGCGGACGCCGAGCCGGTAGGCCTGCTCGAGGTGGTCGATGGTGCCGATGCCGGGCAGCAGCAGGGTCGTCAGCCGGGCGTGGGTGAGGTTGGCGGCCGCGGCCTCGATCCACTCCCAGTCGGTATTGCTGCCGGGGCCGTAGTTCAGGCTGCCGCCGGCGAGCCCGTCCCCGTGGGCGACCTCGACGGCGTCGACTCCCGCCGCGTCCAGCGCCGCCACGATCGCGCCGACGTCGTCGGGAGTGATGCGGTGGCGTACGGCGTGCATACCGTCGCGGAGCGTGACGTCTTGGATGAACAGTTGCGTGGTCATCGCGAGGCTCCCTGTTCTGCCGGGGCGGCGATCGTGTCGGCGACCGATTCGGCATAGCGCATCGCCGCGGAGGTCATGATGTCGAGATTTCCCGCGTAGGCGGGCAGATAGTGCGCCGCACCCTCCACTTCCAGGAAGACGCTCACCTGGTGCGTCGGCGCCGGACCGCCGTCGGCGTGCTGCAGGGTGTGCACCGGCTGGTCCGCCGGTATCGGGGTGATCTGGATCTGCTGTTTGAGCCGGTAGCCCGGCACATAGGTGGCGACCCGCGCGATCATCTGCTCGATCGATGCGCGAATCGCCTCCTGCGTAGCGGCGTCCGGCGCCGTGGTCAGACAGAGCACGGTGTCACGCATGATCATCGGCGGTTCGGCCGGATTGAGGATGATGATCGCCTTGCCCCGGCGGGCCCCGCCCACGGTCTCCACCGCGTGCGCGGTGGTCTCGGTGAACTCGTCGATATTGGCCCGCGTCCCCGGGCCGGCGGACTTCGAGGCGATCGACGCGACGATCTCGGCGTAGGCGACCGGTGCGACGCGCGAGACGGCGGCGACGATCGGGATGGTGGCCTGCCCGCCGCAGGTGACCATGTTGACGTCGGTCGCGTGCCGGTGTTCGTCCAGATTCACCGCCGGGACGACGAAGGGCCCCAGCGCGGCCGGAGTGAGATCGACGAGGCGTTTGCCGAGCGGCTCGAGGACCGCCGCGTGGGCCGCGTGCGCCTTGGCCGAGGTCGCGTCGAAGATCACCTCGATCTCGTCGAAGTTCGGCAATCGCAACAGCCCCTGCACACCTTCGGAGGTGGTGGGCACGCCCAGCCGCCGGGCCCGGGCGAGACCGTCGGATTCCGGATCGATGCCGACCATCGCGCCCATTTCCAGCACGGTCGAATGCCGGATGACCTTGATCATCAGATCGGTGCCGATATTGCCCGATCCGATGACGGCCACCTTGACGGCGCCACGTTCGTCGCTCATGGTTGTCACTCCTCGATGAAGACGGCGGTCACCGAGCCGAGCCCGGAGATCTCGGCCGTGACGGTTGCGGGGGCGGTGATCGGGACCATCGGGCCGAGCGCGCCGGACAGGATCACCTGGCCCGCACGCAGCGGTTCGCCGAATTCGCGGGCGGTGCGCGCCAGCCATGCCAGCGCGTGCAGCGGGTCGCCGAGGCAGGCCGCTCCGGTCCCGGTGGACACCTCGACGCCGTCGATGGACATGGTCATCCGTGCCGATACGGGTTCGAACTCGTCGAGGGTGCGGCGCTGCGATCCGAGGACGAACAGTCCGCTGGAACCGTTGTCGGCGACGGTATCGCCGAAGGTGATATCCCAGTCGGCAATTCGGCTGTCGACGATTTCCAGCGCGGCCGCGGCGTAGTCGACCGCGGCGCGCACCTGGTCGTCGTCGAGTGGACCGTCGGCGAGGTCGTGAGCGAGCACGAACGCGACCTCGGCTTCGGCCTTCGGTTGCAGCAGACGGCTCGCGGGAATGGGCGTGTCCTGCCGGAAGCGCATGTCGTCGAACAGGACACCGAAATCGGGTTGGTCGACACCGAGTTGCTGCTGCACCGCCGGTGAGGTCAGCCCGATCTTGCGGCCGACGATCGTGGCCCCCGCCGCGACCCGTTCGGCGGTCGACTGCGCCTGCACCGCGTAGGCGGCGGTCACGTCGTCGGTCCCGATCAGGTCGCGCACGGGGCGGCAGGGGATGGCGGTTCGCGCCGCGGTGCTGAGCCGTTGTGCCGCGGCGGTCGTCGCCGCGGTGGTTCGGTCGTCGAGTCGTGAGGTCGGCATCCAAGGTCCTGGCGTAGTAGGTGAACGGGGAGCCTTCACTGTCGCGGCGGAGCGCAGTGCCGCACCAGCATTTCGTTCCACTGAGCGGAACCCCGGGTAAGCTCGGCCGGGTGAGTACGGCGGAGTCGGCGAGGATCGGCGCACGGCCGGTCGACGGGTCGACCGTGCTGGGCAAGGTGATGGCCGTGCTCGAATCGTTCTCGATCGACGACGGCGTCCTGAGTCTGGCCGAGATCGGCCGGCGCACCGGGATGCCGAAGGGGACCCTGCACCGGGTCCTCGCGGATATGGTCACCGTCCGGCTGCTGGAACGGACCGAGAGCGGCTATCGCCTCGGCGGCCACCTGTTCGAACTCGGAATGCGCGCCTCCGTGGAGCGGAGTTTGCTCGAGGTCGCGATCCCGTTCCTCGAGGAACTGAACGCCCGCATCCACGAGACCGTGCATCTGGGCGTCCTCGACGGTACGGACGTGGTGTATCTGACCAAGATCGGCGGGCGGCGCCAGGCGAGTGCGCCGTCGCGGATCGGAGGCCGAATGCCGGTGCACTGCACGGCGATCGGGAAAACGCTGCTCGCTCATGCCGATCGGTCACTGCGCGACCGCGTGCTGAGCGGCCCGCTGCCCGCCCACACTCCACGCACGATCGTGCTGCCCGGCACGTTGCGCACGCAACTCGACCGGATCGCCGCCGAGGGCGTGGCCTACGAATTCGAGGAATCGGCACCGGGTTTGGTGTGTGTGGCGGCGCCGGTGCGCGAGGCCGACACCGTGGTCGCGGCCATCAGCATCGCCGGCGCGTCACACCGATTCCACCCGGAAAGTCACGTGGCATCGGTGCGGGCGGCCGCGGACGGCATCGGCGCGACCCTCACCCGCCGCGCACGAATGCTGGCGTCCCCGGGTAGCTGATCGCTCCGGCGGCAGCTGTGCCGAAGCGGTGTCGGTCAGTCGCCGCGGTTCTTCTGCAGACGTGCGATCTCGTCGCCCCAGACCGATTGCGATCCGGCATCGCCGACCCGGTAGGTCTGCACGATCGAGGCGACGGCGACGACCACGGCGAAGACGGCGACAGTCACCGTGATCAGGGTGCGGAGATCGGCGCCGCGGCGTTCGGCGAGGTGAAGCCCGGCCAAAGCCACCGCGACGACCAGCAGGGCGATGGCGAAGTAGAGCATCGTCTCACCGCGTTCGGCGTGTTCGCGCAGGATCTCCTCGGGATTGCGGCGCAGGTTGTACAGCCATTGGCCGGCGTGAATGGTGATCGGCGTCAGGACCATGACGATCACCGCGAGTGTCAGCGTCAGCCACACCAGATGGCCGCGGCGCGCGGCCGGCCACAGCGCGCACACGATTTCCAGGATCGCGGTCAACGGCACCAGGATCACGATGAAATGAACGAACAGCACGTGCGCGGGCAGGTTGTGGATGACGGTCACCGGGGCTCCTCGGTCACTCGCGGTTGTCGCGGCGCCGGCGACCGCCCCGAACCCGCCGATGCCACAGTCGAACCGAGCATAGCCATCCGAGCAGCGGATCCGACGGATTACGCGCCACCCGATCGGTGCGCTGCGGCGGGCAGACCCGATCGGGTGCGCGAACGTCCGCGCCGGTTGTCACCGTCGATGTCGGCCGCCGGGCCGGCGCCGGAGTCGGGCCGGGAGGTGCGCATCTCCCACCAGTAGGTCGCCGCGACGGTGGCGTACGCGATGGCCACGGCTGCGGCGATGCCGGCGCCACCGGTCAGCGCGAGCATTATCGGCACGAGAACTCCCTCCTCTCCGTGGGGTCGAAGGCGCGGCGGGCGGGACGCATGACGGTGTCCCACCACGACTGCAGTGGGCTGGGGTCGGGCCAGTGCACGACCGCATCCGGCTCGAGGTCGCGAGTGTGGTCGGCAGGCGAGGCAGTCGTAGTCGTCATCGGCGTGCGGAGTCCAGGACTGATCGATGCGGGCTCAGACCGTGATCGCCTGCCGGTCGCCGGCGACCCGGTCGACGTTGATCTTGCGTGGTTTGGCCTTGTCCGCCACCGGGATTCGCATTCGGAGCACGCCGTCGCGGTAGTCGGCGCGAATGTGATCGGTGTCGAGGCTGTCACCCAGCATCACCTGGCGCCGGAACACCCCGCGGACGCGTTCGGCCGCGATCGTCGACCTGCCCGCGTCCAGTTCCGGGCGCGACGCCCGCACCGTGACCACATTGCGTTCGATATCCACATCCAGCGAATCGGGGTCGACGCCGGGGAGATCGAACTCCACCACGAACTCGTCGCCCTCGCGCCAGGCGTCCATCGGCATCGCTACCGGTCGAGCCTGCGTGCCGAACACCTGCTGCGTCCGACGGTCGGGATCACGAAACGGATCGGTGCGCATCAGCATGGTCGCCACCTCCAGTTCACTCCTTATATCACTCGAAGGAACCTCAGATAACCTCTGTTACCTGACACAGATTTATTTAGCACTCTGGCAAGGAGAGTGCAAGGAGTGGTGAGAGATAAACTGGTTGCCGCACGGAGAAGGGAGCAGGATGGGTGCGGATCGGCGCGAGGGACATCTGCCGGGTTCAGGCCAGGCGGTGTATCCGATCTCGGTGGCTGCCGAGCTCACCGGTATCGAAATCCACACCCTGCGCCTCTACGAGCAGCACGGCCTGATCACCCCTGCGCGCAGCGCGGGCGGAACCCGGCGCTACAGCGGCGACGACCTGGCCCGGCTGCAGCGCATCACCGCTCTCACCCGCCAGGGCATCCATCTGTCGGCCATCGCGCGGATTCTCGACCTCGAGGACGACAACAGCGCCCTGCGTGCGCACAACACCGCACTGACCGTCGAACGCGACCATCTGCGCGACACGATCACCCGGCAGCAGCCGCCGCCCTGACCCACCGCGCGAATCGCGCTGCGTCAGAACATGTTCGGATAGGTGGTGGAGTCCTTGCCGGGCGGCGGCAGCGGTGCCGTCCAGGAGACCCGGCCACCGGGGAACACTCGGCAGCAGCCGCCGACGTCGTGAGCCCGCGCGTGCACGGTCGCCACCGTGGCCGCCGGAAGTATGTCGGCCGTCGTGGTACCGGTGGTGTCCAAGGTGTCGATGGTGACGGTGAGCGCGTCGGCCACGGTGACGGTGACGACGACTGCCGCGACGTCCGCGTGCGCGACGACAGCGGCGACGGTATCGGCGATTACGGCTTCGACATGGTCGGCCACCGCGTCCGGCACCCGCTCCGCCGATCCGGTCAGAGCGACGATGCTGCGCGACTGGGTGTGACCGATGCAACGCTGCACCGCTCGCTCGACGCGCTGGAGCAGGGCGGCACCACGGGGGAGCGCGGCGAGGCCGCTACCGCGACCGCCGTGCACGCGGTGTGGCGTGCTGGATATCGCGCCGGCGCTCGGGTATTCCGGGTCCGCGCATTCGGACCGGAGCATCGCGTCGACCAATTCGAAGGCCTGCGACAACGCATTCCGCACCGCGACGTGGGCGGTTGGATCGTTGTCGTTGCGGCCAGTGGGGGTGGGAGCCATGGATGGCGTGACCTCTTCATACCGACACACAGCGAGCCGACCCTGCGTATAGAGCCGAGAACGTCGTGCGCAGAATGACCGGTATCGGCCACGGCTAAACCGGAAGTCGCCCCTCGCGCGCTGAGGCGTCGCACACAATGCGCTGTCGCTCACATCTCGCTGATCACCCGTCCCGCACCTGGTCATGCGTCCGAGTGGTGTCCCGGCTCAACCGATTTCGTACTCGCCCGGGTCCGGTGCGCTGGTCCATCTCCAGTAGTCGACGAGGCGGAACGGATTGAGCCCGGTGACCTCGCCCGCGTCGTCGCGGTAGTAGTTGTGTGCGATATGCGGCGATGCCCAGACCTTGCGCGACATCTCCTCTCGGGCCTCGGCGGTGTAGGCGTCGAAGGCCTCGGCGCGGACCTCGATGCGGCGACCATCGCTCGTGGTGAGCAAGCGCAGACAGCACATGATCAGGCGCACCGCGCATTCGGCGGCGAAGATGATGCTGCCACCGCTGGCGAGATTGGTGCCGGGACCGTAGAGCAGGAAGAAGTTCGGAAACCCGGGGACGGTGACGCCGAGGTGGGCGCGGGGGCGTTCGCCCCAGAACCGGTGCAGGTCGCGCCCGGTGACGCGCAGCGGTGTGAGAAAGTCGTTGGGCCGGAAGCCGGTTGCCCAGACGATCACATCCGCGCGATGGAATGTGCCTGTGCTGTCGACGATTCCGTCCTCGGTGAGGCGCTGCGCGCCGGCGCGCACCAGATGCACATGGTCGCGGCGCAGCGTGCGCAGCCAGCTGCCGTTGTCCTGCAAGGCGCGTTTGCCGGTGGGCGCGGTGAGCGATTCCACCCGGTCGGTGATGGCGGGTGCGAGCTGGAATCCGGTGCGCCGGCGCCGACCATGACGACATCCTTACCGGATAGATCGATATCGTGGCGCCAGCGTGCGGTGTGAAACGCCGGACCGGCGAATTCGCCGGGCACATCGGGAACGAACGGCCGATTGAGTTGTCCCACGGCGCTGATCACGATCGCGGCGTCGAGTCCGACATGAAGCCCTGGAATTCGTTGAGCATCGACCCGGCGGGCCGCAGCGGTCCGTCCAGAATCGCGCGACGCCGGTCCGGAGGGGCCGTGTGGATGCACGACAGCAGCAATGCCGGCACGGACAGATCGGTGAGTGCGGCGGCGATGTCGGCGGGCGACTCCGCGAAGGGATTGCCGCTGTGTCTGTTTCGCATACACGGCAGTAAACACTTTTGAAAAACTGTCTACTATTGTTTTCGGCAGACCGATGACCGATGGGGCCCGGATGCGTCATACAGGTATGGATCGGAAAGTGGAGGCAGCGCGCGAGGGCGACCAGGCCGCGTTCGCGCATCTGGTCGAGCCTTTGCGGCACGAGCTGCAGGTGCATTGTTACCGCATGCTCGGCTCGGTCGAAGATGCCGAGGACGCCGTGCAGGAGACCCTGTTGCGGGCATGGTCGCGGCTGGACTCCTACGCGGGCCGCGCTCCGCTGCGGGCCTGGGTGTACGGGATCGCGACCCATACCTGCCTGGACGCGCTGAGAAGGCGCAAGGCACGGGCGTGGCCGGTGGATCTGGCCGGCCCGGCGGACCCGCATCGCTACGAGCTGGCCTCGGTGGACGTGCCGTGGCTGCAGCCCTATCCCGATCGGCTGCTGAACGTAGGCGGCGCCCCGGGGGAGGAACCGGAAGCGGTCGTCACCGCGCGGGAGACGATCGAGCTGGCGTTCCTGGCCGCGATCCAGCGGCTGCCCGCGCGCCAGCGCGCCGTTCTGATCCTGCGGGACACGCTGGACTGGTCGGTCGCCGACACCGCCGCCGCACTGGGAGTCAGCCGCGCGGCGGTCAACAGCGCGCTGCAACGGGCCCATGCCACCCTGTCGGAACATCTTCCCGCACAACGGGATCGGTGGCGTCCCGCCTCGACCGCATCCGAACGCCGGGCGCTGGCGAAGCTGATCACCGCGTGGGAGAGCGCCGATCCGGCCGCACTCGTCGCCCTGCTGCGCGAGGACGCCGCGCTGATCATGCCGCCGGGCACGGTCTGGTTCGCCGGTCGCCGCGACATCGGCGCATTTCTCACCGACCACGTGTTCGGCGAGATGGGCAGCGGCTGGCGGCTCCTGCCCACGGGCGCCAACCGGCAACCGGCGTTCGGACTGTACTGGCGCGAACCGGGCGCGAACGCATTCGATGCCTTCGCCATCGGGGTGCTGACCGTCGACGGCGATTCGCTGGCCGAGATCGCGCTGTTCCACCAGCCGGAGCTGTTCGCCGCGTTCGCGTTGCCGTCCGCCCTGCCGTCCCAGAGCTGATGGACTCTCGGCGCGTGCGGCGCTGGAGCGTGGTCCTGCGGCCGGGGGAGGCACTCGATTACCTCGCCGCCGACTGGGCCGACGCCCTCGTCGTGGTGACCAGCGGCGAACTCGAGCTGGAATGCCGCAGTGGCCGGCGGGCTCGATTCGCCGCCGGAGCGGTCCTCGCGCCCGCCGCCGTGCCGGTGCGACGGCTGCTCAATCCCGGCTCCGAACCGCTCGTGCTGTCCGCGGTGACGCGCCGACGTCACCGATGACGGAACGGGCCGGCGTGCGTCACACAGGTGGACACATCGCAGACACCGAACAGGAGCAAACCATGTCCGTCCCAACCACTCTGGCCGGCAAGGCGGTACTCGTCACCGGCGCCGGGCGCGGCCTCGGGCGCGCACTCGTCGACGAGGCACTGCACCGCGGTGCGGACCGGGTGTACGCCGCCGCCCGCCGTCCGGTCGAGCATCCGGACCCGCGGATCACTCCGGTGCGGCTCGACATCACCGATCCCGAGCAGATCCGCGCCGCAGCCGACCTGGTCGGCTCGCTCGACGTCCTGGTGAACAACGCGGGCGTCTCCACGCCGGACGACCTGACCGACGCGGCCGCCATCGAGGCTCATCTGGCGGTCAATCTGTTCGGCACGTATCGGGTCACCGACGCCTTCCTCCCGCGATTGCGCGAAGCCGGCGGGGCCGTCGTGAACGTGCTCTCGCTGGCCGCGCTGGCGACCGTGCCGGTCACCCCTGCGTACGCCATCTCCAAGGCCGCCGCCTTCTCGATGACGCAGTCGCTGCGGTTCCTTTCGGCCGCGCACGGCGTCGGCGTGCACGCCGTACTGCCCGGACCGGTGGATACCGACATGATCCGCGGATGGGACATTCCCAAAGCCGAGCCCGCGGCGGTGGCCCGCGCCATCCTGTCCGGTCTCGCGGACGGCCGGGAAGAGATCTTCCCCGACCCGATGTCCGGGGCGATCGCGCCCGGGTGGGACGAGGGAGTCGTCAAGAGCCTGGAGCGAGCGAACGCCGCTTCCGTGCAGGCAGTGGCGGTGGCGTCATGAACGCGTCCCGCCGCACGATGGTCGTCGGTGGCAGCCGCGGCCTGGGCCGGGGCATCGCGGTGGCGTTCGCGCGCACCGGTGCGGCGGTCGTGGCCGTGGCGCGCACGGAGTCCGCGCTGCGAGAACTGGCCGCCGAGACGTCCGGCATCGATATCGAGGTCGCCGACGCGGCCGATCCGACCGTGCCGGGAACACTGCTCGACCGCCACCGTCCGGACACCGTCATCATCGTGGCGGGTGCCGCCCCGCTCCCGCGCCCGCTGCACCACCACACCTGGGAGACGTTCTCGGCGAACTGGAATACCGACGTGCGCATAGCCTTTCACTGGTTGCGCGAAGCCCTGCTGACTCCGCTGCCGCCCGGCGGTCGCGTGATCGTCGTCAGCAGCGGCGCCGCCGTCAACGGTTCGCCGCTCAGCGGCGGGTACGCCGGCGCCAAGGCGACGCAGCGGTTCATCACCGGCTACGCCCAGGACGAGGCCCGGCGCGCCGGCTCGGACCTCACCTTCACGGCGGTCCTGCCGCAGATCACTCCGGCCACGAGCCTCGGCCTGCCCGCGGTGCGCGCCTACGCGGCCCGCGCCGGCCAGAGCGTGCAGGAGTACGTCGATCGGCTGGGTGAGCCACTCACTCCCGAGATCGCCGGGGCGGCTCTGCTCGAACTCGCCTCCGTCGATGAGCCCGCGGCGTCCTATCGGCTCACCGCCGACGGACTGACGGCACTGCCGTGACCGCACCGCAGACGTGCCACACCGCGACCGAACGAAAGGAGAGAAGCGGCATGCGCAAGCTCATCGCGGCGATGAAGATCTCGGTGGACGGGAAATACGAAGGGGCGCAGGGGTATGCGGACTGGGTGCACGGCTGGTCCGATGATTACGGCCTGACGCCCCAGATCGACGCCTGTGTGCTCGGCGGCCGGATGTACGACGGATACGAACCGTATTGGACGGCGATCGGCGACGACCCGGGCAAGCCCCTGCCCGAGACCGGCTCGGCGCCGACTCCGGGCGAGCTCGAATGGGCCGAATTCGCCCGTCGCACACCGCATTACGTCGTCTCGGCAACCCGGAGTGCGGCCGCGTGGGCGAATACGCGATTTCTGCGCGGCCTCGACGAGGTCGCGGCACTGAAAACGCAACCGGGACAGGACATCTACCTCATGGGTGGCGCCGCCCTCACCGCCGCCGCGCTCGACGCGGGCCTGGTGGACGAGCTGCGACTGATCGTCTACCCGCTCATCGCGGGCAACGGCCCGGCCCTGTTCGCGAGCGCGAATGTCCGTCATCGGCTCGAACTACGAAAATTCGAGCAACTGCCCGACGGCCGGTCGAGTTACGTCTACGACATCGGCTGACGCACATCGAACGCCGAACCGCTCCCGGGCCTCCACCCGGCGGCGGGCCGGCGTTCGATGTGGGTGGTGTCGGCACCCCGCGGTCAGGACGCCGCTCGCACCGGCGCCTGCTTCAGTTCGCGCAGCGCAGTGCGCAGCCCCCGGCGCTTACCGGTCTCGGGGTCGACGCCGAAATGTGCACGCATCCCGTCGCGGATCGCGAACCGCAACTCCGACGCGGTCTCGGGAGCATCGTCGGAGCTCGCGGTGAGCAGCGCGTTGGGCAGCGCCAGTTTCGCGATCGTCCGGAACGACTGCAGGTATTGGCGGCCGAGCGAACCGGTCGTGTACGGCAGGTCGTACTTGTCGCACAGTTCCCGGACCCGGACGCCGATCTCCTCGTACCGGTTGCTCGGCAGGTCGGGGAAGAGATGGTGCTCGATCTGGTGGCTGAGGTTACCGCTCATGAAGCGCATGAGCGGCCCGGCGCGAAAGTTGGCCGACCCCAGCATCTGTCGCAGATACCAGCGCGGCTGATCCTCCTCCGCGAGTTCCTCGGTGGTGAATTTCTCCGCGCCGTCGGGGAAGTGGCCGCAGAAGATGACCATGTAGGCCCAGTAGTTGCGGATGAGATTGGCGGTGGCGTCGGCGGTCAGCGTCGTCTTCCAGTTGCGTCCCGACAACGCCGGATAGATCAGATAATCCTTGGCCGCCTGTTTGCCGACCTTCGTGCCGATGATGCGCAGATCCCGGAACGCCTGCCGCCAGGTCTTGTCCTTGCGGCGGATCTTCTCCACCTCGAGGTGGTGCAGCGCGACGCCCCATTCGAACAAGGTCCCCAATGTCAGGTTGTACACCGGATTTCCGATGTTCCACCACTCCCAGCGCTGGTCCCGGGTCACCCGCAGAATTCCGTAGCCGACATCGTCGTCCCTGCCGACGACATTCGTGTACTTGTGATGGACGAAATTGTGCGAATGCTTCCACTGCACGCTGGGGCAGGTGGTGTCCCACTCCCACGACGAGGAGTGGATCTCCGGATCGTTCATCCAATCCCATTGCCCGTGCATCACATTGTGGCCGAGCTCCATATTCTCGATGATCTTGGCCAGCCCGAGCATCGCCGTGCCGGCCAGCCATGCGACCTTGCGGTTGCTGAACATCAGTGTCACCCGTCCACCGGCCGCCAGGGCACGCTGCAGGGCGATGGTGCGATGGATGTAGCGAGCGTCCCGTTCGCCGCGGGACTCCTCGATATCGCGGCGGATGGTGTCGAGTTCGGCGCCGAGCGCCTCGATGTCCTCGGGGGTGAGATGGGCGTAGGCGTCGATATCGGTGATGGCCATAAGGGCTCCTACAGATCGAGGGTGCATTCTCCGGACACGCTGCTGATGCATGTCTGGATTCGTTCTCCTTCGCGTCGCTCCGCGCCGGTGCGCAGATCGCGCACATATCCCCCCGCCAGCGGCACGACACACGTTTGGCAGATGCCCATCCGGCATCCGAAGGGCATTCCGATGCCCAGCTCTTCTCCTGCTTCGAGAAGTGTGGTGGCGCCGTCGATCTCCGCCTTCTTCCCGGATGCGGCGAAGTAGACCGTGCCGCCCTCACCGCCGTGGTCGGTGCGGGCGATGGTGAACCGCTCGGTGTGCAGGCGGTGGCGCAGGCCGCCGGACTCGTAGTGCGATTCCATCTCGTCCAGCAGGGCCGGTGGGCCACACGCCCAGCAGTGGCGTTCGCGCCAATCGGGCACCCATTCGTCGAGGCGTGCCGCGTCGAAATTGCCCATCTCCCGGGTGAGTTGGAGAGTCAGGTCGTAGCCGGGGGAGTCGGCGGCACGGCTCTGCATCTCGTCCAGGAAGATGACGTCGTCGCGGGTGGGCGCCGAATGGATGTGGCAGATGTCGGGCGCCTGCTCATGCGCCTCGAGCGCGCGCAGCATCGCGATCACCGGTGTGATCCCGCTGCCCGCGGTGACGAACAGCAGTTTGTCCGGCACCGGCTCCGGGAGATGAAAATCGCCCTTCGGCGCCGCCAGCCGGATGACGGTGCCCGGTGCGACACCGTCGACCAGATGCGTCGAGAGGAACCCGTCGGGATTCGCCTTCACCGTGATCGAGATGTCCTTGTCGTCGGCCCCGCCGATCGAGGTCAGCGAATACGAACGCCAATGCCAGCGGCCGCCGATCTGCAGCCCGATGCCGACGTACTGTCCCGGTGTGTACGTGGTCGGAAACCCCCAGCCGGGACGGATTGTGACGGTGGCCGAATCGGCGGTCTCCTTGACGACGTCGACGACCTTGCCCCGCAGCTCGCGGGCGGTCCAGAGCGGATTGACCAGGCGGAGGTAGTCGTCGGGAAGCAGTGGCGTGGTGGCCCGCGCCACCAGCCCGCGCACGACGTTGACTCGCGGCTTCTTCGCGCTGACGTCGGCGGCAGGCCGTTTACTCCACTTCAGTAGATCCATGGAAGCCCTCACTTCCGTGTACACCCGTACACTCGAAATGCCTGTGCCTACGTGCGGTGGTATACCACCGTCGAGCGCGCGTACACAGGATTCTCGAGGTTCTGATGAATCGGCTGCCCCTGCCCGGGCGTGCCGCGCTGCGATCAGATTCGCTCGCCTGTTGAGTGGACGCCTGTGCGCCGAACGGTCTCGCCCCGCCACGCGCCGAGGCCGGCCAACCGGTCGGGGGTTCGCGCCGGTCGTAGGCTTGCCGCATGGCACACGATCGCGACAGGTCGCACGACATCAAGCCTCGCTCCCGCGACGTCACCGACGGGCTGGAGAAGACCGCCGCCCGCGGCATGCTCCGTGCCGTCGGTATGGGCGACGACGACTGGGCCAAACCGCAGATCGGCGTCGCCTCCAGCTGGAACGAGATCACGCCGTGCAACCTGTCGCTCGATCGCCTGGCGAAGGCGGTCAAGGAGGGTGTGCACGCAGGTGGTGGCTACCCGCTGGAATTCGGCACGATCTCGGTCTCCGACGGCATCTCGATGGGCCACGAGGGCATGCACTTCTCGCTGGTCAGTCGCGAGATCATCGCCGATTCCGTCGAGATCGTCATGATGGCCGAACGTCTCGACGGATCGGTCCTGCTCGCCGGCTGCGACAAGAGCCTGCCGGGCATGCTGATGGCCGCCGCCCGCCTGGATCTGGCGAGTGTGTTCCTCTACGCCGGTTCCACGCTGCCGGGCAATGTCGACGGCCGCGACGTCACGATCATCGATGCCTTCGAGGCGGTCGGCGCCTGTATGAAGGGATTGATCAGCCGCGAGGACGTCGACCGGATCGAGCGGGCGATCTGTCCGGGCGAGGGCGCCTGCGGCGGCATGTACACCGCCAACACCATGGCCTCGGCCGCCGAAGCGCTCGGCATGAGCCTGCCCGGCTCGGCCGCCCCGCCCGCGCCCGACCGTCGCCGCGACGAATACGCCCGCAAGTCCGGTGAGGCCGTGGTCGGATTGCTCCGCAACGGCATCACCGCGCGCGACATCCTGACCCGCGAGGCGTTCGAGAACGCCATCACCGTCGTCATGGCGCTCGGTGGTTCCACCAACGCCGTCCTGCATCTGCTGGCCATCGCCCGTGAGGCCGGAGTCGAGCTGACCCTCGCCGACTTCAACCGGGTCGGTGACAAGGTGCCGCATCTGGGCGATCTCAAGCCGTTCGGTCGCTACGTCATGAACGATGTCGACCGGGTCGGCGGCATCCCGGTCGTAATGAAGGCCCTGCTCGACGCAGGGCTGCTGCACGGCGATGCGCTGACCGTGACCGGCGCGACCATGGCCGAGAATCTGGCGCATATCGACTTGGGTCTCGACGGTGACGTGATCCGCCCGCTCGACCGGCCCATCCACAAGACGGGCGGGCTGACCATCCTGCACGGCACCCTCGCGCCCGAGGGCGCGGTGGTCAAGAGCGCCGGATTCGATTCCGATGTCTTCCGCGGCACCGCCCGGGTCTTCGATGGCGAGCGCGCCGCGATGGACGCGCTCGAGGACGGCACGATCGGCGCGGGTGACGTGGTCGTCATTCGTTACGAAGGTCCCAAGGGCGGGCCCGGTATGCGCGAGATGCTCGCCATCACCGGCGCGATCAAGGGCGCCGGCCTGGGCAAGGACGTGCTGCTGCTCACCGACGGCCGGTTCTCCGGCGGCACCACCGGTTTGTGCGTCGGTCACATCGCACCCGAGGCCGTGGACGGGGGGCCGATCGCCTTCGTCGCCGACGGCGACCCGATCGTCCTCGACGTCGCCAACCGCATTCTCGATGTCGAGATCGACGAGGCCGAACTCGCCGCGCGCAAGGCCGGCTGGGAACCGCTTGCGCCGAAGTACACCTCGGGAGTGCTGGCCAAGTACCGCAAGCTGGTCAGCTCCGCCGCCCACGGCGCCGTGACCGGCTGAGCCGCGAGCCGTCACGTAGCGTGGCGCCATGGCAACGTTGGTCAGTTTCCACGCCCATCCCGACGACGAGGCGATCACCTGTGGCGGCGTGATGCGCAAGGCGTACGAGCAGGGTCACCGAGTGGTTCTCGTGGTCGCGACACGCGGCGAGCACGGGGAGGTGCCGGAGGGTTTCCTCGACGACGGCGAACAGTTGTGGCAGCGGCGGGTGCGCGAAACCCACGCCGCCGCAGAGATTCTCGGCGTCGCGCGGGTGGAGTTCCTCGGCTACGTCGACTCGGGGATGATGGGGACGTCCACCAACGACGCGGCCGGTTCGTTCTGGACCGCTCCCGTCGAGGACGCCGCACGGCGGCTGGCCGCGATCCTCGCCGAGGAGGACGCCGAGGTGCTCACCGTCTACGACGACAACGGCGGATACGGTCACCCCGACCATATCCAGGTCCACCGCGTCGGCATGCGCGCCGCCGAACTCGCCGGTACCCCACGGGTTTTCCAGAGCACCATGAATCGCGACGAGGTCGTGCGCGGGATGACGGAGATGGCCGAACAGGCCGGGACGCTGGGGATCGAGCCGCCCGATATCCGCGAGGTCGCCGAATTCGGGAAGCCGGAATCGTTGCTGACCACGGCGGTCGACGTATCCGCCTACCTCGACCACAAGCGCGAGGCCATGCGGGCGCACCGCAGCCAGATCGACGAGCAGTCCTTCTTCCTCGCGATGCCGGACCCGGCGTTCGCGCGGGCGTTCGGCACCGAATGGTTCATCCGCAGCGGCGCGCGACCGGGAGCCCTCGAGACGGATCTGTTCGCCGCGGGCTGACCGGTCGCGCCCACCGGCCGGATTGCCTCGGCTACCGGAGTCGGTTTCCGCCGGGGGTGTCGCGCTGGTCCAGTCGTAGCCGTCGGCGGATCACATTGCGGGCCATGGCCAGATACGCCGGGTCGTCGTACAGGACGAATTTGGTGTCGGCGCCCAGCAGGATGGCGTGTAGTTCGAACGCGAGCAGGTCGGGGTCTTCGTCGGCAGGCAATTCCTGTTGCGCCAGTGCGGTAACCGCGCAGGACCGCAGCAGCGCGGTGAAATCCGACTGAATGGCGGTGAGCCGGTCCTTGACCGGACCGGGGCGCGTGCCCATCTCCAGGGATGTCGCGGCGAAGAAACATCCGCCGGGGAACACCTTGCGCTCGACATAGCCGAGGAATGCCTCGCATGCCGCCACGAGCTGGTCCAGGCCCGGGCGGGCCGCGAGCGCCGGCTGGACGACCTCTTCGGTGAGGATCCGTTCCGCCTCGGCCACAGTGGCCAGCTGAAGCTCCTCTTTGGAGCGGAAGTGCGCGTAGAGGCCGCTCTTGCTGATTCCGATCGCGGCGGCCAGGTTGCCGATGGACAGTCCCTCCAGTCCGTCGACGGTGGCCAACGACGCGGCAGCCCGCAGGATCGTACTGCGGGTGCGCTCGCCGTCGCTCCGTGCGCGCCGCGGGGTCCTCGCTTCTGTCGTCATATTGACAAGTTAGCACGAACGGTCGTACTGTCGGAGTTAGCACGATCGATCGTGCTAACTAAATGGATCGACAGGTCCCGCATTCGTTCAGACCGCACACCAGGAGCCCATCATGAATGTCACCACCACCGTCAACGGCGTCGACGTGAATCAACTCGCAGGAACGATCGACGCCGTCAGCGCCGATCCCTCGCTGGCCCGGTTCCAGTTCCGCGCCGACAACCATTGGATCGATGGCGGCTACAGCCGGACGGCCATCAAAGGCTTCTACGGCACCGGCCGAGAAGACACCACCCGCACCGAGCCGTTCACCCTGGATTCCGACGAGCCGCCCGTCCTGCTCGGTCGCAATCGCGCCCCCAACGCCGGCGAATACCTCCTGCACGCCCTTGCCGCGTGCCTGACGGGCACGATGATCTACCACGCTGCTGCCCGCGGTATCGCGGTGAAGAGTCTGGAATGCGCGGTTCAGGGCGAGCTGGACCTGCAGGGCTTCCTCGGGCTCGACGGCACTGTCCGCCCGGGCTACGAGCAGATCCGCGTGGCTATCACCGCCGAGGGCGACTTCGACGACAACCAGTTCGCCGAGCTCGCCGGCCTCACCCGTTACTCGCCCGTCCGCGACATCGTCAGCAACCCGGTGCCCGTCGACATCGACGTGATCCGAGCTTGAGCCCTGTTTCCGAGTTTTCGCGACGGCCTCGAAATGATCGAAGGCCCGGCCGGCGGCCTCGAGGCAGCCGGCCGGGCCTTCGCAGGCGAAGACATCGCCGCTACCAGAGGTCCGCGGGGGCGTCGATGACGTCGAAGCCCTTGTACTCGGCCGCGGCCACCTCGGCGATGATCTCGCCGTAGACGCCGAAGCCGCCGACGAAGGGCATGAAGACTCGTGGTCTACCCGGGACGTTCGCGCCGAGATACCACGAATTTGCTTGTGGCATCAGAGTTTTCGCGGCTCGTTCGGCGCATTCGGTGACCCAGGCCGAGACCGCGTCGGGCCGTGCCTCCAGCGCGGCGGCGCCGCGGCGGTCCAGGAAGTCGATCGCATCGGCCACCCAGTCCACGTGCAATTCCGAATGCAGCACCATATTGGCCAGCACCGAGGGACTACCGGGCCCGGTGAGGTTGAACAGATTCGGGAAGCCGCTGATGCCCAGGCCGAGATAGGTTTTCGGGCCCTCGCGCCATGCCTCGTTCAGGGTTTCGCCGCCGCGGCCGACGATATTCATCTTCGCGACCGATCCGGTCATCGCGTCGAATCCGGTGGCCAGGACCAGGGTGTCGAGCGTGTAGTGCGCGTCGGTGGTGTGCACGCCCGTGGCGTCGATCCGCTGGATCGGTGTCGTGCGCAGATCCACCAGTTCGACGTTGTCGCGGTTGAAGGTCTGGTAGTAGTCGGTGTCGGTGCAGATCCGTTTGGCGCCGATCGGATGGTCGCGCGGGATCAGCAGGTCGGCGACGCGCGGATCGTCGATCACCGCACGCACCTTCTCCTCCCAGAACAGGCGCGCCGGCTCGTTCGCCTCGGCGGTCACCATCTGATCCGGGAACGTCTTGCTGAACAGCACACCGCCCAGCTGCCAACGCTTTTCGTAGGCGGCGCGGCGCTCCTCGGCGGAGACCTCGAGGGTGTTCTTCGGATGCGGCTGGTGCGGTGAACCGCCGCCGCTGGTCATCGACAGCCGCCGCCGTTCCGGATAGCCGGCTTTCTGCTCGTGGCGCGTCTTCTCGTCCAACGGCGTATTGCCCGCGGGCACACTGTAATTGGGCGTGCGCTGGAAAACGTACAGCCGTTGCGCTTGCTCGGCGAGATGTGGAATCGCTTGAATGCCCGAGGATCCGGTGCCGATGACGCCCACGCGCTGCCCGGTCAGGTCGACACCATCGGCGGGCCAGCTGGAGGTGTGCAGCAGCCGGCCGGCGAAGGTCGGCAGGCCGTCGATGTCGGGGGTATTGGCGTTCGACAGCGGACCGGTGGCCAGCACGACGAACCGCGCCGTCACCTCGGCGCCGCTGTCGACGCGGACCCGCCAGTGCAGTGTGCTCTCGTCGAGCACGATATCGGTTACCCGCGTGCCGAATTCGATGTCGCGGCGCAGATCGTAGCGGTCGGCGACGTGTTCGAGATAGGACAGGATCTCGGGCTGGGTGGCGTATTTCTCGCTCCAGTTCCATTCCTGCTGCAGGGCTTCGTCGAACGAGTACGAGTAGTCGACGCTCTCGACGTCGCAGCGCGCGCCCGGGTAGCGGTTCCAATACCACACTCCACCCACGCCGTCGCCCGCCTCGAACGCCCGCACGCGCAGGCCTTGCCCGCGCAGCCGGTGAATCGCGTAGAGCCCTGCGATGCCTGCGCCGACGATCACCACATCGACGCCGGTACGGATATTCCCAGTGGACGATGTCGTCTCGGGGGTCACAGTCGGATACCTTTCGCCGGAGACCTGTTTCTCCGCCTTCGACGCTAGGAACGTGCGCGGTTCTCGAGCAGATGTCGTCCCGCTGACCGGCGCTCACGGCGGTACGGTTCCCGATGACCGGGACCTGCGCTGCGCCGGGCATCCGCATCGGGACCACCGGTCGCCGCGGCCGCAGAACCGGGTTGCGGGCCGGAGCCGAACACCGTTGACAGGGTGCGTTCGCGGTGGTTGTGTAAGTTCTACAGCGTGTAGCCGGTGGGTAGCTTTGCAGACCGTCGAAGTGCCCGGTACAGGCCCGTCGCTCATTCGCCGAATCAGGTGTCGACCATGATCATTCTCGGAATCATTCTCCTCGTCGTCGGTTTTCTGCTGAAGATCCACATCATCTGGATCATCGGAATCGTGGTCCTCGTCATCGGTCTGGTGCTGCTGGCCATGGGGTCGATGGGTCGTGCCGTCGGCGGGCGGCGCCATTACTACTGACGCCATTACTTCCGACGCCGGTACCGGTGCCGGCCGCACGCCGGAACCCCGAGCGAGTTCGAGGAGTCGAGATGAGTACCACCACGATCGTCGTGATCGTTGTTGTCGTGGTTGTGGCGATCCTGGTCATCGCCGCGCTGGCCCGCGTGGCCGTGGCCCAACGTAGGGAACACCGCCGCACGGAAGCCGCGGAGATCCGGGCGAAGGCGACCGAGCGGTCCCACGAGGTCGGCCGCCGCCAAGCGCTCGCCGACGAAACCGCGGCCAAAGCCCGGGCAGCGGCCGCCGAGGCCGATATCAAGGCGGCACAGGCGGCCGGTCTGAAGGAACAGGCGGCCGCCCACCACAACGACGCCGCGACGTCGCGCGACGAACTCACCCAGGAGTTCCACCGTGCCGACAAGGTCGATCCGGACGCGCGAACCCGCGAGCCGGGGAAGGACGCCGAGCCCGGCCGGACTTCCGGATCCGATGCTCGGAGTAACGACGTCCCGAGAAGTGACGTTCCGAGAAACGACGTTCGGCGAAACGACACCGCCGAAGGGCGCTGACCCCTGCCGCCGTCACCGCGGGTATCGGGCCGTCATCGCCCCCACAATGCGCGGTGCGCGCGCGGCCAGAACTCGAATCCGGCGGTAGCCAGCCCGCCGAGGCCGATCACCAGCACCGCCGCATCGACGCTGGTCCGTCCCTCCCGTGCCCAATAGACGTCCTCGAGATCCAGCAGCAGCGCCAGTTCGTCGACGATCAGGGCTGAACCGGCGCCGTAGGAGGTGGCCACCACCGGATGCCGGCGGGCGCGTTCGGTGCCGCGCAACGCCACCAACCCCACCGCCGCGAGCGTCGCGATCCCGATGTTGTAGTGGTGGAAATGCTTGCCGCCCAGACTCATTCCGCCACCACTGGGCCCGTGCCCGGCGCGGATCCAGTGCGTGAGGGCGCGCGTGGTCCCGAAGGTCGCCGTGAACGCCGCCCAGGCCCACACCGCCGACCGCTCCCCGGGCCCCAGTGTCTCCAGCCAGGCTCGCCGCACCTCGCGGCCCCGATGTTGCGCGGTGGCGAGGGCGCTCCTGCCGTCTTCGTCGGTCACCCTCTCATCGTCGTCGGGCGGCAGCGTCTCCACGCCGTATTCGGCAAATTTCCAGACAACCAGGTGGATGCTCGCATCGCCTTCCCTACGCCGGTAGAAACCGGGCACCGGCGGACTTACGATCGAAGCAGTGCCCGAGCGGGCCGATCAGGTGGCGAATGGGAGCACCGCATGAACGACCATCCGGAACACACGCCCCGGGTCACCGCCTTCCCGCGCATCGACGACTACGCGTTCATCTCCGATTCCGAGGTCACAGCCCTCATCGCGCCCAGCGGCGCCATCGAATGGATGTGTCTGCCCCGCATGGATTCTCCGAGCGTCTTCGGTGCGATCCTCGATCGTTCCGCCGGGTCGTTCCGCTTCGCTCCTGACGACATCGCGACCCCGGCCGATCGCCGGTACATCCCCGGGACGATGGTCATGGAGACGAGCTGGCGCAGTGGCGAAGGATGGGCAACCGTGCGCGACGTTCTGCTGGTCGGCCCGTGGCGGCACCAGCAACCCGGCCGCAGCGCGCACCGGCGCGCACCCACCGACTACGACGCCGAACACATCCTGCTGCGCATCGTGCACTGCGAGACGGGGCAGATCCAGTTCGTGCTCGACTGCCAGCCCGCCTACGAATACGGGCGCGCCCGGGCCACATGGGAATACCTCGACAGTTACCACCTGGCCCAGGCCGACGCCGACGGTGTCGATCTGCCGTTGCGGCTCACCACGGATCTGCGCCTCGGAATCGAGGGCTCGCGGGCGGTGGCCCGCACCCTGCTCAAGAGCGGCGACACCCGCTACTGTGCGCTGTCGTGGGGGAGCCGGGCGGCTCCCGAAACCGTCGACGAGGCTCGCGAACGGCTGATCGGAACCGTGCATCACTGGCGGCACTGGCTGGCCGGCGGCCGGTTCCCGGACCACCCCTGGAGCGCCCAGCTCACGCGCAGCGCCCTGACGCTCAAGGGCCTGACCTTCGCCCCGACCGGCGCCATCGTCGCCGCGCCGACCACATCGCTGCCGGAAACACCTGGCGGAGAACGCAATTGGGACTACCGCTACACCTGGATCCGGGACTCGGCCTTCGCGCTGTGGGGTCTGTACACCCTGGGCTTCAACTGGGAGGCCAACGACTACTTCTCCCACATCATCAATCTGGCCGAGAACGCCGAGGACATGCAGATCGTCTACGGCATCGGCGGTGAAACCGATCTGCGGGAACGCACCCTGGACAACCTGCGGGGGTACGAGAACGCCGGCCCCGTGCGGGTCGGCAACGACGCGTATCGGCAACGCCAGCACGATGTCTGGGGTGCGGCGCTGGATTCGGTCTATCTCTACGCCCGCCATCAGGATCAGATCGACGCGCGCACCTGGCCGCTGCTGCGCTGGGCGGTCAAGAGCGCGCTCGCGGTGTGGCGCGAACCCGACCACGGTATCTGGGAGGTGCGCGGGAAGCCGCAGCACTTCACCTCCAGCAAGGTCATGTGCTGGGTCGCCGCGGACCGCGGCGCGCGCCTGGCCCGTATCCATCAGGATTTCGAACGTGCCGCCCGCTGGCAGCGTTCGGCAGACGAGATCCGCACCGACGTCTGCGCCAATGCCGTCGACTCGCGGGGTGTGTTCACCCAGTACTACGGCAGCACGGCACTGGACGCCTCGACCCTGCTCATCCCGCTGGTCCGGTTCCTGCCTCCAGACGACGAACGCGTCCGCAAGACGGTGCTCGCCATCGCCGACGAACTCACCAGCGACGGCCTCGTCCTGCGCTACCGCACCGACGAAACCGACGACGGATTCTCCGGAGCCGAAGGCACTTTCACGATCTGCTCGTTCTGGCTGGTGTCGGCGCTGTCGGAAATCGGCGAGAAGCACCGTGCCAAACAGTTGTGTGAGAAGCTGCTCGGCTATGCCAGCCCGCTGGGCCTCTACGCCGAGGAGATCGATCCCGTGACCGGACGGCACTGGGGCAATTACCCCCAGGCGTTCACGCACCTGGCGTTGATCAATGCCGTCATGCACGTCGTCCGGGACGAGCGGATCGAGTTGCGCACGGCACTCGGGGGAGAGTCCATCGCCCCCCGCCTCGACGACGGCATGCTCACCGGCGGATACATCCACATCTGAGCCTCCCGATGCCGGACCGTGGCCGGATGCGGAGCTGTCGTAGCCGCTCGTCCGGGCGAACGGTCGTGTCGGCCGGTCGTTCTAGGCTGGTGTGGTGCGGCTGGACCACGCAACTCTCGACGCTCGCCTCGCTGCCATCGCGCGGCAGCCGTTCCGGGCGAAGTTCCACCTGCGTGAACCCGAGATGGAGTTCGTCGCGCTGCGTGGCATGACGGTGGTGCGCGAGCACGCGGCCGATCTCATCGGCAAGCGGCTCGCGCCGGCTCATCCCGCGAAGGACGGGAAGCAGACTCCCTGGGGCGGTCATCCGGTCTTTCGCGCTCAGCACGCCACCGGCACCTGCTGTCGCAGCTGTCTGCAGCGAACGCACGGCATCGGCAAGGGCCGCGAACTGACCACGCCCGAGCGTGAATACGTCGTGGACATCATCTGCCGCTGGGTCGAAAAAGAGTGCGCTCGCAGGACGGTACGGGTACCGGGCGACGAGGACTCGGACCGCCGCGGCGACGGATAGGGCTGCGAACGCGGCCGTCCGGCGACCCGCATGTCGGCGCACGGTCACCGGCATTTTCGGTTCGATGCGCGCCGGGCGGGTACGTGGCCGATATGCCCCGTTCGTTGAAGCGCGCCGTCAGTACGCCTCTGCTGTACTTCTTCATCCTGGGCGACGTGCTCGGGGCCGGCGTGTACGTGCTGATCGGTTCCGTGGCGCAGGCGTCGGGCGGTGCGGTCTGGTTACCGCTGGCCGTCGCCCTCGGACTGGCCACACTCACCGCGGCGTCGTATGCCGAGCTGGCGACGAAGTACCCGCGGGCCGGTGGTTCGGCGCACTACGCGACCCGCGCACTGGGACCCGCCGCCGGTTCGCTGGTCGGCTTCTGCATGCTCGCCGCGGGTGTGGTGTCGGTGGGGGCGCTGGCGCGGGCATTCGCCGGTGACTATCTCCAAGCGCTTGTGTCCGCACCGACCGCGCTGGTCATCGTGGTCTTCCTGGTCGCGCTGGCGTTGCTCAACATTCGGGGGATCAAGGAATCGCTGCGCGCCAATGTGGCGGCGAGTCTGATCGAGCTCAGTGGGCTGGTGCTGATCATCGGGTTGGGTGCGTGGATCCTGGTTCGCGGTGACGCCGATCCCGGCAGGCTCACCGAGATCGGCACCGCGGAACACGGTCCGGTTCCGGCAGTGCTCGCGGGGACGGTGCTGGCCTTCTACTCCTTCGTCGGTTTCGAGACCTCGGTGAATCTGGCGGAGGAGGTGCGCGATCCGCGTCGCTCGTACCCGTTCGCGCTGTTCGGCGCGCTGCTCACCGCCGGAGTGGTGTACGTGCTGGTGGGTGTGGTCGCCAGTGCCGCCGTGCCCACCGGCGAACTGGCACGGTCGAGCGGTCCGCTGCTCGAGGTGGTGCGCCGGGCCGGCGGGGTGCCCGACCGGTTGTTCAGTGTGATCGCCCTGGTCGCCGTCGCCAACGGCGCATTGCTGACCGGCATCATGGCCTCGCGGCTGGCCTACGGCATGGCACGCGACGGACTGCTGCCGGCGGTGCTGACCCGCCTGCTTCCCGGCCGTCGCACTCCGTGGGTCGCGGTGGTGGCGACCTCGGGCGTATCCGTCGCCCTCGCGCTCACCGGCGAGGTCGCCGTGCTGGCCGAAACTCTGGTTCTGCTTCTGCTCGTCGTCTTCGCGGCGGTGAACTGTTCGGTTCTGCTCGAGCGCCGCCATCCCGTCGACACCGACCACTTCCGCGTCCCGACGCTCGTTCCGTGGCTGGCACTGGCCTCCTGCCTCTACCTGTTCACCCGCATCGATGCCGACATATGGGCGCGCGGGTTGGTCCTGGTCGGCCTGGGCGCAATACTCGCGCTGGTCAACAGCGTGCGCACTCGTCGCGCCCACCCGGAATCGCGCATCGCGCACGCGGCGAAGGCGATGCGTCCGTGAATCCGCGCCCGGCCGACGCGCGGCGGTCGTGTCACCCGATCGGCAACCGTTGACTTCACGCTGAGCGAATACCTGGTGTTCGCGGCGGGCGGGAGTCACGATCCATGCGTACATGTGAATGTCCGCAGCTACCCCGACGAAGGGCGCGATCATGACCGTGACCGACGAGCTTCTGGCCAACAACGCCGAATACGCAGCACAGTTCAGCGGACCGCTTCCGCTGCCGCCGAGCAAGCACGTCGCCGTCGTGGCGTGCATGGACGCGCGGCTGGACGTCTACCGCGTTCTCGGCCTCGAGGAGGGGGAGGCGCACGTCATCCGCAATGCGGGCGGGGTGGTGACCGACGACGAGATCCGTTCGCTGGCAATCAGTCAGCGGTTGCTGGGCACCACCGAGATCATCCTGATCCATCACACCGACTGCGGCATGCTGACCTTCACCGACGACGAGTTCAAACGCGGAATTCAGGACGAGGTGGGCATCGAACCCGAATGGGCTACCGAGGCTTTCGACGATCTGGATGCGGATGTGCGCCAGTCGATTCGGCGAATCGAGGCCAGCCCGTTCGTGACGAAGACGACCTCGCTGCGCGGCTTCGTCTTCGTCTTCGACGTCGGCACCGGCAAACTCCAGGAGGTCATCGCCTGAGTCCGAGGCGGTGCGGAGAGCCGCTGCCGCGTGCGGTCGGCGGATGGCAGGATAGGCGGGTTCCCGCTTCCCGTCCGATGGTTCGATACATGCCGAGTGACTTCTCCGACGCCGAAGGCCCGTTCCTGCGCGAGACAGGGTGCGAGGGTGCCGGCGCGGCGGTCGATCGCTCGAAAGTCGTTGCGGTAACCGATGTTCCGGATGCTGGGCGATGGTCGGGCGCGGCGCTGCTGCTGCCGGGCGTGCTGGCGTACGCGGGCGCGATCGGGCCGACCGAACGGCACGCTCACCATGCGGTACAGCTGATGGTCGCGGCGAGGGATCTGCGAGTGGTCGGCGACGACGGGCGCGTGCACACCGGAACTCGGCTGGGGATTCCCTCCGATACCGGGCACGCGATCATGACGGGCGCCCGTACTGCGGTCGCGCTGTTCGTCGATCCGGAATCCGCGCTGGGTAGTGCGGTGGAGCACCGTCTCGGCGCGGACTGGGCGGGCGCCGAGCTCCTGGCCGGCCTCGATCCGGCCGTCCGCGACCTGCGCGCCGCGGTGTCGGCGCTGACCCGGTCGGTGGGCGCCGGGGCCGCACCACCGCCGCGCCATCCGGGTGTCAGCGCCGCGCTGGAACTGCTCCCCGAGCTGATCGCGGCGGGCCCGGTGCGCACCGGCACCGTGGCCGGGCGGCTGGGGATGTCGACGAGCCGGCTGACCCACGTGTTCACCGAACAGGTCGGGTTGCCGCTGCGCCGGTACGTGTTGTGGCTGCGCGTCATGACCGCCGTCGCGCGGACCGCGGCCGGTGACGATGTGACCGCCGCGGCGCATGCGGCGGGATTCGCCGACAGTGCGCACCTGTCCCGAACCTGCCGTGCCACCTTCGGCCTGCCGCCGTCCGCGCTGAGCCGCAACGTCCGCGTGGACATCGATTCCGCGACCTAGCCGAATCGTTCAATCGCCCCGGCGGCAGTTGCGCGAGGCTGGAACGGTGACCGATACCACCACGGCGAAGAAGACGAAACAGTCTGTCCCGCAATGTGTTCTGCGCTACTGCTATGTGCCGTTCATGCTGCTCGGCATCGACGGCGCCGCGATCGCCCTGTCGGCCGCCGGCGCTGCGGAGGTGTGGCTGCTACCGCTGCTGATGATCGCCGTGGCGTCGTCGTTCCTCACCGAGCGGGTCATTCCGTACGAGCGGTCGTGGAATACCGACCACGACGACACTCGCCGCGACCGCATCCATGCCGTGGTGAACGAAACCATGACTCTGGCCGGTGTGGCGGTGATTCCGCTGGTGGCGGCCGTGGCTCCGGGCCCGGATCTCTGGCCGCGGCACTGGCCGTTCCTGGCCCAGGCTCTCGTGGCGATCGTGGTCGCCGATTTCGGGATCACGACCGTACATCTGGCCAGCCACAAGATCGGCGTGCTGTGGCGATTCCATGCCGTGCACCACAGCGTCACCCGGTTCTACGGACTCAACGGTCTGATGAAACACCCTGTGCACCAGGCGATCGAAACGGCCGCGGGGGTGGCGCCCCTGATCCTGGCCGGCCTGCCGGTCCATGTCGCCGGCGCGCTGGCCGTGGCGGTCGCCGTGCAACTGCTGCTCCAGCATTCCAATGCCGACTACCGCGTCGGCCCGGCGAAACACGTGCTCGCCCTCAACGCGGGGCACCGTTTCCACCACCTCAAATGGGCCGGTGCCGGCGATGTGAACTTCGGGCTGTTCACGCTGATCTGGGACCACCTCTACCGGACCTACTCCTTCGATCCCGCGCGCCGATTCACCTCCGCCGAACTCGGCATGGCGGCGAAACCGGACTATCCCACCGCCTATCCGGCGCAGCTGCGCCATCCCTTCACCGCCGACGGGGGGTGCTGAGGACTATTCGGCGGCGCGCGGTGTGCTTCCGGCCTCCGCCCGCTGCCGCACACCCGACACGGCCGGGGTCGCCACGCCGACCTCGAGACGGACCCGATCCTGATAGAAGCCGATGTGGTCGCGGATCAACGCCACCTCCGGATAGGGATCGGTGTACTCCCACGCGATCGGCTCCGCGCTGTCGTGCGGGCGCCAATACCGGGCCCGGCCCTTGAAGGAGCAGCGCGAGGTGAGCTGTTCGTCCAGGGTGAGCAGGTCGAAGCGCACATCGGCGACCGGAATGTAGAACACGATCCCGTGATCCTGTTCGGCCACGAGCAGACTCGCGGTGGTCTCGGCCAGGTGCCGGTCGTCGTGCGAGACGCGGACCAGATTGCGAATGCGCCGCACGTCGATGCGATAGTCGGGCCACTCGGCGAAGCCGGACGCTTGCATGTGTTCCTCCGAACGTGTTGCCCCGGAATACGGATGGTCAGAGTACGGTGCCGGCCCGGGTGCGGACAGCGGTATCGGCCGGCCGGAACGCACGCACCATCGCGTGCACGCTGTAGGTGGCCGTCAATCGTCCGTCGGCGGCGTGTACCCGTCCTTCGCTCTGGGCGTGGCCGCGTCCGGCGTAGACGACGCGGGTGCCGTACAGCAGCCACTGCGTCACATCCGGTTCGTCGTGAAAGGCGATGGTGGCCATGGTGATTCCGGTCGAGATCGCGGAATGTGCCATCGATTCACCGTAGTCGGGATGCGGCCGCAGCGCCGCGGCCACCGTCCAGTGCGCGCACGACTGCGCCAGCAGCGCCGCGTGCAGGTAGTAGGCATCCGGCGCGTCGCGGTACCGCGTCCATACGAACAGTTCCGGCGGGCCCACATGTCCGGGATCGGGACTGTACGCGCCGCCGACCACACGCATGTCGCGGCCGTCGACCTCCGTTCCCGGAATATCCAGCGGCGTCGACTCGTCCGGTGGATCGACGACCGGCATCGGCGCGGCCGAACGGATCAGGTCGGGCGCGCCGGCGTCGAGGAGCACCGTGCCCGCACACCGCAGTGTGTCGTCCTGGCGCACCCGGACCTGCGCCGTGCTGTAGGTGCGACCCGAGTGCAGGACCTCGACCTCGACGTCCAGCAGCGCGTCGTGGGCGGCGACCCGCGAGAAGATCATCGACGCCGACACCACCCGCTGTCGTGGCACTTCCTTGGCGGCCGCCACGATCGCGTCGCCGAGCATCTGACCGGCCTCGACGACGTTGCGGACCGTCGGACCGTGCGCGGGCGCTACGTAATGTCCTGCGCCACAAGGGCGTACGTCCATGAGGCGCGACAGCTCGGCCTGGCTCCACGGTGGCCCGCCCGGGCCCGCCCCGGCGTGCGGATCGTCGACCATCGGACCCCTCGTGCGTATATGACGTTCTCGTTATTGGAGAGTCATATTACCAAAGTCGCGCGTCGCGTCACGAGCTCCGCTGCAACTCCGACAGCGCATCGGCGAGGTGGGTGGTGATGTCCCAGACGTCGGGAACGGCTTCCGGGCAGGCGACGATGCCGAAGTCGAGGTGACCGTCGTAGGACATCACCGTGATGTTCAGGCTGCCGGACAACTCGGTGAGCACCGAGACCGGATAGCTGGCCAGTACGCGGATTCCGTCGAGATACAGCGGGAGCTGTGGTCCAGGGACGTTCGAGACGATCAGGTTGACCAGGGGAAGGGTGGGGGCCGCGGCGCGCAGCAGCGCACGCGTCGGCAGCCCGTGCAGGGCCGGTGTGAGCATTGTGGTCAGTTCGTGCAGCAGGGTCGGTGGCTGTTTGCCGAACCGGTCCTTGGCCACGAGCAGATTGTTGTGCAGCAGTTTCAGCCGGGCGTGTGGATCGTTCTCCCCGATCGGCAGTTGGGACAGCATGAGCGAGAACTGATTTCCCGCACTGCCGAACTGCTCGGGTGTGCGCACCGAGACCGGGATCGCGGCCAGCAGGGGCCGGTCGATGGGAAGTTCGCGGTCGAGCATCCAGTTGCGCAACGCCGAGGTGCACAGAGCCATCACGACATCGTTGACGGTGCCGTCGATCGATTTCTTGATCGCCTTGACCGCCGCGAGGGGCAGTGAGGTGTAGGCGACGCTGCGGGTCGTGGTGAGCGGCTGGTTGAACGGGACATCGTCGTGCTTGGCGCGGAATGCGTCCCGGGTGCGCAGCAGTGTCGGCACCGCGTCGAGGGCAGCGCGCGTGCGGGCCGACTGGCGGGTCACCGCCTTGGGAGCGCTGCGGGCCAGCATCTCGACGATCGAGGGCGTGCGATCGCGGCGCATACCGGCCTCGGGTAGCGGTGTGGCCGTGGGGGTTTCGGAGATGTCGAGGATCGCGCCCATGATCTCCGCCGCGGACACGCCGTCGATCACCGCGTGGTGCACCTTCGTGTAGACCGCCTGACGGCCGCCCGAGAGTCCGGAGACGAGATGGCATTCCCACAGCGGACGGGATCGGTCGAGCGGCTGGGCGTGGCGGCGGGCGACGTAGTCGGCGAGGTCGGCGTCGGTCGCACCGTCGGGCAATCGCACGTGCCGCACGTGGAAACCGAGATCGACGGCGGCGCAATCTTCCCAGTACGGCTCGTCGAGGCCCAGCGGCACGGTGCGTACCCGGCGGCGCAGCGGCGCCACGAGGTGCAGCCGGGCGGCGAACAGCCGCCGCAGTGTGCCGGCATCCAGCGGGCCGCGCGGCCCGCGGCCCGAATCGAGCAGCATCACGGCGCCGATATGCATGGGCGCCGCTGCGGTTTCGCTGTCCAGCAGATGCAGATCCAGGGCGCTCAACTGCCGCGGTGGTCCGATTTCCGCCGCGGCCGGGATCGTCGTGGACGCCGGCGCGGCCGCGCGCTGCGCACCGCTGGTCAACGACTCGCCGGGGGTGCGCAGGTGGACGGTGGTCTCTCGCGCGTGGGTCTCCCGTGCGTGCGAGACAGTGCTGGACGAGCCGGTCATCGTTACCTCCCGGGAGACGGTCCGGGAAGGTTCAGCGGCAGCACAGGTGCACCGAATCGAGCCCGGACAGCGGGGTGGCGCCTCGGTGAGGCGCGCAGACGGAGTTCGCGCGGCACTGGTCGAACGACGAGTCGTCTCGATATCCGAAACGTGGCTGCGAGTCTAGGGCCGATCGTGGCCGGCTGGGCTTCGCGGAGAATTCGGGCCCGTAAATTGTGTGCAAACACCCGATGTGCGCCGGTCCGCGCGGACCGGCGCAGGCCGGCTCCTGCGGCGCGCCCGGCAGCACCGGCGAGCGTCTCGGCCCGGTTCCGCGTTCGGCAGAACATGTGCCCCGCGACTTGTACGATGTGGTAATGCGTTCGCGGAGCGTGCATTTCGTGGGTAGCTTCCCCGCCACGACTACGGATGAGGCGATGCGGGCGATGGCCGACAGTGCCGGTCCGTTGTTACACACCCTGCCCACCGGCGAGACCCGCCGCTACGAGTACTACGTCCGGCCGATCCTGGAAGACCTGGTCGCTCAGGGCGCGCTCGAGGTCGCCCGGGCGGGGGAGTGGCGGACTCGGCGCGATCGACCTCGGTACCGCCTGCCGCCGGGCCGCACGCCGACCGGGGCCGGGATGGACCTCGGATATGCCGGGGAAGCCGCCGAGGCGCTGCCGATCTTCTCCGCCGTGCGCGCCGACCTCGGCCGGCCCGAACTCGCGTTGCAGATCGGCATGCCGACCGACCTCACCCTGGCGTTCGTCGCCTTGGGGCCCAAAGGGATTCGATCCGGGCGCGCGCCGTTCACGGAAGCCACGGCACGCGAGATCGCCACCATCGCGCGGATGGGCGGCGACGATGTCGTGATCCAGCTGGAGGCGACCGCGGAGTTGGTGGCGATGGCGCTGACTCAGCCCGCGCATCGCATGGTGGAACGCGTGCTGGGCTCGGGCCGCGGCATCGCGGCACTCGCCGCCGCGGCACCGCAGGGCACCCGCATCGGCGTGCACCTGTGCCTGGGCAGCCTGCACAACAAGGGTGCGCCGCTGCGCACCGCACGGCCCTTCGTCGACCTGGCCAATTCCGTTGCGCGGCACTGGCCTGCCGGACGCACCCTGGAATACGTTCATGTCCCGTTCGCCGCGGGCGACCGACCGCCGGCGGCCGGGGCCCGGTTCTACGCGCCCCTCGCCGATCTGTCCCTGCCCGCGGGCACCCGCTTCTACGCGGGCGTCGTCCACGACGTACCCACCGCGGACGAGCAGCGAAAGACGCTGCGCACCATCGAGAATGCGCTCGGCCGCCGCGTCGACGGCGTCGCCTGCGCATGCGGTCTGGGCCGTCGTCCCCGCGCTGTCGCGGACGCGCTCATGGCGCGCGCCGTGACGTTGGCGGGTTCGTGACCGGGCGGACCGGGGTCTAGCCGGCTTTGTTGTACGCCTCGACGATGTCCTTGTGGATGCGGCCGCGGCTGGAGATCTCGTAGCCGTTGTTGCGCGCCCACTCCCGGATGGCGGCCGTCTGCTCCCGGTCCGGTGTCGTGCGGGCGGTACCGGACTTGACGGCGCCCTTGCGGTTTCGGCCGACCTTGCGGGCGGGCTCGGTCCACTGCTCGAAGATCTTGCGCAGCTTCTCGGCGTTCTTGGTCGACAGGTCGATTTCGTATTCGACTCCGTCGATGCCGAAGTGCACCGTCTGGTCGGCATCGGACTTGCCGTCGTAGTCGTCCACCAGCTCGACGATGACCTTCTTGGCCATGAAAACCCACCCTCCACTCAGCTCGTATGTGACGCGGCGAAAATGCTAATCGAGTTCGCGAGAGCGTCGTTGAGCAGGGTGAGGACCGCGGCTCGGGTCACGGGCGGAAGATCGCGCGCACGCAGCCTTCCCGTTTGTTCTTGAACATGTCGTATCCGCGTACGGAGTCCTCGAGGGGCAGGTCGTGGGTGATCAGGTAGGACGGGTCGAGGTCGCCCTGCTGGATGTAGTCGAAGATGCGCCGCACGTAGCGCTGGCCGTGCTGTTGCGCGCTGCGGATCGTGAGGCTTTTGTTCGTGACGATGCCCATCGGGAATTTGTCGGTCAGGCCGTAGACGCCGAGCACCGACACCACACCGCCCTTGCGGCACGCCAGCAGCGCCTCGCGCAGAGGTGTCGCGCGGTCGGTTTCGAGACGCAGAAGTTGTTTGGCGCGGTCGTAGGCGTTCTGCAGTCCGGTGCCGTGCCCTTCCATGCCGACCGCGTCGACGCACGCGTCCGGGCCGCGGCCGCCGGTCATCTCGGCGATGGTGTTCTGCACGCTGTCCACCGCGGTGTAGTCGATGGTTTCGGCGTCGAAATGCTTGCGCGCCAGTGCCAATCGTTCCCGATAGCGGTCGATGACGATCACGCGATCCGCGCCGAGCAGCCGCGCCGAGTGCCCGGCCATCAGGCCGACCCCGCCGCTGCCCCAGATCGCGACCGTATCGCCGGGAGAGATGTCACAGAATTCGGCGCCCATCAGACCGGTCGGCACGGCGTCGGAGACGAACAGGGCCTGTTCGTCGGTGATCTCCCCGGGGACGGGGAAGCAGTTGACGTCGGCGAAGGGCACCCGCACGTATTGGGCGTGCGAACCCTGATATCCGCCGAAGGGATGGGTGTAGCCGTAGATGCCGGCGGTCGGATAGCCGAGCGCGGGGCGCTGCAGATGTGCGTTCGGGTTGGTGGTGTCGCATGCCGCCCACAGTTCGTGTTCGCAGAACCAGCAGGAGCCGCAGCCGATGAACGAGGGGACGACGACGCGCTCACCCACCGTGCGGTGGTTCACCTCCGGCCCGACATCGACGACTTCGCCGACGAATTCGTGTCCGAAGACGTCGCCGTGCCGCATCCCGGGCAGGTAGCCGTCGATGAAATGCAGATCCGAACCACACGTGGTGCTCAGATGGACCGCGACGATCGCGTCGTGCGGGTTGACCACCGAGGGGTCGGGCACGGTTTCGACGGCGAGATCGTTGACCCCGTTCCAGCACAGTGCGCGCATGAATCGTTCCTATTCGTCCGAGGAGGCACGCGCGCTCGGATTACCGGCGAGGGTCGGTATCTCGCCGGTCTGCAGCAGCGCCCGCGCACGGTAGAGGACCGCGAATGCGGCGGTATCGGTGAGGACATCGGCGATCGGCGCCAGCACCGACAAGGTCACTTCGGTGCCCAGCCCGCGGGGCGCGTCGCGGAAGTTCAGTTGCAGGGCGGCGCCGGCGGCCTCGGTGCCGGTGAACCGCAGTGTTCCGGGACCTTCGGTCAGTGTGGTTGTCCACGTGTCGGTTTCGTTGCCGTGCGAACCCAGCCGCCACTCGAACCGGTGACCGTCCTCGCTGCTCACCGAGGCCACATCCCCGAACACCCGGGACAACCGGTGGGGATCGCGCCAGAGCCGCTGCACATCCTCGCGCGGGCGGGCGATCGTCACCGACTGCGGATGGCCGTACCCGGAGGCCGCGCCCACCACTTTCGTAACCACCGTGCCCAGTCGATCCTTGACCGCATCGGTGACGTTCATCCGGTCCTCCTCGCCGGTCGCTTCGCTGGCGAGCTACCCGGGACCGAAGGTGGTAAACGCCGATTGCCGCAAGGTCGCGGGCCGGCAGTGATCGTTTCGGATGAGACTTTCCCGACCGGTAGAGTGTCGGTCCTCGGTGTCCTCACGTGGGAAGCGAGGCGTGCGCCGACTCGGTCGAGTGCGGCGAATTTTCTGAAACGTCCTTCTTTCATAAGATTGCTGAGCTAGGTTCACGGCTACGCCGGACACTCGGCGATGAGTAAGTCGGAGGACACCGTGGAATTTCTTGGCTCAGTCGCTGGCATCCTGCAGATGGTGATCGGCACCATTCTCTCCAACACCGGTTCGGGTGGCTCCGGCTCCGGTTGGTGAACGTGACGAATTCGGCTCGCTACCGGTGAGCCGAATCCCCCGCGTGTGTGGGTAGCGCCGGGTCGTTCACTGGTCGAGGGCATGCTCCGGCTGGCAGACATGCATCGGCGACGGCAGGTACCGGACCATCGCGTCCAGCAGTGCGGTGATGTCGTCGGTGTGCGGCGACGCATCGCACAGGACGGGTACGACATCGCCGATCCGGGTGAGGTGGCGGATCCGGTCGTGCAACTGTCGCGGTGGCATCTTCCCCGGGCCCGGCAGGCGGGGCCGCGCGGTGTCCTGCGCCAGCACCGTGTCCACGAGTTCGTGATACCGCTGTACGGCCACCGGCCAGTGACTGCCGAAGAATTCGGCGGCCATCGGTTCGAGTTCCCACATCGGTACCAGATCGATGACGCCTTCGAATTCGGCGCCGATGCCGAGCGGCATCTGCAGCGTCACCGGCACCGCTCCGCGGGTGGCGGCGACCGTGCGCACGCAGTGACCGAAGTCCGCGGCGTGCTGGTCGAGTCCGCGCACCAGGCACAGGCGTGCGACCTGGTGGTCGTCGGCCACCCGCAGTATCGCCTCGAGTCGCGGAGCGCTCGTCGCGGCCGCGTTCATCGGCACGACCACTCCGTCGGCCGTCCGGATGGCCCGTTCGAGTTCCGCGATGGGCGCGTGGCTCGACAGTTCGGTGATGCGAACCGTGTGCTCGGCGCGGTCGGTCACCCACTCGACGGTGACCGCTGAGCGGGACCCGGGTGCGGTGGGCCGGCGACGCAGCCGGCGGATGAGCGCCGTCGTCTCTTCGGGCTCGCCCACGATCGTGACGTTGCGAATCGACTGCGGGTCAATGATTTTCACGCCCATCGCGTTGCGTACTCCCGATCGGCTCGCGGGTGGGGACCGTCCTCGACGAGGTCTCACCGTACCCGCGGGGGCGCATCGGCGGAGCGGAATTCCTCGCCAAAGTAGAACGTGTTCCTATATCGTCGGCGCTGTGCAGAAAGAACAACGCCCCGCCGTGGAAGGTTGGTTCACTGCGGACGACGGCACGGTACGTCTCCAGGGAAGTCGCTGCGATGTGTGCGGCACACCGTATTTCCCTCGGAACACCCTGGCCTGCCGCAACCCGCAGTGTGCGAGTCCCAAGGACGGATCCGAGCTGGTCGAGTACCTGTTCTCCACGCGAGGCCGGATCTGGTCGTACGCGGACGCCCGCTACAAACCGCCCGCGCCCTATGTCTCGCCGGATCCGTTCGAGCCCTACGTCGTCGCAGCGGTGGAGCTCGAGGAAGAGCAGATGGTGATTCTCGGGCAGGTCGTGCGCGGCCTCACCGTGGACGACCTGGCCGTCGGCATGCCGGTCGAACTGGCCCTGGGCGTGCTGTACGAGGACGAGGAAGCGGAACACACGGTGTGGATGTGGAGGCCGGTCGATGCCTGACAACGATCGCGATATCGCCGTCCTCGGTGCGGGCATGCACCAGTGGGGCAAATGGGGACGCAACTTCGTCGAATACGGCCTGGTGGCCGCGCGGGCGGCGCTGGCCGATGCCGGCGTGGACCACCGCGACGTCGGCTACATCGCCGGCGCGGACACGATCCGCAACGGCTACCCGGGATTCGTGTCGGGTGCGACGTTCGCCCAGGCGCTCGGCTGGTCCGGCGCCCGCATCTCGAGCAGCTACGCCGCCTGTGCCTCCGGCGCCCAGGCCATCGCCAACGCGCGGGCCCAGATTCTGGCCGGGTTGACCGATGTGGCGCTCGTGGTCGGTGCCGATGCCGCGCCGAAGGGTTTCTTCCAGCCGGTCGGCGGTGAACGCCGCGACGATCCGGACTGGTTGCGCTTCCACCTGCTCGGCGCCACCAACCCCATCTACTTCGCGCTGTACGCGCGCCGGCGGATGGCGCTGCATGGGGCCACGCTCGACGATTTCGCCGCCGTCAAGGTCAAGAACGCCAAGCACGGCCTGAACAACCCCTATGCCCGCTACCGCAAGGAGGTCGCGGCCGAGGAGGTCGCCGCGTCGGCGATCGTGTCGGATCCGTTGCGGCTGCTCGACATCTGCGCGACCAGCGACGGCGGCGCCGCGCTGGTGCTGACGTCGATGGACTACGCCCGCCGCCACGGCATCGCGGACCCGGTCCGCATCCGGGCGCTGTCGACGGTCACGCCCACCTTCCCGAAGACCGTGCTCGATCTGCCGGATTTCGCGACCGACTCGGCGGTGGCCTTCGATACGCCCTCGCGTTCGTTCCGGTCCGCGATCGCGGACGCCGCCTACGAGGAGGCCGGGCTCGGCCCCGCCGACCTGTCCTTCGCGGAGGTCTACGACCTGTCCACCGCGCTGGAACTGGACTGGTACGAAGACATCGGGCTGTGTGAGATCGGCGGTGCCGAGGAGCTGTTGCGCAGCGGCGCAACCACTTTGGGCGGTCGCGTGCCGGTCAACCCCAGCGGTGGCCTGGCCTGCTTCGGTGAGGCCATCCCGGCGCAGGCGATCGCTCAGATCTGCGAACTCACCTGGCAGTTGCGCGGCCGGGCCGACGGTCGTCAGGTGGAGAACGCCCGCGCCGGTATCGCCGTGAACCAGGGCTTGTTCGGCCACGGTTCGGCGATCATCGCCACCCGCTGAACTCCGCTCCGCTCACGAAAACCCGGGTGCGACCCGGGTTTTCGCGTATCCGGGAGGGTTCGGGGCCGCCGGCGTGGCAGCGGTCCGGTTCGCTCAGCCCCAGGTGGCCCGGTCCGGCACGGTGGACGTGAAGATCACATAGAAGTGCTGGCCCGGCAGCAGTTCGTTGATGTCGTGCCAGCTGCCGGCGGGATCACGCTGGTAGTAGCGCTGAATGCCGGTGCCGTCGTCGTAGCACACGATGCCGGCGGTGCCGAACGGACTCCAATACACCTCGGTGCCCGGTCGCGGTGGTTCCAGCGGGGTACGGAACTGCTGGCTGCACGGTGTGATCACCGGGTGGTAGATGGTGGGTTGGGCGGCCGCGCTCGGTGCCAGTGCGGCGAGTCCGGCGCCCGAAATCGCGGCGGCGGTGAGGACACGGCGGAAGGTGAAAATCGGCAATTCCACTCCTTGCTGGGCGGAGAAGAGTTCACTGGCCTGTGTCGGCAACCCTACGGTCCGGGGCGTGTGACGAAAAAGTGGTTTGGCAGGCCGGGATCGGGGTTTTCGGTAGTCAGCAGTGATCTTGGGGGAACGAGGAGTGAGCCGCATGCCGAGTAACAGAGATTCCGTATTCGTCGACGATGAAGCCGTGGCCTCGATGCCGGCCGAACAACCGGCTGCGGTGAGCTGGCCGGACCCCAGCCCCCTCGATTCGTGGTGGAACGACATCATGGGCCTGTCGGCCGACCTGCCCCGGCCCGCCGCCTGACGGAAGGGCGAAATCCTCAGCGCCCAAATCCTCAGCGCCGCAGTGGTTTCGACCGGCTGCTACGGTCGCTCGGCGCCGCGTCCTTCGCGGCTGCCCCGGTAGGCGCTGCGCCGGATGCGAGTGACGAACCCCGGCGCCAGCGCGACGCCGGGCGGGTGGTGCAGGGTCGGGTCGACGGCGTCCTCGGGCGGTGGGGCGACGGTTTCGGCGGTGAGCCGCAGATTCGCGAACGGTTCCTCGGGTCCGTGCAGTCGCCCGGCGGTCAGTGTGAAACCGAGGCCGTGAGTGGTCGTGTATTCGTGCAGCGTCGCCAGGGAGGCGTCCGCAGGTTGATCGGCGTCCGGCCGGGCGAATATCCACTGGGGTGCGCCGCCGTCGAACCGATAGGCCATGAGCGTCCCGTAGGTCGCGTGGCGCCACGACGGGACAGGTATCGCGAAAAATCGGGTCAGCGTGCCGGTGGGTGTCGATGCCAGCGCGAGGTCCCAGCGCCCGCCGGGGGTCTGCACGCGCAGTCCGATTCCCACGGCGTCGGGCAGCCGTCCCGGCATGCCGAGGGCCTTGGACAGGCGAACCTCGACGTCGCGTTCTCCGTCCCCGAAATACCTCTCGAAGGCCGGCGCGGAGTGCAGGCGCCCACTGAACCAGAGGCCGCGCGGATGGAAGACGCGGGCGCGCCGGACGCGGGCGACCAGCTCGAACGATTCCTCGACCAGGCGTTCGGCTTTCACATCTCTGCTTTCGTCGTGACGGTCGGGTCGGATCGGCGGCAGCCGACATCTGGCCGGTACCCCGTCACGGCCGAGGTATTCGCCTCCGCAGTCAGGATTCGTCGCCGGCGTGCGGGTACGGGAGGACCTGTGTGGCCTCGGGCCCGCCGCTGGCGTGGGTCACGGTGAAGACCACCGTCTGCCCGGGGCTGAGAGTTTTGTAGCCGGGCATGTCGATCGTGCGGTAGTCGACGAAGACCGCGTCACCGGAGGCGCTGGTGAGGTAGCCGAACCCCTTCTCGGCGTTGAACCACGTGACCTGCCCCCGCTGCCAGCCCGGCAGCTTGTCGTCGACCGGCATGAGGTGCGGATCCGGGTGGGCCCGGTGCTCGGCGGGAACAACGGCGGGTGTCCAGGTCACGGTCATGCGCAAACTCATTCCGGTCGCGGTGGGGAAAACTGGTGGCCGGTCACCGGCTTCCCGGCGCCGACGCCCGAGATACCCGGTCGTACCGCGGCCAAACAAGCCCTGCTGTTTCCCGTCGACTCCGCTTCCGGGCCGGGTGAACGGATCTTCCGGATCGGCTGCCGGTCTACTCCCGAGAGCGCTATCGTCGCTGCCAGGTCGCCTTTGCCCATTGGTTGCCGGCCGTGCGCGCATGCCCGCCGGCGCAGCGATGAAGGGACAGCCATGAGGATCACCCGTTTCGCGAAAGCCGTTTCGATCGTGTTCGCGCTGATCGCCGGTTTCGTCGTGGCGGCACTCGGACCCGCGAACGCTCAGACCATGCCGACGATCGTGCTGGTTCACGGCGCGTTCGCCGACACCACCAGTTGGGACGCCGTCGCCGGCGATTTGCGCGGGCGGGGATACCAGGTGGTGGTGCCCGAGAATCCGCTGCGCGGACCGGCCTACGACGCCGCGGCGGTCGAGAAGACCGTCGCCGGAATCTCCGGTCCGGTGGTCCTGGTCGGCCATTCCTACGGCGGCGCGGTGATCACGAACATCCACAATCCGAATGTGAAGGCGCTGGTGTTCGTGGCGGCATTCGCGCCGGCGCAGGGCGAGCCGGTGGCCCTGGCACTCGATCCGATCCGTTTCCCCGGTAGCCAACTACTGCCGCCCGCACTGCAGATGAAGGTCGTCGACGATTCGAGCAACGCCCTCGGCCGCAACCTCGACGCCTACATCGCCGACGCGTCGTTCCATCAGGTGTTCGCCCCCGATGTCAGCGACGCCACGGCCGCGACCATGCTCGCCCACCAGAAATCGCTCGCGGTGGCGGCGAATGTCGAGCCGTCCGGATCGCCCGCGTGGTCGAACACGCCCAGCTGGTATTTGGTCTCGGCGAACGACACCGTGATCCCGCCCGCCGCGCAACGGTGGATGGCGGGCCGGATCGGCGCGCACACCAGCGAGGTGCAGGCGTCACACGTCGCGCTCGTCTCCCAGCCGGCCGTGGTGGCCGATGTGATCGCGTCGGCGGCCGCGGCGACGACATAGCCGCGGCGGCATGATCGTCAGCGCTGTTTGCGCTGACGCTCCCGGAGCACATGGGAACGCAGGCGGGAGAATCCCTTCACGCGCACGCTGCGTAGGTGACGGAGGGAGAATTCGGTGTCGCCGGCCAGGGCCGCGGCCGCGCCGTCGTCCACGAGCACCGTGCCGGGACGGGCGACACCGGTCAGCCGTGCGGCGGTGTTGACCACCGTGCCGTAGAGATCGCCGAAGCGGGTCAGCACGGGACCGTAGGCCAGGCCCACCCGGATCTGGGGCATCTCCGAAATCTTCTGTGCCGCCCGGCCGATCGCCACGTGCAGGGCCAGCGCGATGCGCGCGCCCCGGTGCGGATCGTCGACGGCGAACATCACCTCGTCGCCGACGTTCTTGATCACCCAGCCGCCGTGGGCGGTGATCGCCTCGGTGGTGGCGGTTTCGAACGCTTCCAGCAGATCGGTCAGCTCGTCGGGGTCGAGGTGGCGCGAGAGCCGGGTGTAGCCGGCCATATCGGCGAAGCCGACGAGCAATTGCCGTGCGGCGCCGTCGGATTCGAGCGACCGGCTCAGCGCCGCGGCCAGATGGCGCCGCCAGGCGTACTGCTGCAGGTCGGTGAGCACCTCGATGGCGTGGGTGGTGGCCTCGGCATCGGTGCCGGCGCCGAGTTCGCGGGTGATCAGGTCTGCCTGCCATTCGGCCAGCCGCGCCATGGACTGCCCGAGGGTACGGGCCGCGGCAATCTGGTTCTGCTCGTTGACATTCGAGGCCGGGCCCAACGCGCAGAAGGTGCGTACCGCCGCGACGTCGGCCTCGGTGAACGCCTCCTCGTCGTCACTGGCCGCCGCCGGAAAGCCCAAGGCGATCCACAGTTTGCGGGCGCTGTCGACCGAGACCCCGGACAGCTCGGCGACCTGAGCGCGGGTGTAGCGGCGGGGACCACCGAGGAGAGTTTTTTCGACCACCGCGTCGACCACGTCGGCCGGCTCACCAGACTCGCTCACCCGGCAAGTACAGCACACGCGGCGGGGATGGCGCCGCCGTCGTTCGGACGGATTCGACCGAAAAATCTTGTTTGAGCGTCCGAGCCGCGGATACCCAGGGCGGCATGGTTCATACGGAAGCTGCGGAGACGATCATGAGCACCGATACCACTGCTGCCTCGCCTCGTTCCGCGACCGCTCGCGACGACGGTGGCCGCAATTCCTATGACGGAATCGAAGATTCCTTCCGTGCGCTGGCCGAACTCGATGCCGCCGACCCGCGCCGGGCCCGGCTGCGGGAGCAGATCATCGCCGACTGCATGCCGCTGGCCGCCCATATCGCCCGCCGGTACGAGGGCCGCGGCCAGTCGCGGGAGGACCTGCAACAGGTCGCCAATCTCGCACTGGTGCTGTCGGTGGACCGTTACGACGTTTCCCGGGGCGCACCGTTCCTGGGCTTCGCCGTGCCGACGATCATGGGGGAGGTGCGGCGTTACTTCCGCGACAGCGGGTGGGCGGTGAAGGTGCCGCGCCGGATGAAGGAACTGCGCGCCCGCATCTCCCAGCACAGCCTGGTGCTGTCACAGCAACTCGGCCGCGAGCCCAGCAGCCATGAACTCGCCCGCGCCCTCGACGTCCCGGTCGAGGAGGTCGTGCAGGCCACCGTCGCGGCCAACAGCTATCTGTGCGACTCGCTCGACGAAACCCAGTCCGCCGAGAGCGACAGCCCCACGCCGCTGGGCGCCCGGCTGGCGGTCGACGAACCGCGCTACGAGTTCACCGAGGATGCCATCACCGTGAAACCGCTGATCGAGGCGCTGCCCGAGCAGGAGCGCAAGATCTTGATCCAGCGTTTCTACGAGAACAAGACCCAGTCCGAGATCGCTGCGCTGCACGGTATCTCGCAGATGCAGGTCTCGCGGATCCTCAGCCGCGTCCTCAGCGGTCTGCGCGACCAGGCGCTCGCCGAACCCACGCGCCCCCGGCATCTGCGCGCGGTGGCGTGACCTGCGCGCCGGCACCGAATTTGCCGGTTCCGTACCCGAATGTCCGGACCTGCGGCCATGATCGGTAGGGCGTGCCGATTCTAGACCGCAGGGTCGGTTCGTTTTCTCGGCGAGAGAGGTCGGGCCGATCGATGGCTGAGACTCCAGCGGTCACCACCGCCCCCCGTGCTGCCGGCGTTGCCGGACTGTTGATGCGCATCGACGAGGTGATGCGCCGCCACGCCGGTCACACCTTGCTCCGCATCGTCACCGCGGTCACCGGCCCGGTGCGCGCGGCCCCGGATTATCTGATCCTGCACGCCGAAGCGGTGATCGACGAGGCCGTGCGGCACCTCGTCGCCCAACCCGGCGCCGACACCGTCGTCGTCACGGTGTCGGTCACGACGACGGTGACGGTGGTCGTCGAAGCCACCGGTCCGGTCGGAATCCTCCTGCCGCCGCTGCTCGGCTCGAGCGCACGGGCGCGGCTGCTGGGCGGGCACTGCGCTGTCGAGCGGGGTGCTCGCCTCGTCTGGTCGGTTCCCCTGCCTCCGGCCGACATCCACGCACGTGTGCCCGCCGGTCCGGCGCGCCGGCGCGGTGATCGGCCCTACGCGAAGTTCTCCGTGATGTAGTTGGCCGCCGCGGTCGTCCAGGTCACATCGGTGCCCGGCATGTCGTGTGCCGGATACAGCACGTGCTGGCCGTCGGGATACGGAGTGAGATAACCGATCACGCCGTTGACGGCGGTGGCGAATCGTTGCAGGTTGGCCACCGGATTCGACATCAGGAACTCCAGCAGCTGCGCGAAGATGAGATAGCTCGCGTTGCCGAAACGCGCGCCCTCGACGAACGAGAACGGCGAGATGCCCACGTCGATGACGCGAAGCGGCGAGTCGGCCGGAGACGCGGTGATGATGTCGCCCGGGTTCGCGTACTCGTGGGTGGCGACCGCCGCGGGCCAGGCGCCGTGCTGACCGTGCAGGCCGTACGTCGTGGGCGGGCACAGGTTGTTCACCGAATCGCCGGCCTTGCGCAGGGGGTTGGCGATGAAGACGGCGAAGGCGATCTCGAGCGGGCTGCCGTCGGTGTTGGTGTACTCACCCGAGGCCACCCCTTCGAGTATCCGGCTCGCGCAGATGCCGCCGAGCGAATAGCTCAGCAGCGCACAGACATTCGGCGACTGCTGAATCGCCTCGACCCCCGCGGCGATACCCAGCCGGACCGAGGTGTCCAGCGACGGCCCCCACAGATTCGGGTCGGGCCCGACCGAGGCGGGCCAGTCGGGTTCGAAGAAGCTGAAGCTGTCGGTCGAGAGCAGATCGGTGACCGCGGCCAGCATGCCCGCGGGGCTGCCGTCCGCGTTCCGGGGCTCTCCGGTTCCTCGCAACGTGATGATGTCGATCATCGGGTTCTCCTTGCCCGCGACGAACTTCGACGGATCTTCCACGGTAGGCCCCGAACCGAGTACGGTCGGGTGTTGTGAAAAGAAGGCGGATGGCGTGGTGGTCGCTCACCGCGGCCGTGGCTGTGATCGTCGCCGGCTGCGGGTCGGACCAGTCGGCGCCGGACACTCCGAATACGAGCGCGGCCCCGGCCTTACACGTGGGTTCGGTACCTTCCGATGATGGTACCCCGCCCACCCGCGCCGCGAATGCCGTTGCGGCACAATGCCGGACATCCGATCTCGCGGCCGCGCTCGGTCCCGCGAACGCCGCTGCCGGAACTGTCGCGTTTCCGATCGTGTTCACCAACAACGGGTCCGGCCCGTGTGTCCTCGAAGGTTTCCCGGGCGTCTCCTACGCCACCGGCCCCGACAGCGCACCCGTCGGCACTCCGGCCGCCCGCGAGGGAACCGCGTCCGGTCCGGTCTCGCTGACGCCCGGCGGCCAGGCGTCGGCGCTGGTGTTCGCGGTCGACGTGCACAACATTCCGGCCGAGCAGTGCGGGCCCGTCGACGTGGCGGGGCTGCGAATCTACCCGCCCGACAACACCGCATCGCTGTATCTCGACCATGCGGCGACGGCGTGCGGTAACGGACAAATGACTGCACACCAGCTGCGGGTGCGCGCCCTCGTACCGGGCGCCGAGGGGCGGTAATTCGATCTTCGACGGGTTTCGTTGGGAGACCGCCGATTACGACGCGGTCACGAGAACCGCACTATCGATGACGGGACAGGCGTAGCCTCGGACAATGAGATAGCCACCCACTCGAAACCCGGTCCTGCCGAGGACCGGTCGACTCTTGGAGGGGAATATGGTCGATTCCCTTTTCGCCGACGTGTCCGAGTTCCAAGTGCCGGTCGACGACTCTTACCCGTATCAGCTCTTCTCGTTCCGTTCCAACGACGGGACCTACCAGGACCACAACTTCTATCAGAACTATGCCTGGGCGGCCCGGGCCGCCGATTCCGGACGCATCGCCTGCTTCATCGTCTACTTCTATTGGCGGCCGAACTGGCTCGATACCGTCGACACCCACCGGGGCATGGTCGGTCAGGCGGGTGGCCCGCATCCGAAGATGATCGCGATGATCGATGTGGAGTCGGGCGGCAATCCCGGCGGGGATCAGTCGGACGGAATCAACCGCGCCTATTGGCGGCTGGCCGATTGGCTGGGCTCGACCCGCCGGGTCATCGGCTACGCCAACCGCCCGGATTTCGACAGCATGTGGCCGGTGCGCCCGGACGGCCTCAACATGATCGGCGCGGGTTACGGCAGCAATCCGAACCTGCCCGGCCAGATCGCGCACCAGTACACCGACGGTCAGGGCTACGGCGGCGGCCTGCCCGAGGGCGCACCGCCGTTCGGCAACTGCGATATGAACTCCGCCGACGGCTTCTCCCCGGAGGATTTCGCCAATCAGGTCGGGGTCGGCACGGTGGCGCCGGATCCGGTGACCGACATGTGGATTCAGTTCATGGGGATCGGCGGCAACGGCTGGCCGCAACTGGCCGGCCATACGCTCGTCGACGGTGTCGCCAGCGTAGGGCAGACCCTCGGCCTGCCAGGCTTCGCGGCGCCGCCGGGTCCCACCCAGGTACCGCTGCCGCGTGACTCCGACGGACGCATCCGCGACGAGTGGATCCAGATGCGCGGCCTGCAGGGCACCGGCTGGCCGCAACTGGGCGGCTGGTCCCTGGTCGACGCCATCGCGGCCATCGGGCAGAAACTCGATATCCCCGGCTTCCAGCCTCCCCATCCGTAAAGCCCCCGACGGAGTATTCGCATGCCGACAATCGCCAGTACGAACGGCCGCTTCTTCGTGATCACCGACTGTGTGCCCCAGGTCCGGGCGGCGGCGACAGCGGCCGCCGCGGGCGGCACCCTCGCCGCCCTCACCACCGCCACGGCCGCCGAGATCGCGTTCCCGGAAGGGGCTTTCGCCGACGTCGCATCCTGTACCGGACCGCAGGCCGGGCCGACGGCCTGGTTCGCCACCTTCAACGGCGGGGTCCCCGACGGCTGTGTCTATGCCATCGACCTGACCACCGGGCAGGTGTGTACCGAGAACGCCAACCGAGCCGCGGCATGGACCCGGTTCGTGCTCGCCGCCCCGGCATGAGCCGGCGATGGCGACGCACTGGGGGACTCCGCTCACCGGGTACGCCGGAAGTACGGCCAGACAATTCGGTGTAGGTGGCACCGATCTCGGAATCCCGTACGACCGAGATCATTTCGCGCCGCGCGCGTCGGGATTCGTCTTCGGCGACACGTTCACCGGCGACAGTCAGGGGTCCGGAACCTGGCTCGGCTCGCCGGTGTTGCTGTTCAGTTCGAACCTCCCGGACGCCACCACCACCTTTTCCGCGACCCCCGGTGGCGCGCAGGCGCGCCAGGCGCTCACCTACGCCCACAACGCCGACAACGGCTACGGGGTGGAGGTCAGCCGCATTCCCAACGACGCGTTCGTCGATCCGAACGGGCGGACGTGGCTGACCTACACCAGTGTTCACGACTGGAGCATCCCCGACGATCGATACGGCGCGCTGTTCTGTGGCCTGGCCTACTCCGACGACGACGGCGCGACCTGGACCGATTACGCGGCCGTCTGGCCCAACGACGGCAGTGACGGCTACGCCGGCTGGAGTCCGTTCATGATGCAGTCCTTCGCCGGCATCGGGAACAACAACGGCGACGGCTATCTGTACATCGTCTCCAAGGAGTGGGGCCGCAGCCACAATCGCAACGGCCCGATCCTGATGCGCGTGCCGTGGCAGCAGATCGCCGTCCGCGCCGATTACGAATACTGGGGCTACAACGGTTCGGCCTGGCAGTGGGGCAATCCCACTCCCACGCCGCTGTTCGGCGGTATGGGCCCGATCGGCGAGGTGAGTGTGAAGAACATCGCCGGGACGTGGGTGATGTCCTACTTCGACGTCGCCGGCGCCTGCATCTCGACCCGCACCGCACCGGCCATCGATCGCGTCTGGACGTCGCCGAAACGGCAGATCGTCGCCTCCGCACCGTGGTGGCAGTTCTGGGTTCGTACCTTCCCGCAACTCTACGGCGGCTACATCCACCCGCGATCGAGCTCACTCACGGACATCACTCTGTATGTCTCGCAATGGAATACCACCACGAACAATCCGTATTGGGTGATGCAGTTCGACGGCATCACACCGTAGCCGCCGGGTCAGCGCGGCGGGCGACCGGCGAGCATCGCCTTCGCCGCGGCGCGCAGGTCGGCGCGCGGGGCGCGGGTGTCGAGTTCGGCGATGCAGATCTCGCGCACCATCGCGACCTTCAACATCGACGCGGCATCCGGATCGGACCAGCCGACCGCGACCATATCGGGTCGGCTGGCGGCGAGGAAACCCTCGCGCCGCTGGGCGATCTCGGTACGCAGGCCGGGATCCGACTGGGCTTGCAGCATGAAGGCCTCGGTGCCGCAGCTGTGCAGGCAGGCGTCGAGGAAGGCGTCGACGCTGACCGCGAGCCGGTCCGGACCCGGCGCCATCCCCCTGATCGCCTCCGCCACTCGCGCGCTGATGAGCGTGAAGAACTGGCGATACAGCGCCACCAGGTAGGTGTGGCGGTTGGGGAAATGCCGATAGAAGGTGCCCTTGGCCATGCCCGCCTCTTCGACCACGGCATTGATCGAAAGGCGCTGTAGTCCTTCGCGTTCGGCTACGACCATGCCGGCGGTGAGCAGGGTGGCGCGGCCGGATTCGGCGACGACTGTCATGGCGAGGGCACTCCTGGAGCGTTCTGTTCGGAAAGTCTAGTCGTGATCATCCGGCGCGCCTACGCTGTGACCGATCGGTCGGCCCGGCACCGGGTTTCGAACGGCCGGTTGCGGTCATCGGTGACCGGTCCCGTTCCGGACGAACTTCTTTTGGGGGCTGGAATGTCCGCTCAGCGTAAAGCGAACGTCGGCGCAGTGGTGCCGCTGACATCCGATGCGTGTTATCGAGTCGAACTGCAGCGGCTGCTGCCGGCGGATTCGCCGCGTTCCACCGGGGAGGATCGCCGCCACATCGTGCGGCTGGCCGAAAGCGAGTCGCAGTGGCCGCCGATCCTGGTCCACCGCGCGACCATGCGGGTGATCGACGGGATGCACCGCGTGCATGCGGCGCGGATGAAGGGCATGACCCATATCGAGGTGTTGTTCTTCGACGGCAGCGCCGCGGAGGCATTCCTGCGCGGCGTCGAATCCAATGTGGTGCACGGGCTTCCGCTGACGCTGCCCGACCGGAAGGCGGCCGCGGAGCGCATCCTGGAATCGATGCCCGAATTGTCCGATCGTACCATCGCCACCAGCACCGGATTGTCGTCGAAGACGGTGGCGCGCATCAGATTGCGTTCGACCGGGGAAATTCCGCGGTCGAACATCCGGATCGGCGCCGACGGCCGTTCCCGGCCACTGGATTCCTCCCGGCGGCGCCAGCAGGTGATCGAATTGCTCACGGCCTCACCGGATATGCCGCTGCGCGCACTGGCGGCGGCCGCCGATGTGTCGGTCAGCACCGCGCACGCCATCCGGAAGAAGATGCGCGAGCGTCTGTGCTCGGACGGCGATACCGCCGAAGGGCCCGATACCAATGCCCTACTGCTGCAGAAACTTACCCGTGACCCGGCCATGCGGGCGAGTCAGCAGGGACGAGATCTGTTGCGCTGGTTGCATTCCCATTCCATGAACCGCAAGATGTGGCCGCGGGTGGCCGAAGCGGTGCCGCCGCATCTGGCCGCGACCGTCGCGGAGCTGGCCAGCCGCAACGCGCGGGAGTGGCGTGCGTTCGCGGACCGGATCCAGTCCTCCGACACCGCCATCTGAACGCCCCGCATCCGTTTCGTCGCACTCCCGAGAGGTTCGGCACATGCTGTCCACCGTCGCCGCTTTCGCCACCCGACACGCCCGCGCGGTCCTCGCGGCATGTCTGCTGGTGGGCATCGTCAGCATCGCCTTCGGCGCCACCGCGCCGACGCATCTGAAGACGGGCGGGTTCTCGCCGCCCGATACCGAATCGGCACGTGTGTCGTCCTTCCTGGGCGACGAATTCCCCTCGGCCGTGCCGAATGTCGTTCTGCTGGTGCGCGCCCCCGGGGGAGTCGAGTCCGCAGCGGCACGGACGGCCGGTGAACGCGTGGTCGCGCAGTTGCACGCCGACCACCATGTCGACGCCGTGCAGTCCTACTGGCAGCTGGCGCCGGATCTGCGCTCGGCGCTGCGCAGCGGAGACGGCCGGGAGGCGCTGGTGCTGGCGCACGTCGCGGGGGACGACACCACCGCACCACAGCGTGCGGGCGCGCTCGTCGATCGGATCGGCGGTGACTACGACGGTGTCACCGTACTCGCGGGCGGTCAGGCCGTGGCGTTGAATCAGATGAGTGAGCAGGTGGTGAAGGATCTGATCGTCACCGAGGCGATCGCGGTCCCGTTGACCGGGCTGGCGCTGATCATCGTTTTCGGCAGTGTGATCGCCGCCGCGATACCCCTGGCGGTGGGTCTGTTCACCATCGCGGTCACGCTGCCGCTGCTGCGCATCCTCGCCGAGTTCGGCGACGTGTCGATCTTCGCGCTGAACATGATGAGCGCTCTCGGTTTCGCCGTGGCGATCGATTCGAGCCTGTTCCTCGTGAGCAGATTCCGCGAGGAACGCGCGGCCGGTCTCGACACCGGTGCGGCGGTCGTGCGCACCGCGCGGACCGCGGGGCGCACGGTGCTGTTCTCCGGTGCGGTCGTGGGGCTTTCGCTGTGCACGCTGCTGGTGTTCCCGCTGTATTTCCTGCGGTCGCTGGCCTTCGCGGGGCTCTCGGTACTGGCCGCCGCCGTGGTCACGACCCTGCTGCTGGTACCGGCCGCGCTGGCGGTGACGGCGCCGCACCTGCACCGGTTCGATCTGCGAGTTCCGTTGCGGCGCTGGGCTCGCCGACCGGCACCGAGCGGAGTGCCCGCGCAGCCGGCCGACACCCGCTGGTATCGGGTGGTGCGGGCGGTGATGCGCCGGCCGGTGCTGTCCGCGGTCGCGGTGGTGGCGCTGTTGCTGGTCCTGGGCACGCCGGCCCTCTCGATGCGATTCGGCTCCGCCGACGACCGCGTCCTGCACGGTGCGTCCAGTCACGAGGTCGGTGACGCGCTGCGCGGCGACTTCCGTGAGAATGCGATGGCGGCGGTGACCGTGGCGCTGCCCGGCTACGGCCTCGTCTCACCCGAGCTGGAGCACTATGCCGCCAATCTCTCCCGGGTCGAGGGCGTGACCTCGGTGTTGTCCGCCTCGGGAGTGTTCGCCGAAGGAACCCGGGTCGCGGCGGTGCCGGACGGGATGGGCACGCCGGCCGGAACCTATCTGCGCGTCGGCACCGAGGCCGACCCGTCGTCGCCGGCGGGCAACGATCTGTTGCACCGGATTCGTGACGTGCCCCCGCCGAGCCCGGCACTCTACGGCGGCGCCGCGGCCGAGAACGCGGATTCGGTGCACGCGTTGACCTCTCGGTTGCCGCTCGCGCTGGGCCTGATCGCCGTGTCGACCCTGCTCGTACTCCTGGCTTTCACCGGCAGCGTGTGGCTTCCGGTCAAGGCGTTGCTGCTGAATACCCTGTCGCTGTCGGCGACATTCGGCGCGATGGTGTGGATTTTTCAGGAAGGTCATCTGTCGGCAATATTCGGTTTCACGCCTACCGGATTTCTGGTTCCGACCATGCCCATTCTCATGTTCTGTCTGGCCTTCGGTGTTTCGATGGATTACGAAGTATTCCTGCTCTCTCGAATTCGTGAGGAATGGATTGTGACCGGAGACAACACCCGGTCGGTCGCGATCGGCGTGGCCCGCACGGCGCGCATTTTCACCGCCGCCGCACTGCTCATGACGATCGCCTTCGCGGGGATGGTGACCTCGCGGGTTTCCTTCATTCAGCTGTTCGGCCTGGGACTGGCGCTCGCGGTGCTCAGCGATGCCACCCTGATCCGCGGCATCCTCGTTCCGGCCCTGATGCGCCTGCTGGGCGCGGCCAACTGGTGGGGGCCGACATGGCTGCGGCGGTTGCCGGCCGGACTCGAGGGCGGGCCGGATCCGGATTCCCGGGCCCGGCCGGGGCCGGATCCCGTTCCCGTACAGAATTGACCGACAGAAAAATGCGCGAGGCGCCGGTACGCACCGGCGCCTCGCGCATTTGTGTGCGCTCGGAATTCGTTGACCGCTCCGAATCGCACACCATAAGCTGCACGCATCCGGTACAGGTGTCCGGAATTTGGACAACGCCGCGGTTCGTCCCGACGAATTCGGGCACTGTTCACAGCCAGGAGTGACAATGGTCGACATTGCGATAGTAGGTATCGGCTGCCGTTTTCCCGGTGGCATTTCCGATCCGAAAGGTTATTGGGATTTCCTGCTCGGGCGCGGCGACGGAATCGTGGATATTCCGCCGGACCGATGGAGCATCGATAAGTACTACGACCCGGATCCGGACGCACCCGGCCGGATGTACACCCGCCGAGGCGGCTTCCTCACCCAGCCGCTGTGGGACTTCGACGCCGACTTCTTCGGCATCGCCCAGCGCGAAGCCGCGATTCTCGATCCGCAGCAACGGCTGCTGCTGGAGGTCACCTGGGAGGCGCTCGACGACGCCGGGATGGCCGGGCGGGTGTCCGGCGGCCGGATGGGTGTCTATGTCGGCGGCTTCATCCTCGACAACGCGCTCGGGCGCAGCGGGCCGCTGGTGCGGTCGGCGATCAACAACCACACCGCGATGAGCGCCTCGCACACGCTGCTGTCCAACCGGATCTCCTATCTGCTGGATCTGCACGGGCCGAGCCTGACCGTCGACACCGCGTGCTCGTCGTCGCTGGTGGCCACTCATCTGGCGGTGCGGGCGATTATCGCCGGCGAGTGCGAGACCGCGATCGTCGGCGGCGCCAATGCGATGCTGCAGCCGGAAACCTTCATCTCCATGTGCAAGGGCCGGTTCCTGTCCGTCGACGGCCGCTGCAAGACGTTCGAGGCCGGCGCCGACGGCTACGGCCGGGCCGAAGGGGCCGGCGCGGTGGTGCTCAAGACGGTCGATGCCGCCGCACGCGACAAGGACCGGATCTACGCGGTGATCCGCGCGACCGGCGTCAATCAGGACGGCCGGACTATGGCCATTCCGGTGCCGAATCCCGTTGCCCAGCAACAACTCGCCGCGCAGGTCCGCGAGGAGTCCGGCATCGCGGCCCGCGACATCGGCTATCTGGAGGCACACGGCACCGGCACCGCGGTCGGCGACCCGATCGAGATGAAGGCGCTCGGTCAGGTCTACGGCGCCGTCGACGGGCGGACCGCCGCGGTGCCGGTCGGATCGGTGAAGAGCAACTTCGGCCACACCGAAGCGGCGGCGGGGGTGGCGAGCCTGATCAAGGCCGCGCTGACCCTCCACCACGGCACGGTCGCGCCGCACTTCTCGCTGTCGAATCCCAACCCGGAGATCGCGTTCGACGAATGGCGCCTGCGGGTGCCGCTCGACAGCGAGCCGCTGCCGGGCACCCCCGGGCAGCGTGCGGTCGCGGTCAACGGATTCGGCTACGGCGGCACCAACGCCCACGTGATTCTGACCGAGGCGCCGGCTTCGGCCGCAAGCCCCGAACGACTCGACGTACCGCGGATCGCGCCGCTGTCGGGCCGCTCCGAGGCCGCGGTGCGCCAGACCGCGGCGGAACTGGCCCGAACCCTGCACGACGACACCGTCGACTCGGTGACGGCGGCGCTGTGGACCCGGCGCGCGCACCATTCGCTGCGCACCGGATTCGTCTACCGCGATGCCGAGGATCTGCGTACTCAGCTGCACGACTTCGCATCCGGTGCGGGTAAGGCGCCCGCCCGCGCGGTCGGCGACGGTTCGGTCGAGCCGGTGTTCGTCTACAGCGGTATGGGCCCGCAGTGGTGGGGGATGGGCCGCGAACTGCTCACCGGCGACACCACCTTCGCCCGCGTGGCCCGCGAGGTCGACGCGGAATTCACCGCGGTGGCGGGCTGGTCGATTCTGTCGGAAATGCTTGCCGGGGAGCAGGATTCGAAGGTCGCGCAGACCGCCGTCGCGCAACCGGCGAACTTCCTGCTGCAGGTGGCGTTGACCGCCGAGCTCGCCGAGTACGGCGTGCGTCCGGCCGTGGTCGTCGGTCACAGTGTCGGAGAGGTCGCCGCGGCGTATGTGTCGGGCGCGTTGTCGCTGCGCGACGCGGTCCTGGTCAGCTATCACCGGTCCCGATTGCAGGCCACCACCGCCGGAACCGGGGGCATGCTCGCGGTCGGCATGCCCGAGGCGGACGTCCGGACCTTGCTGGCCGACAGCCCCGGCATCTCGATCGCGGCGGTGAACAGCCCCAGCGCGGTCACTCTCGCCGGCGACAGCGCCGATCTGGAGATGCTGCGCGATATGCTCTCGGCGACAGGGACTTTCGCGCGCATGCTGCGAGTCGAGGTGCCTTATCACAGCCATCTGATGGATCCGATTCTGGCGGATCTGGCCGACGCGCTGGCGGAGCTGACCCCGGGAGCGGCCACCGTGCCCAGCTATTCGACGGTCACCGCCGACGCGCTCGAGGGCACCGCGTGGACCGGGGCCTACTGGTGCCGCAACGTACGCGAACCCGTACGCTTCGCCGACGCGATATCGAGCCTGCTCGACGCCGGACATCGGGTCTTCGTCGAGGTCGGGCCGCATCCGGTGCTCAGCGGCAATATCCGCGAGCTGCTGATCCACCGCGGTGTGGTCGGCGCGGCGGTGAGCACGCTCTCGCGCGACCGCGACGACCGCCGCCACATCCTGCAGGCGGTGACGGACCTGTATGTCGCCGGTTCCCTCGACGGCACCAGGGTCCCCGGACATCCGGAGGCGGCGCGGTCGCCGTATGTCGCGCTGCCGAGCTACCCGTGGCAGCGCAAGCGGCTGTGGCACGACGAGCCGATCACGACGCGCGACAAACTCGGCGCCGCGAACAGCCCCGCGCTGCTGGGCGAGACCACGGCCGGCGCCGGATCGGAATGGGAAGTGCAGCTGTCGGTGTCGCGACTGCCGTGGCTTCCGGATCATGTCGTCGACGGCCATGTGGTGCTGCCCGGCGCGGCCTACCTCGACGCGGCCCTCAGCGCGGCGGCCGAGCGGACGGGCCGCAGCCGGATCGGGCTCGAGGACATCGAATTCGTCGCACCGCTGGTGATCGACGAACACGACGTCCCCGTCCTGCGCGTCACGGTGGAGGAGAGCACGCGGCGTTTCGCCGTCCACTCCCGCCCGGCCTCGGCCGAGGTCTGGACCCGCAACGCGGTCGGACGGCTCGTCGAAACCGATTTCGACACGGCGGTCGAACCGTTCGGCGCGCCCGAGGGAGCGGCCGTGGTGGCCGGCGCCGACCTGTACACGGGCCTGGCCGCGCGCGGTCTCGACTACGGCCCGGCGTTCCAGCGCATCGTCTCCGCGGTCATCGGCGGCGATACCGTGCTGGCCAGCGTCACCGGCGATGCGCCCGCGAATCCGGACCACCCGCACCTGGCTCATCCCGCGGTGGTGGACGCGGCGTTGCAGTGCGTCGCCGCGCTGGCCGCCGACAGCGGTCCCGACGCGGGCGCGATCGTCCCCGCAGCCATCGGCAGCGTCCGCCTGCTGGCCCCGCTGCCGCAGCGGCCCCGGGTGGTCGTCACCCGGCGCGGCACCGATCCCTTGCGCGCCGATATCGCCATCCTCGACGAGGACGGCGCGGTGTCGATGCGGATGACCGGGGTGGAGTTCCGCCCGGTGTCGGTGCGGCCCGATGTGGTCCATCAACTGGGTGGGGTGTTCTACCAGCAGGTGTGGGAAGAGGTCGACTACGGAGAGTTGCCTTCGGCGACAGCAGGATTGGTCGTCATCGGCATCGGCGCCGATACCGCCGAACGGGTCGCCGCCCTGGCCGGCGCGGACTCGGCGACGAGTGTGGTGCTCGCCGATGTGGACGAGATCGACGAGGAGCGGCTGCGTGCGGCGCTCACCTCGGCAACCGGTCCCCGGCACGTCGCCGTGGTGGCCTGCGGTGATGCGCCCGCCGACGGCACCGTCTACGCCCTCGCGCGGATCGCGGCGGTAGTGGAAGCGCTGCTCGCCGAGGACGATTCGACCGATCTGCGGTGCGTGGTGATCACCGAGCACGCCCTGTGCACGCCGTCCGACACGGCCACTCATCCCGAACACGGGGCGCTGGTCGGGGCGCGACGGGCGCTGCTCAACGAGCAGCCGGCGGCCGGATGGCGTCTGCTGGACCTCGACGGGGCGGGCTGGGACGACTGCCGCGCACTGGTTGTCGCCGACGACATCGGTGACGAGATCGCGGTGCGCGCGGGCACCCCCTGGGCCGTGCGGATCGCGCAGAATCTGGACGATTATCTGCGGCAGCGTGATACTGCCCGGCCGCTCACCGATCCGGAAGCCGGATTCGAGGCCGAGATTCCGCGTTCGCGGCTGCTGTCGGATCTCGCGTTGCGCGAATCCCCGCGGCGCGCGCCCGGACCGCGCGAGGTCGAACTGCGGATGGATGCCGTCGGTCTCAACTACAAGGACGCGATGAAGGTCCTGGGCGTGCTGACCGAGAAGGAACTCGGCGACACCTACTTCGGCATGACCGTCGGTATGGAGGGCTCGGGTGTGGTGACCCGGGTCGGGGCGGATGTCGACGAGGTCGCCGTGGGTGACCGGATGATGTTGTGCGCGGGCGACATCCTGCGCCGCTATGTGACGATGCCGGTCGACGCGGGCGCCTCGCTCCCGCATCGGCTCGATCCCGGCGAGAGCTACGATCCGCTCACCTGTGGTTCCGGATTGCCTTATCTGACAGCGGATTTCGGTCTGCGGACGCTGGCGCGGCTGCAACCCGGTGAGACCGTGCTCGTGCACGGTGCGGCCGGCGGCATGGGAATGGCCGCGGTGCAGGTCGCCCAGCACATCGGCGCCCGCGTCATCGGCACCGCCAGTACGGAATCGCGACGCGATCAGGTGCGGCAGCTGGGCGTCGACGATGTCCTGAACTCGCGGTCCGCGGGGTTCGCCGACGAGATCGCGGCCTTGACCGGTGGCCGTGGCGTCGATGTGGTCTACAGCTCCGCGCCGGGTGAGATCCTGCGTCAGAACTTCCGGGTCGCAGCGGAATTCGGCCGGATCGTAGATATCGGCAAGGCCGACATCTACGGCGGCGGTGTGATCGACCTGGCCCCGTTCGACCGCAACCTGACCTTCTTCGCGGTGGATATGGACCGGGCGCTGGCCCACGATCCGGAAATTCTGCGGGCGCCGCTGCGGATCGCGCAGCAGCGGCTGCAGGACGGCACCTACCGCTACCTGCCCTATACAGCGTATCCGGCGTCGGAGTTGCCGGCCGCGTTCGAAAGTGTCGCGCGCTCACAGCATGTGGGTCGCGTGGTGATCGATATGCGGGAGCAGGAGCCCGCGGTGCGGCCACCACTCGGGCATCCGGTGATCGACCCGGACGGGGTCTATCTGGTCACCGGTGGATTCGGCGGATTCGGTCTGGCCACCGCTCGCTGGCTGGCCCGCTCGGGAGCACGGCGGCTGGTACTGGTGGGCCGGCACGGCGCCGTCACGCCGCAGGCCGTCGCCCAGGTGGCGGCGTTCACCGAGGCGGGCATCGAGGTGGTCGAGGAACGCCTGGACATCGCCGACTACGCCGCGACCGTCGCACTGCTGCAACGGATTCGGAGCACCGCGCCGCTGCGGGGCATCTTCCACGCCGCCGGTGTCGTGGACAATCTGCCGATTCCGCAGATCACGCGCGACTCGCTGAGCGGATTGTTCACCAAGGTGCGCGGCGCCTACAACCTCGACCGCGCACTCACCGCGACCGGGATCGAACCCGACATGTTCGTGCTCTACTCCTCGATCAGCGCGCTGGGCTGCATCACACCGCAGGTCGGCTATGCGGCGGCCAATGCCGCACTCGACGGTCTGGCCGCGAGCCGGCGTGGACGTGGTGCCGCGGCGCTGTCGGTGAACTGGGGCTTCATGGCCGGTGGCGGTATGGCCGACGGCAGTGAGGCGCTCGTCGGGTACGTCAAGATGCTGGGCTTTCGCCCGATCGATATGGATCGCGCGACGGCGTTGCTCGCGGAATGCCTCGCGCTGGACACCGCGCAGGTCGCGGTCGCCGATATCGACTGGGGTGTGTGGGCGAGCGGCGCCCGGCCCTCGGTCGAGACCCGGCGCTTCCGGCAACTGCTGGCCGATGCCGGTGTCGGCGGTGAAGGGCAGGGCAGTCTGCGTGGCGAGGTGATGGCATTGCCGCCCGAGCAGCGCGCCGATTTCGCGGCCCGCCAGCTCGCCGAGCAGTTGGCAGTGGTGCTGGGCGTCGCCGTCGAGACGGTCGATATCGACGAACCGGTCACCAATGTGGGAATGGATTCGCTCATGGCCATGGAATTCGGCGCTCGTGCCGAGAAGTCACTGGAAGTGAAGATCTCCGCGCTGGAGCTCAGTCGCGGACTGTCGTTGCGCGGCATCGCGGCCCGGGTGGTCGAGCGGTTCGGCGAAAGCTCCGCGAGCGAACCGGTGGCCATCGTCGCCGCCGGTCCGGCCGACGATCCCGACGACGAGGCGGATGCGGCATGAGTACCGGACAGATCGCCTATCCCGATATCGATACGGTGCTCGGAGATCGGACCGGCCGATTCTTCGGTGAAGGCTACAAGCGCATCGGCCACGAGATCTTCGACATCACCGTCGAGCCGCGGCCGACGGGGCCGGCACTGACCGCCGTCGCCGGGGTGCGCTACCCGCTGGACTGGTCGCAGAAGAGCACCCGGGTGCTCACCCCGCATCTGAGCAGCATCGACTGTTCGATCTTCGGGTACCGGCTGCTGGCGGTGATCCTGCGCGAGTGCGGTCTGAGCGATGCCGACATCAGCCGGTGCTGGATGCCGTTCGTGCAATTCAGCAGCGGCACGGTCGCCACCGAGAACCTGGACCGGTTCCCGATCGAGGCGGCCGTCACGGGCAGTACGGCGAATACCTTGACCATTTCCGGATCATTCGGCAGCACAATGGAATTGGAGGCCGTTGTTGCGCTGCCCACCCCACCCCGGTTCCCGGCGCCGGGTCCGGCGCGGACGGTGGCCGAGCCGGTGGGCGGCTACTCGCACGGTCCGGTCTACGGGCGCAGCCAGTACCTGCGCGATATCCGCCTCGACGGCGAGGGGACCAGCGCGAGTGCGGAATTCACTCTCTCGCTGGAGGATTCGGACGCGTCGGGCACCGGAGTCGCCGATTTCTACCAGCCCTCGATCACCTTGGTCGACGCCACGGTGATCCTGGCGCAACTGTCGCAGGTCGTGCTGTACGAGCTGGACAATATCGCCCGCAAGGACAGTGAGACGTTGTGGATGCGCCGGATGACCGCGCGGGCGGAGGCGCCCCCGCCGCCGTACACGCCGGGTTCGGCGACCACGCGGATGGCGCGCTCGATGGTTCTGGGATTCGGCGGGGGTAAATGGCGGATCTCGAATTGGGAGTCGGAATTCGCCGGCTGTTCGATCCGCTACGACCTCGCCCACCAGCTACCGGCCTGATCTCGAAAAAACCTCTCTCGAAAGGCTTTCCATGTCCGGAACAAACTATCGGCGCATCGTCGTCTCCGGCACGTACTCCACCGGTAAGACGACCACGTCCACCGCGCTGGCGCTGCTCACCGGCATCCCACGGGTCGACGCCTCCTCGGCGCGCGAGGTGGTGACCGAATTCTTCCCCGGGATGCGCTTCCAGGATCTGAACACCACCGAACTGATGGCGCTGGGCTTTCGCCGCCTGGAGTTGCGCATCGAGGCCGAGACGTTGCTCGAGGCGCAGGGCAACGGTTTCATCGCGGACGGATCGGTGCTCAACGAATGGGTCTACGGTGCGACCCGCCTGATCACCGGCCCGAATCCGGGGTCCACCCGCTTCCACAAGATCGTCAAGAACACCGTGACCCTGCCGGGCCGCCCGTTCTTCCGGCGCTACCTGGACGCCTACGGCGAGATGGCGCGCCAGCGCGCCCGCAAGGGCTACGACATCTTCTTCCACCTTCCGGTGGAGGTGCCGATGGATCCCGACGGACATCGTCCGGTGGACGAGCGCTACCGTGCGATCTCCGACAGCAAACTGCTGCACACCATCAGCGAGCTGGGGGCGCCCGTGGTGACCGTGCGCGGCACACCCGAACAGCGGCTCGAGCAGATCGTGAAGGTGCTCGACATTCCGACCGTCATGGATATCGATGTGGCGGTGAAGGAGGCGGTCGAGTTCGTCCGCACCAGCCGGGAACGGGTCCAGGAGATGATCATCTCCCAGGCGCAACCGCACACCCTGGGACGTAAGCTCCGCTTCGCCGTGCGGGTGTAGCGCGTCGGACCCCGCGGCCGGCTCGCATCGGTGCGAGCCGGCCGCGGCGCTGTGTCGCGTCCGTCAGCGCAGCGACCAGGGCGCGGCCGCTTTCTTCTCGGCCCACCGATGCGGATCGCATTCGAGTTCGGCGCGATCCCACCGGCCCAATTCGGCTGCGGCCGCATATGTTTCGCGCAGAAAGGCCGCGACCACGGCGTTCGGATCATCCGCCGTCCGCACGGTCTCGTACGGAAGGACGAATTCCCCCAGCGCGGCGTCGTAGCCCGCCCCCGGCACCTGCAGCTGCCGCTCGCGGTAGCCCTCGGGTTCGGGATATGCGTAGGCGTAGAACGCGCCTTCCTCGCCGCCGCCGGGCCAGAATCCGCAGCTGCTGAGTTCGTGGGAATACCCCTCCACCATGACCCAATCGGCACAGTGCGGCGCACCGCCGCCGTGTTCCGGCGCGGTTCGCCCCGAAAATCGGGTATAGGCGAGATCCATTGCGCCCCAGAAGAAATGCACCGGACTGGACTTGCCGACATATCCCGAACGGAATTCGCCGAGCGCGCGATTCGCATGCACGAGCTGGCGCCAGAACGCTCGCGCGGACTCCGGATCGTAGGAGGCGTGCCGGGTATCCTCGGCGAACGGAATGGACGGATCGACCTCGTTCGGCCGCCCCTGAATCCGCGTCCGCAACCCGAGCTCGTCGAGCGCCTGCATGGTTTCGGCGTAGAACTGCGCCACAGTTTTCGGTGCGAGCGCCACACTGCGCATATCGCCGGTGTCGGCGCGGATCACCAACCGATCCGCGAGAAAGTCGAATTCGATATCGAACAGCCGATCACCGTAAGGAATCGCCGGCGTCATCAGCCCCCGCGGGCTCACGAAAAGCGTGACCTGCCACCAGTGATTCAACAACGGAGCATGCGCGAGCCGAACCTTCCCCACGATCTGCATCCACATATGCAGGGTCTCCCGCGTCTGCGCCCACTCCGCAACCCGCAACCGCGGCCACGCGGTGGAATTCGTCTCCGACATATCGATGGTCCCTTCGTTGTCGATGTCGATTCGAGTCACGGATTGCGAGGAGATTCCGCCGCTACCGCGGGAAGGGTCCGTAGCGCCCAGCTACGAAACGACGTCCACTCGACCTCGGGCGTCGCGCGATGCAGAGCCTCGATGTCGACGCGGTAGCCGCCGGCGTCGAGGAATGCCCACATGGCGTGCATATCCGGATTGCCGATGGCCTCGAGCGACGTCTGCCGATGGACGACGGGCCGGCCCAGCGCGTCACCGATGTCGGCGGCCATGTCGGCGGGTGTGGGGGCGTCGCCGGCCAGTTCGACGCGCTCGCCGAGATAGCGGTCCGGCTCGCGCAGTACATGAGCGACGAACTGCCCGAGATCTTCTCGCGCAAGCTGCTGAAGCGGGCGATCGGAAGGTATGGGTAGCTCCAGCACGCCGTCGAGAAGCTCCCGGCGGCCGCCGAGCGCGTTGTCGAAGAAATATGTCGGTGCGACGACGGTCGCCGGCAGACCACTGGCCGTGAGTTCCTGCTCGATCACCGCTTTGCTCTCGAAATGCGGAATCATCGTGTTCTGGTCCGCCGACGCCACGGAACTGAACACCAGATGCGGCACCCCCGCATCGCCGGCCGCCCCGATGATCGCCCGCCCCTGCCGGACCTCCGCATCCACACCCGTCTCGAACGGTGTGGTCAGGGCGAACACGCCCGCGACATTCGCCATCGCCGCCGCGAGCGCGGCCCGGTCGTCCAGCGATCCGCTCACGAGTTCCGCGCCGCGCTCATCGAGCTGCTGCGCCCTACGACCCTGCGGATCGCGCACCATCGCGCGCACCGCCACCCCGCGCGACAGCAATGCGTCGGCAACGGCGCCGCCTTGTCCCCCCGTAGCTCCGAGTACCAATACTGGCGGATGTGTCACCGCACTCCAATCCGGTCGATTGGTCAGAAGTACCGACAGGCTACGTCAGCGCAATCGAGAGTGACGCGACCTACACCACCGGCGCCGAACGTGTGGTGGACGGTGGGGGGGCACCGAGTTGTGACATCCGGCCGCTCGAGCGCTTCGGCAGTCATCCCAGGAATCCGCCGTCGGCGTGCACCACAGTTCCGGTGACGGCGGCGGATTCGGGGGTGCACAGCCATGCGATGGCGGCGGCGACCTCGTCCGGCTCGAGGATGCGGTCGAGGAGTTGGTGAGAGGCGAATTCCTCGACGGTGTCGAGGTGGTAGATGCGGGCGGTTTCGGTGAGCAGGGCGGTGCGGGTGGAGCCAGGGGAGACGGCGGTGGCGGTGATGCCGGTGCCGCGCAGGTCGTGAGCGAGTCCCTTGATCAGACCGACGACGGCGTGTTTGGCCGCGTTGTAGCCGGAGAGATGCCACATGCCGTGATGGGCGGCGGCGGAGGCGAGGGCGATGAAGCGGCCGGTGCGAGGTTCGGGGCGAGCGAGCATCGCGGGGATGGCGACCCTCGCGAGGTTGGCGATGCCGTGGACGCCGATGTCGAACATGGGCTCCCAGTCGGAGTGGGTGGTTTCCCACAACGGCCGGCCGCCGGTCATGACGGCCGCGGCGGCGACGGCCGCGTCGAGCCGGCCGAACCTGTCCAGCGCGATTTCGACTGCGCCGCCGAGGCTTTCGACGTCGCGCACATCCGCTTCGACATCGACGACCGTCCCCGCGTGCGCGGCGGCCACCGCCGCGAGTTGGTCGCGGGTGCCGAGCGGGTAGCCGAGAGCGGGATCGTCGCGGCAGATGTCG
>NZ_BDBN01000033.1 GCF_001613005.1 Nocardia nova NBRC 15556 | reverse complement strand
GCGGCCTGGGCGGCGGCGACCTCGGCCCGGCGCTGACGATCCCAGGCCAGGTAGGCGTCGCGCTGGCCCTGCAGTCCGGTCACGGTGGCCCGGGCCTGGTCGAGCTGCTGCTGGGCCGAATCGCGCTGGGCCATCAGGGCATCGCGCTTCTGCGCCTGCTCGTCGAGAGCGGCCTTGGCGGCGGCGACCGCGGCTTGGGCCTGCTCGCGCTTCTGATCGGCCGCTGCCGCGGCCGTGTCGGCGGCCTTCTTGGCCTGACGGGCCGCGGAATCCTTGTTGGCCTGTTCGACCTGTGCGCGGCGCAGGCCGTCGATGGCGGCCTGCTGATTCTTCGACGCCATGCCGAGCAGATCGGCGCGGTCGAGCGCGGAGGCCGGATCGGAGCCGGCGAGATAGTTCACCATCGACGTCGAACCCGGGTGGGTGTAGGCGTCGACGGCGAATTCGTCGAACTTGCCCTGGGCCTGATCGAGCTGAGCTCCGGCGGACTGCAGGTCGCGCTGGGTGGCGGCCACCGTGGCCGCGGCCGCGTCGGCGGCGTCGCGGGCGTTCTGGAGATCGACCAGCGCCTTGTTCACGGCTTCCCGCTTGCCGGCGACCTCGGTGTCGAGCTGGGCGAGCTGCTGGTCGGCGGTGGCGACCTGATTGATCAGACCGCTGACCTGATTCACTCCCGCATCGACCTGCGCGCCCGCCGCGGCGATATCGCCGTCACTCGGATTCGGAGGTGGCGGGGGCACCGCGGCCACCAGCGGAGCGGTCACCGTCAGAGCGATCCCACATAAGAGCAACCCCACAGCGACCTTTGCGGCACCCCCGGACCGCCTCGCCGATATTCGCATAACACCTCCCTGATCCCGCTGCGGCTCCCGGCGAGCACCAGATTCGCCAGGACTGCGCTGGGCGACCGATCGAGGCGTCGCCGCACGAGCACCAACGGTCCATCTGCCCTCGAGGGACGCTGGAGGCCCATGTGACACTTCTTCCCCAAGAGTGTCACCTCGAAACCGTACGACACTTCTTTCACAGAGGAAACATCGGACGACGAATCACAGGGGAGTAATTTCCGGTTTGCTGAAAATTTGCTAACCGTGAATAGGGGTTCCGGGGACGAATCAAACCGGTCGTTCAGTTTCGTCCCGCGAATCGAGACGTATCCCTCGAATCGGGCATGACGCCGAGGTGGTGGCTAGTTTCCGGCGATCATCCGGCATCGGCTCGCGACACGCCGATGGCCGCCGGAACGCCTACCGGGACGACACCCGCGGATTCGGCGCGGCGTCGGCCGCCACCGCGACCCGCTCGCGCGCCGCGCGGCGGGACTTCAGGTAGTACAGGCCACCGATGATCAGCACGGTGCCCGCCAGCAGAACGCCCGTGATCGCCGTCCACGACACCTTCTCCGGCGTCTCCAGCCGGTCGACGAAGATCTGCGCGGCGGTCGCGGTGTGCCCGCCCTGATATTTGGCCTTGTCCTCGGCCCACTCCAGCCGCGCGCGGTTGATGGAATCGCTGTAGGTGCCGATCCAGTCGTCGCTGAACACCACGACAGTGCCGTGCTCACTCTTGCCGAGGGTGGTCGCCAGGTCGCGCAGATCCGAATCGCGGCCCGGATTTCCCTTCACGACCACGATGTTCAACTCGATGCCGTGTGCACGGGCCTGATCCGCGATCTCGGCGAGCTTGTCCTGATCCTTGGCGGGCGGCGCGGCTACGTGGTTGTCGGCCAGATCCAGCACGATGGCGTCGACGTCGGTATCCGGCGGTAGCTCCGCGGCCATAGGGGTGAAAACCGAGGCATACGAGACGGTCATCTTCCATCCGGTCTTGTCGAGCCGCCGACTCCAGCGACGGACGTCCAACACATTCACGAGATCAACACACACACCTGGCCGGCACACCGGAGGCGACGACTCCGACGGGGCCTTCGAGCACAGTACGCGACGGGGGGATCATGGATGGCGGCACGCCGCGCCGTACGTGCCCCGCATGCTTCATAGGACAAGCGTACTGTTAGAGTTCGGAAGTACGAGGCGCGCAGCCCGAAACGCGTCCTCGGCGACAGCCGCCGGCGCAGCCCCGCCGGTGGCCACCCACGGGGCCCGCACGCGCCCCGATCGGAACACCGACGAGTGGAGCTGAACGTATGACAAGTATCGATACATTCGGCGCCAAGGGCACCCTCGAGGTCGGAAGCAACTCCTACGAGATCTTCCGTCTCTCGGCCGTGCCCGGCACCGAGAAGCTGCCCTACGCCCTGAAGGTCCTGGCGGAGAACCTGCTCCGCACCGAGGACGGCGCCAACATCACCGCCGACCACATCCGCGCCATCGCCAACTGGGATCCGTCGGCGGAGCCGAGTATCGAGATCCAGTTCACCCCCGCCCGCGTGATCATGCAGGACTTCACCGGCGTGCCGTGTGTGGTCGACCTGGCCACCATGCGTGAGGCCGTCACCGCGCTCGGTGGCGACCCGAACAAGGTCAACCCGCTCTCCCCCGCCGACATGGTCATCGACCACTCGGTCATCCTCGACGTCTTCGGCCGCGCCGACGCCCTCGAGCGCAACGTCGACCTCGAGTACCAGCGCAACGGCGAGCGCTACCAGTTCCTGCGCTGGGGCCAGGGCGCGTTCGACGACTTCAAGGTCGTCCCCCCGGGCACCGGCATCGTGCACCAGGTCAACATCGAATACCTGGCCCCGACCGTCATGACCCGCAACGGCCAGGCCTACCCGGACACCTGCGTCGGCACCGACTCGCACACCACGATGGTCAACGGCCTGGGCGTGCTGGGCTGGGGCGTCGGCGGTATCGAGGCCGAGGCCGCGATGCTGGGCCAGCCGGTCTCGATGCTCATTCCGCGGGTCGTCGGCTTCAAGCTCACCGGTGAGATCCAGCCGGGCGTGACCGCCACCGACGTCGTGCTCACCGTCACCGACATGCTGCGCAAGCACGGTGTGGTCGGCAAGTTCGTCGAGTTCTACGGCGCCGGTGTGGCCGAGGTGCCGCTGGCCAACCGCGCCACCCTGGGCAACATGAGCCCCGAATTCGGCTCCACCGCGGCGATCTTCCCGATCGACGAGGAGACCATCAACTACCTGCGTTTGACCGGCCGCTCCGACGAGCAGCTGGCCCTGGTCGAGGCCTACGCCAAGGAACAGGGCATGTGGCACGACGCCGCGCACGAGCCCGCCTACTCGGAGTACCTCGAGCTCGACCTGAGCACCGTGGTGCCCTCGATCGCCGGTCCGAAGCGCCCGCAGGACCGCATCCTGCTCAGCGAGTCGAAGGCCGCGTTCCGCTCCGACATCACCGACTACGTCACCGGTGACTACACCGCGCTCGACGAGGGCGTCGAGGAGACCTTCCCCGCCTCGGATCCGGTCTCGGTGTCGGCCGGCGCGGGCACGGAGAGCTACACCCCGGCCCACTCGGCGGCCAACGGTGCCGAGGGGCGTCCGTCCAAGCCGGTTAAGGTGGTTTCCGAGGATCGCGGCGAGTTCATCCTCGATCACGGCGCGGTCGTGGTCGCGGGTATCACCTCCTGCACCAACACCTCCAACCCGTCGGTCATGATCGGCGCGGCGCTGCTGGCCCGCAACGCGGTGGAGAAGGGCCTGTCCAGCAAGCCGTGGGTCAAGACCAACATGGCCCCGGGTTCGCAGGTCGTCTCCGACTACTACGAGAAGGCCGGCCTGTGGCCCTACCTGGAGAAGCTGGGCTTCTACCTGGGTGGCTACGGCTGCACCACCTGCATCGGCAACACCGGCCCGCTGCCGGAGGAGATCTCCAAGGCCGTCAACGACAACGACCTGTCGGTGACCGCGGTGCTGTCCGGCAACCGCAACTTCGAAGGCCGCATCTCCCCCGACGTGAAGATGAACTACCTGGCCTCGCCGCCGCTGGTCATCGCCTACGCGCTCGCGGGCACGATGGACTTCGACTTCGAGAAGGACGCGCTGGGTCAGGACACCGACGGCAAGGACGTGTTCCTGCGCGACATCTGGCCCTCGGCCCAGGAGATCGACGACACCATCAAGTCGGCGATCAGCCAGGACATGTTCCGCAAGTCCTACGCCGACGTCTTCAAGGGCGACGAGCGCTGGCGCAACCTCGACACTCCGTCCGGTGACACCTTCGCCTGGGACGAGAACTCCACCTACGTCCGCAAGGCGCCGTACTTCGACGGGATGGAACTCGAGCCGGCTCCGGTCGAGGACATCAAGGGCGCCCGCGTGCTGGCCCTGCTGGGTGATTCGGTCACCACCGACCACATCTCCCCGGCCGGTCCGATCAAGCCGGGCACCCCGGCCGCGCAGTACCTCGACTCGCACGGCGTCCAGCGCAAGGACTACAACTCCCTGGGCTCGCGGCGCGGTAACCACGAGGTCATGATCCGTGGCACCTTCGCCAACATCCGGCTGCGCAACCAGCTGCTCGATGACGTCTCGGGTGGTTACACCCGCGACTTCACCCAGGAGGGCGGCCCGCAGGCGTTCATCTACGACGCCTCGCAGAACTACCAGAAGGCCGGCATTCCGCTGGTCGTGCTGGGCGGTAAGGAGTACGGCTCGGGTTCCTCGCGCGACTGGGCGGCCAAGGGCACCCGTCTGCTGGGCGTCAAGGCCGTCATCACCGAGTCGTTCGAGCGCATCCACCGCTCCAACCTGATCGGCATGGGCGTGATCCCGCTGCAGTTCCCGGCGGGTGAGTCGGCCGCGTCGCTGGGCCTGGACGGCACCGAGGTGTTCGACATCGAGGGCATCACCAAGCTCAACGAGGGCACCACGCCGAAGACCCTGAAGGTCACCGCGACCAAGGAGAACGGCGAGAAGGTCACCTTCGACGCGGTCGTGCGCATCGACACCCCCGGTGAAGCCGACTACTACCGTAACGGCGGCATCCTGCAGTTCGTGCTGCGCAACATGATTCGCGGCTGATATCCCGCATCCGCGCTGCGTCGTGCCGCGCCCGGCGTCCGTTCGGCTCGCCGGGCCGGCACGAACAGCGTTGCGCCGCTGCAGGATCTACGCGTTCATGCTCGTACTGTGAGAACCCCCGCGCCGGATCGTCCCGGCGCGGGGGTCCGTGCATTCCCCGCTGGAGGAGCCCATGCCCAAGGTCAGTGACGATCACCTCGCCGCCCGGCGCAGCCAGATTCTGGACGGGGCGCGGCGGTGTTTCGCCGAATTCGGGTACGAGGGTGCGACCGTCCGCCGCCTGGAAGAGGCGATCGGGCTGTCCCGCGGCGCGATCTTCCATCATTTCCGGGACAAGGACGCCCTGTTCCTGGCACTGGCCCAGGAGGATGCCGAACGGATGGCCGAGGTCGCGGCCAACGAGGGCATCGTGCAGGTCATGCGGGAGATGCTCGACAATCCCGCGCAGTACAACTGGCTGGGCACCCGCCTCGAGATCGCCCGGCGACTGCGCACCGATCCCGAGTTCGCCGCCGGCTGGACCCAGCGTTCGGCCGAGCTGACCGCGGCCACCCTGGCCCGCCTCGAACGCCGCAAGGCGGCCGGCGCGCTGCGCGACGACGTCCCCACCGACGTGCTGCTCGGCTATCTCGATCTCGTCCTCGACGGCCTCATCGCCCGCATCGCCTCCGGTCATGTCAACGAAAACCTCACGGCCGTACTCGATCTCGTGGAGGCGTCGGTTCGCCGCCGGGAGTGAGCCGGCCGCGACAACCGTCCGTGCCCCGGCCGGATTCGCCGTACCATGTGCTGATGATCATGGGGCGGGGACGACGACACGGATCGGCCGGCGGTGCGCCGCGTACCTCCTTGCGGCGTGCGGCGACCCTGCTGTCGATCGCCGTGCTGGCCGCCGCGTGCGGCGGTGGCGCCTCACCGCAGGACCCGTATCTCTGGCTCGAAGAACTCGACAGTCCGCGCGTGCAGGCGTGGGTCGGCGAAGGGAACCGCCGGACCCTCGACGTGCTCGAACACGATCCGCGCTACGCCGACAATCTCGCGCAGGCGACGGCGCTGGCGAAGACGTCCGACCGGATCCCGATGCCGCGCTTCGAGGACGGCACCGTCGAGAACTTCTGGCAGGACGGTGACCACAAACGCGGCATCTGGCGCGAGACGACAACCGCCGATTACGAAGCGCCGCAACCGGCCTGGACCACCCTGCTCGACCTCGACGAGCTGTCACGAGCCGAAGGGAAGAACTGGGTCTGGCGAGGCGCCGACTGCGATCCGGTCACCCATCGCCGGTGCCTGATCAGTTTGTCCGACGGCGGCGAGGACGCCGTGTCGGTCCGCGAATTCGACCGGGGCACACGGCAGTTCGTGCCGGGCGGATTCGTGGTGCCGCGAGGCAAGGTGGACCTCACGTTCAGCGACGAGAATACGGTGCTCATCGCGCGGGAATGGCAGCCTGGCGAGACGACGGCCTCCGGATACCCGTATGTCGTCCGGCAGTGGCGCCGCGGCCAACCCCTGGACGCCGCGACCGAACTCGCGCGGGGCGAGCGGACCGATCAGCTGTCGACCACGCCGGTAGTGCTGGACAACGGCGCCGGCCGCCGGCTCGATCTCGTCGTACGCGGGCGCACCTTCTTCGAACACGACGTCGAACTGCTCACCGCGACCGGCCCCGCGCCGACCGCGCTCCCGGCGAAGTCGGACCTCGCGGGTTTCGTCGGCAATCACATCCTGGTGTCGCTCCAGCAGGACTGGGCGGTCGGCGCGACGACCTATCCGTCGGGTGCGCTGGTGTCGGTGGATGCCGACCGGCTGATCGCCGATCCGGCCCGGCCGCAGGTGACACCGGTCTATGTCCCCGGTCCGTCGGAGAGTCTGAGTGGTGTGCAGACCACGCGCGACCACGCGGTGGTCACCTCGCTGAACGACGTGCGCGGTCGCGCCACGGTCTACACCCCGCGTCCGGACGGGAGCTGGTCGCCGACTCCGGTGCCGTTGCCCGACAACGCGACCGTCGACACCGTCACCGCCGATCCGACGGGCGATCGCGCCTATCTCTCGGTGACCTCGTTCCTCGTGCCGACCACACTGTGGAGTGTGGACACCGCCGCCGGCACGGCCCGGCAGGTGAAAAGCACACCGCCGCAGTTCGATTCGTCGCGTTACGTGGTCGAGCAGCGCAAAGCCACCTCGGCCGACGGCACCGCCGTGCCGTATTTCGTGGTCCACGCCGCCGCTATGGCGTTCGACGGCTCGAACCCCACCCTGATGTACGCCTACGGTGGTTTCGGCGTGTCGCAGACTCCGTCCTATCAGGGACTGCTCGGCCGGCTCTGGCTCGATCACGGCGGCGTCTTCGTCCTGGCGAACATCCGCGGCGGCGGTGAGTTCGGGCCTGCCTGGCACGAGACCGCGCGCACGACCGGCCGGCAGCGGGCGTTCGACGATTTCGCGGCCGTCGGCAAGGATCTGGTAGCCCGCGGCGTGACCAGCGCGCGGCGGCTCGGCATCCAGGGCGGCTCGAACGGCGGCCTGCTCATGGGTGTCGAATTCGTCCAGCATCCGGAGATGTGGAACGCCGTCGACATCCAGGTGCCGCTGCTGGACATGATGCGCTACGAGAAGATCGCCGCGGGCGCCTCCTGGGTCGACGAGTACGGCAGCGTCGACGATCCCACTCAGCGGGCGTTTCTCGAATCCATCTCGCCGTACGGGCAATTGCGACGCGGCACGCACTATCCGGAACCGTTCGTCTGGACCACGACCAAGGATGACCGGGTGGGCCCGCAGCACGCCCGCAAATTCGCCGCGCGGCTGGCCGAATTCGGCGATCCGTATCTGTTCTACGAGGCGGGCGAGGGCGGCCACGGTGCGGGCGCCGATCGCGAGGAGCAGGCCCACACCAGCGCGCTCGAGTACACGTATCTGATGCGGCGACTCATGTAGCCGCCGCCCGGACGGTGACCGATCCCACGCTCGATCCGGAAATACCGGGAACACGGCACCCGTTCGCCTCGGATATGACCTTCTCTGTGCCCGTCACCGTCCGCGGTTACGAACTCGACGTCAACGGCCATCTCAACCAGGCCGTGTACCACCAGTACGCCGAGCACGCCCGCTGGGAGGTGCTGCGCGCGGCCGGTCTGGTCCCGGACAAGATGCGGCTGTCCGGACTCGGTCCGGTGGTTCTGGAATCCACCGTCAAGTATCGGCGGGAGCTGCATCTGGGCGACGAGATCACCGTGACCTGCGAATGCCGCTGGGGAGAGGGCAAGGCGTTCTGGATGGATCAGCAGATCCGCAAGTTGGACGGGACCGTCTCCGCGGAATTCTCCGTCGTGCTCGGGCTGATGGATCTGGACGCGCGCAAACTCGTGTCGAACCCGGGTAAACGCTTCCTCGAGCTTGCCGAATCCCCCGATGTGCTCGGCCTGTGACCCGTTGACAGCTCAACCGAATAGCTTTCGGCGATAGTGTTTTCCGCGCCCGGGCCGGGGCACCGAGTTTGCACCGGAAATCTTTCGTTGCGAACCGGCCCGGCACCGCGGCGGGCTATGATCCAGATCACGCTCGACTTCCGGGGCAAATTGCGAGCAGATCGGAGTCCAGCCCATGAACGATGCCCGCCGCCAGGTACCCGAACGTACCCGGCCGCGCCCGCTACCCCGTCACCCGGCGCCACCGCTGTCCGGTCGCCTGGTCGCCGAATCTCGCGACACCATCAGCGTCCGCGTCGCCGAGGGAATCTGGACTCTCCACCGCGACGACGTCCTCCAGCTGCGCGACGGATCCCCGGACGCCGGCACCGGCGCCGCGGAACGCCCCGTGCTCGTGTGGATACGGCCCGGCGCCACAGCCGATTTCACGCAGCAGCGCCGCATTCAGCTCACCGAACGCCCGCTGACGCTACCGCCTCGTCCCAGCCCCGCCGTCGGTGACGATCTGCTGGCCCGGCTGACCGACCAGTGGGCCCGGCGGCTCGACGTCACGCCCGCCCCGGGCGCCGCCGGTGCGACGGTGAGCTACAGCCAGACTCGCAGCGGCGGTGGCAGCGACGACGGCACCGCCTGCGACAGCCTGGACTGAGGGGCCGTTCGATGAGTGCCCGCTCGCCGGGTGCCGTGCTGATCGTCGCGGAGACCGGCGATCTACACGCCGACGCGATGGCCTCGATGCTGCGGAATATGTACCGGCTCATACCGATTCGCCTGGATATGCGCGATTTTCCGCGCGAATGCGGCAGTTTCCGGCTCGACCGGGCCGGCGCCGCTCGCTCGATGTCGCATATCGCCGGTCTCGACGACGTGACTGCCGTCTGGTGGCGTCGCCCCCGTCCGTGCCAGGTGCCCGGTGGTTTCCTGGACGGCGACGACGATTTCCGCCAGGCCGAATGCGACGGATTCCTGCAGGGCCTGCTCTGGTCGATACCGGCGGTCTGGGTCAACGATCCCGGCGCCGACCGCACCGCCACCCGCAAGATCGTGCAACTCGACACCGCCCGGCGCAGCGGTTTCGCGATCCCGGAAACGCTGATCACCAACGATCCCGACGAGGCCCGCAGTTTCGTCGATTCCCGCGGCGGGTCGGTGATCTACAAGCGGACCGGCACCGGCCGCTCCGAATTCTCCGAAACCCGCATCGTGAGCAGCGAGGATCTCGGCCGGTTCGACACCATCCGCTCGGCGCCGACCACCTTCCAGGACTATGTCGAAGCCGAATGCGATCTGCGGGTGGTGTGGATCGACGGCGTCGAATGGGCAGTGCGGATCGACTCGCAATCCGGTGTGGGATGGGTGGATTCGCGCCTGGACACCTCGGTGGCCTTCACGCCCGAGCGGCTGCCGGCCTCGGTGAGCAAGTCGCTGACCACGCTGATGGGTGCGCTCGGACTGGTCTTCGGCGTGCTCGACATCAGACTCGGACTCGACGGCGAGTACTACTTCCTCGAGGTGAATCCGCAGGGGCAGTTCGCGTATCTGGAGATCAAGACGGGGCTGCCGATCTTCGCCAGTCTCGCCCAGTTCCTCGTCCACGGTGAGGCGATGGTCTCCGGCTGAGCCGGTGTCATGGCCGGTCCAGCTCGGCTAGCAGCAGCCGCGCGATCCGGTCCAGTTCGGCGCGGTCGCGCACCGACAACCCGGACAGCAGGCGGGTCTCGTTTTCGGTGTGCGCCGTCACGACCTCGTCGACGCGGGCGCGGCCGGCCTCGGTCAGCGCGACCCGGACCGCGCGGCGGTCGGCGGGATCGGCGATACGACGCACCAGTCCGGCCGATTCCAGGCGGTCCAGGCGGCCCGTCATACCGGCGCGCGACAACATCAGGGTGTCGGCCAGGACCGACGGGGTGAGTTCGAACGGTGCACCCGAACGGCGAAGTGCCGCAAGCACATCAAACTCACCGCGTTGCAGCCCGTGCGCGGTGAACACCGCGTCGATCGCGCGCTCGGCGAGGACGTACAGGCGGCCGAGGCGGCCGAGCACCGCCATCGCCGCGAGATCCAGGTCGGGGCGTTCCCGCTCCCACTGCGCCACGATCGCATCCACCGCATCGGTCTGTCGTCCAGCCATGGACACATACTATTCGACAGGATATAGTTCGGTAGCGAACTATCCGATAGCGAACTACTTGGGAGATCCGATGACCACCGCACCCCGCATTCCCGCCGCCGTCGTCCAGCCCGCCGAGGCCGAGGTGCGCGCGACCGACGCTGTGACCATGCGGCTGCTGCTGGATTCCGACCGCACCGGCGGCAGCGTCAGCACGCTCGAGGTCACGATGGCCCCCGGCGCCGACGGGGCGACTCCGCACTACCACACGCTGTCCGACGAGCTGTTCTACGTCGCCGAGGGCGAATTGCAGGTGCTCGCGGGCGAGCAGATCACGACGGTCGCCGCGGGTGGCGCGATCACGGTGCCGCGGTTCATGCCGCACGCCTTCGGCGCCGCCCCGGGTTCACCGGCGCGGATCCTCATCGCGCTGACCCCGGCCGTGCAGCGCTTCGGCTACTTCCGGCTGCTCGAGCGGGTGGCCTCCGGCGAGGCCACCCTCGCCGAACTCGCCGCCACCCAGGACGAATACGACAACCACTTCGTCGACGCGCCGCAGTGGTGGGCCGAACGCAACGCCCACCGCGCGTGAACTCCGGCGGAGCGGCAGAAGACGCCGACGACCGCGGAAGCCGATCGGCCGCTTCGGGCGAGTGGGCGGGTCAGGCCTTGCTGACCGCTTTGCGCCGGTTGGCACCACCACGGCTGCGGAGTTGCACATGCGACTCCACGAGCACGTTGTGTATGAATCCGTACGAGCGGCCGGTCTCCCGCGCCAGCGAACGAATGCTGGCGCCCGCCTCGTATTGCTTCTTGAGCTGGGTCTGCAGCCGGTCGCGCGACTTGCCCGTGACGCGCGTGCCCTTACCCAACATCGACTTCCCCTGTGCGGGCCTGTCACTCATGGCTTCCTCCGGTCGCCGTGCAGCCTCACTCCAGGCTAGACACTCGATCCGCAGTGATCAACGCCTCACTGTGATGAAACTCACCGATTGCGAGGATCTTTCGGCGTGTCTCGGCGCGTCGCAGGAAGCATTCGCCACGCTCAGGCCAGCTGAATCAGCTCCAGGTAGTCCTGCGACCAGTGGTCCTCGGTGCCGTCGGGCAGCATGATCACCCGTTCCGGGTTCAGGGCCTCGGCCGCACCCGGGTCGTGGGTGACCAGAACGACGGCGCCCGCGTAGCTGCGCAGCGCGTCGAGGACCTGTTCGCGCGAGACCGGATCGAGGTTGTTGGTGGGCTCGTCGAGCAGCAGCACGTTGGCCGCCGAGGACACCAGGCCGGCCAGCGCGAGCCGGGTCTTCTCACCGCCGGACAGGGTGCCGGCGGGCTGTTCCAGCTGCGGACCGGTGAACATGAACGCGCCCAGCAGCCCGCGCAGGTCCTGCTCCCCCGCATCCGGTGCGGCGTGGCGGATGTTCTCCCAGACGGTCGCGTTGTCGTCGAGGGTGTCGTGCTCCTGCGCGAAATAGCCGATGCGCAGGCCGCGTCCCGGATCGATCTGCCCGGCGGTCAGCGGCTCGACCCCGGCGAGCAGACGCAGCATGGTCGTTTTGCCCGCGCCGTTGAGGCCGAGGATCACGACCCGGCTGCCCTTGTCGATGGCCAGGTTCACGCCGGTGAAGATCTCCAGCGACCCGTAGAGCTTGGTGAGGTTGGTGGCCATCAGCGGCGTCTTGCCGCAGGGAGCGGGTTCGGGGAACTTGATGCGGGCCACCTTGTCGGCCACGCGCACGTCGTCGAGTTCGGACAGCATGCGCTCGGCGCGCTTGACCATCTGGTGTGCCGCAGCGGCTTTCGTCGCTTTGGCACCGAGTTTGGCCGCCTGCTGCTTGAGCGCGGAGGCCTTCTTCTCCGCGTTGGCGCGCTCGCGGACGCGGCGCTGTTCGTCGGTGGCGCGGGCGTCGAGATACTTCTTCCAGCCCATGTTGTAGATGTCGGCCTCACCACGCACGGCGTCGAGAAACCACACCTTGTTCACCACGTCGGCGAGCAGGTCGACGTCGTGGGAGATGACGATCAGGCCACCGTCGTGGTTCTGCAGGAAGCCCCGCAGCCAGGTGATGGAGTCGGCGTCGAGGTGGTTGGTGGGCTCGTCGAGCAGCAGCGTCGTATCGGATTTACCGCCGGAGCCGTCGGAGGCGGAGAACAGGATGCGCGCCAGCTCGATGCGACGGCGCTGACCGCCCGACAGCGTGCGCAGGGCCTGGCCCAGCACCCGATCCGGCAGACCGAGGCTGTGGCAGATCCGGGCGGCCTCGCTCTCGGCGACGTAGCCGCCCAGTGCCGAGAATCGTTCCTCGAGCCGGCCGTACTTTCGCACCGCCTTCTCGCGTTCGGCGTCGTCGACGACCTCGGCCATCAGTGCCTGCTGCTTCTCCATATCGCGGATCAGCTTGTCGAGTCCCCGCGCCGAGAGCACGCGGTCGCGCGCCAGCACATCGAGATTTCCCTCACGCGGATCCTGCGGCAGATAGCCGATTTCACCCGAGCGAATCACCTTGCCGGCGTAGGGTTCTCCCTCACCGGCCAGAATGCGCAGGGTGGTGGTCTTGCCCGCGCCGTTGCGGCCGACGAGACCGATCCGATCACCGGCCTGCACCCGCAGCGCCGACCCCGGCGCGGTGAGCAGGGTGCGGATTCCGGCCCGGACCTCCAGGTCGGTCGCGGTGATCACAACAGTCTCCTAGCACGGTAAGGGGGCAAACGGTTCGATTGTGCATCCCTCGGACACACCAGAACCACCCATTTTACCGGCCGTCGACGGTCACTCGGCCACCACCCGCAGCGTGCGCAAGCTCGGATCGGCCGGATCGGGCACATTCATCCCGTTCTCGACTCCGGATCGCAGGTAGTCCACGACCGCGGCGTCGACCAGTTCCCCGGGCACGATCACCGGGATACCCGGTGGATACGGCGTGACCTCGCCGAGTTGGTGGTATTGGGCCAGTGCGTCCAGCACGGGGGCCCGTGAGTGATCCATCCGATTCGCCTCTCCTCGGTACCGATGGTGATCGCGTACCGCTCAGCGCAGGGCCGGCAGTACTTCCTTCTCGTATGCGGTGAAGAAGCCCTCCAGATCCGGCCCGATCTGGCCGACGTAGACCTCGTCCGCGCCCGCGTCCACACAGGTGCGCAACTGGTCGATGTGGCGTTGCGGGTCCGGCCCGGCGGCGAAGTGCTGCCGCGACGCCTCGCGGTCGAGCAACGACATCGCGTCCTCGAAATCGGCGGGGCGTGGCAGGGTCTGGCCCAGCTGACCGGGCAGCAGTTCGTTGGACCACAGCCGGTGGGCGGCGTCGACGCCGGACTCCTCGTCGGCCGCCCAGCTCACCTTGGTGCCCATCTGCACCGGTTTGGCGCCACCCCCGCTGTCGCGGAACAGGTCGACCAGCTCGGCGTCGGGCATGCTCGTGCAGTAGCCGTCGCCGATGCGCGCCGCCAATTCCGTTGCCTGCGGGCCGAATCCGGATACATAGATCGGCACGGGCTGTTCGGGCAACGTGTAGATCCGCGCCTCCTGCACCGTGTAGTGCTCGCCGCGATAGGTCACCACGTCACCGCGGTGCAGGCGGCGGATCAGGTCCACGGCTTCGGCCAGCATCCGCAGCCGCTCCCCCGGTGGCGGCCACGGATCGCCGAAGATGTGTTCGTTGAGCGCTTCGCCGCTGCCGACGCCGAGCACGAAGCGGCCGTCGAGCTGCACGGCCGCGGTGGCCGCTGCCTGGGCGATGATCGCGGGATGGATGCGCACCGTCGGACAGGTCACGGCCGTGGTGATCGGGAGCGATGTGGCCTGCGACAGCGCGCCGATCGTGCCCCAGACGAACGGGCTGTGGCCCTGGGCGTCGTTCCACGGATGAAAGTGATCGGAGATCCACAGCCGCTCGAAACCCGCCTGTTCCGCGCGCTGGGCCTGTTCGACGAGTTCTTTCGGTCCGAACTGTTCGCTGGCGAGAAAATATCCGATGGCTGCCATATCCGGCGGTTACCCAGCAGCCGCACCGGTATTCGGCCACCCGGGCGCACCCCGTCACCGCCGGCCGGCGCCGCCGACCGAAAATTTTCCGGCCGAGTCCGCGAGCCGCATACCGTGCCCGGCGGCCCGGCCGGTCGCGAGTACACCGTCGCGGACCTCGGGCACGCCGTCGACCAGCAGTGGCTCCAGCCGGGCGTGGTCGATGAACCATTCCACGTGCCGCAGATGGGCGAACGACGACACGATCGGTGCGTGCAGCGAAGGCGCGCAGTGGGCGGAGATGTCCAGGCCGTGCGCGGCGGCGAGGGCGGCGCATTCCAGGAAGCCGCTGTAGCCGCCGCAGCGGGTCACATCGAGTTGCAGGCAGTCCACCGAGCCGATCAGCGCGGCCGCGTCGTAGTGGCGGTAGACGTATTCGCCGGCGGTCACATCGCAGCGCAGCGCCGCCCGCAGCAACGCCAGCCCGGGCGGATCGTCGCTGGTGACGGGCTCTTCGAACCAGATCACGCCGTGCCGGTCGAGGTCGGCGCCGACCCGGCGGGCCAGAGCGGCGGAGTAGGCGCCGTTCGCGTCGACCATCAGGCGGGCGCGGTCGCCGAGCAGCCCGTTCGCGAAAGACACCCGCTCGAGGTCCCGCTCGGTCCGCTCGCCACGATCCTCCCCGATCTTGATCTTGACGCACCGGCACCCCGCCGACAGCCAGCCGTCGATCTGCTCGCCCAGCTCGTCATTGGTCAGGGTGGTGAATCCGCCCGAGCCGTAGACCGGTGTCGCCGGGCGCACCGCACCGAACAGCCGGCTCAGCGGCACCCCGAGCAGGCGCGCCTTCAGGTCCCACAAGGCGATGTCGACGGCGCTGAGCGCATGTGCGACGACGGCGGCGGTGCCCAGATTCCGGCAGGCGCGCTGCATCCGGATCCGGCAGTCGCCGATATCGAGCGACGAACGCCCGGCCAGGACCGGGGCCAGCACCTCGCGCACGATCGCCGCGGTGGCGCCGCCGCTGTAGGTCCACCCCAGCCCGGTCTGCCCGCCCGCGTCGATCTCGACGGTCACCGCGGTGGTCGCCTCCCATTCGAGGGTGCCGTCGGCTTCCGGCTCCGGCGTCGGAAACCGGTAGACCCCGACCCGGACCGACTCGTCGATGGTCGCCGCACTCATCCCTGGCCCTTCGCCGCCAGCGCCGCCGCCAGCAGTTCGACCGCGTGGCGCGGATCGGCGTCCGGTTGCAGCTGCCGGATCTGGGTCCGGCAGCTGAATCCGTCGGCGAGCACCACGGTGCCCGGATCACGCTCGCGCACCGCCGGCATCAGCTTGTCCTCGGCGCAGGCCACCGAGACGTCGTAGTGGCCGCGTTCGAAGCCGAAATTGCCTGCCAGACCGCAACATCCGGCATCAAGGACCTGCACGTCGGCGCCGGTCGAGGACAGCAGTTCGCGATCGGTGTCGTAGTGCATGATCGCGTGGTGGTGGCAGTGCGGCTGCACCATGGCCGCGGTGTCGACGTGGGGCGGATTCCAGTCCGGCGCCCGCTCGGCCAGCAGTTCGGCGAGCGTGTAGGTCTGTTTCGACAGCCGATCGGCGTCCTGGTCGCCGTAGAGCAGTTCGGGCAGATCGGCCCGGAACACGGCCGCGCAGCTGGGTTCGAGGACGACGATCGGCGTGCTGTCGCGCAACTGCGGCGCCAGCACCCGCAACGTGCGACGCAGCACGCGTTTGGCGGTGGGCAGCTGGCCGGTGGAAATCCAGGTCAGACCGCAGCAGACGGTGCGCTCGGGCACGATCACGGAGAAGCCCGCGGCCTCGAGCACCGTCACCGCGGCTTCGGCGATTCCGGGTTCGAAATTGTTGGTGAAGGTATCGGGCCACAGCAGCACCGTGCCGCGCTCGCCGGTGGTGGAGCTCGTGTGGTTGCGGAAGGTGCGAGTGAACCGGCTGCGCGCGAAGCGGGGCATTTCCCGTTCCTGCGCGATGCCGCCCGCGGCCGAGACCAGGCGCCGCAGACCCGGGGTGTGGGTCACGGCGTTGGCGAGCGGAGCCATCGAGGTGCCGAGCCGGGCCCACAGCGGAATCCAGCCCATCGAATAGTGGGCCATCGGCCGGACCCGGTGTTCGTAGTGGTGGGACAGGAATTCGGCCTTGTAGGTGGCCATATCGACATCGACCGGGCAATCGCTGCGACACCCCTTGCACGCCAGGCACAGATCGAGCGCGTCGCGGACCTCGGTGGATCGCCAGCCGTCGGTGATCGCCTCGCCCTGCAGCATTTCGAACAGCAGCCGGGCCCGCCCGCGAGTGGAATGCTCCTCCTCCCGCGTCGCGCGGTAGCTGGGGCACATGACCCCGCTGCTCTCGCCGCGGCATTTGCCGACACCCACGCAGCGTCCGGCCGCCTCGCTGAAGCGGTGATCGTCGTCGGGAAAGGCGAAGTGCGTCACCGGTTCCCACGGCCGGTAGTCGCTACCCTGGCGCAGATCCGAATCCAGTCGATGCGGCTGGACGATCTTGCCGGGGTTCATCCGGTTGCGCGGATCGAACAGCGCCTTCACCTCACCGAAGGCGCGAACCACCTTGTCGCCGAACATGATCGGCAACAGTTCGGCGCGCGACTGGCCGTCGCCGTGCTCGCCGGACAGCGACCCGCCGTAGCTGCTCACCAGGCGTGCGGCCCGTTCGACGAAGCGCCGGTAGTGCGCGATCCCGTCGGCGGTGCGCAGGTCGAACGGGATGCGGGTGTGCACACAGCCGTGACCGAAATGCCCGTAGAGCGAACTGGATTCGTAGTCGAATTCCTCGAGCAGCGCGTCGAAGTCGCGCAGATAGTCGCCGAGCCGCTCGGGCGGGACCGCGGCGTCCTCCCATCCCTCGTGCGTTTCCGGGCCGTCGGGCGGATAGGCGGTGGCGCCGAGTCCGGCCTCGCGGGCGGCCCACACCTCGGCCTCGCGGTCGGGATCGTCCAGGATGGTGGAGCTCGCGCCGGTGGCGCGTTCGAGATCGGCGATCATCTTCTTCGCCCGCGCGTCGGCCTGCTTCTGGTCGTCGCCGTCGAATTGCACCATCAGCCAAGCCTTCCCGTCGGGCAACTGGGAGATGGCCTTCGCCGCCAGATGTTGGCTGTGCTCCAGTTGGACCAGGCGATGGTCGAGGCCCTCGAGGGCGGCGGGGTCGTGCGGCAGGATGCGGGAGACCGCGTCGGCGGCGTGATAGACGTCGGGGAAGCCGAGCACGACCATCGCCTTGGCGGCCGGCACCCGGACCAGCTCGATCTCCGCGCGCAGCACGGTCACCAGTGTGCTTTCGCTGCCGACGAGGAACTTCGCGATATCGAATCCTCGCTCCGGCAGCAGCGCGTCCAGGTTGTATCCGGAGACCCTGCGGGGAATGTCCGGATACGCGGCGCGGATGTCGTCGGCGTAGCGGTCCCGGATCTCCCGCAGCCGGCGGACCAGCTCGTCGGCCTCCGGATTCGCGCCCGGGATCGGGTCCTCGGCACCCACCCAGGCCCGCAATCCGTCGTAGGTGAGGATCTCGAGCCGGCGCACGGAGTCGACCATTTTTCCGTAGGCCTGTGCCGTGGCACCGCACGAGTTGTTGCCGATCATTCCGCCGATCGTGCAACTGACGTGAGTCGACGGCTTGGGGCCGACCATCAGCCCGGACGACTTCAACTGCTGATTGAGCGGATCGAGCGCGATCCCCGGTTCCACCACGGCGGTGCGCGTTTCAGGGTCGACGCCGAGCAGCCGATGGCAGTATTTGGTCCAGTCGATCACGACCGCGGTATTGCAGCTCTGCCCGGCGAGGCTCGTGCCACCGCCACGGGAGAGCAAGGGGACGTCGTGGTCGCGACAGATTCCGACCGCGATCGCGGCGGCCTCCGGTGTGTGCGGAACAACCACGCCCAGTGGCAGAGCGCGATAGTTCGAGGCGTCGGTGGAATAGGTGGCGCGACTACCCGAATCGAAACGGACCTCCCCGTCGACCGCCTCCTTCAGGGCGGTTTCGAGTGCCTGCAGCGGCCATCGGTCTCGATTCGAGCCGCGGTGCGGGCGGGCCGCGCGATCCGAAATCGTCATTCGTGCACCCCTGTCATGGTCGGCCGGATGTGGTGCGGCCGCACCTCGCCGCGGGCGGCCGGACATCGCGCGGGTACCCGGTCGACCGCAGGTCACACCCGCCGAATCGGACACGATGGCAGGCGATCCCGGCCCGAATAACAGCGCACGGCGCGGGTACGCCGCAGATGCGACGCCCCTGCAGCAGCCTTCGGCGGGGCGCCGGACAACCGCGCGAGGAGAGGAGACCGAGTGAGCGCGCAGTCACCCGTCGTAGTCGTCACCGGAGCCAGTGCCGGAATCGGGCGCGCCGCCGCGCGGCGCTTCGCCGCCGACGGTGCCCGCGTGGCGCTGCTGGCCCGCGGGCGCGCCGGACTGGACGCCGCGGCGAAGGACGTGGAACGAGCCGGTGGTACGGCATTGCCGATCCCTACCGACGTCGCCGACTACGACGCCGTCGAGGCGGCCGCCGACCGCGTAGAAGAGCAGTGGGGTCCGATCGACGTGTGGGTGAATTCGGCGTTCACCTCGGTCTTCGCCCCCTTCACCGAGATCGAGCCGAAGGAGTATCGCCGCGTCACCGAGGTCACCTATCTCGGCTCGGTGCACGGGGTGATGGTGGCGCTGGCCCGGATGCGCCCGCGTAATCGCGGCACCATCGTGCAGGTCGGGTCGGCTCTCGGCGAGCGGGCGATCCCGCTGCAATCGGCCTATTGCGGCGCCAAGCACGCGGTCAACGGATTTCTCGAGGCGGTGCGGGTGGAGCTGATGCACGAGCACAGCGGCGTACACGTGACGATCGTGCAGGCGCCGGCGGTCAACACACCCCAATTCTCCTGGGTGCGTTCGCGTTTGCCGAAGAAGCCGCAGCCGGTGCCGCCGATCTACCAGCCCGAGGTGGTGGCCGACACCATCGCCTTCGCGGCCGAGCATCCGGAACGCAAACAATATTGGGTGGGCGCGAGCACGGTCGGCACAGTCGTCGCGCAGCGGCTCGCGCCGGCGGTGCTGGACCGTTATCTGGCGCGCACCGGCTACGACTCGCAGCAGACCGACGCCGACGAGACCGACCGGCCGGACAATCTGTGGCGCCCGCTCGACGACGAACACGGCCACGACTTCGGCGCACACGGTGACTTCGACGGCCGGGCCCACCGGCACAGCCCGCAGGCGTGGATGTCGCGCTGTGTCGAATCGGTGGCCGGTTCCGTCGCCCGGATGACCCGGCACTGACCGCGATCGGGCCGGTCGGCCGCGGTTGAGTTCGAATACCGCGGGTACCCGCCCGGCGACCAGGGCACGCAGGGCAATTCCCGTGGGATCGACCCGGACAGGACAGGAGAGGATATGGCGCAACAGGTTGGTGACTATGTCGTGGCCCGGCTCAACGAGTGGGGCGTGAAACAAGTTTTCGCCTATCCCGGTGACGGCATCAACGGCTTGGTCGCCGCCTTCGGCCGCACCGAGGACCGGCCGACGTTCGTGCAGGCCCGGCACGAGGAGATGGCGGCGTTCCAGGCCACCGGATACGCCAAGTTCAGCGGGCACGTCGGTGTCTGCATGGCCACGTCCGGTCCGGGCGCGGTCCATCTGCTCAACGGCCTCTACGACGCGAAGCTGGACCATGTGCCGGTGGTGGCGATCATCGGGCAGACCGCGCGCAGCGCGATGGGCGGCAGCTACCAGCAGGAGATCGACCTGCAGAGCCTGTACAAGGACGTGGCCTCCGAATATCTGGTCGAGGTGAACGTCGCCGAACAGCTGCCCAACGCGCTCGACCGCGCGTTCCGCACGGCGTGGACCCGGCGCGCGCCCACCGCGGTGATCATTCCGGCGGATCTGCAGGAGGAAAGCTACGAACCGCCGCAGCACGAATTCAAGCAGGTGCCGTCGAGCCCGCCCGCCGAGATGCATTCGGTGGTCGTGCCCGCGCGCGCGGAGATCGAGCGCGCCGCGGAGGTGATCAGCGCCGGTTCCAAGGTGGCGATCCTGGTCGGCCAGGGTGCCCGCTCGGCCGCGCGCGAGGTGACCGAACTCGCCGAGATCACCGGCGCCGGGGTCGCCAAGGCGCTGCTCGGCAAGGATGTGCTGCCCGACGACCTGCCCTTCGTCACCGGTCCGATCGGGTTGCTCGGCACCCGCCCCAGCTACGAGCTGATGCGCGACTGCGACACCCTGGTGATCGTCGGTTCCAACTTCCCCTACAGCCAGTTCCTGCCCCCGCTGGATCAGGCCCGGGCGGTGCAGATCGATATCGACGGCACCATGATCGGCATGCGGTATCCGACGGAGGTCAATCTGGTCGGTGACGCGAAAGCCACTCTGGCCGAGCTGATTCCGCTGCTGAAGCCGGTCGGTGACCGGTCCTGGCGCGAGACCGTGGAGTCGAATGTGGCGCGGTGGTGGGAAACCGTCGAACGGCAGTCGACGCTGGCCGCGAAACCGGTCAACCCGATGCGAGTGGTCTGGGAACTGTCGCAACAGATTCCGGACAACACCATCGTCACGGCCGATTCCGGATCGTCGACCAACTGGTACGCGCGGTGCCTGAAGTTCCGCGGCAGCATGCGGGGGTCGCTGTCGGGAACGCTGGCCACCATGGGCCCCGGCGTGCCGTACGCGATCGGCGCCAAATTCGCCCATCCGGACCGGCCGGTGATCGCACTCGTCGGTGACGGCGCGATGCAGATGAACGGGCTGGCCGAGCTGATCACCATCGCGCGCTACGCCGAACGCTGGGACGACAAGCGACTGGTGGTGTGCGTCTTCCACAACAACGACCTCAACCAGGTGACCTGGGAACTGCGGTCCATGGGCGGTTCACCGAAATTCGAGGATTCCCAATCGCTTCCGGACATTTCGTACGCCGACGCGGCGCGCTGTTTCGGACTCGCGGCGATCGAGGTCGACGATCCGGAGCAGCTGGCCGGGGCCTGGGAACGCGCCCTGTCCGCCGACCGGCCGACGCTGCTGGACGTGCGCTGTGATCCCGAGGTGCCGCCGATCCCGCCGCACGCCACCTGGGATCAGATGAAGGCGACTGCCGAAGCGGTGCTGCGTGGCGATCCGAACGCTTGGCATCTGGTCGCGCAGGGCATGAAGACGAAGGCACAGGAGTTCCTGCCGGGCGGTCGCTCGGACGACGACCGATGAGTTCGGCCGCGCGCGGGCCTACTCGCGCGCGGCATCCCAATCGGTCAGCGAATGCCTGGCTTGCCGTAGCGCGCACCGGAACCGCTCGCGGTCGGCGCCCGGTGCCACGCTGTCGAACAGGCCGGCCGCCACCGCCGCCACGACCGCGATGATCAGCAGAGTTGTCATAGTGGTCAGTCTGCGACGACCGGCCACGAAGCGACAGAGCCAATACCGCATCACTGGCCCGGAAGCCGGGCGTCGGCCACGTAGCCGATGCCCGGCTTCCGCTGCGCAACCGGCACGCCGGTAGGTATCATCGGCCCCCGTACCTCAGATTATGGTTCGGCCCAACGCTTTTGGCTTCACGACGGTGGCGGCTGCCGCCGTCGTCGTCCACCACGACCGTTTGGAGTTGTCTTCTGTGACCACGCCGCATTCGCTGGAATCGTCGTCGAACAGGTGCCCCGTGGCACACAATTCACCGATCGCCCCGGACGGACCGCGTGTTCCCATCTACACCGAGGAATTCGCCGCCGACCCGCGCGGCGGATACGACCGCATGCGCGGCCACCACCGCTCCTTCGCTCCGATCGAGCTCGCCCCCGGCGTGCCGGCGACACTGGTGATCGGCTATCAGGCCGCCCTCGGCATTCTCAACGATCCCGAGCATTTCCCGGCCGACCCGCGTACCTGGCAGCGCACCGTACCGGCCGACAGCCCGATTCTGCCGATGCTCGAGTGGCGCCCGAATGCGTTGCGCAACACGGGTCCCGAGCATGCGCGTTTTCGCGCCGCCAACGTCGCGGCCATCGATGGGGTGGATCTGCACACGGTGCACACGGTCGTCGAGCAGATCGCGATGCCGCTGATCAATTCCTTCAGCGCCGAGGGCCACGCCGATCTGCTGACCCAGTACATCCATCCGCTGGTGTCGGCCAACCTGAACACGATGCTGGGCATCGAACCGGATATCGCCGAGCGGGTCGCGGCCGGGATGGCCGCCATCTTCGACGCGACCGGCGACGCGGCCGCGGGCAACCGGATGCTGGCCGCCGCACTGCAGGAACATACCGATCGCAAGCGCGCCTACCCGGGCGACGACATCACCTCGCGGCTGATCGCGCACGACAGCGGTCTCGACGACGAGGAGGTCATCAACCAGCTGGTCAGCCTGTTCGGCGCCGGGATCGAACCGCAGGTGCATCTGGTCGCCAACGCCCTGCTGCTGATGATGACCGACGAACGGTTCTCCGGAAGCCTGCTCGGTGGCGCCCTGACCACCCGCGACGCGCTGGACTGGGTGTTGTTCAACAATCCCCCGCTGGTGAACTACTGCGCGAGCTATCCGCGGCAGCCGATGCTCGTCGAGGACGTGTGGCTGCCCGCGCATCAGCCGGTGCTGATCGGCATCGCGGCCTGCAACAACGATCCGCAGGTGCGCGAGGGCGACCGCAACGGGAACCGCTCCCATCTGTCGTGGGGCGCCGGGCCGCACGCCTGCCCGGCCCGGCAGATCGGCTATCTGGTCGCCCAGGACGCCGTCGACCAGCTCCTGGACGCGCTGCCGGATATCGAGCTGGCCGTGCCGGTGAACGAACTCCGCTGGCGCCCAGGGCCTTTCCACCGCGCCCTGACCGCCCTCCCGGTCACCTTCCCGCCCTCGCCGCCATTGCGCGGCGCGCTCGGCTAGCGGTGCCACGACGGCGGACCGCCGATCCGCTGCCGGGCGCACAAGCCGCGCGCGAGCTACCGTCGTGGCATGCACACCCTCGTGATGACCGGCGCGACACGTGGAATCGGCCGGATCGCCGCCCGGGAGATCCTGCGCCTCGCACCCGATACCCGCCTGCTGGTGCTGGCGCGCGGCGCGTCCGGCCCACAGGTGTGCGCGGAATTGTCCGGTGCGGGATACGCGGCCTCGCATGTGGAGGCCGACCTCGCGTCGCTGGCCGGGATCCGTTCGGCGGCGCGGCGAATCCACGACATGCTCGATCGCGGCGAGGTGCCGCCGCTGGCCGGATTCGTCGGCAATGCCGGCATCCAGTACACCGACGCGACCATCGCGACCGAGGACGGACTCGAGGCCACCTTCGCCGTCAACGTCGTGGCCAACCACCTGCTGCTGCGCCTGCTCGGCGACCGCTTCGTCGTGCCGTCGCGGATCGTGATCACCGTCAGCGACACCCATTTCGGCGATCTGCGGCACAACTTGGGCATGGTGCCCGGCCCGGTGTGGCACTCCCCCGATGTGCTGGCCCACCCCGGCGCCTTCGCCGATCCGTCGAGTACGGCAGCGGGCCGCACCGCGTACTCGACGAGCAAACTCGCCATGATCTATCTGGTGCACGAGTACGCACGCCGACTTCCTGCCGGAGTCGAGATCCTTTCCTACAACCCGGGTTTCGTCCCCGGCACGGAATTGACCCGCAACGCCGGCCGCCTGGAGCGCTTCGCCGCCCGCCGCCTCGCCCGCGCGCTCACCTGGACCCCGCTGGCGAGCACGCCGAAGACCGCCGGCCGGCGCCTCGCCGCGGTGGTCACCGGATCCGTCCCGGCCGAGTCCGGCAGTTACATCGATCGCCACCGGGTCACCGAGTCCTCACCCGAGTCCTACGATCCGGCTCGCGAACGCGAGGTGTGGGAGTGCGCCGAACGTCTCACCGCTGCGCATCCGGACTGAGCCGCGTCCCCTTCCGCTAGCGTGATGCCACCGAACGGAAGGATCGCCGGTGAAAGTGCATCTGCAGGTGGAGGGTTCGCCACTGCGCGCCCGCGAGAGCGCCCGGGCGATCGCCGCGCTCGGCGCCGACGGCATCTTCTCCTTCGAGGGCCCGCACGACGTCTTCGTGCCGCTGGTTCTCGCCGCCACGGAGACCGATCTGCGGCTGATGACCAATGTCGCCATCGCCGGCCCGCGCAGTCCGCTGCACCTGGCGCACACCGCCTACGATCTGCAGGCGCTCAGCGGCGGGCGGTTCCGGCTGGGCCTGGGGTCGCAGATCCGGGTGCACATCGAGAAGCGCTACGGCAGCCGGTGGGAACGCCCGGCCCGGCGAACGGGTGAATCGGTGGCGGCGGTGAAGGCCATCCTCGCGGCGTGGGAAGGTCACGCGCCCTTGGATTTCCGGGGCGAGTTCTTCACCCACACGCTGATGCCGCCGACGTTCGATCCCGGCCCCAATCCGTTCGGCCCGCCGCCGGTGCTGATGGGCGCGCTGGGACCGGTGATGACCCGCACCGCCGCCGAGGCGGCCGACGGGCTGCTGGTCATGCCGTTCAACAGTGCCACTCATTTCACCCGGCGCACGGTACCGGCGCTGCGGCGCGGGCTGGCCGAATCCGGGCGCACGCTCGACGACTTCGAGGTGGTCGCCCAGGCCATGGTCGCGCTCGGCCGCACCGCGCCCGAACTGGCCGCCGCCGTCGACGCGGTCGCGCGGCTCATCGCCTTCTACGCGTCCACTCCGGCCTACCGCCCGGTCCTCGACGCCGAGGGCTGGGGTGAGCTGCAACCCGAACTCAACGCCCTGTCCAAACAGGGCCGCTACGCCGAGATGCGGGAACTGATCACCGAGCCCATGGTCCGGACCCTCGCGCTGGTCGGCTCTCCCGCCGACTGTGCGGCCCAGGCTCACGCCCGCTTCGGCGAGTACGCCCGCGACATCTGCTGTTACTTCCCGGGTTACGACCCCGCGACCGACGACGTGGCCGAATTCGTGGGCCGGTTGCAGTCCGCGGGATAACGGTCAGAAATCTACTTCTCATTTAGTGGAAACTAGATTCTCACATGTCTATTATGTGATTCACCGCACTCAGGCCGCAGCGAGCCGACGCACGGGTGGCGGTGAAGGAGAAGAACTACCCATGGCAACCGCGACCACCAGCGTCGAAAGCCCCGATGACAACGACACCGGACGCCTGGAAAACGCCTCCACGCTCCGTGTCGTCCTCATCATCGTGGCGATCGTCGCGAGCACCGAGATCGTCCCGTTCCATTTCACGTTCATCAGTCTCAGCGCCCGCTTCATCGGTGAATCCTTCCCGGAGCAGAACGCCGGCCAGCTCACCTGGCTGACCACGCTGTACTCACTGATCGGCGGCGTAGCGGTACCGGTCTTCGGCAAATTGTCCGATCTGGTCGGCAAGAAGAAGATCATCCTGTTCTGCCTGTTGCTGTCGATCATCGGCTGCCTCATCGACGCCCTGACCTCGAACTGGGTGCTGATGCTGCTCGGCCGCGGACTGCAGGGACTGGCCTTCCCGGCGATCTTCGTGTCCTACGGTCTGATCCGCGATCTCGCGCCGCGCCGCCACCTGAACATGGCGATCGCCCTCGCGGGCGGCGGCACCGGCGTGGGCGCGATCCTGGGCCCGCTGATCGGCGGCATCCTCACCGACCACTACAGCTGGCGTTCACTGTTCTGGTTCTGCGTGATCTGGACCGTGGTGACGATCCTGCCGCTGGCACTGTTCGTGCCCGAGACCAAGCTGCGCGCCAAGGTCAAGATCGACCTGCTCGGCGCGGTGCTGCTCGGCGCCGGCATCGCCGGTGTGCTCATCTATCTCAGCAACGGCGCCACCTGGGGCTGGGGCGAGCTGTCGGCGCTGGCCTGGCTCTTCGGCGGCGTGGTCCTGCTGGTGGCCTTCTACGTCTGGGAGCTGATCACCCCGGAACCGATCATGGATCCGAAGTTGTTGCGCGCCCCGCGGTTCGCCGGCATCCTCGCCGCGGCGTTCTTGTCCGTGGGTGTCATGCAGGGCCTGTCGTATGCGATGGGCTATCTCGCGGAGACACCCGGCGGAGCCGACGGTGAGGCGATCAAGAAGCAGATCGTCGACGGCGCGGCCGCCGAGGCCGCCAAGCAGGCCTCCGAACAGATGCATATCAACGTTCCCACATCGGCTGTCACGCAATACTTCTCGGTGGAGGGCACGCTTCCCGGTTTCGGTCTGACGCTGTTGCAGTTCACCGTGCAGGCCATGCTGGGCCTGGCGCTGGTGTACGTGCTCGTCGCCCCGCTGTGCGGCTGGATGTCGACCCGGATCGGATTGCTCAAGCCCTATCTCGCCTCGACCATCGCGTTCGTGATCGGATGTCTGCTGTTCGCCCGCTTCCACGACAGCGTGTGGCAGATGGCGCTGATCGCGCTGATCATCGGTGTCGGTGCGGGAGCATATCTGGGCACCCTGCCCAATATGGTGGTGGAGGCGGTGCCACAGGAACAGCAGGGCATCAGCGCCGGAATGTACGGAGCCTTCAACAGTTTCGGCACTGCGGCCGCCACCGCCGCCGTCGCGGCGGTCATGTCGGCCAACCCGCTGATTCTGCACATCAACGCCCCCGGACACGTCGAGGAACGTAAACTGAACACCGGTCCGCTGGCGCAGCTTCCGGACGGTGCCGCCTATACGAACATCTTCTACGTGTTCGCCGCCGCGTCCGCCGTGGCCTTCGTCCTGGCACTGGTGTTGCTGCGCTACTACAACCGGCCGAGTACCGGAGGTACCGCCCACTGAATCGACACCCGTTCTCGCCGCAGCCATTCCGCATCGGGCCACAGGAGGGCACGTGACCGGCAGACTCACCGACCGGGTCGCATTCATCACCGGGGCCGCCCGTGGGCAGGGCCGCGCGCACGCGGTGCGGATGGCGCGCGAGGGCGCCGACATCATCGCCGTCGACATCGCGGGACCGCTACCGCCCTGCGTCCCTTACGATTCCGCGACCGGCGCGGATCTGGCCGAGACGGTCCGCCTCGTGGAGGCGACCGGCCGGCGGATCCGTGCCGCGGCGGTCGACACCCGCGACCTCGACGGTATGCGCAAGGCCGTCGACGAGGGGGTGAGTGAATTCGGCCGGCTCGACGTGGTGGTGGCCAACGCCGGGATCGCGGTCCCGGAACCGTGGGATGCGATCACCCCGCAGTCCTTCCGCGACGTCATCGACATCAATGTGACGGGCACGTGGAATACCGTGGCCGTCGCGGCGCCGCACATCGTCGAGGGTGGGCGCGGCGGGTCGATCGTGTTGATCAGTTCGGCGGCGGGGATCAAGATGCAGCCGTTCATGGTGCACTACACCGCCGGCAAACACGCGGTCACCGGGATGGCCCGCGCGCTGGCGGCCGAACTCGGCCCGCACGCCATCCGCGTGAACAGCGTGCATCCGGGGCCGGTGAATTCGGCGATGGGCACCGGCGAGATGGTGACCCGGCTGGGCGCCGCCATGGAAACCAATCCGCAACTGGCCCACATGATGACGCCCTTTCTGCCGACATGGGTACTCGAACCCGAGGACGTCGCCGATACCGTCTGCTGGCTGGCCTCCGACGAATCCCGGTATCTCACCGCGGCGGCGATCCCGGTGGACCAGGGCAGCACGCAGTACTGAAGTGGTTGGGAGAGAACAGATGAGCGACTTCGACAGCACCGTACCGACCCCGCGGCTCGCCGCGGCGCTGTGCACCGCGGCGCACCTGCTCGGCGACGAGGTGCGCGCCGTCCTGCTGCACAGCCCGCGCCCGGTCTTCCTGTTCTATCTGGCCCAGACGTTCGACCAGTTGGCGGACGATCTGTCCTCGGGCCGCCCGCCCGGTCCGGCGACCCCGGCCCAGCAGCTGTGCCTGCATCTGATGCTGGCCCACGCCGAAGCGCAGGTGCCGGCCCACGATCTGGCCCGGGCCCGGCATCGGCTGTTGCGCCACGACACCGGCGACATCCTGGCCGAGGTGCGCGCGGTCGCCGGAAAGTCCGGTGGCAGCTACGATTTCATCGCGCTGGGCGACGTCCTGGCCGCCGGCGGGATGGGTGCCTTCTTCGCACCGTTCGAATCGTCCGACCTGGCCGCCTGACAACCGGCGTCCCCGATGTCCGCCGATCGACCGGGCGCGTCCCGGCGCAGCTTCCACGAGCTCGATATCTCCGATTCCACGTTCTGGCGCAACAACTTCCGCACCCGTGACCGGACCTTCGCGACGTTGCGATCGGAACCGGGCCTGAGCTGGCATCCGCCCGTCGAGTCGATCTTCCCGCACGAGGAGCGCGGCTACTGGGCCGTCACCCGCCATGCCGATATCCAGCAGATCAGCCGCCATCCGGAGATCTTCTGTTCCCGGATGGGCATCAGCATGGATCCGATGCCGGCCGAGATGCAACGCGCCATCTCGTTCTTCCTGACGATGGATCCACCCGAACACACGCGATACCGCAAACTGATCAGCTCGGCGTTCACCCCGAAACAGGTGCGCCGCATCGAATCTCAGATCCGCGCCAACGCGGCCGTCGTGGTCGACGAACTCCTCGCCGACCTGCGGGCCGACGGCACCGTCGACTTCGCCGCAACCTACGCCAAGAGGCTGCCGATGCGCACCATCTCCGACATGATCGGACTGGACCCGGCAGACCGGGAACCGGTGGCCTTCGCCGTCGAAAGCCTGTTCAGCACGACCGACGAGGAATACGCGAGCCTGGCCGAACGCGCCCCGCACCTGATGAGGCAGCTGGCGGTGCTCACCGGGGCGGGCATCGATCTCGCGCGGCGCCGGCGCGAGCGGCCGCGGGAGGATCTGATGTCCGGGATCGTCGCCGCCGAGGTCGACGGGCACCGCCTCAGCGACGAGGAGATCGGCGCGTTCACGGTGCTGCTCGGCTCTGCCGGGAACGACACCACCAAACAGGCGAGTTCGCATGCCCTCGCCGCGCTGGCCGCACATCCCACGCAGCGGGCCTGGTTACTGGCGGATTTCGACGAGCGCATCGACGGCGCGGTCGAGGAATTCGTGCGCTGGGCGACGCCGGTGATGCATTTCGCGCGCCACGCGACCGTCGATACCGAGGTTGCCGGGACACCGGTCGCGGCAGGTGAGAAGCTGGTGTTGTTCTACTGTTCCGCCAATCGCGATGCCGCCGTTTTCGACCACCCGCACGCATTCGACCTCTCCCGCTCCCCCAATCCGCATGTGGGGTTCGGCGGTCCCGGCCCGCACTTCTGCCTGGGCAGGCAACTCGCGAAAATGGAACTGCGGCATCTGTTCCGGGAACTGCTGACCCGGCTGCCGGATTTCGACGTCGGCGAACCGGACTACGTGCACAGCGATTTCGTGCACGGCATCAAGCGCCTGCCGCTCAGCCTGCGCTGACCAGACGCACCTCAGTCGCCGGATTCGCGGCTGAGCCCGCGCATCAGCAGGCGCCAAGCGTGCCGCGCGGTGGCCCGGCGCGCCGGAAGTTCGGTTTTGATCAGCACGGCCGCCAGCATGGCCAGAGCCGTCACGACGTCTTCGGCGGTGAGTTCCGGTCGTAGCGAACCGCGCGAATCGGCATCGGCCAATTTGGCGCCGATCAGGTCGACGAGCCGGCGCGACACCTCGAACAGCCGGGGATCGTCGAAGCCGGTGGGGTCGATGGTGGCGATGAAGCCGGCCGAGACCGCGATCTGGTCGACGATGAAATCCAGCAGATCCACCGCCGTGGTCCCCGGCCGATCGGCCACCTCCTCGATCTCGACGATGTTGTCGTCGAACACCGCCAGGATCATCGATTCGCGGGTCGGGAAATGCCGGTACAGCACGCCCGGGCCCACTCCCGCCGCGCGGGCGATCGAGTTCATCGGAGCGTCGAAACCGTTCTCGGCGAACACCTCCCGCGCCGCGCGAACCAATGCCCGTCGGTTCGCCGCAGCTGCCTTCGGCCCTCGATTGGCCCGGGGTGACGCGGTCATCTGTCCGACGTTACCGCACGCGTGCCGCGACCCGGCATCGCGGACCGACGGCGACGCCGGAGCCCGGTGTCGTTCGGCGCGTACGGATTTCGCGATCGCGGAGTCTCGCGACCTCAACTGAAACAAGTTGCAGTTGACGAGACCGGCCGGGTCGTACAGACTGCGCTAGCAACCGGAGACAATTGTCCGGTTGGATTCGGTCGCACCGGTCCGGCACGCACCCCGCTTTCGCGTCCGGAGCGAACCTCGCGACCGATATTACGTACCTGTAGGTCTTGATGGAGAGTGCATGCCCCCGATGAAGCGACGCTCCTTTCTGCTCGGCGCCACCACCGCCGGTCTGACTCTGGCCACTGCGGCCACCGCGAGCGCCCAGCCCTGGATGACCACCGGGAGACGGCGCACGTCCGTCCCACTGACCAGGGAAGATCATCGCGTCGTCATCATCGGTTCCGGATTCGGCGGCGGCGTCAGCGCGCTGCGGCTGGCCGAGGCCGGCGTCGACGTCCTGGTCCTCGAACGCGGGATGCGCTGGCGCACCGGCCCCGATGCCGACACCTTCCCGCATCCGTCGCGCCCGGACAAGCGCATGCTCTGGTACCGGTCCGCGCCGCAGGTGCTGGGCGTGCCGGTGGCGGTCGAGCCGTACACCGGCCTGCTGGAGGCCGTCGTCGGGGAGAACATGACCGCGGTCTGCGCCGCGGGCGTCGGCGGCGGCTCCCTGGTGTACCAGGGCATGACTTTGCAGCCCACCGAGGCGACCTTCGCCGCGGTCTTCCCCGCCGAACTCGACTACGCGCTGATGGCGCGTGAGCACTATCCGCGGGTGGCGCGGATGCTGGGCGCCGATGTCGCGCCCGACGAATTGATCGACAGCCCCACCTATCTGCCCTCCCGGGCGTTCGCGCGCAACGTCGGCGCAGCCGGCTACGAGCTGTCGAAGATCCCCATGCCGATCGATTGGAGCTTCGCGCTGCGCGAGGTGCGCGGCGAGATGAAACCGTCCTACATCAACGGCGACTGCGCGCTCGGGGTGAACAACGGCGGCAAACACTCCGTCGATGTCACCTATCTGGCGCGCGCCGAGGCCACGGGCCGCGCCACCGTGCGAACCCAGCACGAGGTCACCGATGTGGCGAGAACGCCCGGCGGCCGCTGGCAGATCAGCGTCGACCGGATCGATACCGCCGGACGGGTCGTCGAACAACTCGTCCTCACTGCGCAGGCGCTGATCATGGCCGCGGGCAGTATCAACACCACCAAGCTGCTGCTGCGGGCCGCCGCGAAGGGACAGATCCCGGATCTGCCCGACGGCCTCGGGGGCCAGTGGGGCAACAACGGCGACCGGATCTTCACCTGGACCAGCGCGACCGACGATTTCGGCACCGCCCAGGGCGGGCCGGTGGTCTACGGCAGCAAGGAGTGGGACGACCCGGCCATCGCCAACACCGTGATCCAGGCGTCGATTCCGCCGACCGGCGTCGACGCGCATTCGACCATGCTGGTCGGATTCGGAATCACCGACGGCCGTGGACATCTCGCCTACGACGCGGCCACCGACGACGCGAAACTGTACTGGCCCGCCGATGCCGACGCCGCACTGCAGCAGCGCATCGCCGCTCGTGTCCATGCCATCGCCGGACCCGGCAGTACGGTGCTCGACACCAATGCCGCGGCCCCGAGCACCTGGCATCCGCTGGGCGGCGCGCCGATGGGCACGGTGTGCGATCTGGAGGGCCGGGTCCACGGCACGCGCGGTCTCTACGTCCTCGACGGCGCATTGATTCCCGGCAGTACCGCGGCCTGCAATCCGTCGATGACCATCGCCGCGGTCGCCGAACGCGCCCTCGACCGGATCGTCGCCACCGATATCGGCACCGTCATCTGAGGCGCGGCACGCGCGCCTCGCCGCTGCGCCGCGCGGCCTCGGCTTCGATCCAGTCGCCGATCATGTGCGCCGTCATATCGATGGCCTCGCGGCGTTGCCGCTCGTCGAATTCGATGGCCGAGGCCCGCAGCACCGCGGAGAAGCCCGTATTGATGATGACGAAGGTCATCACGTCGTATTCGTGATCGTCCCCGGGGCCGAGTACCTGGATCAGCAGCACCTTGATCAGCAGCCGCAGCCGCGGCTCGAACTCCGGGATGCCGCTGCTGTAGAACTGCACCCCGGCGACGAGTGCCCGGACCAGGAGCGCATTGGCCACCAGTTCCTCGGCGATCGAGTTCAGCAGGCGGGCGGTCAGCTCGTGCATGGTGGCGTCCGAGCGGTCGAAAATGCTGTCGGTGGCGCGCTTTTCGATGTTCTCGAGCAGCCGCGCGAGCAGTTCCTCGACGATGACGGTGCGGTCGGAGAAGTAGCGGTACACCGTGCCGATACTCATCCCCGCCTCGGCGGCGATCCGGTTGGTCGAGGTGTTGGCGATCCCACGCTCACCGAACAGCCGGGCGGCGGTGTCGAGGATCTGCTCCCGGGTCGCCTTGGCGCGCTCCTGGGTGGGCCGGCGACGCTGCCCGGCAGCCTTCGACGCCATCACACACTCCTACCTGGTCTTCGCCCGAGGACCGATCGTCGATCCTAGCCCGGCGGACGGTTCCGCCGAGACCCGGGAAAGTTCCCAAATTATTTTCTCCGGGCGGGAAAAAGCGGCTACGCTCGATATCGCGGCGCGGTCGCCCAGCGTTGTGCGACGCGTCGTGCCGACCGTCGCTTCCCGAGGAACAGCGAGACCCCATGGCAGAGACCGATGATGCCGTGGCCGCCCCCGCCCGTGCTCGCGGACGCCCGCCCCGGCTGAACCGTCATCTCATCCTCGCCGCCGCGCGCGATCTGGAGCCGGAGAATCTGACCATGCAGGCGGTGGCCGACGCCCTGGGCGTGCATCGCAAATCGCTCAACTATCACGTCAGCGACCGCCAGGGCCTGCTCGAACTGGTCGCGTTCGACGCGTTCGACACCGGTTTCCGCCGGGTCGACCTGCCCGAGCGAGCGGACTGGCGTGAGCTGCTGCGATCGTTCGGCTACGCGGTGGTCGATGCTCTGGTGCAGGTGGGGGCGCTCATCGCCTACGTCCGGTTCGACGGGAAGGCGGGGCTGTCGGCACTGCAACTGGTCGAACGGATCATGGCCGCGTTGGTCGGCGCCGGACTCGATGCGAACGAAGCCGGGCGCACGCTGAAACTTGTTGCCGCGATGGCCTATTCGGCCGCACGCGAGGCGCTCGACGCCACCGGCGGGCCGGCCGATCCGCAAGCGGCCGCGGTGCGGCGCACGCTGGGAAACGAGTCCGGATTCCCGCTCCTGCGCGCCGTCGCGACCGCGCGCGAGAGCGACGGCCGCGCCGGTGAGCAGTTCGAATTCGTTCTCGCGCTGATCATCGAGGGACTGGAACGGCGGCTGGAGCTTCGGCACGGCGCCGCTGCGGTGGCGCCGACGGGTGGTCCCGGCCGGTGACTTCACGCCGCCGTGGCTCAGTGTTCCTTGGCGCGCCGGTCCACGGCCTCGGCGAGATAGTCGCCCAGCTCCTCGCGCAGCACACGATCCAGCGACCGTGCCAGGGTGTTGTTCACCGCGGTGACGGCGAGACCGCGTAAATGGTTGAGCATCTTCGCGGTTTCGGCGATTTCGTCGTCGGTGTCGGGCAGCCAGCCGGGGCCGTGGGCATCGACGATCTGTTGCTTGGCGACCGACATCATGTCGTGGGCGATCTCGTCGAGGCGGCCGCTGACGGCTGCCTGCAGATCGGCCAGCCGGCCCAGCCGGAACCCGTAGCCGTGCAGTTCGGCGAAATTCTCCAGCAGCTGGGGATCGGTGAATTCGATTGTCTCCGTGCCGATCCGGGCGAGCCCGAGTTCGGCGAGACGTTCCAGGATCTCCGGATCGGCCGCCTCCTCGCCGAGGAAGGTGTCGATCAATTCGCGCGGTACCCGCAGCGTCTCGTCCTGCTGCCCCCACGCGGCGGTGACCGCGTGCTGCAGCCCCAGGATCTCGGTGAGGTCCTTACCCGTTTCCCAGCCGGTGATGAAATCGGCGATATGGGCGGTGGTGAACCCCCGCTGCAACAGCACGTCGATGATCTTCAATCGCTCCAGGTGGGAGTCGTCGTAGATCAGCGCGCGCCCGATCCGGCGCACCGGCGGCGGCAGCAGGCCGCGTTCCTGGTAGGCGCGCACATTGCGGCTGGTTGTGCCTGCGGCGCGGGCGAGTTCATCGATGCGGTACTCCGCCATCCCGTTCTCGCCCACCCTTTCCTCGTGCCGGACGCCGACCCGCGTCGCACCCGCCTCCGGCCCGTGTGAGCAGCTCGGGCGCGACGCATCGTGTCGACATTAGCCCAACGAGGTCACCGCCCGATCGGCGACAGGCGCGCGGGCGCCGCCCCGCCCGGGGATCAGCACATAGTCGTGCGGATCGAGGGTGGCGAGCTGACCGGTGAACTGGCTGCCGAAGCCCGGGAACATGGTCGCGTTGAAGCCGTCCTCGGTCAGATACCAGCTGCGGCACCCGGAATTCCAGGTGGTCGCCCGCAGCCGGCGCTGCAGCCGATAGTTGTAGCGGTCCTGGCGGTCGCGGCGCACCTCGAGCGAATGCAGATTCCGCTCGAGCAGCATGCCGATCGCCGCGGCGAGATAGTCGATCTGCGCCTCCATATACACCAGCGCCGAATTGTGCCCGGGGCCGGAATTGGGCCCGAAGGTGAAGAACAGGTTCGGGTAACCCGCGACGGTCACACTCTTGTACGCGTATGCGCCCCTGCGCCATTCGTCGTCCAGGACCCGCCCGCCGCGGCCGGTGATCGGGATCGGCGCGCCCGCCTTCGACACCTCGAAACCGGTGGCGAACACGATGCAGTCGAACCGGTGCTCGATCCCCTCGGCGGTGCGGATGCCCGCCGGCGACATCCTCGCGATCGGCCAGGTGACCAGGGTGCAGTTGTCGCGCTGCAGCGCCGGGTAGTAGTCGCTGCTCATCAGCAGCCGCTTGCATCCGGCCCGGAAATCGGGAGTCAGTTGCCGCCGCAACCACGGATCGCGGACCTGACTGTGCAGATGGGCCAGTGCCACCGATTCCACGATCCTGGTCAGCGGGGTATTCCACACCACGCCCAGCGCCACCGATTCGTGCCCCCAGAACCAGGCCTGCCGGGCGAGCTGCTGGGTGAGTGGCAGGTGCCGGTACAGCTGCCGGGTCAGGCCGGTGGTGTGCCGGTTGATCCGCGGCAGAACCCAGCCGGGCGTGCGCTGGAAGACCTTCACCGACCCGGCCCGCTCGACCAGTTCCGGGACGATCTGCACCGCGCTGGCGCCGGTGCCGACCACGGCCACCTTCTTACCGGTGAAGTCGTAGTCGTGATCCCAACGGGCGGAGTGGATCATATGCCCCTCGTAGCTGTCGCGACCCGGGATGTCCGGCAGGCTCGCATTGGCCAGCGGCCCGGACGCGAGCACCACCGAACGGGCCCGCACCGGCGTGCGACCGGCGTCGAAGGCGATCTCCCATTCTCCCGCCGCCTCGTCGTAGGCCAATCCGGACACGTTGTGCCCGAAGCGAATCGATGCGCCGAGCGCGAACTTCTCGACCATCGCATCGATGTAGCCGAGGATTTCCGCACTACCGGAATAGGTCTGCGACCACTCCGGATTCGGCGCGAAACTGTAGGAGTACAGCCGCGACGGAATATCGCAGGCCGCCCCCGGATAGGTGTTGTCGCGCCAGGTACCGCCGACCCGCCGGTCCCGTTCGAAGATCGCGATATTCGTGATTCCGCGCTGCCGCAACCGGATCGCCGCCCCGATCCCGGCGAATCCGGCTCCGACGATCGCGACGTCCAGCACGGTGTTCCCGCTCATCACGCGACCGGCTCGTAGGTCAGTTCCTTCGACCAGGTCGGCTGCGCGGGCAGCACCCGGTCGGGGATGCGGGCGGTCACCTTCACCAGTGTGTCGGCCAGCAGGTGGTAGGGGTGGTCGCGGTTGATCACCCAGTCGCTGTGCATCTTGACGATCCGGTACATCGGCACCCGGTTCACCACGGGTGTACGCTCCCCGACTGCCTTGAACCGGCGCATCGCGGTATACAGCTTGTCCTCGTCGACGCCCATCGCGACGATGTTGTCGCGCATCTTGTTCAGCAGCGGCACATAGCTGAGCACGCCGATCATCAGCGACGGCTTCACCCAGCCTCCGACCAGATCGATCGCGAGCTTGCGGGCGGTGGAGTGCCCGAGCAGTTCCATCACCGCGTAATCGGTGGCCAGATGCCGGGATTCGTCGGAGTTGATCTTGCGGAACACCTCCTGGGCGATCGGATCGGCGATCTCGTCGGTGACGAATTTGATCAGCGCGCCGTCGAGTGCCACCTCCAGCATCGGAATCACCGTGCCCAGAAACGACAGCGACATGCCGTCGGCGTATCTGTCGAGGAAGTCGATGACCAGCTTGACGTTGATATTCGGTTCGGGGATCTCGTCGCCGTCGAGCATCCCCCAGCGGCGCATCAGGGCCAGTTCGGCATTGGCGTGGCGCTGTTCCTCGGCGTGGAAGTACCGGTAGATCTCCCGCAGTGTCTGCGTCGGGGCCTTCTTCGCCATCGCCGCGAATCCGCGCGCGCCGACGTTCTCGATCCACATCAGATCCGCCATGAACGGCGTCAGTTTCGCGTGCAGTTCGGGATCGATCAGTTCCGCGCCCGGTGCGTCCCACTCGATATCGGCCAGCGCCCACTGCCGGGACTTGATCTTGGCCAGCATATCGTCGAAGTCGAAGGACATGTCAGACTCCTGTCTTCTCGCTGTCGGCCGATGCCGGGGCCGAATCCGCTTGCGGCAGATATCGGTTCAGCACGCCGAGGGCCCGGGTGTAGGTGGCCGGGAATTGTCGTTTGAGATGCCAGACGACCACCGCGTCCAGCTGCGGCAGCACATGCAGGCGGCCGCGCTCGTGGGCATCGAGGGTGATGCGCGCGACGTGGTCGGGCGAGAAGCCGGTCCAGCGCATCAGTTCGGTGGCCAGGCGGGCCGATCCGGCGGTGATGCGCCCGTCGCGGGCGACGTTCGTGCGCACGAAGGTCGGGCACAGTACCGTCACGGTGACGCCGGTGCCCGACAGTTCGGCGGCGAGGGTTTCCGACAGCGACACCACGCCCGCCTTGGAGACGTTGTACGGGGCCATCGCGGGTGCGGCGGCGAATCCGGCCGCCGAGGCCACATTGATGATGCCGCCGTGGCCGGCCCGGCGCAGCCGCGGTACGAACAGTTCGCATCCGTGCACCACACCCCACAGGTTGATGCCCAGCGCCCACTGCCAGTCCTCGAATCCGATGTTGCCCACCGGCTTTCCGCCGATACCGACACCGGCGTTGTTGATCACCAGGGTCGGCGGGCCGTGGAAGATCGCGTCGCTGTGCTGCGCCAGCGATTCCATCTCCGCGCGCTGGGCCACGTCACAGCGATACGCGTGCGCGCGGCGGCCGTGGATCCGGTCGATGAGCGCGACCGTCTCTTCCGCCCGGCCGAGGTCGATATCGGCACAGATCACCTCTCCCCCGCGCCGGGCCAGCTCGAGGGCGAAGGCGCGCCCGATCCCGCTGCCGGCTCCGGTGACGACGGCCTTCGCGTCGTAAGTGCTCCGGTCGCCGCCGATCACCGACCGCAGCGCCGCATTCGCCCCCGCCATCGCATCCACGATCCACATCACTATCCCGCCTCTCGAGCACTCGATACCGGTTGCGCCGCACGGGATCGCGCGAGTACCCCGGTGATGAAGGCGGCCGCGCGGCGCAATGCCGCCGCGGCCTCCGGTACGGCCAGCGGCAGCGCCTGGAAGACGTGGATCTGGCCCGGCCACACCTCCAGTTCGCACGGCACGCCGGCGGCACGGGCGAGGTCGCGGAGGTGGTGCGCGTCGTCGGCGAGCATCTCCGCGCCGCTCACCTGAACGAACAACGGGGGCAACGCGATTCCCGCGGGGATGCGCAGCCGCAGCCGCGGCGAATCCTCGGGTTCGTCGCCGGTGTACAACCGCACCGCGGCGCGACCGGTGCGCGCGGAGGCCATGGCCTCGGCGGCCCGGCGTTCGCAGCCGCGGGCCAGTTCGAAGGACAGATCGATCAGCGGTGAGAACAGCACCGCGCCGGCCGGCTGCGCCACTCCGGTGCGGGCATTGTCGAGCAGCAGGTCCACGCACAGATGCCCGCCGGCCGAGTCACCGCCGATCACGAGGTCCCCGGCCCGGTAGCCGTGGGCCAGCAGCCAGCGGTAGCCCTCGGCCACATCGTCGGCCGCGGCCGGGAAGGGGTGCTCGGGCGCGAGCCGGTACTCGACGACGAAGACCGGGAGTCCGGTGGCGCGGGACAGTCGCGACGCCAGACCGCGATGGGTGCGCGCCGAGCAGATGACATAGCCGCTGCCGTGCACGTAGTACAGGGCGCGATCGCCGTGACCGACTCCGGCCGCGCACACCCACTCCCCGCGCAGCGAACCCGAACGCACATGTGTCACACGGGTTCCCGGCAGCACCGGCCCGCAGATCGCCATGATCGACGCGACCAGCCCACGGGCCGCGGCGATGCCGAGCGGATTCGCCGGTAGCAGGCAGTTGATCGGCCGTACCCCGTACCGTCCCGCGGTCAGCGCCAGCCGCGAACGCAGCGACGGTGACGACGGGACCGGTGCGGTGGCCGACGGTGAGGTCTCCGTTGACCTTCTCGTCTCCATATACCGAGCATCAGCTACCTATGTGCCATTTGTCAATGGCAGATAGCAAGGCCGGTCACGCCCGGGCTGGGCCACCTCCGTGACCAGGGCGCCGAGCATGTCCCGCACGAGTTCGGCATGTTCGCGTAGATCCGGAGAGGCCTCGTTCGCGGCGAGTTCGACGATGGTGTTCAGTTCACCGAAGGCCACCACCAGGCGGCGCAACGCGGCGCGCTGCTGGGCGGCCGAGAGGCCGTTGATACTCACATCCGAGGGATCGCCACGCCGAATGTTTCGTTACGGCGCCGAACGATCGAGCAGTGCGCCGGCCGGACCGAGGCTCAGCATGCCGGTGCCCGCTCCGAGCAGTTCGCCGCGCGCCGGGGACAGGGCGCGATGCACCTGACGCGCGGTACTCCGGTCCGCACATCGGTCGGCGGCGATTCCCAGTAGCGCCCAACGCAATTCGGCCAAGTGGTCCGGCGGCGGCGCCGGCGCCGCGCGCAGCAGCTCGTGGGCGCGCTCGGGTTCGAGCAGCGCGGCGGCGTAGGGAGTGTTCGGCCCGAAGTCGGCCGCGGCGAACTCGGCCGGGTCCCGGCCTGCCCGCAGCGCGAGGCACAGGCCGGTCAGCGGCGCGAGACCCGCTGCGACACCGGGCATGCCGCAGCCCGGCAGGGTGGCGAGCGCGCGTTCGTAGGCGTCTGCCACTTCCGGTTCCGGCCGGTCGGTCAGGACGGTGCGCAGCGCGCGGTACCAGGTGGTGAACACCCCGACGAGGTCGCGCTCGTAGCGCACCGCCAGCCGGTCGGCCGCGGCGGCATGCTCGTCGGCGACGGCCACCTCGCCCAGCGCGCACGCGGCCTGCATCGCGACGAGATGACCCAGGATCAGGTAGGTCGACAGGTCGTGCCGGCGCGACACCGTGATCAGCTCCTGAGCGAGCCGCGCCCGCATCGGCCACCGGCCCGGCGTGTGGAAGGACTGCAGGAATCGGGCGTCGAGAGCGAGCACGAGCACGGCCGGATCCCTTAGGTCGCGGGCGATACGTTCGGCCGCTCGCGCGGCGTCGGCGCCGGACGTGCCACGGCGGCCGCGGGTTTCGATCGCGAACAGCGCGAGCAGCCGGGCGCGCAGCGCGGGCGCGGCGTCGTCGTCGTCCAAGCGTTCGAGGGTGGTGCGGGCGGCCTCGGCCACGCGCGCCGACCGGGCCGGATCGTCGAGCACCGACCAGACCCCCGGTACCTCCATGCGGGTCAGCGCGGTGGCCGTGAGTTCGGGATCGTCACTCGCGAACAGGTCGTCGATCGCGTGCGCCCGGCGATCCTGGGCGGTCATCAGACCGGTCGCGTCGGTCAGGGCCAGGCCGCGCAGCAGATCGGCGGAGGAGATGATGCGGCTGCGCGGACCGGTGGCGCGGTAGGCGGCGACAGTGTCACGCCACAATCGGTGCTCACCGAATTCCGGTTCTCCGGTGAGGATTTCGCGTTCGAGGGCGATCAGTTCGGCGCTGGGATCCAATCCGGCTTCCGTGCCCAGCCGGGTTCGGGCCCGCCGCAGCGCCGCCAACGCGTCGGCCCGCCGCCCGGCCTGCCACAGTCCTCGCGCCTGCAGCAGCCAGGCCCGCTCCCGCACGGGATGCTCGTGCAGATAGGTTTCGAGTTCGGCGACGGCCTGTTCCGGCCGTCCCTGGCGGATTCGCGCCTCCGCGAGCATTTCCACTGCCGCAGAACGTAATTCATCGAGCTTCGCGATGTCTCCGGCCGCCCACCGGTAGTCGCCGTAGGCGTCTCCGCGCCAGAGCGCCAGCGCCGTCTCCAGCGTCTCGATCCGCTGCGGCCCGGCCTGATTCGCGGCCGCGCGGACCAGGTCGTCGAAATACCAGGCGTCGACGTGATCGCGAGGCAGCGCCACGCGGTATCCGGCGCCCTCGGTGACGATCACGCGGGAAGGGGTGCGCGGCGCGCGGCCGGGTTCCAGGGCACGGCGCAGGGCGGCGACGAAGGTGCGCACGGCGGCGACCGCGCCCGGCGGCGGGTCCTCCCACAGGTCTGCCACCAAGGCCGGCACCGGCACCACCCGACCGCCGGCGGCGATCAGGCGGGCCAGCACCTCGGCATGCCGGGGGCCGTGCAGCGGCAGCGGCGTCCCGTCGGCGGCGGCGACCCGCACCGGGCCCAGGACACCGGCCGTCGGTGCCGCGTCGGAGCCGGTGAGCTGCGCACTCATCGGTTGCTCATTGCCGCCGCCGAGCATGGACATCGCACCGAACAAGCCTAGAGAAGGGATCGTCACCGCATGTCCGCACCCACCGTCCCCGGTTTCGACTACGACCGCGTTCCGGTCGCCGAGGATGTCGCGTTGTCCGTCGCGCACGCCGGCTCCGGTACTCCGATCGTGCTGTTGCACGGCTTCCCGCAGACGCATCTGATGTGGCGTCACGTCGCACCGGCGCTGGCCCGCGACCACACCGTGCTGTGCCCGGACCTGCGCGGCTACGGCGACAGCGATAAACCGATCGCCGCCGATTCCGGCACCTATGCCAAACGCACGATGGCCTCCGATGTGATCGCGCTGGCCGACCACTTCCGATTCGATCGGTTCGCGCTGGCCGGACACGACCGCGGCGCCCTGGTGGCGATTCGCGCCGGACTCGACCGTCCCGATCGGATCTCCCATCTCGCGGTGCTGGATGTGCTGCCGACATCGGATATGTGGGAGGTCCTGCACGGCCACACCGCCGCGGTCGCCTTCCACCTCTATCTGATGGCCCAGCCGCCCGGGCTGCCCGAGCGCATGATCCGCGCGAGCGCCGACGACTTCTTCGGCCATTTCCTCGACGCCTGGTGCCTGCGCCCCGACGCGATTCCCGACGACGTCCGCCGGGAGTACCTGCGCGCGTGTGCCGGCGCGGTGGATTCGATCGTCGCCGACTACCGCGCCTCGGCCACCGTCGATCTCGACCACGACCGGGCCGACCGCGCCGCCGGACACCGACTCACCATGCCGGTCACCGTGATTCAGCAGGATTGGGGCGCCGAACTCGGCTACGACGCGGCCGCGGTATGGCGCGAATGGGCCACCGACCTCGACCACCGCACCCTCGCGCTGGGACATTTCATGGCCGAGGAGGCGCCGGACGAGGTGGTCGATGTGATCACCGATCTCCTGCGGCGCTGAGCGACACGCCGGGCATATCCCGGCCGATGAAGGCCGGCAGTTGCCGACGACGGAACCGCCGGCCTTTCTCGGCGCGGGCGAGCTGCCGTCGCCGAGAACTGAAACCCCTGCACCACAGCGGGTTTCACCGCCACCTGACCTGTTCCCCCGCGTAGCGATGCGCACGTGCCATAGAGGGCACGTACAGTGCGCGGTATCGGACGAGCGCAGGCGAGGGGGCCGTAGAGGTGAGCAGCGACAGCCGGGCCGACGAGATACGCAGCGGCGGTGAACCGAACGCGCACAGCGGCGCGACCGCGATTGCGCCCACCGACGCCGATGTCGATACCGCTCTGGATTTCGAGACGCACACCGGTGCGGTGACGATGGCCGACGAACGCATCGGCGTCAACGACGCGGTCGCGGCCGTCCTCACCCGCTGGATCGGATCGATGCCCGCGCTGTATCTGGTGCTCATCGGGTTCAGCGCCTGGATGGCGCTGGCGACCTGGGGGCCGCTGCGCCCGGTGGACCCGTATCCGTTCCCGTTCCTGCTGTTCGTCGACAATGTCGCACAGCTGATCCTGTGCCTGGTGATCCTGGTGGGCCAGCGGGTGCTCAGCGCCGCCGCCGACCGCCGGTCGGTGCAGACCTACGAGAACACCGAGGCGATCTTCGCCCAGGTCGCGGATCTGCAGGCACATCTGGACCACCACGACCGCGCGCTCAGCCGGGGCCTGAGCCTGCTCGAGTCGACACCGCATCCGTGGATCGAACGGCATCGGGTGCAGCCGCCGCCGCAGGCCGCCGACCAGGCGGTCAGCACCAACGACCGGATCGCGGTGTGGCTGACCGAGCGACTGGGCAGCGTGTGGGGCTTCTATCTCGCGCTCGGCTCGCAGATTCTGTGGGTTGTGCTGGCGCAGGCGGGAATTCAGCGGGTGGACCCGTACCCGTTCGCCTTCATGGCGTTTCTGTCCACGCTCGCGCAACTGGTGTTCATGATCGTGATCATGGTGGGCCAGGACGTGCTCGGGCGCACCGGTGACCGCCGTTCCGAGCAGACTTTCCTCGACGCGCAGGCGGTCCTGCACGAATGCCGGCGGATGAAGGCCCGGCTCACCGCACAGGACCGTGTCATCGACAGTCTCACCGGATACGTCACCGACCGGGTCAGCGAACAACTCGGGCGGGCGCTGCACGAAACCAGCGAACGGGTCGACCACCAGGCCCGCGCCCACACCGTCATGACCACCGGTGAGGCGCCGGCCGACGCCGCCGCCCTGCGCCACTGGAACGAACTCAGCGACCAGGACCGCCGCACCTACCGGCTGCAGGCCCGCGGTATCGGCGAAGATCTGGCCGCGATCGGCTGCTTCATGGTGCCCGCCTTCGATCCGGCCTTCGCGGTCACCTTCGACGACGACGAGATCGGGCTGCTCGCGCGGCTGGACTACGAACGCCGGATCGCGGATCGGCGCGCTCTGCTCGGCGGAGCCGCCCATCCCGATCCCGACGACGCCGAACCGCTGCCGTGGCCGGAGCTGCCCCGGTCCGCGCGGATCCGCTACCTGCAGGCGGCCCGGCGCATCCCGGTCATGGTCTCGGGTGCCGGCTTCCAGGTGTTGCGCAGCACCCCGCCCCGGGTCCGCGACGCCGCCCGCGCCCACCTGACGTAAGGTCGCGATCCATGAGCGAGGATCTGTTGGGTAAGGGTGCGCTGGTCAGCGGCGCGAGCCGCGGTATCGGGTACGCGGTGGCGGCGGAGCTGCTGCGGCGTGGGGCGAACGTGCTGATCACCGCCCGCAAACCGGAACCGCTGGCCGAGGCGGCCGACCGGCTGCGCGCGCTCGGCCATCCGGGAAAAGTCGTTGCGCTGGCGGGCAATTCGGGTGACGAGGCGGCGCGCGCCGAGCAGGTGGACACCGCCGTCGCCGAATTCGGATCCCTGGACATCCTGATCAACAACACCGGCATCAACCCCGTCTACGGGTCGTTGATGGAGGCCGATCTCGGCGCGGTGCGCAAGATCTTCGACGTCAATGTGGTCGCGGCGCTGGGCTATGTGCAGCAGGCCTATCGGGCCTGGATGGGCGAGCACGGCGGCGCGGTGGTGAACCTCGCGAGTGTGGCCGGCATCCGCTCGACGGGTGTGATCGCCGCCTACGGCGCGTCCAAGGCGGCCCTCATCCGGCTCACCGAGGAACTGGCCTGGCAGCTGGGTCCGTCGATCCGGGTGAACGCCGTCGCGCCGGGCGTGGTCAAGACGAAATTCGCCGACGCCCTGGTCACCGACAACGAGGAGGCGGTGGCCGCGACCTATCCGCTGCGGCGCCTGGGCACGCCCGAGGATGTGGCCGCGCTGGTCGGATTCCTCGTCTCCGATCAGGCGGCATGGATCACCGGCGAGGTGGTGCGGGTCGACGGCGGCCTGCTCGCGACCGGCGGCATCTGAACCGGGCGACCGCACACCCCGTCAGCGGAAGGCGAGGGCGCCGAGGATGTCGTCGTGCCGGTACTTCAGGTACTTCTTCACGGTGCCCTCGTCCACCGAGCTGGTCGCGGTGGCGAAGGTGACGACGAGGAACTGCTTCTCGGCGTCGTCCTTCCACTTGCCGGTCGTGAAGTTCGAGATGTAGGTGCCGGGCCGCAGTTTCAGGTCGTCGTCGGTATACGCGCCGGGTGCGGTCGCGGCGGTGTCACTGCTCGACATCCCCATGATGAACTGGGTCAGCATCAGCGAACCGCCCTCGGCCTTGTACACCATCTCCGCGGCGTACCGGCAGCCCAGCGACGTGAGCTTGCCCCCGACCTCGATATCGGCGCAGCTGGGATGGTCGCGGCCCTCGACCCAGTCGGCGTGCAGTTCCACATCGCCGGCCTTGAAGTTCCAGTCGTGCCCGTATTCCTGATAGCTCAGGTGGCCGGACGTGTCGGGACTCGCACTGGTGGTAGGGGCCGCGGTGGTCGTCCGGGCGTCGGTGGTGGCGGGGACGAGCGCGGGCGTGCTGGTTCCGCCGGCCCGGTCGTCGCCGCCGGAGTCGCGAGTCGCGACCACCACGATGCCGCCGGCGATCACCAGCAGCGCGATCACGCCGAAGACGATGCCGACGACGAGCCCGTTGTTGTTCTTCGGCGGTGGCGGAGTCGGATAGCCGCCGGGAGCGGGCTGCCCCCAATGAGGCGCGGGCATCTGCTGATCCCACGCCGGCGTCTCCCACCCGCTCGGTGCCGCGTCCCAGCCCGAGCCGGGCTGGTTCGGGTCGCGCCCCCACCCCGAGTCGTGGGGTTGTTGCGGGCCGTAGCCGTACGGCCCGGATCCGGGGGGATACGTCATCTGCTGCCACCTTCCGCGTCCCGGGGCAGCGCCCTCCGCGGTTGTGGTCCCCCCGGGCATCGTGGGTCGACCCTACCGGACCCGACACACCCGCTGTGATGCGACGGCCGGTCACACCGCGTCCGTCCGATCTGCTGCAATGGCGGCATGAGTGCCGATCTCATCGTCTGCGGGCTCGGCCCGTCCGGGCGGGCGCTGGCGCATCGCGCGGCCGTCCGCGGACTCGCCGTGACCGCGATCGATCCGCATCCGTGGCGCCGGTGGCCCGCGACCTACGGCACGTGGGCCGACGAATTGCCGGACTGGCTACCGGCCCGGGTCGTGGCCGCGACGATCGAGCGGCCGCTCGCCCGGGGTATCCGCGAGGTCGAAATCGCCCGTACCTATCAGGTTTTCGATACCGCGGCGCTGCAGGACGCGCTGGACCTGTCCGGCGTGCGGGTGATCGCCGACCGGGTCCTGGACATCGAGCGGCCCGACCGCGTGCGGCTGGCCTCGGGCCGGACACCGACCGCGCAGCGCGTGGTCGACGCCCGCGGCCTGGCCCGCGACGTGCGACGAGCCGAGCAGACCGCCTACGGCGTTGTGCTGCACCGTGATCGCGAACCGGCCGTCTTCATGGACTGGTCCCGGGACAACGGCACCGAGGCCGATGAACCGGCGTCGTTCCTGTACACGATCCCGCTGGGCGGCGGCCGGGTGCTGTTCGAGGAGACCTGCCTGGCCGGACGGCCGGCGATCGGCCAAGGCGAGCTGCGGCGCCGGCTGGAACACCGATTACGCTGCCGGGGGATCGAATTCGGCGCGGACGCACCGATCGAACGGGTGCGCTTCCCGGTCGAGGGCGGCCGGGCCCGCGACGGCGTCTTCGGGGCGGCGGGTGGACTGCTGCATCCTGCGACCGGATACAGCGTCGGCGCCGCACTCGCCGCCGCCGACACCGTGGCCGCCGGGCAGAGCCTGTGGCCGGTCCCGGCACGCCTGGTGTACGCCCTGCGCCGGGCCGGCCTGCGGGCGCTGCTCGCGCTGCCGCCCGAGGAACTCCCGGTCTTCTTCGACGCCTTCTTCGCCTTGCCCCCGGACCTGCAACGCGCCTACCTGTCCGGGCGCACCGATCTGCGCGGCACCGCCGCCGCCATGACCGCGCTGTTCCGGGAACTTCCGTGGCCGCTGCGCCGGATCCTGGCCGCGGCCGCCGCGCCGGGTGCCGGTCGCGGCCGCGCGGGCGGGCCCGCTGTTCAGCCGTGATCGAAGACCAGCGCGGTGGTGTTGTCGGTGGCACCCGCCGTGATCGCCGCCTCGACCAGGGCGTCCGCGGCGGTCGACGCGGAGTCGGCGTCGGCGAGGATCTGCTTGATCTCGGTCATCGGCAAGGTCTTGTGCACCCCGTCCGTGCTCAGCAGCCAGCGCCCGGCGCCGGTGCCGGTGATGCCGTGGCCCACCGCCTCCGGCTGCACGGTCCGCGCCGAGGTCGTCACCATATGGTGCATCCGGGGCGCGACGGTGATGCCGCGCGCGTTCATCATCTCGGCAACGGTGTGATCGCTGGTGATCTGATGCAGCACCCGCCCGTTCCAGTGATAGGCCCGGCAGTCGCCGACCCAGGCGATATCACAGGGGCCGTCGATACGGTCCGGTGTCGGGCACACGGCCACGACCACCACGCTGTCGGCGGAGGGCTCGGGGAATTCGCGCAGCAATTGTTGTCGGGCGGCAAGGATTCCGGCGGCCGCACTGCCACCGACAGCCACCCGCGCCGCGACCTGCGCCACGGTGCGCGCCGCCCGCGCGGCCAGCAGATGATCGCCGATGCCGTCGGCGACGGCGAAGGCGCTGCGCCCGACCGCGGAGTCGATATAACCCGACACCGCGTCGGCATTCAGCGACCGGCCGCCACGCCGGCTGACCGAATGCGCTGTGATTCCCGTGAGCCGCATCAACTCACGCCGTGTGATTGCCGTCGTCACCGCTGTGTGCACGGCCGACCTCCTCGACTGCCCCTGCCGACTGCGGTTCCGCTCGTTCGCGCCGACGATCGCCTGGACCGCGACCGGCTCCGAAACTGCCCTGAACAGAACTCGCCTGCTCAGACTATGTCAGCTGGGACCGTGCTCAACCTGTGAAAAGGGGCACGAGTTCATTACAGGCCGCCGTCCAGCGCGCATTCTGGGCGTCCATCGGCCACGTTCGGCACCCGAAATGCCCGGACCGCCCGTTCTCGGACGCTCGGACGTGCGTGTCCGTGACCGGTGCGACGCCGCCCCTTCGCCCGGCCGTGACCTGCGGTGTGCGGTGGGTCGCGGTCATCTCGGCTCGGCCGGGCCCGCCACCGTCGCGGTCAGCGCGCGGATCTCGCGCACCAGGTGATCCAGCGGGGTGCCGGTCGGAAACACCGCCGCCGCGCCCGCCTCGAGGAGTTTCGGCACATCGGCCTGCGGGATGGTGCCGCCGACCACGACCGCGATATCCGCGGCGTCGGCGGCGCGCAATCCCTCCACCACCTTGGTGGTGAGTCCGAGGTGCGCGCCCGACAGAATGCTCAGCCCCACCACCGCCACATCCTCGGCCACCGCGATGGACACGATCTCCTCGACGCGGCGGCGGATGCCGGTGTAGACGACCTCGAAACCGGCGTCGCGCAGTGTGCGCGCGACGATCTTCGCACCACGATCGTGGCCGTCCAGGCCCGGTTTGGCGACCAGTACGCGCGCGGGCATCAGAACACCACCGGCTGCCGGAATTCGCCCCACACCGATTTCAGCGCGGCGGTCATCTCCCCCACCGTGCAGTAGGCGTTGGCGCAGTCGATGAGCCGATGCATCAGATTCTCGTCTCCCTCGGCGGCGCGCGACAGCGCCGACAGCGTGGTGGCGACCGCGCCGGAATCCCGGTCCGCCTTGACCTTGGCCAGTCGCTTCAATTGCAGATCCCTTCCCGCGGCATCCAATTCGTAGGTGCCGATCTCGGGTGCGGGTTCGTCGGAGGTGAATCGGTTGACCCCGACGATCGGGCGCGCGCCGGATTCGATGTCCTGGTGGGCGCGGTAGGCCTCGTCGGCGATCAGGCCCTGCAGATAGCCGTCCTCGATGCAGCGGACCATGCCGCCGTGCGCGTCGAGATCGGCCATGATCTCGACGATCCGCTCCTCGGTCGCATCGGTGAGCGCCTCGACGAAATAGGACCCGCCCAGTGGATCGGCCACCCGCGTGACACCGGTCTCGTAGGCCAGGATCTGCTGGGTGCGCAGCGCCAGTGTCGCCGACTCCTCGCTGGGCAGCGCGAACGGTTCGTCCCAGGCGGCGGTGAACATCGACTGCACCCCGCCCAGGACCGAGGCCATCGCCTCGTAGGCCACGCGCACCAGATTGTTCTGCGCCTGGGGCGCGTAGAGCGAGGCGCCGCCGGAGACGCAGCCGAACCGGAACATCGACGCGCGATCGGTCGTCGCGCCGTAGCGCTCCCGCACCAGCGTGGCCCACCGCCGCCGTCCGGCACGGTATTTCGCGATCTCCTCGAAGAAGTCGCCGTGGGTGTAGAAGAAGAACGAGATCTGCGGCGCGAAGTCGTCGATACTCATGCGGCCGCGTTCGACGACGGTATCGCAATAGGTGACTCCGTCGGCGAGGGTGAACGCCATCTCCTGCACCGCGGTCGCGCCCGCGTCGCGAAAGTGCGCGCCCGCCACCGAGATCGCGTTGAACCGCGGCACCTCGGCGGCACAGAATTCGATCGTGTCGGCGATCAACCGCAGGGAGGGCTGCGCCGGCCAGATCCAAGTGCCCCGCGACGCGTACTCCTTGAGGATGTCGTTCTGGATGGTGCCGGTGAGTTTTTCGCGGGCGACGCCCTGGCGTTCGGCGGCGGCCACGTAGAACGCCAGCAGGATCGCGGCGGTGCCGTTGATGGTGAAGCTCGTGCTGATCTTGTCCAGCGGAATCGAGTCGAACAGGATCTCGGCGTCGGCGAGGGTGTCCACCGCCACGCCGACCCGGCCGATCTCCTCGCTCACCTCGGGATCGTCGGAGTCGTAACCACATTGGGTCGGCAGGTCCAGCGCGACCGAGAGTCCGGTGCCGCCCTGATCGAGCAGATAGCGGTAGCGGCGATTGGATTCCTCGGCGGTGCCGAACCCCGAGTACTGCCGGAAGGTCCACAGCCGCCCGCGGTAGCCGGTGCCGAAATTGCCTCGGGTGAAGGGATATTCGCCCGGCGGGGGCGGTTCGGCGACACGATCGCCCGGGCCGTAGACCGGGGCGAGCGGGATGCCGGAGGAGGTCTGGACGTCGTCGTTCATCCTTGAATACGTTACTTGCAAAAAAAGAGAATGCCAATACCATCAAAGGCGAACGACTGACTTCGAGGAGCGTCATGCCCGCATATCCGTTGGCCGGCCGCACCATGGTCGTCTCCGGCGCAAGCCGCGGGATCGGCCTCGCCATCGCCGTCGCCGCGGCCGCCCGGGGCGCGAATATCGTGCTGCTGGCCAAGACCGCGCAACCGCATCCGAAACTGCCGGGCACCGTGCACACCGCCGTGGCCGAGATCGAGGCCGCGGGCGGGAAGGCCGTCGCGGTGGTGGGCGATGTGCGGCGCGAGGAGGATGTGCGGCGCGCGGCGCAGACCGCGGTCGACCGCTTCGGCGGCATCGATATCTGCGTCAACAACGCCAGTGCGATCGCGGTGGAGCCGACCGACTCACTTCCGGCCAAACGCTTCGACCTGATGCAGGAGATCAACGTGCGCGGCACCTTCCTGCTCACCCAGGCCTGCCTGCCGGCGCTGCGCGAGGCACCCGAGGCCCATGTGCTGACCATCTCGCCGCCACTGAACCTCAGCCCTCGCTGGCTGGGCGCGCATCCCGCCTACACCCAGTCCAAATACGCGATGACGCTGTTGTCGCTCGGCTGGGCCACCGAATTCGCCGAGGCGGCGATCGGGGTGAACTGCCTGTGGCCGCAGACCTACATCGCGACCTCGGCGGTGGCGAATATGGCCGACGGGTCCGACCTGCTCGCCTCGGCGCGCGATCCGCGCATCATGGGCGATGCCGCCGCCGAAATCCTTTCCCGGCCCGCGAAATACACCACCGGCAACTGCTACATCGACGCCGAGGTGCTCATCGAATCCGGAGTCCGCGACCTGTCGGGCTACGGCGGCGGCGAGCGGCCGATCCCGGACCTGTTCCTGGACTGACCGCACGACATACGCGAATCCCTTGCCGCACAACTCAACTCGTGACCCGGAGGTACTGATGCAGCCGCCCGTCGATATCGCGGTCCGCCAGATACTGGACTACTTCGGCACCTGCCCGCGCTGTGGCTACGCCGCGGAGGCGGTGCGCACCGTTCGCACCTTCGCCGACCATCGCCGCGAGATCGAGATCACCGCCAGCTGCGGCCTGCCCTGCGGCTGGTACGGCGCGGCGCCGCTGACCACCATGACCGGTGCGCACGCGGGGGCCCGGTCGTGACCGGCACGATCGAACCGACCGCCGCCACGGACGGCGCGCACATCGGCCACTGGATCGACGGCGGCCTCCGGCCCGGCGTCGCCGCGCGCACCGCCCCGGTGACCGATCCCGCCACCGGACGGGTCACGGGCGCGGTCGCCATGGCCGGGCCCGAGGAGGTCCGCGCCGCCGTCGAGTCCGCGGCGGCCGCCTTCCCGGGCTGGCGCGACACCTCGCTGACCCGGCGCACCTCGATCGTATTCCGCTTCCGCGAACTGCTCAACGCCCGCAAATCCGAACTGGCCGGACTGATCACCGCCGAACACGGCAAGGTGTTCTCCGATGCCCTCGGTGAGGTCTCGCGCGGTCAGGAAGTGGTCGAATTCGCCTGCGGAATACCGCATCTGGTGGAAGGCGGGTTCACGCAGAACGTCTCCACCGGCGTGGACGCGTACTCGGTGCGAGCCCCGCTCGGTCCGGTCGCGATCATCTCGCCGTTCAACTTCCCGGCCATGGTGCCGATGTGGTTCTTCCCGCTGGCGGTCGCCACCGGCAATACCGTCGTGCTCAAACCCAGTGAGAAGGATCCGTCCGCAGCGCTGTGGCTGGCGAAGCTGTGGGAGGAGGCGGGACTGCCGCCCGGCGTCTTCAACGTCGTGCAGGGCGACAAGGAGGCCGTGGACGCGCTGTTGACCGAACCGGCGATCAAGGCCGTCTCCTTCGTGGGCTCCACTCCGATCGCCGAGTACGTCTACGCCACCGCCACCGCGACCGGCAAGCGGGTCCAGGCCCTCGGCGGCGCCAAGAACCATGCGGTGATCCTTCCCGACGCCGATCTGGACCTGGCCGCGGACGCGCTGGTCAATGCCGGATACGGGTCGGCCGGAGAACGCTGCATGGCCATCTCGGTGGCCGTCGCGGTCGGCGATATCGCCGACGAGCTGGTAGCCCGGGTGGCCGAGCGCACTCGAGGCCTGCGCCTCGGCGACGGGCACGGTGAGGCCGATATGGGACCGCTGGTCACCCGCGCGCACCGCGACAAGGTGGCCACCGCCGTCGATACCGCCGAGGCCGAGGGCGCCCGCATCGTCGTCGACGGCCGCGGCGCGATCGGCACCGCCGACGCCGATATCGATGTGTCCCAGGGCTTCTGGCTCGGACCGACGCTGCTCGACCACGTGACCCCGGAGATGGCCGCCTATCGCGAGGAGATCTTCGGCCCGGTCCTCGCGGTGGTGCGAGTCGACGGATACGAGCAGGCCCTCGAGCTGATCAACGGCAACCCCTACGGCAACGGCACCGCGATCTTCACCAACGACGGCGGCGCGGCCCGGCGCTTCCAGTACGAGGTCGAGGTGGGGATGGTCGGCATCAACGTCCCCATTCCGGTTCCCATGGCCTACTACAGTTTCGGCGGCTGGAAGAGCTCGCTGTTCGGTGACACGCACGCGCACGGCGTACAGGGTGTGCACTTCTTCACCCGCACCAAGGCCGTGACCAGCCGGTGGCTCGATCCGAGCCACGGCGGGCTGAATCTGGGCTTCCCGCGCAACGACTGACCACCCGGACGGCACGCGCTCCGGGCCGCGTCGTACGGGTCGCGAAGATCGGTCACACTGAGCAGATGCCACGATCACAGTCCACCGCGCCGGTTCCCGCTCGCGCCGACAGCGTGCGGCGGACCGAGATCCTGCGCGCGGCCGCGGAACTGTTCGCCTCCGCGGGGTACGCCGGGACGAATGTGAAGGACGTCGCCGATGCCTGCGGCATCCTGCCCGGCAGTCTCTACCACCACTTCGAATCGAAGGAAGCGATCGCGGTCGAACTGCTCGAGCGTTACCACGCGGCGCTGGATGCCGTGGCCCGGTCGGCGCAGCCGCCGTCGGCGATCACCGGCGCCGACCGGGCCTTCGACGTTGTGAACGGCTACGCCACCGCCCTCGCCGCCTGCGCGCTGGAACACCGCGCGGCACTGCAGTTGTCGATCTACGAACCGCACACCGGCGCCGGCACCGCGCTCGTCGCGCTCGCCGCCGACCCACCCTCCGCACCGACGACAGCCATGCGCGCCCTGCTCGACGCCGCGGCCGATCACGGCTACCTCACCGCGGCCGTGGACCGTTCCGTGCTGGCCGAACAGCTGTGCCAGACCATGTTGCACATCGGCCTGTCGGTCCTGCATCGCGAGAATTCCGCCGACCGCGTCGCCACGGTGGTGTGCCGCCTGCTGCTCGACGGCCTGCCCGCCGTGCCGGCCTCGCCCGCCGCGCTCGATCGCTCCGCGGCCCTGCGCGCCGCGCGCGAGAGCATCGCCACCTGGGCGAATCCCGACGACACCGGCGACGACGACCGCACCGCCCGGCTGCGCGCGGTGGCACGCGCGGAGTTCGCCCGCCGCGGTTACGAGGCGACCACCATGCGCGATATCGCCACCGCCGCCGGAATGGGCGCAGGCAGCGTGTACCGGACCGTGGAATCGAAACAGGCGCTGCTGGATTCGATCATGGGGTCCTTCCACGACGAGATTTCGCGCGCCTACGCAGCGGTGGTCGGCACCGACAGCTCCGCCGTCGCCAAACTCGACGCGCTGACCTGGATCAATCTCAACGCCCTGTGGCGTTTCGACCTCGAGTTCGCGATCCAGCGCGCGTGGTTCCGGTCCACTCCCCCCGACACCAGCGACGTGATCGAGGTCCTGCGCCGTCGCGCACGTCAGATCGCGACCATCGTCGACCAGGGCCGAGCCGACGGCGAGATCACCATCGAGGGCATCACCAAGAGCCGGCTGTCGGCGTGTGTGCGCGACCTGATCTGGATGCCCCCGCCGGTGGTCGCGCGCGTGGGAATCGATGCGGCACACGCACATTCCCGCGCGACTCTGCTGTGCGGCGCCACTCGCACCGCCCCCGCCGCCTGACCGCCGGACGGCGGCCCTTGTGCGCCGGGCGGGTTTCGACGTACAGTTGCGGAACAAATATTTGGTTCGCGCATTCGCTCCGGCGAACGCGCACCGGTCCGTCCGCCGCACAGCCTTTCGGGCACTCTCCCCGACCGCCGGGCCGACGGCAGCCCGCGAACGCATTCGAATTCCCGCAACGGAGCCCGCATGACCGACCATCCCGAGCCGGACCGTTCCGCCTCGCCGAGACCGAATCCCGCAGCTGCGCGGCATTTCCCGCAGGAGGGCCGATGATCACTCTCCCCGACGGCAGCACCAGCCCGCTGATCGATGCGAGCGTGCACATCTTCTTCCAGGGCAACCCCGAACTGCGCACCTGGCTGCGCGAGCCGTACAGCGCTCGCGGCTATCCGGATGTCGAGATGGACTGGTACGGCGCGCCCGGCGGTGAATACGCCCCGGGCACCGTCCTGTCCGAGGGCGGATATCCCGGCTCCGAGCCCGATGCCGTGGGGCAGGTGCTCTTCGGCGAGCGCGGAACCGACATCGCCGTCCTGCATCCGATGACCCGCGGCATCATGCCCGACCGCCATCTGGGGACCGCGATCGCGAGCGCGCACAACGAGATGATGATCTCGCGCTGGCTGGACTCCGGCACCTACGCCGACCGCTACCGAGGCACGCTGCGGGTGAATCCGGAGGACATCTCCGGCGCGGTCCGCGAGATCGAACGCTGGGGCTCCCATCCGCGCGTCGTGCAGATCGGCATTCCGCTGCAGTCGCGCGAACTCTACGGAAAGCCACAGTTCTGGCCCCTGTGGGAGGCCGCGGCGGCCGCGCGGCTGCCGGTCGCGGTGCATATCGAATCCGGTTCGGGCGTGGCCTATCCGCCCACCCCGTCCGGACATCCGCGCACCTACGAGCAGTACCTCGGCTTCATGGCGCTGAATTATCTGTACCACCAGATGAACATGATCGCCGAGGGCGTGTTCGAACGCTTTCCCGATCTGCGCTTCGTGTGGGCCGACGGCGCGGCCGACCTGCTCACCCCGATGATGTGGCGGATGGACACCTTCGGCCGTCCGCACCTCGAGCAGACGCCGTGGGCGCCGCGCATGCCCAGCGACTATCTCCCCGGCTCGATCTACTTCGTCCAGGGCCGGCTCGACGGGCCCGGCGATGTCGAATTCGCCGGAGACTGGCTGGAATTCACCGGCAAGGACGACATGGTGATGTTCGGCTCGAGCTATCCGCACTGGCAACTCGACGATCCGGCGCGGCTGCCGTCGGCGCTCACTTCCGCCCAGCGCGAGAAGCTGCTGTGGCGCAATGCCGCCGGACTGTACGGCATCGACATTCCCGCCGCGGCGACGACGCGGTAACCGGTATCGGAATCGAAAGGGATACCCATGACGCAGGCGAATACCGAGGTACGCGAACGGATTCCGAGCACCGATCGGGTCGCGGTCCGGGTGGTCGACTCCGACGTCCACCCGGTGCCCCGGCCGGGACGGCTCGCCGAACTCTACCCGGAGCCGTTCCGCAGCAAGTATTTCCTCAACCGCCACGTCGGCAGCACCATCTTCTACGACGCCCCCGACTTCGCCTACGCCTACGCGATGCGGGTGGACGCCTTCACACCCGACGGCGGTTTCCCGGGTAGCGATCCCGACACGCTGTTCCGGCAGCTCATCATGGGCGCCGGCTCCGATATCGCCATCCTCGAGCCGGGCCTGCACCAGGCACGGCTGCCGGAGGCGACCTCGGCGGCCGCGGCGGCGGTCAACACCTGGCTGGATCAGGACTGGCTCGACGGTCACAACAACTGGCATCAGCGCTATCGCGGTTCCATCAGCGCCGCGGCCGAGGACCCGGCCGGCGCGGTCCGCGAAATCGAGAAATGGGCCGGACATCCGTATATGGCGCAGATCCTCATTCGCGCCGAACCGCGGCCGGCGTGGGGCGATCCGATGTACGACCCGGTGTGGGCGGCCGCGGTGAAGCACGACCTGCCGGTGGCCTGCCACCTCTCCCGCGGGAATTTCGAGATGCTGCCGATGCCGCCGGTGGGATATCCCAGCTACAACCACGATTTCATGGTCACCTACTCGCTACTGGCGATGAATCAGGTGATGAGCCTGATCTTCGACGGCGTCTTCGACCGCTTCCCGGCGTTGCGGATCATCCTGGTCGAGCATGCGTTCACCTGGATCCTGCCGCTGATGTGGCGGATGGACGCGATCTACGAGGCGCGCAAAGCATGGGTCGAGATCAAGCGCAAGCCGTCGGAGTACGTCAAGGAGCACATCAAGTTCACCACCCAGCCCCTGGACTATCCCGAGGACAAGACGGAATTGACCCGGGCGCTGGAATGGATGGAGGCGGACAGGATTCTGTTGTTCTCCTCGGACTATCCGCACTGGACCTTCGACGATCCGCGCTGGCTGGTCAAACATCTGCCCGAGCACACCCGCGAGCCGGTGATGTTCGGCAACGGGCTGAAAACCTACGCCAACCTGCCCGATACCGTGCCGGTATTGCCCGGGCAAGTGCGGGTGTTCTGAGATGAGCGACGATCTCGCGGCCACGCCGCGGCTGCCGCAGGGGCGTGAGCACGCCGTCGCCACCGTCGACGAAATTCCGCCCGGTACACATAAACTCGTGCCGATCGGCCGCCACGGGGTCGGCGTCTACAACGTCGACGGCACCTTCTACGCCATCGCCAATTACTGTCCGCACGAGGGCGGCCCGCTGTGTTCGGGCCGCACCCGGGGACTGACCGCGGTCGACGAATCGGTTCCCGGTGACGCGGTCAGCGTGCGCGGCGGCGAATACATCTACTGCCCGTGGCACCAGTGGGGATTCGAATTGGCCACCGGCACCACCGCGGTGAAACCGGAATGGAGTATCCGCACCTATCCCGTGCGGGTGGTCGGCAACGACGTTCTGGTCACGGCCTGATGGGTCAGCGCCCGGAGGCGGCAACGAAGTGTCACCACGTAGGGCGCCCCATCAGGCGACGAATAGCGCAGCTCGATCCGACACAGACGAGGAGGTCTGTCCATGCCGATCGCCGAAATCCGCGGTGGTGAGGTCTATTACGAAGTTCTGGGAGAGTCCGGTCCGCTGATCGTGCTCACTCCCGGTGGCCGGTTCAGCATCGAAATTCCGGGGTTGCGGCCGCTGGCCGAGGCCCTGGTCGCCGGTGGCCACCGGGTCCTGCTGTGGGACCGGCCCAACTGCGGCCGCAGTGAGGTCGCGTTCTGGGGTCCCACGGAATCGCATATGCGCGCCGAGGTGCTGCACGATCTGCTCGTGCATCTGGACACGGGTCCGGTGATCATCGCCGGCGGCTCCGGCGGTGCGCGGGATTCCATTCTGACGGCGATGCTGTATCCGGAGATCGCGACGAAGCTGATCGTGTGGAATATCGTCGGCGGCAACTACGGCTTGATCGCGCTCGGTTCGCATTACATCATTCCCAACATCACCGCGGCGAAGATCAAGGGCATCGAGGGCCTGATCGAACTGCCGGAATGGCAGGAACGCATCCAGGACAATCCGAAGAACAAGGACCGGCTGCTGGCTCTCGACGCCGAGGAATTCCAGGCGCAGATGTTGCGCTGGCTCGACGCCTATGTTCCGAAACCAGGTCAGACGATTCCCGGGGTGACCGATTACGAGTTCTCGAAGCTGAGGATTCCCACGCTCATCATCCGGGGAGGTGAGCACGATATCGACCACCCCAAGCGGACGTCGATGGAAGTGCACTGCCTGATCGAGGGTTCGGTCCTGATCGATCCGCCGTGGCCCGAGGACGCCTGGCAGCAGGGTCAGAAGGCGCGCGCCCGGGGCGAGGGGAACATCTTCGACACCTGGGTGCTGGCCGCGCCGGCGATCCTGGACTTCGTGCGGCAGTAGCGGTGGAAATCGGCGAATCGCGGTGGGCCGGTGAGCCTCTCGCAGGCGGCTCACCGCCGTGCTCACCTGGTGACGATGACCACCTCCGAGTTGGTCGCCGCCTCGAGCGCGGTCTGGATCCGGCTCTCCGGGATGCGCTCCAGATCGGTGCGCGCCAGGCGGACGGTGAGGGTGTCGAAGCCGGCCGCGTCGCAGCTGCGATCGATCTCTCCGGTGATGCCGAATCCGGCGAGGACACCGTGGGCGTCGTCGTCGGTCCCCCGGCTGACGAAGGTGACCGCCCCGGGCCGGACGGCGGAGCCGAAGATATCGGCACACATTCCCACCGCGTGTTCGCGCACGGCGGCCGTGTCGTCACCGTCGATCAGCACCTGGATTTCGCGGCGGCGTGCGGGAAGCCGATCGATATCGGGTGCGGTCACCGATATTCCGGATTTCGCAGCGCGAGAGATGAGCGCGGATATCTTCTTCCCGAATTCCGCGGGCGGCAGTTCCCCGGCGGGATCCACATCGACACGAATTACTGCGGTACGCATGCCGCCGATTGTAGGCACAGCCATTTCCGCGCCGACAGTTTTCGGCGGCGGACGATATTCCGAAGGACGGATCGATGGATGCGATCGCGAATCCGATAGTCAGCGCACCACCGGGGACCGCGCCGCGAATCACCGGCGGCGAGGGCACCGAGTCGGCGGCGGCGTACCGGGCGAGCGGCGGGTACGCGCCGATCGAGGATCCGGCGCGGCTGCTCGCCGAGGTCGTCGAGTCGGGCCTGCGCGGGCGCGGCGGCGCGGGCTTCCCGCTGGGCACGAAACTGCTGTCGGTACAGCGGCATTGCGATGCCGGAGTGCGGCCGGTGGTCGTCGCCAACGGAGAGGAGGGCGAACCGGCCTCGGGGAAGGACCGCTGGTTGCTGCGCCGGCGCCCCCATCTGGTGCTGGACGGATTACGAGCCGCCGCGACGATTCTCGCCGCCGATCGCGCGGTGCTGTACGTCTCCGACGACCGGGCCGCCGAATCGGTCGCCGGCGCGCTTGCCGAGACCGATCCCGCCGAGCTCGCGGTGCCGATGGAGATCGTCACCGTCGCCGCCGGATATGTGGCCGGGGAGGAGACGGCGGCGGTCCGTGCGATCGACGGCGGGCCCGCCACACCCACCGACAAGCCGCCCCGTCCGTATGCGGCCGGCGTCGGTGGACGCCCCACACTGGTCAGCAACGTGGAAACTCTCGCCCAGCTGGCATGGATTCACCGCTTCGGCGCGGCGGCCTTCCGTGCCGTGGGCACCGCGGACTCGCCGGGGACCTTCCTGGCCACCGTGACCGGGGGCGGGCGCGAACCGGCGATCTACGAACTGCCGCACGGGTTTTCGTTCCGCGCCCTGCTCGAGTTGCACGGCGTCGCCGCGGACCGCGTGCACGGCGCGCTGCTCGGCGGCTATTTCAACGGCCTCACCAACAGCCGCATCCTCGACGCCCGGCTCGATCACGAGACGTTGCGGGCGCTGGGGACGGGACTGGGCTGCGGCGCCGTCGCACTGCTCACGCCCGACGACTGCCCGGTCGCGGTGGCGGCGGCGGTGCTGGACTATTTCGACCGCGAGAACGCCGGTCAGTGCGGCTCGTGTTTCAACGGCACCGCGGCGATGAGCGCGGTCGCCTCCGCACTGCGCGACGGGGTCGCCGAGGCCGCCGATCTGGATCGGCTGCGCCGCTGGGCGACCGTGCTGCGCGGCCGCGGCGCCTGCGGCACCCTCGACGCGGCGACGAATGCGGCCCGGACCCTGCTCGACGAATTCCCGGATGCGGTGGCGCGCCACCGCGGCGGCGGCTGCGCGATCTGCGCGGCCACGCCGTTCGCCGCCGTCCGCCCCTTCGATGTGGAAGCGGTGACCTCGCTGTGAAGATCCGACTCGATCGCACCGTCTGCGACGGCTTCGGCACCTGCGCCAAACACGCGCCGAAGTACTTTTCGCTCGACGACTGGGGCTACGCGTCGCTGGAAGGTGACGGTGTCGTCGCACCCGCCGATCGCGACGGCGTGCACCGGGCACTGCTGGACTGCCCGGTGCACGCCATCACCGAAATCGACAGCGCGACCGAATAATTCGCGCCGTCAGCGCCAGGGCAGGCAGCCGGCGCTGCGCAGCCGCGAGGCCAATCCGCCGTCGATGCCCACCGGGCCACCGAATCCGCCGGCGCTCAGCGTGGGAACCAGCTGCGCGCCGAGTCCGGCGCCGATCGAACATCCGAGGAGATTGATATCCACGGTGATGATCTCCTTGGGCGGGTTGAGCCCCGAATCGTCATCGGCCGCAGCGACGCCGGCCCCCGCGACCGCGGCGACGGTCAACGCCGTGGCGGCGAGACCGGTGGTGATGATGCGCACGTATCCTCCTTCTGCGCCGATGTGGCGCAGGTCGTTTTCCGACGGCAAACAACAACGACGGCCTGCCGGAACCAGGCCGGCGAGGCCGAAACATAGTGTTGACCGCCGCCGAATCCGGCAAACCACACCCGACGGATACAGCGGGCCGGCTCGGCGAGGAACCGGTCCTAGGCCCGCGCGGTCGCGCCGCGGGCCGAACCGCGGTTCAGCACCCGATCCGCGGCTTCCCAGTGCGCATCCGAAACCCACAGCCGGGCAAAGGCTTCCACCGCCTCGGGCGGGGTGGCGCCGGAGACCACGCGCTTGATCGGCGCCGAGGCCGGATGGGCCAGCGCGGTCGCCAGTGACCGCCACTCCCGCTCGAAATCCGCCCGCGGCACCACCCGATCGACCAGGCCGTACTGCTGCGCCTCCGCGGCGGACAGTAGGGACCCGGTGCCGGCCAGCAGCAGTGCGCGGCTGCGCCCGACCAGCTTCGCGAGCCGTTCGGCTCCGCCCCAGGCGGGCATGATCGCGAGCGCCACCTGGTTGAACCCGATGGTGATGTCGTCGGCGGCGATCCGGATATCGGCGGCCACCGCGAATTCCGCACCGCCGCCGAGGGCGTGACCGTTGAGCGCCGCGACCACCGGAGCCGGGAACGCGGCCAGCCGATCGCAGATGCCGCGCATCCGCCAGGCCATCTGCGCGGCACCCTCCTCGGTGCGAATCGCGGCCAGTTGCTTGAGATCTCCGCCGGAGACGAACGCGCGCTCGCCCGCACCGCGCACGACCAGCACCTGGGCGCCGGCCGCGGCGTCGATCGCGGCATCGAGCTGATCCATCGTCTCGGGCGCGATGGCGTTGCGCGCCTGCGGACGGTTGATGGTCAGTACCGCGATCCCGCCGTCCACCTCGAGGTCGACCATCACACGTTCTCCGTTCTGGATATGTTGCTTCTCCGAATCTGAGAATATCATCTCCGTATTCGGGTCCGGTCCCGCCGGCCTTCCCATTCGTCGGGCATTGGAGCTCAGCCATGCGAAAGATCCCGCAGCAGTTGATCGATCGGTACGAGTCGCGCGGATGGTGGACGCGCGAAACCATGGGCGAGATGCTGACGCGGGGCCTGGCCGGGGCACCCGAGGTCCCGTTCCGGGTTCATTCCCAGCTGCGTCCCTGGTCGGGCACGGTGCGCGAGGTCGAGCACCTCGCCCGCCGGCTCGCCGCCGGATTGCGCCGCCGCGGTGTGGGCCCCGGCGATGTGGTCGCCTTCCAGCTACCCAACTGGATGGAGGCCGCGGCCACCTTCTGGGCCGCCTCCTTCCTCGGGGCCACGATGGTGCCGATCGTGCACTTCTACGGCCGCAAGGAAATCGGTTACATCCTCGACGCGGTGCGTCCGAAGGTGTTCGTCACCGCGGAACGCTTCGGCGCCATGGAATTTCAGCCCGATCTGTGCGCGCAGGTGCCGATCGTCGGCGTGGTGGGCCGCGACTTCGACTCCCTGCTCGACGAAGAGCCGATGCCCGGAATCGTCACGGTCGCACCGGACTCCCCCGCGCTGATCGCCTTCACCTCGGGCACCACCCGCGACCCGAAGGGCGTGGTCCACAGCCATCGCACCCTCGGGTTCGAAACGCGCCAGCTCAGTGCGCATTACCCGCCCGATCTGGGCGCCCAGCTCACGGCCGCACCGGTCGGCCATTTCATCGGCATGGTCAACGCCCTGCTCATCCCGGTGCTCGACGGGACGGAGATCAACCTCGTGGATGTGTGGGATCCCGGCCGGGTGCTGGCCCTGATGTCGGAATTCGGCGCCACCGTGGCGGGCGGGGTGCCCTATTACCTCACCAGCCTGCTCGACCATCCGTCGTTCACCGACGCGCATCTGCGGCAGATGAAATACGCGGGGCTGGGCGGGAGTTCGGTGCCGGCCGCGGTGACCACCCGGCTCACCGAACTCGGCATCATCGCCTACCGCGCCTACGGCAGCACCGAACATCCGTCCATCTCCGGCTCCGACTGCACGGATCCTCAGGACAAACGCCTCTACACCGACGGCTGCCCGCTGCCGGGGGTGGAGATCCGGCTCTCCGACGACGGCGAGATCTTCAGTCGCGGACCGGATCTGTGCCTGGGCTACACGGATCCGGAGTTGACCGCGGCCGCCTTCGACGACGAGGGCTGGTACCGCACCGGCGATGTCGGGCGGCTGGACGAGGACGGCTATCTCACCATCACCGACCGCACCACCGATCTGATCATCCGCGGCGGCGAGAACATCAGCGCGGTCGAGGTGGAAGACGTGCTGCACCGCATGCCCGCGGTCGCCGAAGCCGTCGTGGTCGCCGCGCCCGATGCGCGGCTCATCGAACATGCCGCCGCGGTGGTCCGGCTGCGGTCCGGCAGCACCACCCCGACCCTGGCCGACGTGCAGGCGCATCTGGCCGAGGCCGGCCTGGCCAAGCAGAAGTGGCCCGAGGAATTGCACATCGTCGACGACTTCCCCCGCACCCCGAGCGGCAAGGTCCAGAAATACCGCGTGCGCGCCGCCGTGGCCGGGCAGGACGTTGCCACGCGCAAAAACTGAGAATATGATTCTCATAACGAACAAAGGAGACTCTTATGACGAAGATCGAGCTGCCGTACCAGCTCTTCGACGCCGATAACCACCTGTACGAAACCAAAGAGGCCCTCACCCGGTACCTGCCGAAGGAGTTCGAGGGCGCCATCCAGTACGTGGAACTCAACGGCCGCACCAAGATCGCGGTCCTCGGCCAGATCAGCGAGTACATCCCCAATCCCACCTTCGAGGTGGTCGCGCGGCCCGGCGCGATGGAGGAGTACTTCAAGAACGGCAATCCCGAGGGTAAGAGCCGCCGGGAGATCTTCGGTAAGCCGATGCGCTCGATTCCCGCGTTCCACGAGCCCGGCCCGCGCCTCGAGCTCATGAACGAGCTACAGCTCGACCGCACGCTGATGTTCCCGACCCTGGCCAGCCTCATCGAGGAGCGCATGCGCCATCACCCCGATCTCATTCACGCCGTGGTGCATTCGCTCAACCAGTGGCTGCTCGAGGAGTGGGGTTTCAACTACAAGGACCGCATCTTCACGGTGCCGGTGGTGAGCCTGCCGATCGTGGATAAGGCGATCGAGGAGCTCGACTGGTGTGTCGAACACGGCGCCAAGGCGATTCTGGTGCGCCCGGCTCCGGTGCCGGGTCTGCGCGGGCCGCGCTCGTTCGCCCTGCCGGAATTCGACCCGTTCTGGAAGCGCGTGGTCGAGCACGACGTGCTGGTGACGATGCACTCCTCCGACAGCGGCTATTCGCGGTTCAACGCCGAATGGGAGGGCAGCAACCTCGAGATGCTGCCGTTCAAGACCAACACCTTCCGGATGACCACCGAATGGCGCCCGATCCAGGACGCCGTCGCCTCGTGGGTGTGCCACGGCGCGCTGTTCCGCCACCCCGAGCTGAAGGTGGCCGTCATCGAGAACGGTGCCTCCTGGCTGGCCCCGCTGCTCGAGAATCTGCACGATGTGTACAAGAAGGCGCCGGAGGGCTTCGGCTTCCAGGATCCGGTCGAGGCGGTCAAGCGCAGCATCCACGTCAGCCCGTTCTGGGAAGAGGATCTGCAGGCCATCGCCGATCTGATCGGGGTGGAGAACGTGCTGTTCGGCTCGGACTACCCGCACCCGGAGGGCCTGGCCGAACCGGCCCGCTACATCAACGAGATCAAAGATATGCCGCTGGCCAACCAGGAGAAGATCATGGGCGGCAACCTGGCGAGGTTGCTGAAGGTATGAGCGGTGCGGCCCGCGGTATGAGCTGGGAGAACATCCCGCAGATGGTCGCCTCCTCGGCCGATCGCTTCGGTGACGCCGAGGCGGTCGTCGACGGCGATCTGCGGCTGAGCTACACCGAACTCGTCGAGCGGGTGCGCCGGGCCGCGGGCGCCTTCGCGGAGGCCGGGGTGGGCAAGGGCGACCGGGTGGCGATCTGGGCGCCCAATTCCGCGGCCTGGATCGTGGCCGCCTTCGGCCTGCTCACCGCGGGCGGCGTGCTGGTTCCGGTCAACACCCGGTTCCAGGCGGCGGAGGCGGCGGATGTGATCGGCCGCAGCGGAGCGAAACTGCTGCTGGTACAGCAGGGCTTCCTGGGGCGAGAACTGCGCGGGCCCGACGGCGTGCCGGTGATCGACCTCGCCTCCGATTTCCTGTCCAGCGGTTCACCTTTCGAACGCGAGGTGGCCGGGACCGACATCTCCGACATCATCTACACCTCGGGCACCACCGGCCGCCCCAAGGGCGTGATGATGAACCATCGCCAGAATCTGCGGCTGTACACCGAATGGTGTGAGCTGGCGGATCTGCGCGTAGGTGACCGCTACCTGGCGGTGAATCCCTTCTTCCACACCTTCGGCTACAAGGCCGGCGTGCTGGCCTCGTTCATCCGTGGCGCCACCATCCTGCCGGTGCCGGTGTTCGATGTGGACCGCGTCTGCGAACTCGTTGCGCGCGAACGGATCACGATGCTGCCCGGCCCGCCCACGCTGTACCACTCGCTGCTCGGGGCGCGCGGGCGCTACGACCTGTCGTCGCTGCGGTCCGCGGTCACCGGGGCGGCCGACATCCCGGTGGAACTGATCCGCCGGGTGAAGACCGAACTCCCGTTCCGCTCGATCATGACCGGATACGGGCTCACCGAGGCGGGTACCGCGACCGCCTCACGCCCGGGGGACACCTTCGAGCAGATCGCGACGACCGCCGGAACCCCGTGCGACGGTGTGGAAGTCCGCATCGCCGCCGACAGCGAGGTGCTGCTGCGCGGCTACACCGTCATGCAGGGCTATCTCGACGATCCCGCGGCCACCGCGGAGGCGATCGACCCCGAGGGCTGGCTGCACACCGGCGACCTCGGCGCCGTGGACGAGGGCGGCCGCTTGCGCATCATCGGACGGAAGAAGGACATGTTCATCGTCGGCGGCTTCAACGCCTATCCCGCGGAGATCGAAGGCGTGCTGCTGCAGCATCCGGCGGTGGTGCAGGCGGCGGTGATCGGCGTGCCCGACGAGCGCATGGGCCAGGTGGGCAAGGCGTTCGTCGTCGCGGGCGCGCCGCTGACCGAGGCCGAGCTCATCGCCTGGAGCCGCGAGAACATGGCCGGATACAAGGTGCCGCGTGCCGTGGTGTTCCTCGACGAACTACCGCTCAACGCGACCGGAAAGGTGATGAAAGACCAGCTGCGGTAACCCGTTTCACACGCGCCGCCCCCGGACCCGGACGCCCCGGGGAGCCGGCGCGGGCCGCCGCAGCGCCGAGCGCACGGGAATCTGTCCGGCCTGTTCCGGTTCCCGTGCGCGCATCCGGTTGCCCGCGAGCATTCGCGGCCTCACAGAACGGCGGTGACGATGACCACCAGCGCTGCTGACGCAGACCTGCGATTCGCCGACCTGAGCTTGGACCGCGACGGAAGGCCGCAACGGCCGCTCACCGTCGTCGACCTGGACGGACTGCGGCGCTCGAGTCCCGAACAGATCGCCGATATCGCCGGCTCGATCGCCACCGGCGCGGCACTCACCGTCGCCGTCGCCGGTGATCCGGTGCCGGCGCGGTTGCATCCGATTCTCGAGGCGGCGACCGTCTCGGTGAGCGAATTGCCGCTGCGGGACCGGCGCGTGGTCACGGTGACCGATTGCGCCGCCGCGGTGGAGATACTCGCCGCCGCCGTCGATCACGCGCCCCGGGCGGCGCTGGCCTGCGGTCACCTGCTGCGGCAGACTCCCGCGCTGCCCACCCTCCCGGCGCTGGCCGCCGAAGCGGCGGTCTACTCGATGTTGCTGGGCGGCACGGAATTCCGCGATTGGCTCGGGGCTCGGGGGCCGGCCCGGACACCGGACGACGAATCCGGCGACCTGGTCCGGATCGACCGCGCGGGCGGTGAACTCGCCATCGTGCTGGATCGGCCGCGCCGCCGCAACGCGCTCAGCGCCCGCCTGCGCGAGGAACTGCTCGCGGCCGCGCAGGTCGCCGAGGCCGACCCGAGTATCACCTCGGTCCGGCTCGCGGGCGCGGGACCGGCCTTCTGCAGCGGCGGCGACCTCGACGAATTCGGTTGTGCGGCAGACCCGGTGGCCGCCTATCTGGTGCGCCTGGACCGGGCGCCGTGGCGGGTGCTGGACCGCCTGTCCGCCCGGTTGCGAATCGACACCCACGGCGCCTGTGTCGGCGCGGGCGCCGAGATCGCCGCGTTCGGCGGCATCGTCACCGCGGCGCCGGGGACCTGGTTCCGCTTCCCGGAGGTCGGTATGGGCCTGGTCCCGGGCGCGGGCGGCACGGTGAGCGTGCCGCGCCGGATCGGGCGCTGGCGGGCCGCCTGGGCGATGCTCACCGGCGCCACCATCGACGTCGACACCGCCCTGCGCTGGGGCCTGGTGGATCGCATCGAGCCCACCGGCGGGCCGTCGTAACGACGGCCGCGCACACCCTCGCCGAGGAGGCCTGAGATGAACCATCCAGCCGCACTGTCCCCGCCGGCCACGCTCGCCCACCGGGTATCCGAACTGTGGCCGCCGCGTGCGACGGACGCGTCCCCGTTCGGGTGCGAGGTCTGTGGCTGGGCGGCGTCGGGAGCCATGGACCTCACCGGGCCCGCGGGCGGGCCGCCCGACATCTCCCCCGCGCCCGCCTTCGCCCGGCTGGGCGAGGTCCTGAGCCTGCTCGCGCGCACGACCGCCGCGCTGGGACGGGCGGTGACGCTGGCTCCCGGTCCGGTACTCACCGCGCGGGCGGTCGACCACGGTTTCCGGCGCGCGGGCACACGCTCGGCGGGCGGGTCCACCCGCCTGCTGCGCACCGCCGACGGCTGGTGCGCACTGACCCTGTCGCGCCCCGACGATATCGCCGCCGTGCCCGCGATCATCGGCGCCCACCGGACCCGCGACCACTGGAAAGCGTTGGCGCAGTCCGCCATCGACGTCTCCGCCGCCGACCTCGCCGACCGCGCTCAACTGCTCGGAGTCCCGGCCGCCGCCCTTCCCCCCGGCGGACCGAAGGCCGATCCGGGCACGCCACCGTGGCAGCTGTCCCGGCTCGCGGCGCCGGCACCCTGGCGAGACCTGACCGGGCGGCTGGTGGTGGACCTGTCCTCGATGTGGGCGGGGCCGCTGTGCGCCCATATTCTCGGCCGGGCCGGGGCGCGGGTGATCAAGGTGGAGAGTCCGCATCGGCCCGACGGTGCGCGGGCGGATCACCATTTCTTCGACCCCCTGCACGCCGGACACGAATTCCGCACCGTCGACTTCCGCACCGATTCCGGGCGAGACGAATTGGCGGCGCTGCTGGCGGCCGCCGACATCGTGATCGAGGCCTCCCGCCCCCGCGCGCTGGCGCAACTGGGGCTCGGGCCCGACCGGCGCGGGCTGCGTCCCGGCCAGATCTGGGTCGGTCTCACCGGCTACGGCCGATCCGAGCCGATGCGGGTGGCCTTCGGCGACGACGCAGCGGTGGCCGGCGGGCTCGTCGGCACCGGACACGGCATGCCGGTGTTCTGCGCGGATGCGATCGGCGACCCGCTCTCGGGAATCGCTGCGGCACTGGCGGTCTGCGCGGCCGTACGGGCGGGCGGCGGTGTCCTGGCCGACGTCTCGATGCGCTCGGTCACGGCCGCTTTCGCCGCCGCGCCACCGCGCTGCGCGGGCCCGCACCGGGTCTTCACCCATGACGGGCGCTGGCAGGTCCGGTGCGCGCACACCGGACACACGCAGGCAGTCCTGTCCCCGCGCTCCGCACAGACGCACGCCGAGTCCGCATTCCCGGGTGGTGTCGCATGTTGATTCGCAACGCCGCCGTCTTCGGCAGCGCTCACACCGATATCCGCTGCGAACGCGGCACCATCACCGAATGCGGGTGCGGTCTGCGGCCACAGGCCGGCGAGGACGATATCGACGCGCGCGGCGGATGGCTGGTGCCCGGCCTGCACGACCATCACATCCACCTGCGCTCACTCGCCGCGCGCTCCGAGTCGATTCCGGTGGGACCGGACCGGATTCACGGCCCGCACGCACTGGCGGCACGTCTGCGGGAGGCCGCACGCCGGACACCCGGACATGCCTGGATCCGCGCCGTGGACTACCACGACGATGTCGCCGGGGCGATCGACCGGTGGGCGCTGGACCGCATGGATGTCGGGCGGCCGGTGCGGGTGCAGCATCGTTCCGGCGCGCTGTGGATCCTCGATTCCCACGCCTGCGCCCTGCTCGAGGTCGACAACTGTCATCTGCCGGGGGTGGAACGTGATCCGCAGGGCCGGGTCACGGGCCGGCTGTGGCGAATGGACACCTGGCTCGGCGACCGGCTCGGCTGCCTGGCACCGGACCCGGCCCCCGTCTCGGCGGTGGCCGCGGCACGCGGAATCACCGGATTCACCGATGCCACACCGGATCTCACCCGGCCCGAGGTCGGCACGCTGGCCGCCGGGGTGCTGGACGGGCGCATCGTGCAGCGCGTCTACTGTATGGCCGAACCCGATATCGAGGATCCGCACGTCGAGCGTTTCCGTCTGGGGCCCACCAAAATTCTGCTCGACGACACCGCCCTGCCGGACCTCGACGATTTCGTGGTGCGGCTGCGCCGGTTGCACAGTGCGGGGCGGGCCGCGGCGGTGCACTGCGTCACCCGGGTCCAGCTGATCCTGACCATGGCCGCCCTCGATCTGGCCGGGGTGGTGCCCGGCGACCGCATCGAACACGGTGCCGTCGTTCCCGCCGAGGTGCTGACCTGGTTGCGCCGCAACGATATTCCGGTGATCACCCAACCGCATTTCCTGATCGAGCGCGCCGCCCAGTACGCCCGCGAGGTGCCCGCCGAGGACCGGCCCGATCTGTGGCGGCTCGGTTCGTTGCTCGCCGCGGGCGTCGGGGTGGCGGCCGGGACCGACGCGCCCTTCGGCGACCCGGACCCCTGGGCGGTGGTGCGCGCCGCCACCGATCGCGGCCCGGGCAGACCGGCGGAGGCGCTGTCACCGGTCACCGCGTTGTCGCTGTTCTTCGGCACCGCCGCCAGGCCGCATATTCCCCGCACCATCGCCACGGGCCACACCGCCGACCTGACCCTGCTGCGCGTTCCGCCCACCGAACTCGGCGAGGTGCTCGACTCGTCGCTTGTGGCCGCCACGATCGTCGCCGGGCAGGTCGTCTATCGGGCGACGTAGCGGGCAGGGCGGAATCGGCCGTTTGCCGTGCGGACGCCGAATCGGGTGTATCGTCGCAGCCAAATAGGAGAGTATGATTCTCCATAACAGAGATTCATCATCTCGCACTGCCGCCCGCCGCGCCGGGCCGCCGCCGTCCGCACCAGCACGAGGAACCTCATGAATATCGATGACATGATCCTGGTCAGCATCGACGACCACGTGGTCGAGCCGGCCGACATGTTCGACCGGCATACGCCGAAGAAGTACGCCGAGTACGTGCCACAATTGCTCACCAACGAGCAGGGCATCGATCAGTGGACCTATCGCGGCCGGCCGGTCGGCGTCACCGGGCTCAACGCGGTCGTCGGCTGGCCCAAGGAGGAGTGGGACAAGAACCCCACCCGCTACGCCGAGATGCGTCCGGGCGTCTACGACATTCACGACCGGGTACGGGATATGAATGCCAACGGCGTGTTCGCCTCGATGTGCTTCCCGACCTTCGCCGGCTTCAGCGCGGGCCACCTGAGTCAGTTCAAGGACGAGATCACCGTGGCGATGATCCAGGCCTACAACAACTGGCACATCGACGAGTGGTGCGCCACCTATCCGGGCCGGTTCATCCCGAATGCCATTCTGCCGCTGTGGGATCCGCAACTGGCGGTGGCGGAGATCCAGCGGGTGGCGGCCAAGGGATTCCACGGCGTGACCATGTCGGAGATTCCGCACGTGGAGGGTCACCCGTCCTATCACGACATCGAGTACTGGGGTCCGGTGTTCGCCGCGCTCGCCGATACCGGCCTGGTGATGAACCTGCACATCGGGCCCGGCTTCGGCGCCCTGCGCATGGCCCCGGACGCGCCGATCGACAATCTGATGGTGCTGGCGCCCAGCGTGTCCCAGATCGCGGTCCAGGATCTGCTGTGGGGCCCCGCGCTGCGCAGCTATCCGGGATTGAAGGTGGCGCTGTCCGAGGGCGGCATCGGCTGGATCCCGTATTTCCTCGACCGCTCGGACCGCCACTACACCAACCAGAAGTGGCTGCGCCGCGACTTCGGCGGAAAGATGCCCTCGGATGTGTTCCGCGACCACGTCATGGCCTGCTATGTCACCGACAAGACCTCGTTGAAGCTGCGGCACGAGATCGGCATCGACATCATCGCGTGGGAATGCGACTACCCGCATTCGGATTCGCTGTGGCCCGACGCCCCGGAATTCGTCCTGGCCGAACTCGAGGCGGCGGGCGCCGACGACGCCGACATCTCCAAGATCACCTGGCAGAACGCCTGCCGGTTCCTGAACTGGGAACCGTTCGCGCACATCCCGCGCGAGCAGGCGACCGTCGGCGCGCTGCGCGCCCAGGCCGCCGATGTCGATCTGACCGTACGGCCCCGCAAGGAATGGGCCGAACTGTACGCCCAGCGCGCCTGACGGCGCGAAAGCGGTTGTCCCCCACCACTGATCGTTAGGCACACACCATGCAGATGCTGGTCTTCTCCACCCCGCGCGAGGGCATGGACGACGAATACAACACCTGGTACAACGACGTGCACATTCCCGAACTGCTGCAGATCGAGGGCATCCGCTCGTGTTCGCGGTATCGGGCCCCGCAGCTCGAGGGACAGGGCGCCACGCACCGGTATCTGGCGGTCTACGAGATCGACGGCGACGCCGAGGCGGTCTTCAAGCAGTTGCGCGCCAACTCGGCGGAAGGCCGATCCACCCTCAGCCCGGCGATCGACCCGAAGGCCACCCAGATCACCTTCTGGGAACCGCTGTAGAAACTCCGGTCGCCACCCCGGGGTGTCGACCGGCCACCACTCCCATCGGCGACGCGCCGGCCTCTCGACGTCGCCGATGGGTGCCCCGCCTCCCGCGAACTCGATATCCGCACACCTCACCGGGTTCGCGGGAGGCCCTTGCGTAAGGACCGCATTCGTGACTGCCGCCCCCACCGCCGACCAACGGCTGTTCCGGACCACCACCCGCGATTTTCTCGCCGCCACCGTGCCCGTGGACACGGTGCGCCGCCTCGCCGACTCCCCCGACGGCTTCGATCGGGACTGGTGGCGGCGCGGCGCCGAGCTGGGCTGGACCGCACCCCTGGTCCCCGAACGGCTCGGCGGCGGCGCGGTATCGGACACGCCGATGGCCGACCTCGCGCTGCTCGCCGAGGAATTCGGGCGCGCGTGCGCCCCCGGGCCGCTGCTCGCGGTGAATGCCACGCTGACCGGATTGCTCGGCAGCACAGGAGATTTCGACGCGGCGATAGCGGACGTCCTCGCCGGAGCCGCGATCGCGACCTGGGCCCACTACGAACCGGGCACGGGTCCGGCTCCCGCCACCTTCGACACCGTGGCCACGCCGGACGGTGCCGGGTACCGGCTGTCGGGGGTGAAGGATCGCGTCGAATACGGCGCCCAGGCCGATCTGCTGATCGTCGACGCCCAGGGGCCCGAGGGCCCGGTGCAGCTCCTCGTCGCCACGGACGCGCCCGGTGTCACCGTCACCCCGGTGTGGACCCTGGATATCGTGCGTCGCACGGCCACAGTCGTTTTCGACGACGTATCGGTCGCCTCGGACGCCGTGGTGCAGCGCGATCCCGAAGCCGCCGCAGCCGCCGCCGAGGCGCAGTTGCTGGTGGCCGCCACGCTGAGCGCGGCGGAGATGGCCGGAGCCGCGCAGCGAGCCTTCGAGGCCACGGTGCAGTGGATGTTCGACCGCTACACCTTCGGCCGTCCGCTCGCCTCGTATCAGGCGCTCAAACACCGGGCCGCCGACATCGCCACCACCCTGGAGGCATGCCGGGCCACCTCCTGGGCCGCGGCCGCGAGCTTCGGCGACGACACCATCGACACGGCCGAGGCGGTCGGCGTCGCGAAATCCTTCGTCGGCGCCACGGCCGGCGAGATCGTGCAGGAATGCGTGCAGATCCACGGTGGGCTCGGCGTCACCTGGGAACACGATCTGCATCTGTATCTGCGCCGGGTCACGCTCGGACGCGCCCTGTACGGCACCCCGGCCGAACACCGGCGCCGGCTCACCGATCTGCTGGAGACGATCCCCGCATGAGCACCACCGAATCCGCCACCACCACAACCGAATCGGTCGACAGTTTCCGCGACCGCGCCCGTCGCTGGTTGCGGGAGACGCTGCCGCCGGCGCCGCCGGTCCGTTCGGGTGAGCAGAAATCGCCGGAGGTGTGGGCCCGCGCTCGCGAACTGCAGCGCATTCTCTACGACGGCGGCTTCGCCGGGATCTGCTTTCCCGCCGAATACGGCGGCCTGGGCCTGAGCCCGGCCCATCAGCGCGCCTTCACCGAGGAGTCACGCCCGTACGAGATGCCGCTGGCGCTCAATATCCCGACCCTCACCATCTGCGCCGCAACACTTCTCGACATGGGAAGCGAGGAGCAGAAACGCACCCACATCGCCGCCGCGCTGCGCGGTGAGGAGCTGCTGGTGCAATTCCTGTCCGAACCGCGCGGCGGATCCGACCTGGCCGGCCTCACCACCCGCGCCGATCGTGACGGTGACGAGTGGGTGCTGAACGGGTCCAAGATCTGGAGTTCGGGCGCCTATGCCGCCGACTATGCGCTGTGCCTGGCCCGCACCGACTGGCAGGTGCCCAAACACGCCGGGCTGACCATGTTCCTGGTGCCGGTGCACTCCCCCGGACTGACCATCCGCCGGATCACCCAGGTCGACGGGTCCACCGAATTCTGTCAGGAGTTCTTCGACGATGTCCGGATCCCGGCCGATGCCGTGGTCGGCGAGGTCGACGGCGGGTGGGCCGTCGCGAACCGGTGGCTGCAGCACGAACGCAGCGCGGTCGGTGGCGCCTCCCCGTACGCCAGCGGCGTGGGCCAGCACAGTGGCCGCGATGTGCGCGCCCTCATCGAGATCGCCCGGCGCACGGGACAACTCGCCGACCCGCGCGTGCGCGAGGACATCGGCGAAGCGCATGCGATGAATCTGGTTCACGACCAGCTCATCGCCCATGTCGGCGCCCGCATCGCCGCCGGCGATCTGGCCCCCGCGGCCGGTTCGATCGTGCGCCTGTTCAGCGCCCGCAATTCGTGGCTGCAGTCCGATGCCGCCCTGCGCATCGCCGGCGCCGCCGCCGCGACCGGCGACCCGGGCGACGGACCCGGCCTCGGCCGAGCCGGCCAGGAGTACCTCTACCGGCAGGCCTGGAGCCTCGCCGGGGGCAGCACCGAAATGGCCCGCAACATCATCAGCGAACGCGTCCTGGGCATGCCCCGTGAGGACGCCGCCGACCGGGATGTGCCGTTCGATCAGGTGCGGCGGGGGCGTTAGCCGGTACCGATATTCCTCGGACACCTTGACACCGACCAGGACTGTGATGCAGGCTACTAATCAATCAACTGATTGATTAGTAGCCGCGTCGGGTACCCCTGGTCGTTGCGAATCCGGTTCGCTCTCACCGATGACATCTCGCCGTATCCGCGCATCGGCTGCGCGAATTCCGAAGGAAAGCCCATGAATTCAGCGAAACCCGGAGACTGGGTCGATACCGCGGCAAGCGCACGAGAGTTCGGCAACGACCGGTTCGGCACACGCATCTCGACCGACCGCTATACCGCACCGGCGTTCGCCGAAAAGGAACGAGATGCGATCTGGTCGCGGGTATGGCAGATCGCCGGCCGGGTCGACGACCTTCCGGAAACCGGCGACTGGAAGGAGTATCGGATACTCGACCAGTCCTTCGTCCTCGCCCGCGGTCGCGACGGGACCATCCGCGGATTCGTCAATGCCTGCCGGCACCGCGGCAACCCGCTGTGCAGTGGGTCCGGAAATGCGAAGCGGGGATTTCTGTGCCAGTACCACCTGTGGTCCTACGACCTCGAAGGCAGATTGAAGGGAATTCTGCGTCAGGACGCTTACGGCGACGATATCGAAAAATCCGAGCATTCGTTGTTCACGGTCCCGGTCGAATGCTTCGCCGGATTCATCTTCTTGAACCCTGATCCGCACGCCGCACCCCTCATGGACTTCATCGGACCAGACGTCGCGGAACTGCTCGCGCCGTACCACCTCGACCGGATGACCACTGTGATGGATGTGCGGGAGGGACTGAACTGCAATTGGAAGGTGGTCATGGATGCCTTCTCCGAGGGCTACCATATCGCCGGCATCCACCCGGAACTGTTGCGCGCCATCGACGTCGACGGAACCAAGGCCCGTTATCGCTTCTTCGACGATCACAGCGTCGCGGTCGCACCGTTCGAGGTCGCGAATGCCGAGCACTTCACTCCCGAACAACAAGTCGAGGGCATCCGAGGTCTTACCGAGACCTTCCCAGGCGTCGCGCGCGTTCTGCCCGCTTTCGACGAATTGGTCGCCGGCTTCCGCGACTCCGGCCGCGACCTCGCATTCCCGGCCGGTGTCACGGCACGCACCCTGCTCCAACAAGCCACCCGTGCCATATTGACCGAACAGGGTCTCGATGTCAGCGGCCTGACGGATGCGCAGATGAGCGACAATCACGGCTGGTTTCTCTTCCCGAACTTCTTCATGACGATCCGTGCGGGCGAATGCCACGTCATCATGTCGTCGCCGCACCCCGACGGCGACCCGCACCGCTGTATCTGGCACGTATGCAGTTACATGTATCTACCGGAAGATTTCCGCGACGCCGTCCGTGCGGCACCCGTCGAGGTCGACGACCCCGGGAGTTACAAGTACTTCCTCGCACTCGAACAGGACTACGAGCAGATGCCACGCCAGCAGCGCGGTCTGCGCAGCAACCGACTCGAATACTTGTCGCTGGTCGGTGAGGAGATTGTGATCGCGCACTTCCATTCGGTACTGGACCGGTATCTCGCGGTCGGCCGGCGAAATGTCGAGGGAGCCGGCAAATGACATCGCACGACATCTCCGCCGTCGCGCGCGAGCACACCGGCCTGTCGCACCTTGTGCTGGAATACGGCGCCACCGTGAAACGGCTCGTCGATGAGGCGAAGGAGCCCGGATTCTCGGCCGCGAGCTGGGCGGCGCTGGCCGATATGGTCGCCGTCGCGGAGTTCGAGCGAATCGGCAACTTCAAAGAGGTCATGAACTGGGACCAGTACATCGAATTTCTCACCGGCTGGGCGAAATCCGCCGAATGGGAGGGCAGCTTCAAACGCATCACCGAACACCGCAATGTGGTATTCCTCGAATTGGAGGAACGCAGCAAGGTCGGAAATTTCTCCAGCATCGTCAATTCGATGTCGGTCTACGAATTCGACGACGCCGGGCTGATCCGGCATATCGACGTATACCTGCAGATGGCTCTGCCCAGCAACGACATGCTCGGAAGCTACGAAGGCATCGATATCTCGTGAAAGAGCGAATCACAGTGCAGGACAACGCTACAACCGATATCGACGCCGTCGACTTTTTCACCGATGAACAACTGCTGCGCGACCCGTACGACTATTTCGCCTCGCTGCGCGAAGAGTGCCCGCTGCGGCGAGAGAAGCACCACGACGTGGTGATGGTGACCGGCTACGACGAGGCACTCGCCATCTTCGGCGACACCGAGCGGTTCTCCTCCTGCCTGTCGGTGACCGGACCGTTCCCGGGTTTCCCGGTCCCACTGACCGGTGACGACATCTCGGACCTGATCGCCGCGCATCGCGACGAAGTGGCGATGAGCGATCAACTGCCGACGATGGACCCGCCCGATCACACCGCGCACCGGGCGCTGCTGGCACGCATGATCACACCGAAGCGATTGAAGGAGAATGCGGAGTTCATGTGGCGGCTGGCCGACCGTCAGTACGACGAGGCTCTCACCGACGGCCGGGTCGAGTTCAACTCCGCCTTCGCCGAGCCGTTCGCGATGCTCGTCATCGCCGATCTGCTCGGTGTTCCGGAGGCCGACCACGAAGAGTTCCGCGCCGCGTTGCTCGGCAACAGCAGTGTCCTCGGCAGCAGCCGCGGACAAGCCCTCGGGCACACCCCGCTCGACTACCTGTACGACAAATTCTCCGGCTACATCGCCGACCGCCGCGCCCATCCTCGCAGCGACGTCCTGACCGGCGTTGCGTCCGCGACCTTCCCCGACGGCCGTACCCCCGAGGTGATCGACGCGGTCCGGGTGGCGGCGAATCTGTTCGCCGCCGGGCAGGAGACCACGGTCCGATTGCTGGGCACGGCAGTGCAATTCATCGCCGAGGACCCGGAGCTGCAAGGCAGGCTGCGCGCGAATCGCGACCTGCTGCCCAACTTCATCGAGGAGACCTTGCGCTACGAAAGTCCCATACGCGGCGATTTCCGGCTGGTCAAGGTGCCGGTGACCGTCGGGGGCGTGGACCTGCCGGCGGGCACGATCGTGATGCTCGTCAATGCCGCGCTCAATCGCGACCCGCGCCGGTTCGCCGATCCCGACACCTTCGACCCCGAGCGGCCCAATGCGCGCACCCACGTAGCATTCGGGCGAGGGGTACACACCTGCCCCGGCGCACCATTGGCGCGCGCCGAAGCGCTGGCCGCGTTGAATCGGCTGTTCGATCGCACCCGGGATATCCGCGTCGACGAGGACCGGCACGGTCCGGCCGGTGCGCGACGGTACCGGTATCTGCCCACCTTCATCCTGCGTGGCGTCACCCGGCTGCACATCCGCTACAGCCCCGCCGAATGACCGGGGCTACCGTGGGGGTTGGGTGAAGTCGAACAAACTCCCCCGCAACAGCATCTTCGACGCATCGACCGCCGCATGATAATCCTGCGGCGCCGCAGTCGCGGCCTGGTCGTACAGCCCCCGGAAAAGGGCATACACCGCGTCCGCAGCAGAGGCGGGATCCAACCCCTGACTCAGCGCGCCCTCGTGCTCCGCCTGCCGGACGATTCCGCTGATCACCGCACGCAGCGCGGTGAAGATGGTGTCGCTGTCCTCGGGTAGGTGCAGATGTGCGGGGCTCTCCACCCGGATGGCGCGGTCGAACGCCGCCGCGAACGGGTAGTCGCTGATCACCTGGTCGCCCTCGTCGAGCACCGCCATCAACTTGTCCAGCACACCGTCGACCCGGTCGGCGGCCGCGGCCAAGCGCGGCACCGTGGTTTCCGACAGCTCCAGGAACGCCGCTTTCACGAGCTCGGACTTGTTCGGAAAGTAGTGGTACAAGCTACCGCTGGTCATGTCCGCCACCCGCGCGATCTCCCGGATCGTCGCACGGGAATACCCCACCTCGGAGACACACCGCATGGTGGCCGCGATGATCCGCCGGCGCGTCTGCACACCACTGGCTCCGACCGGACGGCCCAGCGACGGCGCGGTACTCAACTCCATGCCCTCCACTCACCGACGGAAACTGTCCGGACAGCTTCCCATCCGGGTGGGCCCGTCTGTTTCCCAGGGTGGCTACGCTGTGCACCCGGCACCGAGGGAAGCGGGATGCGAGGCGGCTTCGGGGCGAACCGGGCTGCCGCGGCATCCTGATGACAAGATCGAGGGATGAGCGTGCAGAACTTCCGGGACCTCGCCGCATTACGCCTGCGCGAGTTCGGCTTCCGAACAACTCCGGATGCGCCCGGAATGCGCCGCGCGACAGTCGTGCTGTGCGTACTCGAACACGACGGTCACCCCTGCGTGATCGTGATCAAACGGGCCTATCGCGGCCGCAACGCCGGTCAGTGGGCGCTGCCCGGCGGGCGGGTCGACGGTGACGAAAGCGCGATCGCGGCGGGGTTACGGGAATTGCACGAGGAAGTCGGCCTGGTCGCCTCGCCCACCCATGTCCTCGGCCGGCTCGACGATTTCCCGGCGGCGTCCGGTTTCGCGATCACTCCCATCGTCGTCGCCCTCGACGATCCCGGTGCCCTCGACCCCAACGCCGACGAGGTGCACGCCGTTCACTTCGTTCGGCTCGACCGCCTCGCCGCCGACGAGGTGCCGCACTGGGTCGACCGGACGGACGGCTCCCGGCTGCTGCAACTCAGGATCGGCGACTCGATGACCATTCACGCACCGACCGGCGCCATACTGCTGCAATTCCGCGACGTCGCGCTCCTCGGCCGCGAAACCCGGGTGGCGGACCTGCTGCAACCCGACTGGACGCACAACTGACGACGTACGCCCCGTTCACGACACCGTATGCGGCGTGGGTGCACGGTCCAGCCAGGCCGCGAACGCGTCGAAGGTGAAGGGGCGTCCGAGGAAGTCGGCCACCGAATCCGCCGCGTCGCGCGAACCACCCGGTGCCAGGATCCGGTCGCGGTAGCGTTGCGCCACAACGGGATCGAACAGGTCGCCGGCGTCGAACGCGGAGAACAGATCCTTCGCGATCACCAGGCTCCACAGATAGGTGTAGTACGCGGAGGTGTAGCCGGCCAGGTGCCCGAACGAGGCTTGGAAATGGGTCTGCGGCACCTCGGCGATTCCGCTGTGCCGCGTCACGGCATCGACGACCACCGGGTCGTGGTCGGCGGGCCTGTCCTGGTGCAGCAGATAGGACACCTCGGTGTAGCCGACCTGTGTGAGGACCGAAACGCCCTTGCCGAATTCTTTCGCCGCCCGCATGCGGTCCACCAGTTCGGCGGGGATGGGCGCCCCGGTCTCGTCGACGGCGAAGGTGGCGAGAACGGTTGCGTCCCACGCCCATTCCTCCAGCATCTGCGACGGGGCCTCGACGAAGTCCCATTCCGTGGCGACCCCGGAGAAGCGCGCCCAGTCCTGGTGGCCGCCCACGACGTGGTGGATCAGGTGCCCGAACTCGTGGAACAGCGTGACGACGTGCTGATGTTCCATCAGTCCGCGCGAGAAGTTGCACACCAGCACGCCCTCGGGCAGGAGTTTTCCGGCGACACCGCCGACGAGGTCGAATTGCGCGGCGTGCTTGTATTTGCCCTCGCGGGGATGCATGTCCAGATAGATCCGCCCGCGTCGTTCACCGTCGGCGTAGACGTCGTAGACAGTGACGTCCTCGTGCCAGCGCGGGACGTCGACGGGTCGATACTCCAGTCCGAAGAGGCGGCCGGTGACTTCGAGCAGACCGGCTCGCACGCGCGGGAAATCGAAGTAGCGGCGCACCTCCCGGGCGTCGACGTCGTACTGTTCGCGGCGCACGAGTTCGGTGTAGTAGCCGACCTCGGAGCGGTCGATGCTCGTGGCGGTGGGCTCGTCCTCGCGGCGCCGGGCCAGCAGTGTCTCGCGAGATCGCGCCGGCCCGCGGCGTCGGCGGCGCTCGCGATGCGCTCGATGAATTCCGCGATGGCGTGCCCGCTACCGATCATCTTGACGTCGGCGTCGTAATCGGGCCAGCTGTCGAAGCCGAGCAGCCGTGCCTTCTCGGCACGAAGATCCAGGATCTCGTGCAGCACAGCGTCGTTGGCGGGCCAGCCGCGGCTCTCGAACGCCACGGTGAGGGCGCGGCGCGCCTCGGCGTCCCGGGCGTAGGTACGGAACGGCAGATAGTCCGGATAGTCGGTGGTGACCGTGACGAGTCCGTCCGCCCCGGGCGGATGCGCGGTGACGAAATCCGCTGGCAGCCCGTCGAGTCGGCCGGGTGAGACCTGGATCGAGCGGACGTCTTCGCGGATGGTGCGGCCGAATTCCTGTTCCAGTACGGTGAGCCGCTCGGAGATCGCCCGGAGCCGGTCCCGGGTCGGCTCGTCGCGGTCCACACCGCTGCGCCGGAAATCGCGCAGGACATGCTCGCGCATGCGCGCCGACACCTCGTCCAGGCTCGCGGAGTCGGTGGCGGCGACGATGTCGTAGAGATCGCGGTCGAGATCGCGCGCGGTCCGGGCTCGATCGACCTCTTGCACCAATTCCTCGGCCGGTCCGCGCACCCCGGGGTCGGGGTGGACTTCGGCGAACAGGTGCGCGGCCGAATCGGCCCCGCGCAGCGCGATGTCGGCGTCGTTCCACAGTTCGAGCACGCCGGCGGTGTCGGCGGGTGTCGCGGCCTTCAGCTGCGCCACCGTTTCCGCCGCGGTCCGCAGCCGGCCGCGGACGTAATCGCCGAGCCAGTCCGGCCACTCGGCCGAGGGCAGTGCAAGCGGTTCGCTACTCATGCCCCGACTCTAACCGCGGCCGGGATCTCCGGGACCTCGGGAAACCGCCACGTGCCGGCCGTGTGCGGGAACTACCCGAAGTAGGAGGCGTATTCGCCGAACGGGACCTGCCCGGTGGGACTGGCCTTCATGGCGTCGACCACGGGGCCGGGAATGGGCGCCCAGTAGGCGGGCATGGCCGCCGCCGAGGCGGGTTTCAAGATGTAGATCAGGGCGAAGTTCACGATCCACAGCGGCGGCGCCATCGACATGCCGACCACGGTGCTCGTCTTTCCCTCTGTGTTGGTGACCAGCTGAGCCGCACCCGAAATCTGTTGCGCCACAAACCCGTAAGCGGCCTGCACCGTGTAGGCGGACCGGTACAGCGCGACCAGACTCCGGGTCGCACCGTTGTCCCGCAACCAGTTACCGACATAGCCGCCGGGCGCGATCAGGGTATTCACCTGCCGTGTCGGCGCGTCGGCGTTGGCCGGGCTCTCCAGCATGCCGCTCGGATTCACATACAACCCGTAACCGGCCAGGGTCGAGGGCGTACGTTGCCCGCCGACATCGGAATAGAGCGGTCGGCCGACCGTATTGGTGAGGATGTCGACGCACGCGTTGATCACATTCGCCGCGTCCCGGTTGCCGCCGACTCCCCCACCGCTGCTCAAATCCTGATACTGCTGATCGGTCAACGCATCGGCGCGGTCGAGCCCGATCTGCGCGGCGATCCGATCCGCCGCCGCCTCGCCGAGCGGCTGGTTCAGCTGATCCGGGCTGCTCATCCGCGTCGGCGCCACCTGCTCGTATCCGGGCGCCCCGGAGAAGGGAACGGAGAACCCGGTGTCGACAGCATTTGCCACTGGTTCGCCTGTGGCCGTCTGGGATACCCCCAGCGAGACGATGCAGAGCCCGATCACTGCCGCCGCTATGCCGATTCCGCGGTAGCCCGCTCCGCGCCGGAGCCTCGGACCCGTCAACCCTCCGCTGCGCATAAGTCAACCTCTCCGACCGTCATCATGCGAGGTGAAACAAGAAATTCCCTAGTCGAACGCTGCGGCCGACACCGTGTCAAGGTCCCGGCGGACGGTTGCCCGGAAGCCGACCGGAGGAATGCACCCGAGTGGCAACGTCGGGGGTGTCAAGGATTCCGCTCGCGGGCGCTGCCGATTTGCGGACACGTCGAGAGGCGACTCTGGCCACCATCATGACAATTCCGGCAACTGCCGCGCCCAGACCCCAACCGGCCAGCACATCCGTCGGCCAGTGCGCCCCCAGGTAGACCATCGCGATACCGATGCAGACGAGGAGCGCGGCGATGACGCCTCCCACCCAGCGCCGGTGCTCCGCCGGCCAGGGCAGGACCGAATAGGCGGTGACCGCGACAGCGGCCGTCATCGCGGCCACGGTCGAGGGCATCGAGAACGCACCGACATGAACGACCGAGACGTCCATCGGTGGGCGCTCCCGGTGGATCATATGCTTCAGAGCCCTGGCTGCCGACTGCGCCGCCACTACCGACGCGGCGATCGTAATCCCCTGCCACCACCAGCGTTTCGCGGCCACGACAACCAAGCCCACGACCCCGGCCGCGGCTATGACCGTATTGCTCATCCCGGCATCCATTGCCACCCGCGCCACCGTTGTCAAAGCCGGTGTCCTATGCAGCGAAAGCCACCGCAGGATAGTCGTGTCCAGACTCACGATGGATATTCTGCGCTGTCGCGCGAACTCGGGAGCACGCTCGATCCGCAGCGCGTGGGCAGACCGGCGGCCGACACTGCGGCCAGGCCTTCTCGCAGGTCCTTCACGAAATACTGGGGAACTTCCAGCGACGGGAAATGTCCGCCGCATTCGGGTGCGTTCCATCGGACGATCCGCCGGTACCGCTCCTGCGCCCAGGGGCGCGGGCATTTTTCGATGTCGCGGGGGTACATGGTGATTGCCGACGGGACGTCGACTCGGAGGTCGGGGTCGAGCGAGTTGTGGCTTTCGTAATAGATGCGGGCTGCCGATGCGCCGGTGCACGTCAGCCAATACAGGGTGACGTCGTCGAGAATGCGATCTTTGGAGATCGTTTCGAACGGGCTGTCGTCGGTGTCGCTCCACTCGGCGAACTTGTCGAGGATCCAGGCGAGGAGTCCGACCGGTGAGTCGAGGAGCGAGTAGCCGATGGTCTGTGGCCGGGTGGCCTGCTGCTTCGCGTATGCGGCGCGGTGGCGCCAGAAATGACGGGTCTCCTCGGCCCACCTGCGTTCGGCCGCGGTCAGCCCGTCCGTTGCCGATCCGGGCGGGGCCTCGGCGAACAGCGAATGGATGCCGAGCACATGTTCCGGGAACCTGCCGCCGAGAACCGTCGTGATGTTGCCTCCCCAGTCGCCGCCGTGGGCCAGGAACCTGCTGTAGCCGAGCCTTTCCATCAGTTCCACCCATGCGGCGGCGATCTTTTCGGTGCCCCACCCGGTGGTGGCCGGTTTGTCGCTGTAACCGAAGCCCGGTAGGGACGGGACCACGACATGGAACGCCGGCGCGGATGCGTCCTTCGGGTCTGCCAAATCGTCTACCACGTCGATGAATTCGGCGATGCTGCCCGGCCAGCCGTGCGTCAGGATCAGAGGAATCGCATCCGGGCGCGCGGATCGCCGGTGCAGAAAGTGGATTCCCAGGCCGTCGATTGCCGTGCGGTACTGGCCGATTCGATCGAGACGCTCCTCGAACGAACGCCAGTTGTATTCGGTGCGCCAGTAATTCACGACCTCGACGAGGTCGGCGAGTGGAACTCCCTGCGCCCATCGGCGGGGGCCGGACGCGCCGAGCGGGACCGTCTCAGCCTCCGGTAGCCGCGCCGCGGCCAATCGAGCGCGCAGATCGTCGAGTTCGGCGTCGGTTGCGTGGGCTTCGAACGGCTCTACGTCAGTGGAATCGGGAGTGGAAACCGGATCGAGGTGGCCGAGCGCGGACATGAGACCTCCTGGTCGTCGCGGAGCCGGCTCCGGACTGCGCGAACCGGCTAAGACGGTTCTAACATGCACTGGCGACAGGCTGCAACCAGCTAAGGTGGTTCCATGCCTGCTGGGTTTCCTGATTTCCGCCTCGGCACCGTGCTGGCGACGAGCTTCACGGGAACTTTGTCGGAGCGTCACGGTGATCCGGTGGAACGCATCCCGACGCCGCAGCGACTCGTCGATTGGCTGGCGGTGAACGAGCTGACCGTGGACTCCTGCACCACCGCCCAGCTCGAGCTGGCCCAGGAACTACGGGAGGCAATTCACGCCGCCGCGACAGCGGCCGCGATTCACGACCCACTCCCCGCACATGCCGTCCGAATCATCAACGACCGCAGCCTTCAGGGCCGGGCCACGGCAATCCTGACACCCGAGGGCACACGGCGATGGCGACTTACCTCGCCGTCCTGCGTCGAAGACGCCCTGGGCGTGATCGCCGCCGACGCGATCAACATCATCGCGGGCGAACGAGACGGAAAACTGGCCTTGTGCGCATCACCGACCTGCCGCGCCGCCTTCTTCGACACCAGCCGGAGCCGCACCCGCAAATGGTGTGACATGAACACCTGCGGAAACCGCCAGAAGAAGGCGCGCTTCAACGCCGCCCACCGCAAGGACACCCGGAGCTGAGGATACGGAAGCTCCTGCGTCGTGGCCGAACCTGAACTGCACGAGCATCGTCACGCAACGTGGTCGCAGAGACGACGATCAGCGATGCGCGCGTTCGTGAACCGTCAACCCCATCGTCGTCGCCAGCCACCGGCGAGACCGTGCGTGGAATTCGCGGGCGAGGCCCGCGCCCGGCGCCCAGCTGTCGAAACCGTGGGGCGCGCCGGGGACGACGTCGAGTTCGACCGGCACGCCCGCCGCGCGCAGACGCTCCGCGTAGGCGACGTCCTCGTCGTGGAACAGGTCGATGGTGCCGACGCCTATCCAGGTCGGCGGGGTGCCGGTGAGGTCGACGCGACGGGCGGCTACGGCGAAATCGGGCACGGTGGCGCTGCCGGGTGGGGCGGCGAGGTAGCTGCCCCAGCCGTAGCGATTGTTGTCGTTGGTCCAGCCGAGATGGCGCAGGGCGTCCAGATCGCGGCGTGCGGCGGTGTGGTCGTCGAGCATCGGCGCGCTCAACCACAGGGCGGCCGGGCGGGAGCCGCCGTCGGCGACGAGCCGCTGGCACAGGCAGGCGGCCAGGCCGCCGCCGGCGCTCTGCCCGCCGAGCACCACCCGCGCGGGATCGACACCGAATCGGGCGGCGTTGCGCTGCAACCACATCCATGCGATCCAGCAGTCCTGCAGTGGAGCCGGAAAGGGATGTTCGGGTGCGAGGCGGTAGTCGACGGAGACGATCGTGACGCCGAGGTCGCGAGCGGTGACCGAACAGAAGGCATCGTCCTGGACCGGACTGCCGAGAACGTATCCGCCGCCGTGAATCCACAACACCGCAACCGGCGAAGAAGTGCCCGTGGGGCGATAGACACGCAGCGGTACGCGGCCGGCCGCGAGGTGCTCGATGCGCACGCCCGCTATTCGACGGGCGGGCCGATGCGCGGCGGCCAGGCGCACCAGGCGCAATGCCCAGCGGCGGCCGATCGTCAGCGGCGGCAACCAGCGCGCGGGTCCGCGCAGTTCCGGCGCTACGAGAGACAGGTCCATCGCGATCTCCTTCTCACACCCGAACGAAACTATAGTTCGGACAGGTGTCTCACAGCGGCCGATTGCCAGGGAGCGCAGCGGCATTCACCGCGGGCAGACGATTCGCACGGACGGCGGGCGCAGAAACTGCGATCGCGCGGGCACCACCGCGAGCAGGCTCTTGCGCCGCGCGAGGGCCACCGCGTGCCCGATGGCCCCGAAGGGCAGATGCTGCCAGGTCCAGTTACAGCCGTGCGGCGCCAGCAGCATCGCCGTCTGCGCGAAATCGGCGTGTTCGACCTGTTCGGCATCGACGAACATGCCGACCATGATCGAGCTCACCAGCGCCGGAGCCAGGGTGCCGTCACAGACGACATGCACGGTGCCGTCACGGCCGACATAGTGTGCGGCCCAATCCAATACGGCACGCCGCCGGGCCACGCGCCCGGTGACGAGCGCGACGACCTCGGATTCGCAGCGCGGGGACATCTCAGCCGTGGGGACCCTCCAGAATCGTCACCGCCGACACCGCCGTGGGGCCGCCGAGGTTGTGCGCCAATCCGATTCGCGCCCCGTCGACCTGATTCGCGGCATGGCCGCGCAGTTGCTCGAACAGTTCCACGCATTGCGCCACACCGGTGGCCCCCGGCGGGTGGCCCTTGGACTTCAAACCTCCGCTCGGGTTCACCGGCAGCGCACCGCCCACGCTGGTCGCGCCCGTGTCGACCAGTTTGCAGGCCTCGAAGCGGTCGGCGAAGCCGAGATCCTCGTAGCTGATCAATTCGATGCCGGTGAAGAAATCGTGCACCTCCGCGACATCGATATCGGCCGGAGTCAGTCCCGCCATCGCGAAGGCCTGTTTCGCCGCGCGCACCGTCGCCGGGAATGTGGTCATATCCCGTTTGTGCTGGTGCATCACCGAATCCAGGCCCAAACCCACTCCCCTGATCCAGACCGGCCGATCGGTGTAGCGATCCACCACGTCCTCCGCGGCGAGGATCAGCGCGGCGGCGCCGTCGCTCTGCGGCGCGCAGTCGTACACGCCGAACGGGTCCACCACCATCGGCGCGGCGAGGGCCTGCTCCAGCGAGATCTCGAAACGTAAGCGCGCCTTCGGATTCGAGACGCCGTGCCGGTGGTTCTTCACCGCGATCATGCCCAGATGCTCGCGTCCGGCGGGCGATTCGTGCAGGTAGCGAGCGACGTGCAGGGCGAAGCCGGCCGGCGCGATCAGGCCGAGCGGGTAGTCCCACGCCATATCGCGGGTCATCGCCTCCCACTCCCACAACATGTCCTTGGAGGCGGTTTCGCGGAGTTTGTCCGCGCCGATCACCAGCGCCACATCATAGGCACCGGAGGCGATGCCGAACAGGGCGTTGCGCACCGCGTCATTGCCTGTGGCACACGAATTCTCGACGCGGGTGACCGGCAGGTCCGGCACCCCGAGCACGTCGGCGAGAATGCCCGAGGGGAACCCGTCCGGGGTGCCCATCGCCCCGAACCACGCCGCCTGCAGGTCCGATTTCGCGACCCCCTTGTCCACCGACGCCGCACATTCGGCGAAGGCCATCGGCAGCAGATCCTTGATCCCGAGCGCGAAATGTTCGGCGAACGGCGTCATCCCGGCGCCGACCAGTGCCACCCGTCTCATGCCGCCTCCGTAATTCGCGGGAGCGCCCGCACCCCGGTCGGCCCCACGAGCGCTGCGCGATTATGTCTCATGCCGCCTCCGTAATTCGCGGGAGCGCCCGCACCCCCCTTCGGCGCCACGAGCGCTGCGCGATTATGTCTCATGCCGCCTCCGTGTCCGGCTCGAACGCGTACCCGTAGTCCGGCACTCCGGAGCGCACCGCGACCCGGCGCAGGACCATGCGCCCGCGGTCGCCGATGCGGACCGTGCCGGGATCGGTGCCGGTGACCTTGACCAGTGCCCGCACGTCCACCTCGTCGAGTTCGACGATCACCAGCGAATACGGTGTTCGCAGACCGGGCACCGGCACGTGCACCGTCACCTCGGTGTACACGGTTCCGGTGCGCGGCAGCGGAATCAGCGTGTAGTCCGTGCTGAGCCGGCCGTCGTCACCGAGGCGATAGCGCGGCGGGAAATCCAATTCGTCGCGGCCCGGGTGGCGACCGGCCTCCCAGCGCACCTTGGCCTCGAAGGCCCGCTCGTAGGCGGCCAGCGAGATCGGGATGTCGGCACCCGGTACCGCGACCGCCTCCGGTTCGGCTCGCACCGCGGGCTCGCGCCGGTATACCCGCACCGGCCCCGCGGAGACCGTGACCCCCGACAGACTGGCCTGCTCGACCCCGACGAGCAGCCCCGTCTGTCCCCAGTCGGCCAGTGCCGCAAGGGCGAACAGGCTCGACCCGGCCCCCGTCGTCGGCAATCGTGGTGGGTCACCGACGCACAGGTGGGCCGCCTGCTCGTGGTCGACGCCCGACACGATCACCGGCGTATCCACCCACGCCGCGGCCAGCGAGGCGAGCAGGCCGCGCTCGTGCAGCAGCCGCGGATCACCGTAATCGTGGACATCGCCGGTGGCGTTGCGGGTGCGCACCGGCAGACTGCGCGCCACCCGGGCCGCGGTCCGCACCGCCAGTCCGCGCTCGGCGACCAGCGCCGCGGCCGCACCGGCCGGATCCAGGTCGACGCCGATGATCAGCGTGCGCGGGCGGGCGGAGCTGAGCGCGTCCAGTGTCGCGGGCGCGCCGCCGAGTCGTTCGATCACCTCGAGCTCGGGATCCAAACCCAGTCCGGCCAGCAGCACCGCGGCATTACTGCTCTCCAGCAACGGCAGATCCCGGCTCACCACGACGACGCGCTCGACATACGCGGTGGCACGCGGGGCGCCCGAGAGGGCGGCCCGCCCGGCCTCCACGGCCAGGGTCACCGCGTCCTCGTCCGCGCCGGGCACACGGCCGCGCGGTCCGCCCCAGCAGGGCAGATAGGTTCCGATCGATGCGACACAGGGCATGTCAGCCTTCCTGCGGGCGAAACTACGTGATGGCGCCGGCGGTCTTGAGCGCGATGATGCGATCCCAGTCCAATCCCAGCTCCAGCAGCACTTCCTCGGTGTGCGCCGCGAATTCCGGCCCGGGCCCGGTATCGGGTGCGGCGAGATCGAATTGCACCGGGTTGGCGACCATTTCGAGGCTGCCGACCTGCACCAGGTAGTCGTTGGCGCGGATCTGCGGATCGGAGCCGACCTGCAGGCTGTCCTGCACCGGCGCCCACGGCCCGGCCATGGTGGCGAGTTTCTCGGTCCATTCGGCGAGGGTGCGCTGCCCGATCGCCTCACGCAGAATCGCCACGCCCGCTTCGGTATTGGCGGCGATCGACTCCGCCGTGGCGAAGCGGGGATCGTCGGCCAGCTCCGGCCGGTCGATGTGGCGCATGACGTCGGCCCAGAACTTGGTGGGCTGCAACATGACCAGCGAGAGAAAGCGGCCGTCGGCGGTCTCGTAGAGGCCCGACAGCGGATTGGTCGGCGCCCCGTGCGAACCGGGTGCGGGCGCGATCAGCGGCTGCCGCAGATGTGCCGACAGCGCGATGGTGTGGCCCATGGACCACAGGCCGCTGCCCAGCAGCGAGACGTCGACCACCGACGGTTCGCCGGTCCGTTCGCGTTTCAGCAGCGCCGCCGCGATACCGCCGGCCAGATTCGTGCCGGAGATGGTGTCGCCGAAGGCCGGACCGGGCGGGGAGATGAGCCCGTCCATCCCCTCCGGGGTGATGGTCGCGGCGACCGACCCACGGCACCAGAACGCGGTCATATCGAAACCGCCTTTGGTCGATTCCTCACCGCGCGGTCCCAGCGCGCTGCCGCGTGCGTAGACGATGTCCGGCTTCACCGCGCGGATGTCGTCGACATCGATGCCGAATTTGGCGCGCGCCTGCGGCAGGAAGCTGGTGAGGAACACATCGGCCGTCTTCGCCAGCTCGTAGATCACCTCGCGCCCCTCGGGGACCGACATGTCCAGTCCGATACTGCGTTTGCCGCGATTGGCGTGCTCGATATTGGGATTCGGATCGCCCTCGACCTTCAAGCGGCCGATCTGGCGCAACCCGCGCTGCGGATCACCGGTGCGGGCGTGTTCCACCTTCACCACATCCGCCCCCCATTCGGCCAGCACGGCACCGGCCGAGGGGACGAACCCGTACATCGCGACCTCGAGGACGCGGATGCCGTCCAGGGGTTTGCCGCCGCTCATCACGCCACCACCGCTGCGAAGGACTTCTGCTCGAGGAATTCCTCGATCCCGGCCACACCCATCTCGCGGCCGATGCCCGACTGCTTGTAGCCGCCGAACGGCACATCGGGATGAAAGTAGTTGCCGCCGTTGATACTCATCGTTCCGGTGCGGATGCGCCGCGCCACCGCCAGCGCCCGGTCCTCGTCGGCGGAGAACACGCCGCCCGACAGCCCGTAGACGGAGTTGTTGGCGATGCGAACCGCATCCTCGTCGTCGTCGAACGGGATCAGGGCCAGCACCGGCCCGAACACCTCTTCCTGGGCGATCTCGCTGTCCGGGTCGACGCCCGCGAGCAGGGTCGGGGCGTAGAAGTAGCCGGGGTCGACCTTCTCCCCGCCGCACACCAGTTTCGCGCCGGCCTCCACCGCGCGCTGCACCAGACCGTGCACCTTGTCGCGCTGGCGTTCCGAAATCAGCGGGCCCATATAGTTTTTCGGATCGCCTGGGTCGCCGTAGCTGACCTTGGACATGAATCCGGCGACCATCTCGGCCACCTCGTCGTGGCGCTCGCGCGGCACCAGCATGCGCGTGGTGATCGCACAGCCCTGCCCGGCGTGGCTGCAGATGCTGAAGGCGCCGAACATCGCGGCGGTGCCGAAATCGGCGTCGTCGAGCACGACCATCGCGGATTTGCCGCCCAGTTCCAGGAAGACGCGTTTGAGCGAATCGCCGGCCGCCGACATGATTTGGCGGCCCACCGCGGTCGATCCGGTGAAGCTGACGACGTCGACATCGCGATGAGTGGTCAGCGTCCTGCCCACCTCGACATCGGATCCGGACAGCACGTTCACCACCCCCGCCGGGATGTCGGTGTGCTCCGCGATCACCTCGCCGAGCGCCAGTGTGGCCAGCGGCGTATCGGGGGCGCCCTTGAGCACCACGGTGCAACCGGCGGCCAGCGCCGGCGCCAGTTTCGCCAGCGCCAGCTGATGCGGATAGTTGTAGGCCGCGATCGCCGCGACCACACCGGAGGCCTCGCGCTCCACCCAGCGACGGTGCATGCGGCCGCGGTCCTCCACCTCGCCGAGTTCCTCGGTGCGCGGGTAGGTGCGGGTGAGACCGGCGAAGTAGTTCACGATCTCGAACGGTGTCTCGAGCTGATTGGCGTGGGTCATCATCCGGGTCGCGCCGACCTCGGCGATGGTCAGCTCGCGCAGGTCTTCGACGTTGGCGCGCAGTGCCGCGTAGAACTGCTCCAGGCAGTGCGCGCGGAATTCGGTGTTCGTGGACCAGTCGGTGGTGTCGAAGGCCCGGCGCGCGGCCGCGATCGCCGCCTCGGTGTCGGCGATGCTCGCCTCGGGCGCGTACCCGTAGATCTCTCCGGTGGCCGGATTGAGTGAGGCGAAACTGCGCTCCCCCGCGACGAGTTCACCGTCGATCAGCATTCGTCTGGTGACGGCGCGCCCGTCGCCGGCCGTCGCGTTGCCCTGTGGCATCCCGTCTCCTCGTCTATGGAAATTCCATTCTCAACAATGGAGAATAATGTATCCGAGCAGGTTCGGCCCCAGCAATGGCCGAACGCGTCCCACCGATCGCCGCCGTTACCCGGTCACCCTCGGAACGTGCTCGAATCCAGGGAAACCTTGCGGAGAAACGCCGAGCGAGAGTACGGTTCTCACAATTGGAAGGGAGATTCTTGTGGTTGAGACGACAGCGCTGAACCCCACCATCGGAGTGGAGGTCACCGGGGTCGAGGATCTGCACGACGACACGGTGATCAGCCGGTGCCTCGAGGCCCTGAAGTGGCGCGGCGTCCTGGTGGTCCGCGGACTGCATCTCGACGACGAAGCCCAGCTGGCGTTCTGCCGGCGCCTGGGCACGGTGCTCGCTCCCGGTGGCCGCGAAATCTTCACCATCACACTGGATCCCGAGAAGAACCGGGCCGCGAAATATCTCGAGGGCACCTTCTTCTGGCATATCGACGACACCACCAACGACGTGCCGGCCAAGGCGACCGTGCTCACCGCGCGGCATGTGGCGATGGAAGGCGGCGGCACCCAGTTCGCCAGCACCTACGCCGCCTACGAAGGACTGTCCGAGGCCGAACGCAAGCGCTACGACAACCTGCGCGTCGTGCACAGCTTCGAGGCCTCCCAGCGCCTCGTGCACCCCGACCCGACCGCCGAGCAGGTCGCCGACTGGCGCCACCTGCCCACGCACGAAACGTCGCTGGTGTGGCAACGCCGGGACGGCCGCCGCTCACTGGTCATCGGCGCCACCGCCGACCACATCGTGGGCATGGACGCGGCCGAGAGCCGCGCACTGCTCGACGAACTCCTGGAGTGGTCGACTCAGCCGCGCTTCTCCTACACCCACGACTGGTCGGTCGGTGATCTGGTGGTGTGGGACAACACCGGAATCCTGCACCGCGCCCTGCACTACGACGCGAGCTCCGAACGCGAACTGCACCGCACCACGATCGCGGGAGCCGAACCGTGGGCGTGAGAACAGCGGTGGTCACCGGGGGCGGGTCCGGCATCGGACTGGCCGTGGCGAATCGGTTGCGCGCCGACGGCTTTCGCGTGGCCACTCTCGACATCAAACCCGGCGAGTCCGAATTCGACCACACCGCCGATGTCACCGACCGCGCCCAGATCGACGCCGCGCTCACCGCGATCCGGGAACAACTGGGCCCGGTGACGGTGCTGGTGAACTCCGCCGGCGCCGAAGGCTACCGCCGCTTCGCCAACCTGAGCTTCGAGCAGTGGGAACGCACCATCGCGGTGAACCTGCACGGGGTCTTCCACAGCATTCAGGCCGTCCTGCCCGATATGCGCGCCGCGCAGTGGGGCCGGATCGTCAACATCTCCTCCTCCAGCACCCATTCCGGGCAACCCTTCATGTCGCACTACGTCTCGGCGAAGTCGGCGGTCAACGGACTGACGAAATCGCTGGCCCTGGAACTCGGCCCGGAGGGCATCACCGTGAACGCGGTCCCGCCCGGGTTCATCGATACACCGATGCTGCGCAAGACCGAACAGGCCCAGCTGCTCGGCGGATCCATCGAGGACCACATCGCCCGCACCCCGGTCCGCCGGGTCGGCCGGCCCGAGGACATCGCCGCCGCCTGCGCGTTCCTCGTCTCCGAGGAAGCCGGCTACATCACCGGCCAGATCCTGGGTGTCAACGGCGGCCGCAATACCTAACCGGCGCGAAACGCGCTGAGGCACAACACAACCGAAAGGACCACCAGTGGGACGCGTGGAAGGCAAAGTCGCCCTCGTCACCGGTGCCGCACGAGGGCAGGGCCGCAGTCACGCGGTGAAGCTGGCGTCCGAGGGCGCCGACATCATCGCCGTCGACATCTGCAAGGACATCGAGACCATCGGCTATGCGATGGCGCGGCCGGAAGACCTCGAGGAAACCGAACGACTGGTGGAGAAGACCGGCCGCCGGATCGTCGCCGTGCAGGCCGACGTCCGCGATATCGCCGCGCTGCGCGACGCGGTGAAACGCGGCGTCGACGAGCTGGGGCATCTGGATGTCGTGGTGGCCCAGGCCGGCATCGCCGGCATGAAGGGCGAACCGCAGTGGCAGGCCTGGACCGACGTCATCGACACCAACCTGATCGGCGTGATCAACACCGTGCACGCCGCACTGCCGTATCTGGACACCGGCGCCTCGATCATCGCCACCGGCTCGACCGCGGCGTTGATGGATGTGGCCAAGGTCGATCAGCCCGGCAAGGATCCCGGCGGCATCGCCTATATGGTCGCCAAGCGCGGATTGTCGATGTACATGCACGAATTGGCGACGCATATCGCCGCGCGCAATATCCGCGCCAATGTCATCCATCCGACCAACTGCAATACGAACATGTTGCAGAGCGAGCCCATGTACCGCTCGTTCCGGCCCGATCTCGAGAAGCCGACCCTGCAGGACGCGCAGCCCGCGTTCCATGTGCAGCAGGCCATGCCGGTGCCGTGGATCGAGCCGGAGGACACCAGCAACATGGTGCTGTTCCTGGCCTCCGACGAATCCCGCTACGTCACCGGCATGCAGATGCGGGTGGACGCCGGCGGATACCTCAAGTGGTACGACTATCACATCTAAGGGGAGACACCGTGAAGGTTCGCGTCGATCCGGAGCGCTGCCAGGGACACACCCTGTGCGCCATGGTCGCTCCGAAGTCGTTCGTACTCAGTGAAATCGACGGCCACTCCTCGGCGGTCAGCGAGGACGTTCCCCCGGATCAGGAGGAACAGGTCCGCGAGGCCGCCCAGTCGTGCCCGGAACGAGCGATCACCATCACCTGAGAGGAACGCCGTGACCGCCGAAAACATCACCGAGGCCGGACCGGCGGACGACGAGCGGAAACAACCGCAGTACTCGTTCGACCGGTACGCCCCGGAGTATCGCGACAATTTCCTGTCCATCACCCAGGACATGCAGCAGCACTGCCCGATCGCCTGGTCGGACACCTACGGTGGCCACTGGGTCGCCGCCGGCAACCGCGAGGTGTTCGAGCTCGCCCGCTGCCCCTACGTGTCCAACGATCACGACACCGCCGGGGAACGCCGTGGCTATCAAGGGATTTCGATTCCGAAACCGCCACGCGCCGCCGCCATCCGGGGCGGGATCCTGGAGATGGACGAGCCCGAGCATCGCGAACTGCGGTCGGCGCTCAACCCGTATCTGTCCCCGGCGGCGGTCAACCGCTGGATTCCGTTCATCGACGAGGTCGTGCGCGCGGCGATCGACGAGAAGATCGAATCCGGCCGCATCGACTTCGTCGACGATCTGGCCAATATCGTTCCCGCCGTTCTCACCTTGGCGATGCTCGGCATTCCGCTGAAGAAGTGGACGGTCTACAACGAACCGGTCCATGCCGCGGTCTACACCCCGCCCGATTCCCCGGATATCGAGCGGATCACCGCGATGCACCGGGAGATGGGCCTGGATCTGCTCAACAACCTGATCGAGATCAAGGAGAATCCGCGGCCGGGCATGATCGACGCGGTGGTGCGGGCGAAGGTCAACGGCGCCCAACTGCCCGACCTCGAGATGCTCGGCATGCTGGCACTGATCATCGGCGGCGGTTTCGACACCACCACGGCGCTCACCGCGCATTCGCTGGAATGGTTGTCGGAGCATCCGGACCAGCGCGAAATCCTCAGCGCGGAGCGCGAGACCCTGCTCGATTCGGCGACCGAGGAATTCCTGCGGTACTACACGCCGGCCCCGGGCGACGGCCGCACCATCGCCGAGGACTGCGAGGTGGTCGGCACACGATTCGCCGAGGGCGATCGGCTGTGGCTGTCGTGGGCGATGGCCAACCGCGATCCGTCGATCTTCGAGGACCCCAACGAGATCATCCTCGACCGGCATCGCAACCGGCACTACAGTTTCGGGCTCGGGATCCACCGCTGCATCGGCTCCAATCTGGCCCGCACGGTATTCAAGCGGATGCTGCTCGCGGTGCTGGACCGGATGCCGGACTACCGCTGCGACCCCGACACCACGGTGCACTACGACACCATCGCCGTCATCCAGGGCATGCGGCATCTGCCGGCGACCTTCACCCCGGGCCCGCGGCTGGGCGAGGGGCTCGACGCGACGCTGGAGAAGTTGCAGGCGATCTGCGAGGAGCAACAGCTCGCGGCGCCGGTGACCGCCCGCAAGGAACAGGCCGACATCCACTGAGCCTCGCGCACAGCCGAATTCGCATTTCGCACCGACAAGCAGGAGGCGTGAGGTGACCACCGCGTCCGGGCGGCCGCTACCGCAACTCACCGCGCAGAACGAGTTCTTCTGGACCGCCGGCGCCGACGATCGGCTGCGCATCCAGCAGTGCCGGACCTGCGCCGAGCTGATCCATCCGCCGCAGCCGGTGTGCCGCTATTGCCGGGGCACCGAGATGGGGGTGCGGGAAGTCTCCGGTGTGGCGACGCTCATCGGCTTCACGCACAACGAGCGGTTCGGACTGCCGGGGCTGCCACCGCCGTATGTGGTCGGGCAGGTCGCGCTGGTGGAGGATCCGCGAATTCGCCTGACCACCACCGTCATCGGCTGCGACGCCGCCGACCTGGTGCTCGGTATGCGGATGGAGGTGGTGTTCGAACAGCACGAGGACGTGTGGCTTCCGTTGTTCCGGCCCACGGCCGAACAACCGGAGCCGGCACCGCTGCCGGCCGACGAGATCGACCCCGACCGCTTCGCCGAGCACGTCCGGCCTCGGGTCTCCGCCGCCAAATTCGAGGATCGGGTGGCGCTGACCGGCATCGGAATGTCCGAGATCGGACGGCGGCTGATGGTTCCCCCGCTGGCGCTGACCGTGCAGGCCTGTGAACGCGCGATCGCGGACGCCGGGCTCACGATGGCCGATATCGACGGAATCTCCTCGTACCCGGGCGGCGGGAACGTCGGCGGATTCGGTGAGGGTGGGGTGACCGCCCTCGAGTCGGCGCTGGGGCTGCGGCCGGTCTGGTACAACGGCGGCATCGAAACCTTCGGGCCGGGTGGCTCGGTGATCGCGGCGATGCTGGCCGTCGCGGGTGGACTGGCCCGGCACGTGCTGTGCTTCCGGACGGTGTGGGAGGCCACCTACAACGAACTGATCCGCACCGGTGCGACGGCACCGCTGGGCGGTGGCCGCACCCCCAGCTGGCAGCTGCCGTTCGGGGCGACCTCCGCGGCGCACACCCTCGCCCAGAACGCGCAGCGGCACTTCCATCGCTACGGCACGACCAAGGAGACGCTGGGCTGGATCGCGCTGAACCAGCGTGCCAATGCCGCGCTGAATCCCACTGCGGTGTACCGGGATCCGCTCACCATGGACGATTACCTGTCGGCACGCCCGGTGACCAGTCCGTTCGGCCTCTACGACTGCGACGTGCCCTGCGACGGCGCGGTGGCGGTGATCGTCTCGGCCGCCGATGCCGCTGCCGATCTGGCCAAACCCCCGGTGTACGTGGAGGCCGTGGGCACTCAGATCCTGGAGCGGGTGGAGTGGGACCAGAGCACCCTCACCCACGAACCGCAGGTGCTCGGGCAGTCGGCGCATCTGTGGTCGCGCACCGATCTGCGGCCCGAGGACGTCGACGTCGCCGAACTCTACGACGGCTTCAGCTTCAACTGCCTGTCCTGGATCGAGGCACTGGGCTTCTGCAAGATCGGCGAGGCGAAGGACTTCCTCGACGGCGGTAAGAACATCGCGCGCGACGGACTTCTGCCGCTCAACACCCACGGCGGGCAGCTCTCGCACGGACGCACCCACGGCATGGGCCTGATCCACGAGGCGGTCGCCCAGCTGCGCGGTGAATGCGGGCCGCGTCAGGTCGCCGGCGCGCGGGTGGCGGTCACCAGCAGCGGTGGGTTGACTCCGAGCGGCGTGCTGCTGCTGCGGAGCGAGCGATGACCGCGGCCGCGGAGCAGCCCGCCCCAGCAGCGAGCCGGCCCATCACGCCGGCAGCGAAGCAGACCGGCACGCCGGAGGCGGACGGCCGGCTGCCGGCAGCGGCGGAGCACCATCATGCACGGACCGCGCGGCATCTCCATGTGGCGGCCGCGACACCCCGCCCGAGAGCACAGCACAGCGCGTCCATACCCATCGCTGCCGCGTCCGACGGACTGCCGCATCTACTCGGTGCACACCGTTCCTCCACGGCACCGGAGCGGGTGGTGACCGAGGCAGGCGAAATCGCGGTGTCGGGACTTCTGATGCGGGCGCGAGAGCCGCGTGCGGTGCTGGTCGCGCTGCACGGCGGCGCTACCACCTCGGTCTACTTCGACTGTCCGGGACACCCCGAGTTGTCGCTGCTGCACACCGCCCGCGACCTCGGCTTCACCGTGCTGGCGCTGGACCGGCCGGGCTACGGTGCGTCGGCACCGCACGCCGATCGGCTGTGGGATCCGCGGCGGCGCGTCGACCTGATGTATTCGGCGGTGGCACAACTGCTTCCCGACGCGCGCGATGCGGGCATACTGCTGATCGCCCACTCGGCCGGGTGCGAGCTGGCCCTGCGGATGGCCGCCGACGATCGCGGCCGCGACCTGCTGGGCCTCGAAGTAGCCGGTACCGGACGCGAATACAGCGCCGCGGCCGCGACGATGTTGTCCGGGCCGCGCGGGCCCGGTGCGCGACCGCGTGGACTCAACGAACTGCTCTGGCAACCGGCCCGGCTGTATCCGCCCGACCTGGTCGGCGGCGCGGCGATCGCCGCGAACGGACCCCGGCTGGAAGCGGCGACCGTCACCGACTGGGCCGATACCGAATTCCCGGCCCTCGCCGGTCGGATCCGCGTGCCGGTGCGCTTCACCCTCGGCGATCACGAACGGGTGTGGCGCAACGACCCGGACGGGATGGCGCATGCCGGCACGGCGTTCACCGCGGCGCCCCGGGTGGTACTCAACCGGCAGCCGGGCAGCGGGCACAACCTGAGCGTGGGCCGTTCCGCGCGCGCCTACCACCTGGGGGTGCTGGCCTTCGCCGAGGAGTGCCTGCTCGCCGCCGGTGACGGGTTCTCCTGCTCTGCAACCCAATTCGACGGGGCCGACGGTACGCGGCCCGGAAGGTGAGGCGAAGATGGATGTCGCCGACGTGGCACTGCTGCTGTTGCGCCTGGTGGTCGGCGCGACCATGATCGCGCACGGCTACAACCATTGGCGCGGCGGCGGCCGCATCGACGGGACCGCCCGCTGGTTCGCCGGGCTCGGGTTGCGCAACGGCATCCTGCAGGCCTGGCTGAGTGTCGTCACCGAAATCGGTGCGGGCGCATTGCTGATCGTGGGCCTGTTCACGCCGCTGGCGTGTGCGGCGATCATCTCGGTGATGCTCGTGGCGGGGCTGCTGGCGCATCGCCCCAACGGATTCTTCGTCTTCAAGGAGGGCTACGAGTACGTGCTGGTGCTCGCGGTCACCGCCTTGGCCACGGCCATGCTGGGCCCGGGATGGCTCTCGCTCGACCACGCCACCGATATCGAGGTCGTGGGCTGGGCGGGCGGTGCGATCGCGGCGGGGGTGGCCGTGGTCGCGACGGCCGGGCTGCTGGCGACCTTCTGGCGTCCGGCACCGGCTCCCGCGCAGCAGCCGGAAACCACGGCGTGACAGCGGCATTCGACGGAAGAGGTACGGATATGCGAGTCGGATTCATCGGATTGGGCAGTCAGGGCGGCCCCATGGCGCGGCGCATCATCGCGGCCGGATATCCGACGACGCTGTGGGCCCGCCGGGCCGCCACCCTCGAGCCGTTCGCGGAGTCCGGCGCGGCGACCGCCGAGACGCCGGCGGCACTGGGCGCCGGCAGCGATCTGGTCTGTGTCTGCGTGGTCGGCGACGACGACGTGCGCGAGGTCCTCACCGGCGAACACGGCGTGCTCGCGGGGATGTCCGCGGGCGGTGTGGTGGCCGTGCACAGCACGGTACATCCCGACACCTGCCGCGAACTTGCGAAAACCGCTGCGGTGCAGAACATCTCGCTGATCGACGCGCCGGTCAGCGGCGGCGGGCCGGCGGCCGAGGCCGGGCGGCTGCTGGTGATGGCCGGTGGTGACGCCGAGGTCGTGCAGCGCTGCCGGCCCGTATTCGACAGCTACGCCGACCCGGTGGTGCATCTCGGCGAGGTCGGCTCCGGACAGGTCACCAAGCTGCTCAACAATCTGCTGTTCACCGCGAACCTCGCGACCGCGATGAGCACCTTCACCCTGGGCGCGGGCCTGGGCGTGGATCCGGCGCGGCTGGGCGAGGTGATCGCGCACGGCACCGCGAACAGTTTCGCGCTCGGGCGCATCGTCGACGCCGGGGTGAGCCTCGATCGGCTGGCCCAGTACGCCGGTGCGCTGCTGCGCAAGGACGTCTCCCTGGTGGCTGGCCTGGCCGATGCGGCGGGGGCCGATCCCGGCGTCGTCCTCACCGCCGCGGACGCCACCCTGGCGCTGATGAATCAGCGGCGGTGACCGGGATGCGGATCGGATTCGTCGGCGCCGGGCGGATGGGCC
>NZ_BDBN01000032.1 GCF_001613005.1 Nocardia nova NBRC 15556 | reverse complement strand
CCCGGCCGGTCTCCGGCCAGTCCGGCCACGGTGTCGCTGTGCAGGCCCGCGCACACGATGAGCCGATCGACCACGATCGCCGCGGCGGCCGAGCCGATGCGGATGCCGTTCGAGGCGCGCGTGACGGCGGTGACCGGGAACGACAACCGGATCTCTCCGCCGGCGGCGGTGATCTCGTCGGCGAAGGCGGCGGCGATGCGGGAGTAGTCGGTGATGGCGGTGTGCGGCGAATACAGCGCGGCCAGACCCGTCGCATGCGGTTCGATCTCGCGGATCTCGCCGGCATCGATGCGCCGCAGTCCCGGCACGGCGTTGCTGCCCGCTCGTTCGGCCAGCGCGTCCATTCGCACCACGTCGTCCGGGGTGACGGCGACGACCAGTTTGCCGACCTCGTCGTAGGGCAGCTGCTTCTCGGCGCAGTAGTCGCGCAGCAGCTGCCGCCCGCGGGCACAGAGGGTGGCCTTCAGCGAGCCCGGTTCGTAATAGATTCCGGCATGGACGACTCCGGAGTTGTGCCCGGTCTGATGGACCGCGACCCGGTCCTCCTTGTCCACGACGACGACCCGGGTGCCGGGCCGGCGGCGGACGAGTTCCCGGCCGATCGCCAGTCCGATGATGCCGGCGCCGATGATGCCGACGGTCTGCTCCGGCACGCTCACTCCCACTCTCACCCGAGATCGGCCATTGCGCTCGTGGTCAATGTACGGGCGGTCTCCGGCGATCGCGTTTCCGGGGCCGATCGGGCGCCGCGGCGGTGTCGGCTACCGCCGAGACCGATTTCGCGTGAACATCGTGGCCGCGGCGAGGACACCCAGTGCGCCGAGCACGATGCCGATACTGCCCAGCCATCGTGCCGTGGTGTCGGTTTCGTGTTCCTCGGCCGCGGCGGCGGCGTGGACGTCGCCGTGGTTGTGTGCCCCGCCCGCGTGTGCCGGCGCCAATGCCAGTGTCGGAGCGGGGAATTCGGGTTCGCTGTCCCCGGAGGAGGGTTGGTCCCATCGCACGACCCGGCCGTCGGCGTAGGTCTGGGTGGCGGGCAGGGGGACGGTGTCGGCATCCGGCAGTCCGTCGGCCAGTATGGAGAACTGTTCGAACTGCCCGGCCTCGATGCCGCTGCCGGTATCCGCCATCCAGGTGACGGCGACGACCCTGTGGTTGTCGTTGCGGGTGACCTTGGTCTTCCAGCCCGGCACGGGTTCGGTTTCGGCTTCGGTCAAGGCCGGAAGCTGCACGCTCAATTGGGTGGTGGCGCTACCGGTGGCCGATTCGTTGGGTACCCGGAAGGTCAGCACCGCCGAACCGCCGCGCGCCGCGTCCGGACCGGAGACGGTGACGTGGGCGAGAGCCGGGGCGGCCGCGAGGATTGTGGCCCCCGCGGCGGCGACACCGGCGCGTGCGGTGCGGTGGAACCAGGAATCGTTCATAACGCGGTCACTCCTTCGCGAAGGGAAAACGGAGACAACCTGTGCTGATCGTGTGCACGATATCCCGGAAGGGCTGCGCCGGCGCCGATCCCGGCGGATTGCGCTGGGCGCCTTCGCTGTTCCGCCGGCGGCCCCGCGCCCGATACCCGGCAGATCACCGGATATCGGGGTGCGGGTGCCGCGTCGTCTCGCTACCTCACTTCGCGGGGAACGGGGAGTTCACCGTGGTGAAGTACTGGGCCGCGGCCAGGACCGCGACCGGGGCGGTGACCAGCAGCTGACCCGCGAGGGTGCCCAGCGCGCCGATGGCCACGATGCCGCCGAGGCAGCCCACCACCGCGGCCGGTACGAACGGGCCGAACATGCCGACGATGGTGGCCGCCGCGATGGTCGCGCCCGCGATTCCGCCCAGGACGCAGCCGATTCCGGCGCCACCGATGCCACCCACCAGGGTGCCGATGGAAGCGCCGGCGCTGAGGGTGCTGGTCATCCGGCTCCACGCGGCCTGCTCCCGGTCGTACGGGGTCTTCCACGGCGCGCTGTCCTCGAACGGCATCGCGACCGGCTGGTAGGCCGCGTGCGCGAGGTCGAACTTCGGCGTGAGGGTCGCGGTGCGGTCGTGGATCCGCGCCTCGATCGGGAAGACGAAATCGTCGACCCGGAACGAGAGCTGCGTTCCGGCCAGGACCGTGCCGTCGGCCGCCTTGACGGTGAATACGCCGTCGTCGGCCGACAGCGATCCGGCATCGGTGGAGATGACGGTGCCGCTCGGCGTGGTGGTGGCCTGGAAGCCCACCGCGCCGGCGTCGGTGGGGGCGGCGCCGGCGGTGGCCGTGCTCAGGCCCAGGGCGGCGGCGACGAGGGCGGCGGTGGCGGCGATGTTCTTGATTCCCATGGTGATGAATCCCTTTGCGGTATCAGGTAAACGAAAGTTGCTGTAGGTGTGCCGACTGCGCCGAATATGGTCATGATGCAGCCCCGGACGACCGCAAGCGGTACGTCCTGCGTATTGCGGCGCAATCGGTGATGCCGGCCGATCGCTGTCGGCGGCTGTTACGACCCGGCCGAGCGCGCGGTCCATCGCACGGGCGACGCGGTGGTGCTCGCGTGCGCGGGAATGATGGTGCGGCGCAACCGAATTACCTCGGCTGGTGTCGTAACCGAGTGCGATTCAGGACCTCAGACGACTGCTCCCCGGCGTCGTCCCGCGATCAGGCCGAGGACGACATCGACGATCAGGAACGCGAGCAGGCTCACGCCCAGCACCGGTGCGAACCAGCCGATCCCCACAGTGACCGCGATCAGCGGCACGCTGATCCACAGCGGCGCCCGCCGCAGCACACCGCGTGCCGGTGCCCGCCCGAAGGTGAACGGGCCGTCCGCGCGGGTCGGCCGTCGTCGCCACCACATCAGATAGCCGCGTCCGATCACGGTGATCAGCGCGATCATCGTGGCCAGCAGCAGCAGTTGATTGGCGAGGCCGAACAGCATGCCCATATGCAGCGCGATGCCCCAGTTGGCGAGTTTGGCCATCAGCGGCCAGTCCGCGTAACGCAGGATGTCGGTGACATCGCCGGTCCTACCGTCCACGGCGATCGCGTCCTGGGTGTAGACCCCGGGCAGGCGGCGCTCCTTGACGGTGAAGGCGGTGGTGTCCTTCGCCGGGACGGAGATCTCGACCGGACCGTCGATGCCGTGTCCGCGGGCCACCGCGAGCACCTTGTCCGCCTGGGCGGCGCGGTCGGCGGGAACGGGCATCGACATGCCGTGGCCGCCGGTGTGTTCGGCGTGTTCGCCACCGGCTGGCATCGACGGCATCGGTGCACCCGGCAGCGCCGTGTCGACGACCGGCGTGGTCCAGCTCAATTGCTGCCGCAGCGACGTGATGTGCTGCCCCGCGTGCAACGACCAGGTCAGGCCCGTGGCCGAGAGGAACAGCAGCGGCAGCAGAATCCACATGCCGACCGTGGCATGCGCACCGACGCTGCGCGGGCGACCGGCCTTCGACCGGTCCGGCCACAGCAGCCGCCGCAGCGAGCCACGGGAGCGGCGCAGCCACATCACCACACCGGCCAGCGCGATGATCCACATCCACGAGGCGGCCATCTCGCTGTAGAGCCGGCCCACATCGCCGAGATGCAGGTTGCGATGCAGCACATCGATCCAGGTGCGCATGGGTAGCGCGCCCGTACTGCCGTACACGACGCTGTCGCCCACGGACGTCGCGGTCGCCGGGTCGACGAAGACGGCGCGGCGCTCGGATTCACCGAGGCTCGGATCGGTGAAGATCACGCGGGTGGTGTCGCCCGCGAGCTGCGCCGGGTCGACGGCGACCAGCGCGAGTCCCGGTTCGGCGGCCACACCCGCCGCGATCTGCTCCGACAGCGGCCGCGCCGGGCCACTCGAATCCACATGCAGCAGATCCCGATTCACGATCGACTCGAGGCTGGGGGCGACCGCGTACAGCGCCCCGGTCACCGCCGCGATCAGGATGAACGGCGCGACGAAGACGCCGGCATAGAAGTGCAGCCGCACGGCCAGCGCCTGCACCGCTCGTGCGGTGCCGGACCCGGACGGTCGCGACCGATCGGCCGAACCGGGTGGTGACTGCTGCGCCGCCTCGGGCGGCGACTTCTCCGGCTGCGGCGGCTCGGTGCCGGCAGCCGGAATATCGGTGATGCTCACTGGTAGTGCTCCTGTTCGAGGGCACCCACATGGCTGTGCGCGAAAACCGCGTGGCTCGCAACCGTATCCGGGATCGGCGTGGTCTCGGGTTCCGCCGCACTGGGACTGTGGCGGTACCCGCTTCCGAGACAGCCGAATACGCGCCGGGACGACGCGGTTCGGATTCACCCGCAGAGTCTCGGTGCGGACGATACGCCGCCCGATCCCGCGGTCGAAGCACCCGAAATGCTGCGCCGGTTACCCGGAACGCACTGTCGGCGAGAAGGATTCGCGAATGTGGGTGATGAGATGTATCAGCAGGACGCAGCGAGCGGGGGTCCGCGAGTGCGGAAGGTCTCGGTGGGGAAGATCCGCAGGATCACCCGGTCGCGGTGAACGCTGCGCGGAAGAATCGGTTCGTCGACGGCCGGGAGGCTGATTGGGACGGGCAGCGCCCGCACGACGGCGGTGCCGATCCGGTAGGCGGCCTCGGCACCGAGAATGACGACGGCGGCGCACACCGCGCCGACCAGGTGAGCGCCCAGCATGGCGGGCGTCCACAGCGGCATATCGTGCATCTGCGCCATATCGGCCGACATCACCAGATGGCCGATCAGCTGCCCGCCCCACAGGGCCGCGACGAGTCCGACGGCGGTGGTGCGCAGTGGCGCCAGCCCCGCGACGAGCGCGCCGACCACGGTGGAGGCGGCCACGAGCAGCATCAAGGTGCTGGACTGCACCGGCATCCCGCCCGCCGCCCATCCGTGCGCGGCGATCGACAGGGCGCCCGATACGGATCCGGCCGACGCGCCCCGCAACCGCGCCACCGCGGCCCGACGCGCACGCGTCGACACCTGGGCGCGGGCCGATGCGCGGCCGGACGGGGGAAACACGAGCTGAATGATAGCCGACCGCTTCGAAGCGAATTCACAGATACGTTCGACTCTTCCCGCGTGGAAGCTCCGCGGAAACACGATCGGCCCGGGAGTCGAAACTCCCGGGCCGATCGGTGCCGGTGAACTCAGTCGCCGGTGACGTCCATTTCGGTCAGCGGCTTGCGCAGCAGCTTGCCGGTGGCGTTGCGAGGCAGCTCGTCGAGGAAGATCACCTCGCGCGGCACCTTGTAACGCGCGAGGTTCGCCTTGACGTAGTCCTTGATCTCCTGGGCGTCGCGCTTGGAGTCGGGACCCGGCACGACGAAGGCGCGCAGGCGCTTTCCGAATTCCTTGTCGTCGACACCGACGACCGCCGCCTCCTGCACGTCGGCGCGATCGGCGATGAGGTGCTCGACCTCCTGCGGGAAGACGTTCTCGCCGCCGGAGACGATCATGTCGTCGTCGCGGCCGTCGATGAACAGCAGCCCGTCCTCGTCGAAGTGCCCGACGTCGCCGCTGGACATCATGCCGTCGATGGTCTCCTTGGTGCGGCCGTCGGTGTAGGCCTTGAAGGAGTGCGCGTTCTCGATGAAGATCGTGCCGGTGACGTTCGGTTCGGTGATGCGCTTGCGGTTCTCGTCGAACAGCGCCAGCCGGATCCCGAGGGGCGGGCGTCCCGCGGTGCTCGGCGACTTGCGCAGATCCTCCGGACTCGCGACGGTGATCAGCGCGCATTCGGTGGAGCCGTACACGTTGTAGAGGACGTCACCGAAGTAGTCGAGGCTGCGCGTCACGACGTCCGGCGGGATCGCCGAGCCCGCGGCGAAAATCATCCGCAGCGAGGACATGTCGTACTTGGCGAGCGTCTCGGGCGGCAGGTCCAGCATGCGCTGCAGCATGGTCGGCACCACCACCAGCGACTCCGCCTTGTACTTGTCGATGTTGGCGAGCGTCTTCTCGGGATCGAACCGGCGCTGCTGGAAGATCATCCGGTTGCCGAGCGAGAGCCCGAGGGTGAACTGCGAGAGCCCGGTGGCGTGGAAGACCGGCGCCGCGACGACCATGGAACCGTTGCGCGGCAACGGAATTCGATCCAGGAACTGCGCGGAGATGAACGGGCTGACCTTGTCGCGCGGCGCGCCCTTCGGGGTGCCGGTCGTGCCGGAGGTCAGAATCACCATGCCGCCCGGCTTCGTCGGCGCGCTCACCGCATCGGGGGACTGGCCCTCGCGCAGCGAATCGACGGTCGGGATCGAAGGATCGACGTTGTCGGACTCGTCCACCCAGGTCAGGATGCGGGGGATCTCGTCGGGAATGGCGCTCATCAGGTCGAAGAACTCGCTGTCGTGCAGCACCAGTTTGACCTGCTCGCGCGTGGCGACATCGGCGAACTGCGGTTTCGCGAAGCCGGTGTTCATCAATACCGCCCGCACACCGAGCTTGCCGGTGGCGGCCAGGCTCAGCACCATGCCGCGGTGGTCGCGCGCCAGCAGCGCCACCACATCGCCCTCGCGCAGACCGTGTGCCGCCAGGCCGCGAGCCAGCTGGTTGGACTGCTCGTTGACCTCGGCGAAGGTCAGCTCGCCCCGCTCGTCCAGCAGCGCCGCAGACTTCGGATTGGTCTTCGCGGCGTGCATGATCACGCCCGCGAAGGGTCCGAACCTGGTGACGTTGAGCGCCGAGCTGACCGCATGGTCCGGTCGCAGCGGGCTGAACAGCCCGCGTTTGCGCATGACGTTGACCCCCAGAGCCAGATCTCCGGCCTTTCGGAGGGCAGTGCTTGCTGACGGAAGGACAGCTGACATAGGTACAACCTTCCGCGGATTCCGCCAGGCAGGCGGGACCGCAACATCGAGATCCAGTGCCTGCCAACCCTAGCAAGCAGGGGCACGCGGGTGTGGTTCGCGTCTCTGTAACCGACGGTACCGTACAACTGGTCGGGTGACCGGTTATGTGATCTGGTATTCCACCAGTGCACGGCGCAGCAGCTTGCCGGTGGCGTTGCGCGGCAGATCGTCGAGGAACACCACGTCACGAGGCACTTTGTAGCGGGCCAGGGTGCCCTTGACGTAGGCCTTGATCTCGTCCGGATCCAGGGTCGCGCCGGGCTCGGGCACGACGAAGGCGCGCAGGCGTTTGCCGAATTCCACGTCGTCCACGCCGACCACCGCGGCGTCGAAGATGTCCGCCCGCTCCAGCAGCAGGTTCTCGACCTCCTGTGGGAAGACGTTCTCGCCGCCGGAGACGATCATGTCGTCGTCGCGGCCGTCGACGAACAGCAGCCCGTGCTCGTCGAAGTGGCCGACGTCGCCGGAGGACATGTAGCCGTCGATGATCTGCTTGTGCCGGCCGTCGGTATATCCCCCGAAGGGTGCGCCGGACCGAATGAATATGCGCCCCTTGACATTCGCGCCGTGCACACGCTTGCCGTTCTCGTCGAACAACGCCACCTCGCAGGTGACGGGCGCGCGGCCGGCCGTGCCCGGGGCGAGGGCCAGATCGGCCGGCTGGGCCACCGTCGCCACCGCGCATTCGGTGGAGCCGTAGAGGTTGTAGAGCACCGGGCCGAACGCCTCGGTGGCGCGCACGGTCAATTCCGGGGACAGCGCCGATCCCGCCAGCACGATGGATCGCAGTGAGGACAGGTCGTACCGCTCGCGCACGGCCGGATCGAGTTCGACCATCCGATGCAGCATCGTCGGCACCGCGACCAGCAGGTCGACCTCGTGTTCGGCGATCAGGGCCAGGGTCCGCTCGGCGTCGAAGCGGCGCATCATCACCGTCGTCGCGCCCAGCGCGGTGGCGATCAGCCAGGTGGCCTGGCCCGTGCTGTGGAAGATCGGCGAGACGATGAGCATCGTGCCCTGCGCCGGGAACGGGATCCGATCGGTGATCTGTGCCGAGGCGATCGGCGAAACCGCCTCCCGGGGAGCGCCTTTCGGCAGGCCGGTGGTGCCGCTGGTGAGGATCACGAAGCCGCCCGGCTTGGCCGGCAGCGGCAGCTCGGTCGGTGGATGGGCCGCGATCAATTCCTCGATCGTTATTGCGCCCGTGGGCAATTCGGCGCCGTCGTCGACCCAGGTGATCACCCGCGGCAGCTCCGGCGGCAGCGCGTCGAGCAGGCCGACGAATTCACTGTCGTGCAGCACCACCTTCACGTGCTCGCGCTCGCAGACCTGCGCGAACTGAGGTTTCGCGAAGCCGGTGTTCATCAGCGCCAGCCGTGCCCCGGCCTTCCCGGCGGCCGCCATCGCCAGCAGCAGTCCGCGATGATCGCGCGCGAGAATGCCGATCACCGTTCCGGGTTCGACGCCGAGCGATTGCAGGCCGCGGGCCAGCCGCGTGGAGTTGTCGTCGAGTTCGCGGAAGGTCATACTCCCGTGCTCGTCGACCAGCGCGGGCCGCTGCGGCCACATCCGCGCGGCATGCCGGACCATCGTCGCCTGCGGTCCGAGCCGGCGCCCCTCCTTCGCCGACAACACCGTCTCACCCAGATTGCGCGGGTCGATCAAACCGCGCTCCCGCAGCACATTCAGCGCCCGCACGGCCTCGGTCACCTCGACCGCCTTGCGCTGCACCCCCTGCAGAATCGACCCGATACCGACGCCCACGTCAACCACCTCCACACGACCCGATCGCGTGCTGGGGACGGTAGCAGCCGCAAGTGTGACTTGGTACACACTTCCGGTCAACAGCTTGGCCTCGATTGTGGGTGGCGACGTGTGACGCACGCCATAGCGTCGGGTGTCATGTTTCGCGCGCCGGCGGTGTCCCGAGAGCATGACCGAACACAACACACACCACAGGATCGTCGTCATCGGTGGCGGTTACGCCGGAACGGTTGCCGCCAACCATCTGCGGATCCGTACCGATGTCCATATCACGCTGGTCAATCCGCGTCCGGAATTCGTCGATCGGGTCCGGCTGCATCAGTTCGTGGCCGGTACCGGTGCCGCCACGGTCGACTACGGCACGCTGCTCGGTGCGGGCATCGAATTGGTCGTCGACAGAGCTACGCGCATCGACACGGCAGCCCGGGTCGTCCGGCTGGCGTCGGGCCGCGCCGTGGACTACGACCACGTCGTCTACGCGGTCGGCAGTGCGTCTGCGATACCGTCGTCGGTGCCCGGCGCGCCCGAACTCGCCTTCCCGGTAGCGGAATTGGAATCCGCGCAGCGGGTGCGCACCGAGTTGGACCGGCTGTCCTCCACTGCTCCGATCACGGTGGTCGGCAGCGGGCCGACAGGTATCGAGACCGCCGCGGAACTCGCCGAACAGGGACGGGTCGTCACGCTGGTCTGCGGCGAGACCGCGATGCCGTCGCTGGGTGCGCCGGGACGCCGATACGTCGGCAAGTGGCTGGCCCGCCACGGTGTCACCGTGCTCGCGGGCAAACGGGTGAGCGAGGTCCGCTCGGACGCGGTGGTCTTTGCCGATGGTGGCGTACGTCCCAGCGCCCTCACCATCTGGACGACGGGCTTCGGCGTACCCGAGTTGGCGGCCGCGAGCGGGTTGCGAACCGACGAACTCGGCCGGTTGCTGACCGACGAGACGCTGACCAGCCTCGACGACGAACGCATCGTCGCGACGGGCGACGCTGCGGCGCCCTCCGGGCAGCCGCTGCGAATGAGCTGCCAGGCGGCCGGACCGCTCGGAGCTCACGCCGCCGACACCGTCCTCGCTCATATCGCGGGGACCGAGCCCCCAACGATCGACCTGGCCCTGACCGGGACCTGCATCAGCCTGGGCCGTCGCGTCGGCATCCGTCAGCTGGCGCGCCGTGACGATATACCCGTGAACCTCTACATCGGTGGCCGCCCCGGTGCCAGGATCAAGGAAATGACCTGCGACCTCGGGGTGCGCAAAATTCGCCGCGAGGCGCGCAAGCCGGGGTCCCTGGTCTGGGTCAAGGGCGGCCCGCGGCCGACGCAGCCGGTCTCCTCCGAACGAGTGGAGAGGTCCGCATGACGACCGACGAACATGCCGAGCGCTTCACCGGCTTGCGACCGCTGCTGTTCACGATCGCCTACGAAATTCTCGGCGCGGCAAGCGAATCCGACGACGTGCTACAGGACAGTTATCTGCGCTGGGCGCAAGTGGATCTGTCCACCGTGCGCGACACCAAGCCGTATCTCGCGCGCCTGGTCACCCGGCAAGCGCTCAATGCCCTCCGATCCCGCACCCGCCGCCGCGAGGACTACGTCGGCCCCTGGCTGCCCGAACCGCTGTTGCTGGACGACACCGACGCGTCGGCCGACCTGGTCCTCGCCGAATCGGTATCCATGGCGATGCTCATCGTGCTGGAAACTCTGAGTCCGGATGAGCGCGCGGTCTTCGTGCTGCGCGAGGTCTTCGGCTTCGACTACGGCGAAATCGCCTCCGCCGTAGGCAAATCCGTGAGGACAGTACGCCAGGTCGCACACCGCGCCCGCGCCCACGTGCAGGCGCGCCGCAAACGCTTCGACTCGGTCGCAACCTCGGAGCTCGAGCAGATCACCGAGCAGTTCCTCATCGCCGCCGTCACCGGCGATCCGGAGGCTCTACTGTCACTGCTCGCTCCCGATGTCACCTTCACCGCCGACAGCGGGGGCAAGGTCATCGCGGCCCGCCGCCCTGTCGTAGGCGCACACCATGTCGCCCGATACCTGGCCGAACTGTTCGGAAAGGCCCGCGAGATGCCGAACTTGCGAATGGACGCGGTCAACTGCAACAACGCGCCCGCCATCGCCGCCTACGCCGACGACCACCTGGTAGGCGTCTACCTACTCGAAGTCGTCGACGGCAGAATCGCCAACTTCTACGCCATCCGCAACCCTGACAAACTCGCCACGCTGGGGGTACGTCGCCGGATCAGTCGATAGCGATCGAGCGGGGACGGCGATCACCCGCACCCGTGCAATCCGCGGATGCATCGACGCACCACGCCAGACCATTGTTGCCAACGAATTGGCCTCGGTTGTGGAACCGCGTCGCTAGTAATTCGCCGGCGTGGTTATCTCGGATATGTCCACGCGCTACCCGTTCGAGAGGAGTGGATATGCGTTCGGAAGAAGGTCGTATCGACGTTCCCGGCGGGCGCGTCTGGTATCGGTCGCTCGGCGAGAACGGAACTCCGCTCCTGTGCCTGCACGGGGGGCCGGGCTTTCCGCACGATTATCTGGAGGCGCTGGCGCAGATAGCCGGTGAGCGCCGGGTCGTCTTCTACGACCAGCTCGGCTGCGGCAATTCCGATCGGCCGAGCGATACCTCGCTGTGGACCGTGGACCGGTTCGTCGCGGAACTCGTGGCCGTGCGTGCGGCGCTGGGCTTGGAGCGCGTCCATCTGCTCGGCAATTCGTGGGGCGGGATGCTGGCCCTGCAGTACACGCTCGACCGGCCGCCGGCACTGGACAGTCTGGTGCTGGTCGGTGCTCCGGCAAGTATGCCGCGGTGGTCGAGGGACTGCGCGGAACTGCTCGAGGAGGAGCCGGCCGAGGTGCGAGAGACGATCCGGCGGCACGAGGCGAGCGGGTTCACCGGGTGCCCGGAGTATCAGGCCGCGACGCTCGGCTTCTATCGCAAGCATGTGTGCCGGCTGCGGCCGTGGCCGGTCGGGCTCGAACGTGCGTACGCGGCAGCGGGTTACGAGGTTTACCACACCATGATCGGACCCAGCGAGTTCACCGTGACCGGTTCGTTGAAAGAGTGGGACGTCACCGAACGGCTGGGGGAAATCGGCGTGCCCACCCTGTTGATCGGCGGCCGGCACGACGAATGCCGTCCGGCGCATCTCGAGGATATGCGCCGCCGCATCCCCGGCTCGCGAATGGTGACCGTCGAGGACGCCTCGCACCTGTGCTTCGCCGAGCAGTGGGACGCGTTCCACGCCGAGCTGACCGGCTTCCTCGCCGAGGTGGAAGGCAGGCCGGCCCAGCCGACGGCGTGAATCGACCTCGGTCCTTCGCTCGGGGTGACCTCCAGCGCCTCGAACGGGACCTACGGCACGGGATCGGGAACCGTCAGCGCCCTACCGTCGAAGGTGTACACCGAGGAGCGGCAGTGCCGCAAGGGAGGATGACACCATGAACTGGCCGACCGCCGCAGTCCTGATCGCTCTCCTCCTCACGATCATGGTCATCGTGACGACCTACCTGACCGGCCGCTTCTCCAAGCGGTAACCGGCCGTCGGCCGGTCCGGTGTAGGGCCGATCGGTGAACCGGTGCGAGTCGGACCCCCATCGGTTTTCCGTTGTCCCGCAACCTACTTCAGCTGCGCGTTGCTCAGCTCCAGCACCCGCCGGGCCACGATCAGCTGCTGAATCTGCTGCGTGCCTTCGAAGATGTCCAGAATCTTTCGGCTCAACGACTGCGACAGCAATGAGCGCAAAGATCGTGTTCAGCGGGTCGCTGCGGTGTTCACCCCTCTGATGGCCATCGGACCGAAGATGTCGTCGTTGTCGCGAATCAGCGCGGTGAACCGGTCACCGACTTGTCTTGTGGGATATACCTTCTCGGCGGTGCCGTCGACGGCGTTACACGCATGCAGCATCGCGGCCTCGATTTCGCCGCGGCCGAAGTCGTCGATCGCCAAGCGGATCGAATCACACCGTGGTGCCACTGAGCTGGAAAGAAGGATCGCCGATACAGCACCTGGTGGTCCTGAGTGCTGCGCCGCATTGGGACGGCGGATCGTGGTTGTCGCTGTGTGCGGTGGTCTTTGTCGCCGGCTCTCGGGTTGACGCGAAAGCGATCGGATAACGTGGGTGGATGCGGAGCGTTGAGCGTCCTTCGCGGGTGATTTTCCTCAACGGCACGTCGTGCGCGGGAAAGACCACGTTGGCGCGGGCCATCCAGGATGAGAGTGACGTCCCGTTCGTCTACTGGGGGATCGACACCCTGTTCAGTCTGGTGCCGCCGAACTGGGGTGGTGGGCGCGACGGCCGGCTTAGTCGCGACGGTTTCTGGTACGACCGGACTGGCCAGGATGCAGACGGTCATTCGGTGCTGGTCGTCCGTTACGGCCAGGTCGGGTACCGCATGCTGCGGTCGGAGTGTGCTGCGGCTGCTGAATTCGCTCGGGGTGGTGATCATCTGGTCATAGACGAGATGTTGCTTTCCCCGGATCTGCTGCCGATATGGCTGGATGAATTGGCCGGCCTGCATGTTCAACTGGTCGGTGTCACCTGTCCGCTCGCTGTCGCCGAGCAGCGGGAACTGGTTCGTGGCAAAACGATCGGGTTGGCGCGAGGCCATCTGGCCACAGTGCACGATCACGGTTTCCCCTACGACATGATTGTCGACACGACTACTGCGACGCCCGCCGAACTGGCCCGAGTTGTACTGCATCGAGAGCAGACTGCCGGCCAGTGACGTTGTTTGGCCTTGGTGGTGGTCGGTATGCGTACAGGGGTGGGCGAATGCCCATCACGTAGTGACGCGTAGCGCCCTCGAGGCTGGAGGGGCGCGGGAACACAATGCAGGGCCGACCACCACCAGGGCCACGCGGCCGAAGGACGCCCACGTCGGTAGACCGCATCGGCGGGACCTCGGCAAGGTAACTGGTCTTTTGACCAGCGATTATGTCGATTTTTGTTTGCTTTTTGTGTTTCGTTGCTACCAGGGGGTGGTAGCCATCGATCGGGTCGGGAATCAGAAAGAATCCATTTGAAGGAGATGAGGACGATGGGTTCATTCGGACTCGATACCAGTGTCGCCTTTACTGCCGCTCTGCGGTGGATTGAGCTGATGTTCGGAATCGACCTCGGCGTCCACTGACGGCGGCGTGTGACAGGTTGCTGACCGCCGGTAGCTCACTACCGGCGGTCAGTCCTTTGCCGGGCCGGTTTCCCGGCTTATCCGGCTTCTGTTCCAACCCCGCCTTGGAAAACGCCGGAGGTGAAAGAATCGGTGCGAGTGATGAAGCGAACCCGCACCGGTTTTCCGTTGTCCCGCAACCTACTTCAGCTGCGCGCTGCTCAGCTCGAGCACCCGCCGCGCCACGATCAGCTGCTGGATCTGCTGCGTGCCTTCGAAGATGTCGAGAATCTTCGAGTCACGGCTCCACTTCTCCAGCAGGGTGCGCTGGGAGTAGCCCACCGCGCCGGCCAGTTCGACGGCCTTCAGGGTCACGTCGGTGCCCATGCGCCCGGCCTTGGCCTTGGACATGGAGGCTTCGAGGGAGTTGGGCTTCTTGTTGTCGGCCATCCACGCCGCGCGCAGGGCGAGCAGGTAGGCGGCTTCCCAATCCGATTCCATGCGAAGGAATTCCGCGGCGGCGGCGGACTGGTTGTTGGCGGGGATGTCGTAGGAGATCTCCACGCCGGACTCCTCGAGGATCTTGCGCAGTTCCTCGAGTGCGGCGCGGCCGACGCCGATGGCCATCGCGGCCACCAGCGGGCGGGTGTTGTCGAAGGTCTGCATGACCCCGGCAAAACCCTTCTCCACGTTGACTTCCGGGCTGCCGAGGATGTTGTCGGCCGGAATGCGGCAATCCTCGAGGCGCAGTTCGGCGGTGTCGGAGGCCTTGATGCCGAGCTTGTGCTCGAGGCGAGCCACGGTGAGGCCCTTGGCATCTCGCGGCACCACGAACGACTTGATCGCCGCGCGGCCCTTGGACTTGTCCACCGAGGCCCACACCACGATGTGGGTGGCGCGCGAGCCGGCGGTCACGAAGATCTTGGTGCCGTTGAGGACCCACTCGTCACCGTCGAGCACCGCGGTGGTCGACACGGCCGCGGAGTCCGATCCGAAGGACGGTTCGGTGATGGCCATCGCCGCCCACACCTTGCCGAAGCGCTCCAGCTGCTCGTCGGTGGCGACCGCCGCGATCGCGGCGTTGCCCAGTCCCTGGTAGGGGATAGACAGCATCAAACCGACGTCGCCCCAGCAGGTTTCGAGAGCATTCAGCAGAGCCGACATGTTGCCGCCGTTGCTGTTGCCGAGCAGTTCGGTGGAGTGGCTGTCGGCGGCCTCCTCACCGGACTTGGCCTTGCGGCCGCCGGTGGCGCCGGAGATGTCCTGGGTGCCGGAGTCGGCCAGGCCCTCCACCATGGCTGCCATGGTGTCGAGCTCCACCGGGTATTCGTGCTCGCCCAGGTCGTACTTGCGCGAGATGGGGCGGAAGATCTCGGCGGCGACCTGGTGGGCCTGGTTGGCGCTGGCCCGCAGCTTCTTGGGGAGTTCGAGATTGATCATCGGAATGTCTCCATCAATACGGTTCAGGGGGTCGAGGAGACCCGGATCAGATCAGGACCACACCTTCGGCGACGCCGATCGCCCGCAGATCGCGGTACCAGCGCTCGACCGGGTGTTCCTTGGTGTAGCCGTGGCCGCCGAGCAGCTGCACGCCGTCCAGGCCGATCTGCATGCCCTTGTCGGTGGCGAACTTGCGGGCCAGCGCCGCCTCCCGGGAGAAGGACAGCCCCTGCTCCGCGCGTGACGCACCCCGCAGAGTCACGAGCCGCAGGCCGTCGAGTTCGATGGCGATATTGGCGACCATGAACGCCACCGCCTGCCGGTGCGCGATCGGCTCGCCGAACGCCTCGCGCTCCTTCACATACGGCTTGACGTAGTCCAGTACGGCCTGGCCGGTGCCGACCGCGAGCGACGCCCAGCCCAGGCGGGCCAGCCGCACCGCGTCGGCGTATTCCTCGGCGCGCTGGGCGGCGTCGCCGTCGCCCAGGATGGCCTCGGCCGGAACCGCGACGTTGTCCAGGATCAGCCGGCCCAGACCGGCGGCGCGCAGGCCCATACTCGGATCGGCCTCGATCACCACACCCGGCGTATCCGATTCGACGATGAAAAGCGCGGGGCGGCCGTCGATTTCGGCACCCACGATGAACAGCTCGGCGTCGGCGGCGGCCGGAACCAGGCTCTTGACGCCGTTGATCCGGTAGCCGCTGGGGGAGCGGGTGGCCTTGGTCTGCAGCGCGAACGGGTCGAACAGTGCCCGCGGCTCGCTGATCACGACCGAGGACTGCGGCACGTTCTCACCCGTGAAGGCGCCCAGGTAGGTCTGCTGCTGTGCGTCCGAACCCCACTGCGACAGCGCGACGGCCACACCCGACGGGGCCAGAATCGGCAGCGCCAGGCCCATATCTCCGTGCGCGAGCGCCTCCGCGACCAGCGAGTTGGTGACCGCGCCGCGCTCGGTGGCCGCACCCTCGAGCTCCTCGGGCACGTTGATCAGCGTGATGCCCAGTTCGGCGGCGCGCTCGAGCAGATCCTTGGGCGCCTGGGCCGCGCCGTCGGCCTCGTAGGCCGCCGGGCGCAGGATCTCCGCGGCGAATTCGCGCACCGTCTCGACGATCATCTGCTGCTCGTCGGTGGGGGTGAGGTCGAAGTAGTCCTTACTGCGGGACTCGTTGGCAGGCAAGCGCTTCGGTTTACCGCCACCGGATACCTTGCCGAATGCGCGGGTGGCTGCGCCGAGCGTGCGGAAGCCGGTCTTGGTGCCCTCGTAGGTCAGCCGTTCGATGGGCTTGCGCAGGTTGTACTTCTCGGCCAGTTCGGAACCGGTAATGGTCGTCATGACCCGCATGGCCGCGCCCATCCAGTCACGCTTGACCGGGTTGAGGCCGACGGCGGAATCCGGACGTCGCTCCGTTGCGGTGTCTCGAGTGCTCATAGTCACCAGTCTTCTCGGGTATGGGTTTCGGGTGATCGGTCCCAGGATCTTACTTGCGAGTAAGTCTATCTTACTCCAGAGTAAGAAGGCAGTCGAGTGCCGATCGGTCTGTATCGATTCTCATACCCCGGCGATGTCGCGACGATCGAAAATCGGCAGCGAAGCGACCACGAAGACAGCCGCGGCCACCACGAGCCACAGATAGCCCGGCCGCAGGCCCGCGCCCATCGGGCCGTCGGACAGCGCCTGTTCGAACGGCGACCACCGGCCCCACGGGCGCACCGCGTCGACGATCTTCGACGCCGCGTACAGCACATAGGCGGCCACCGCGGCCACGCTCGCCACCGCGACCGCGACCAGGCGGCGACCGGAAGCGGCGCCCACCGCCAAGGCCAGCCCGCCGAACGGCGCGGCCAGCGCGATCATGGCGATCGATCCCGTCGCCGCGGCCCCGACGCCGATATGCATCCCGAATATCGCCGAGAACACGACAACGGAGGCGAAAAGCACGGTGCCGAGCACCACCAGGCCGGTGAGCAGCACCGCGACCTGTTCCTGCACGAGCCGCACCGGCGTCACCCGCGTCACCAACAACACCTCGAGGGTCCCGGACTCCTCCTCCCCGGCGATCGCGCGGGCGCCGCGCGAGACCGAGAAGACCAGGAACAGGATGGGCAGCATGATGCTGTAGAGCTCGGTGTTGAGAAAGCCTGTGCCGGTGAGGAAGTCCTCGATCCCGAGCAGCTTCCGCAATGCCGGCGGGTAGTTGTCGACCATCTGCCGGAGCCCGGGGATGTTCGATATCGACGGCCACAGCGCCGATTCCAGCAGTACCAGCGCGACGATCCCGAGGCTCCAGCCGATCAACCCGCGCCGTTGGTCACGCAGGCATTTGACGAACACCGTGCTGAACATCAGCTGTCCTGTCCGTAGTAGGTGAGGAAGACCTCTTCGAGATCGGGTTCGTGGCTGATCACGTCGACCACCCCGTAGGGTGCGACGAACTTCAGGAGTTCGGCCGTCGAGCCGTCCACCTCGACGTGCAGCACCGGACCGGCGCCGCTCACCGATCGCACCCCGCCGACGGCGGCCAGCAGCTGCGGTTCCGGAGGTGTGGAGGCGAAGGTGAGGTCGAGCCGCCGCAGCGATTGCGCCGCCAGTGCCGCGACCGACCGGACTTCGACCAACCGGCCCCGCCGCAGAATCGCCACCGTGTCGGCGACCGCCTGCACCTCCGACAGCACGTGCGAGGACAGGAATACGGTGCGCCCGGCGTCGCGGGCCTCTCGCAGCAGAGTCAGGAATTCTCGCTGGACCAGCGGATCCAGCCCTTGGGTCGGTTCGTCGAGCACGAGTACGTCCGGTTCGCCCATGAATGCCTGCACCAGCCCGACCTTCTGCCGATTGCCGTGCGACATCGCCGAGATTCGAGCCGATGTGTCCAGGTTCAGGCGTTCGGCCAATTCGCGGGGAACCGCCGGATCGACGTCGCCGCGCAGCCGGGCCAGGTAGGTCAGATACCGCTCGGCGGTGAGATTCGGATAGGCGACGAATTGGCCGGGGAGATAGCCGATATGGCGCTGGGCGGCCGATCGGTCACGTCCGACGTCCGCGCCCGCGACCGTCACCGAACCGCGGCTCGGACGCATCAGGCCGACGAGTATCCGAACGGTCGTCGTCTTACCGGCCCCGTTGGGTCCCAGGTATCCGAAGATCACTCCGGGCGGAACCTCGAGGTCCAGGTCGAGCAGTGCCGGCGTGTGACCGTAGAACTTGGTCAGGCCGCGCATCGCGAGCATCGGTGGCATGGTCCCAGACTGCGCGGCCGGGGCCGGACAGAGCAGAGCCCTGCGAACCCGTGGGGACGGACTTATGTCACCCGCGCAGCGCCTCGAGTACGGAGTCGTGCAGCAGTCCGTTGGTGGCGACCGCGCTGCCGTGATGCGGTCCGGGGGTTCCGTCCAGGGCGGTGAAGCGGCCGCCGGCCTCGCGTACGAGCACATCGAGCGGCGCGAGGTCCCACAGCGAGACCTCCGGTTCGGTGGCGATATCGAGCGCGCCCTCGGCGAGCAGGCAGTAGCCGAAGAAGTCGCCGTAGCCGCGGGTGCGCCACACCTGATCGGTCAGGTCGATCAACTGCTCACGCAGCCCCAGGTCTCGCCAGCCGGACAGGCTGGAGATCGCGAGACTGGCCGAATTCAGCCCGCCGACCTCGGAGACCGTGATCGGCTTCGGCTCCCCGTCCTCGAAACGGGTCCACGCGCCGGAACCCGTTGCGGCCCACCAGCGTCGGCTCAACGCGGGCGCGCTGACGACGCCGACGACCGGAACGCCGTCCTGCAACAGCGCGATCAGACTGGCCCACACCGGAACTCCGCGCACGAAGTTCTTGGTGCCGTCGATCGGATCGATCACCCACTGCCGTCCGATGAACTCGGCCTCACCGCCGAACTCCTCACCGAGCACGGCGTCGTGCGGACGCCGCTCGATGAGAATGTCGCGCAGCGACCGCTCCACCGCCAGATCCGCGTCCGAGACCGGGGTCAGATCCGGTTTGCTGTTCACCTTCAGGTCGAGGGCGCCGAAACGATCACGGGTGATCGCATCGGCCGCATCGGCCAACAGCAGGGCAAGGTCGAGATCGCCGGCATGATCGGTCACACGGCCACCGTAATGGGCGCACCCGATCGGAGCCATTCGCGGTCTCGCCGGGGCCACGCGCTACTGCTGCGGATTCCAGACCGCGGGCCAGTCCTTACCGCGGAAGGCCGCATCGATGCCGCCGTCGCAGAAGATCACCGAGCCCACGAAGAAACCGGCCTTGTCCGACAGCAGGAAGGCCGCGAGGTCGGCGATCTCCTCCGGGCGACCGGGCCGCCCGATCGGGGTCATGGCGAGGAACTGCTTCATGCCCTCCCCGGTGAGCGCGTCCTTGCTGCCCTCCTGGGTCATCGGGGTGTCGATGATGCCGGGCGCGATGGCGTTGAGGCGGATGCCGTCGGCGATGTACTCCGCCGATTTCGTCCGCGCGTACCAGGCCAGGGCCGCTTTCGTCGCCGGATAGGCCTGGATCGCGCCCAGGTCGCCGAACGATTCGGCGATGCCGCGGGCGCGTTCCTCGTCGCCGGCCAGGCAGGCGTCGGCCAGTTCCACCGGCCAGAGTGGTTGTGTCGTCGTGGAATTCGACGACACCAGTACCACCGAGGCGTTGCCGGACTCGCGCAGCAGCGGCCGCAGCCCCTCCAGCAGCGCGATCGCGCCGAAGTAGTTCACCGACACCACGAGCCCACCGGGCCGCCCGGTCGCGGCGGCGACACCGGCGAAGGGCAGGAATCCGTCCAGCCGGCCCGCACTGATCCGGGAGACCTCGGCGACCGCGTGCGCGCGTCCCTCGGCCGTGCCCAGATCGGCGGTCACCTCGGCGTCGCGCAGATCGACCCCGATGACCCGGTGCCCTTCCTTCTCCAGGTGGGCGGCGACGGCCGCCCCGATCCCCGACGCGCTCCCGGTTACGGCGATGGTCCCCATCGACCCTCCTGTTTCGGCTGGATGAAACCACGAATCAGATATTCGAATCGAGGCTAGTTGTGGGCTCCCGTCGTGTGGAGGGTCGTTCCACTGAGCGGGCCCGGCCGAGCGTCTGTGACCGGCCCATGCCATCGCGAGCCGTTGTTCACGCCGCGACCCGCGCCGCAGCCAAAGCGCTCGCCCACCAATGCAATTGGTCGAGCATTCCCGCTGCCGCCGCCTCGGATTCGCCCGGTGCGGTCCACCGTCCCTCGGCGTCGAACTGCTGGTAGTACCGGGGGAAGGACACGTAGTCGCGGATCGTGTGCGCGTTCAGCTCGGCGAACACCTGCCGCAGGTGAGCGATGGCGTTCAGCCCGCCGCTCGCCCCGCTGTAGCCCACGAAGCCGATCGCCTTGCGGTCCCATTGCGTGTAGTGCCAGTCGATCGCCGTCTTGATCGAGGCCGGGTAACTGCTGTTGATGTCGGGCGTGACGATGACGATCGCATCCGCGGCATCCAGACGCCGGGTCAGATCGACCATGCCGGCGGGCCGCGGCGGATTCGGTTCCATTCGCGGGGGAACCGCCGGCAGTGCGACGGGCAGATCGGCCCCGGCGAGATCGATGAGGTCGACCTCGAATCCGTCGTGCCGCCGGGCCTGTTCGGCGAACCACTCACCGACCACCGGCCCGAAGCGGCCCTCCCGGACGCTGGCGATGACAACTGCGAGCCGCATTGTGCTGCTGGACATTTTGGATCTCCTTCGGAAAGCGTCGTTCGCTGTCGTCGACTCTGCCGTCCGGGCGTGAGGCCAGGGAGCCCGCTGCGAGGGTGGTAGTGAGAGGGATACCCTCGGCGCGCCCCGCGCTGTTAGCGTCGATCTGTGAGCGATAACGAGCTGGGGCTTTTCCTGCGTACTCGGCGTGCGGCGGTCACCCCCGCCGAGGTCGGGCTCCCGGCCGGGCCCCGCCGCCGCACCCCGGGGCTGCGCCGCGCCGAACTCGCGACACTCGCCGGAGTCAGCGTCGAATATCTGATCCGGCTGGAGCAGGGCCGAGACCGGCATCCGTCGGCGAGCGTGCTGTCCGCATTGGCCGATGCCCTTCGATTGAGCCCGAGTGAGCGCGTCCAGCTGCATCGGCTGGTCAAATCCGCCGATCCCGGATTCAGCTGTACGGGCGGCGCGCTGCCCAATCGCCTGGTCCGGCCCGCGGTGCAGACCATTCTCGACCGTCTCGCACCGGCGCCCGCGGCCGTCTTCAACCGCCTCGGTGAGGTTTTGAGCTGCACCGATGGCTATCGCGCGCTGGTCGGCGGCACCGGCCTGCTCGATCACGGCCTGCCCGCGGGCTACCCGCGCTGGCTGTTCACCGATCCGCGTGCCCGCATCGTCTACCCGGAGTGGGACCGTCGTGCCGATCTCGCGGTAGCCAACCTGAAGGCCGGTCCCTTTCGCTCGGATCCGACCATCGCCGCGCTCGCCGACGAGCTGACGCTGCTGGCGGGTGCGGAATTCACCCGTCGTGTCGCCGACATCGCCGGGCTGCCGGATACCAGCGGCATCAGCCGGATGGACCATCCCGAGGCGGGTCCGCTGCGGCTGGCCTACGAACGGCTGGACCTGTCCGCCGACGACGACCAGTACATCCAGGTCCAGCTGCCTGCCGACGACGCGACGGCCGCGGCCCTCGATGCGCTGCTGGGCCGCCGCCCGGGTGGATTGCGCGCGGTATCGGGCTGAGCCGGCCGCCCGCCGCATCGCCCGGGCTGCCGGCGACTCGCCGCATTTCACCGCCACCTGCGCGAGCGGTAGATTGGACAACCGTGCATCCTGACGTTTCCGCTGATCTCGCCGAACTCGACACCACGTTGAAGACTGTCGAGTCGGTACTCGACGTCGACGAGCTGCGCCGTCGCATCGACGAGCTCGAACATCAGGCCGCCGACCCGGAGCTGTGGAACAACCAGGAACACGCCCAGCAGGTGACCAGCGAGCTGTCGCACGCCCAGGGTGAGCTGCGCCGCGTCACCGAACTGCGGCAGCGGCTCGACGATCTGCCGGTGCTCTACGAACTCGCCGAAGAGGAAGAGGGCGAGGCCCGCACGTCCGCCCTCGCCGATGCCGACGCCGAACGGGCCGCGCTGCACGCCGACGTCGAGGCGATGGAGGTGCGCACGCTGCTCTCGGGCGAGTACGACAAGCGCGAGGCGCTGGTCAACATCCGCTCGGGCGCCGGTGGTGTGGACGCCGCCGACTGGGCGCAGATGCTGATGCGCATGTATGTGCGCTGGGCCGAGCGCCACAAGTATCCGGTCGAGATCTACGACACCTCCTACGCCGAGGAGGCGGGCATCAAGAGCGCCACCTTCGCGGTGAAGGTGCCCTACGCCTACGGCACCCTCTCGGTGGAGATGGGGACCCATCGCCTGGTGCGGATCAGCCCCTTCGACAACCAGGGCCGTCGCCAGACCTCCTTCGCCGAGGTCGAGGTGCTGCCCGTGGTCGAGGGCACCGACCATATCGAGGTTCCGGAGTCGGAGATCCGCGTCGACGTGTATCGCTCCTCGGGCCCGGGTGGCCAGAGCGTCAACACTACCGATTCGGCGGTGCGGATCACCCACCTCCCGACCGGCATCGTGGTGACCTGCCAGAACGAGAAGTCGCAGCTGCAGAACAAGATTTCGGCCATGCGCGTGCTGCAGGCCAAGCTGCTGGAGCGCAAACGGCAGGAGGAGCGCGCCGAGATGGACGCGCTCAAGACCACCGAGGGCGCCTCCTGGGGTAACCAGATGCGCTCGTACGTGCTGCACCCGTACCAGATGGTCAAGGACCTGCGCACCAACTTCGAGGTGAACAATCCGTCCTCGGTTCTCGACGGTGATATCGATGGTTTCATCGAAGAGGGAATCCGCTGGCGGATGCGCCAGGACGCGTGAAACCCGCCTATCACGGCACAATCACGGCATATCGGTCGGTCGCCGGTCGTAGTAACCTGTCTGGCGTGTGTTCGGGCGGCAGATCGGCTTGTGTCGGTGCACGGTTGATACCGGAAAGGATGCGCCGATGACGACGACTCTCGCCACCGGATCCGGTGCGGAATTCACGTCGTGGCTGCGCGGCAGCGGGCTCGAGATCGTGCTGCTGATCGTGGGCGCGATGCTGTTCAGCCGCTTCGCCACCTTCGTGCGTGACCGCATCACCCGCCGCATCGACGCCGGTTTCCAGAGCAGCGATTCGCTGGTGCGCACCGAGGCCGCCAAACATCGCCATGCACTGGCCCAGGTCATCACCTGGGTGGTGCTGTCCATCGTCTACTTCCTGGTGTCGCTGGAAGTGTTGCAGCGCTTGGGCTTTCAGCTCGGCGGTCTGGTCGCTCCGGCCGCGGTGCTGGGTGCCGCGCTCGGTTTCGGCGCCCAGCGCATCGTGCAGGACCTGCTCGCCGGATTCTTCCTGATCACCGAGCGGCAGTACGGATTCGGTGATGTGGTGCGCATCGCGGTCACCGGGCAATCCGAGCCGGCCGAAGGTACCGTGGAGGACGTCACGCTGCGGATCACCACATTGCGCAATCCGGACGGGGAGGTCATCACGGTGCCCAACGGGCAGATCGTGAAAGTGACCAATCTGTCGAAGGATTGGGCCCGCGCGGCGATCGATGTGCCGGTGCCCGCCACCGCCGATATCACCAAGGTCAACGAAATCCTGCACGAAGTGGGCGCCAAAGCATTTCAGGATCGCCGCCTGAAATCGCTACTGCTGGACGAACCTACGGTGATGGGCCTGGAAGATCTCACCGTCGACCAGATGAACATTCGGATGGTGGCCCGCACACTGCCGGGTAAACAATTCGACGTCGGACGCGAGCTGCGAGTGCGTGTCGCCGCGGCGCTGCGTCGGGAGGGTTTGAGTGAAACCGCGTAAATCGACCGCGATCTTGGTCAGTGTCTGGGTCGCGACGCTCGTGCTGTATCTGTTCGTGAAGCCGGCCACGCCGGACCATTCCGGTTTTCCCAACATCGCGAATACCGTTTCCGGTTCCGCGCTGACGACCGCGCCGGCCCGCTGACCTCTCTGTGACAAGTCGCATGCTCCGGAGTGGGCCGGGGTGTGCCATGACTTCGCTGGCTACACTGGCACCTCGTGATCACCCTGCGGAACGTCACCAAGTCATATAAAACCTCGACGAGACCCGCGCTGGACAATGTTTCGGTCGAGGTCGACAAGGGCGAGTTCGTCTTCATTATCGGACCGTCCGGGTCGGGTAAATCGACGTTCATGCAACTGTTGCTGAAAGAGGTCAAGCCGACCACCGGCGAAGTGCATGTCGCGGATTTCCGGGTCGACCGGTTGCCGGGACGACGGGTGCCCAAGCTGCGCCAGCGCCTCGGCTGCGTCTTCCAGGATTTCCGGTTGTTGCAGCAGAAGACGGTCGAACAAAACGTGGCGTTCGCGCTCGAGGTGATCGGCAAGAATCGCAAATTCATCAATCGGGCGGTGCCGGAGGCGCTGGACCTGGTGGGTTTGTCCGGTAAGGCGGATCGCCTGCCGACCGAGCTGTCCGGCGGTGAACAGCAGCGGGTCGCGATCGCCCGCGCGTTCGTGAACCGGCCGCTGGTACTGCTCGCCGACGAACCCACCGGCAACCTGGACCCCGACACCAGTCAGGACATCATGATGTTGCTGGAACGCATCAACCGCACGGGCACCACGGTGCTGATGGCCACCCACGACAATCACATCGTCGACGCCATGCGCCGGCGCGTGGTCGAACTCGATCGCGGCCGCCTGGTCCGCGACGAGGCCACCGGCGTGTACGGGGTGGGCCGGTAATGCGCGCGAGCTTCCTCTTCGGTGAGGTCTTCAACGGCCTACGCCGCAACGTCACCATGACCATCGCGATGATCCTCACCACCGCTGTCTCGCTCACCATGCTCGGCGGCGGCATGCTGGCCGTCCGGATGGCCGACAAGACCGAGCAGTACTTCCTGGATCGGCTCGAGGTGCGGCTGTACCTGACCGAGGACGTCTCGGCCAACGATCCGGACTGTTCGCAGGACCCGTGCAAGGCGCTGATGTCGGCGCTGAAGTCCGAGACCGGCGTGGAATCGGTGCAGTTCCTCAATCGCGAGGAGGCGGTCCGGGAGGCGAAGGAGAAGACCTTCAAGGATCAGCCGGAGCTGGCCAAATACGTCAGCGAGTCACCCCTGCCGGCCTCGCTGCGCGTCAAGATGACCGACGCCTCGCAGTATCCGCGCATCTTCAAGGACTTCCAGGGCAAACCCGGGGTCGGATTCGTGCGCAACGACAAGGACATCGTCGACCGGCTGGTGAGCCTGTTCGACGGCCTGCGCAACGCGGCCTTCGGCCTGGCGGTACTGCAGGCCCTGGCCGCCCTGCTGCTGATCGCGAATATGGTGCAGATCGCGGCGTTCACGCGCCGGGAGGAGGTCGGCATCATGCGGCTGGTCGGTGCGACGCGCTGGTACACCCAGCTGCCGTTCCTGCTCGAGGCGGTGGTCGCCGCGCTGGCCGGGTCGGTGCTGGCGGTGATCGGACTGATGATCGCGCGGCCGCTGGTCATCGACCGCGCCCTCGGCGACCTGTTCGCGTCGAAGGTCTTCCCGCGCATCACCGGCGACGACATCGCGGTGGTGGCGCTGACCGTGGTGCCGGTCGGCATCGTGTTCGCCGCGCTGACTGCCTACGGCACACTGCGCTACTACGTGCGCGAATAGGGTCGTTCCGGGTTTCAGCCGGAGCAGAGCAGCAACGCGAGAATCGCGCTGGCGTCGTTCGGTGTTGCCGGTCGCATCGGGGCGGAGTCGGTCACGTCGGCGGAGACTATCAATCGGTGGTGGTTCGCAGAATCGACAGCAACGGGTGCGGCTGTGGATTGGGGGTTCGGATCGTCGGTGGTGGTCCGTAGGATGGCTGGCGTGAATTCCCCGGAGACGCTCGAGACGGCCGATGCTTCGTCGCGCACTGTGGAAACCGATGCGGCGCAACAGATTCTGCAGCGTGTATTCGGGTACGACAGTTTCCGGGGATTACAGCGCGAGATCGTCGATCAGGTCGTCTCCGGGGGCGATGCGCTCGTTCTGATGCCTACCGGCGGCGGCAAGTCGCTGTGTTATCAGATTCCGGCGCTGGTGCGGCCGGGGGTGGGTGTGGTCATCTCGCCGCTGATCGCGCTGATGCAGGATCAGGTCGACGCGCTGACCGCGCTCGGGGTGCGGGCCGGATTTCTCAACTCCACCCAATACCCGGACGAGCGGCGCACGGTCGAGGCGCAGTTCGTCGCCGGGGAACTGGATGTGTTGTATCTGGCGCCGGAGCGGTTGAAGCTCGAATCGACCGCGGAATTACTCGATCGCGGCAAGGTGTCCGTATTCGCCATCGACGAGGCACACTGTGTCTCACAGTGGGGTCACGACTTCCGGCCCGACTATCTGGCGTTGTCGGTACTGCACGAACGCTGGCCCGACGTGCCGCGGATCGCCTTGACCGCCACCGCCACCGAGGCCACACGCCGCGAGATCGCCGAGCGGCTCGACCTCACCGGGGCCAAGCATTTCGTCGCGGGTTTCGACCGGCCCAATATCCAGTACCGGATCGAACCGAAGAATCGCGCCGATCAGCAACTGCTGTCCTTCATCCGCACCGAACATCCGGGGGAGGCGGGCATCGTCTACTGCCTGTCTCGCAATTCGGTCGAGCGGACCGCGGAATTCCTGTGCCGCAACGGAATCGAGGCGGTGCCCTATCACGCCGGTCTGGACGCGCGTACCCGCGCCACCAACCAGGCCAGGTTCCTGCGCGAGGACGGGCTGATCGTCGTCGCGACGATCGCCTTCGGGATGGGCATCGACAAACCCGATGTGCGGTTCGTGGCACATCTGGATCTGCCCAAGTCGGTGGAGGGCTACTACCAGGAGACCGGTCGCGCCGGCCGCGACGGCCTGCCGTCCACCGCCTGGATGGTCTACGGCCTCAATGATGTTGTGCAGCAACGCAAGATGATCGACTCCTCCGAAGGCGACGCGGCGCACCGGCGCCAGTTGCAGCTCCACCTGGATGCGATGCTCGCGCTGTGCGAGACCGTGCAGTGCCGCCGCACCCAGCTGCTCAACTACTTCGGCCAATCCGGTGACACCTGCGGTAACTGCGACACCTGCCTGAATCCGCCGGAATCCTGGGACGGCACGGTCGCCGCGCAGAAGGTGCTCTCGGCGGTGCTGCGGCTCAAACGCGAACGCGGGCAGAGCTTCGGCGCCGGACATATCGTCGACATCCTGCTCGGGAAGTCGAATCCGAAAGTGTTGCAGCACAAGCACAACGAGTTGAAGGTGTTCGGCGTCGGCGCCGATTTGCGCGATACCGAATGGCGCGGCGTGATCCGCCAGTTGCTCGCCCAGGGCCTGCTCGCGGTGCACGGCGAATACGGCGTGCTGACCCTCACCGAAGCCAGCGACGAGGTGCTGTTCAAGAACCGCACGGTCCTCATGCGCCGCGAGCCGGAACGTGTGAAGCCACCGCGCGCGGCCAAGGCGAAGGCGTCCCGCCTCGCCGCGGCCGAGCTGGCGCCCGCCGCGGCAGACCTGTTCGAACAGCTTCGTGCCTGGCGTGCCTCGGTCGCCAAGGAGCAGGGCGTTCCCGCCTACGTCGTCTTCCACGACGCCACCCTGCGCGATATCGCCGGCCGTGCCCCCGCGACCCTGGCCGAACTCGGCGGCATCAGCGGAATCGGTGAGAACAAGCTCGCGAAGTACGGCGAAGGTGTCCTCGAAGTGGTCGTGGGATTCGATGCGGGTAGCTCGGTCGGGGCGGCGGAGGCGCCGGCCCCGCGTCCGAACCGAGCCGAGCGACCGGCCGGCCGGCGCGGCTCCTCCCGCGCGGCCGCATCGGGTGCCCGCCCGCGCCCGGAACCGTCTCGCGGCCCGGTCACACGCTCGAGGTTCGAGGCCGCGGAACCGGCAGCCCCGAACGATTCGGTGAACCGGGACATCCCCGACGCCGATTTCGAGCCCCCGCCGGACGACTTCTACTGAACCGCTCGGTGCATCGGCGTGCCCGCTCACCAGCGCGGACGGTGGTTGCGGTCGCTGTGCGCGCCGGTGTCGACCGCCACGCCGGACTCGGGGTGGCGCCCGTTCCACGTTTATCCCTCCGCCCGGCGCGGGTAACCGTCTCGCCGTGACACATGGGCAGGACGGAGTGATCGAGACCAACGGGTCGCCGAAGAACCACGACCCGGCTTCAGGCGCCGATTGGGCCGTCTCGGCCACGCCGGATCCTTCCCGGCTCGGGGTGCGGCCTCTGGGCCGGATCGGCATGACCCGGCAGTTGCGACGAGCCCGCACCGGCATGCGGCCCTCGACGCTGGCCCTGATCACTGTCTGGATTGCCGTCTTGGCGCTGTATCTGGCGGTGCGACCGGGCGGATAGCGGTAGCGTGCCGCTATGTCCCACGACCATCACGACGACCGCTCCGATCAGTCGTCGGATTCCGGCCCCGGCGGCGATCCGCCGGATGCCGCGAAACCCGGACCTCGCCGCACCCGAGCGGATTCGGTCGAGGCCGGGTGGCTGCGCCCGCACGCGAACCCGCTCGGTCGCCCGCGGCTGACGACCGTGGTGCTGCTACTCGCGTGGATCGCCTTGCTGATTCTCTATCTGCAGGTCCGCCCCGGCGGCTGACCGCGCGTCAGCGGTCGGTGCTCACCCGCTCCCACATCATCGCGTTCTGCCAGCCGTAGCGCTGAAAGGCCCAGTCCTGCACGGTCTTTGCGACGAGTTCGAAGGCGGGTGAGTGCGGGGTTCCCCAGCGCGCGGTGTCGCGCACGCTGGCACGGAACTGCATGCCCGGCCCGCCCCCGCCGTATTCGACGATATAGCCGCGACCGTCGTCGGGATCGATGCGCCGATCCATCTCGACGCGCAGATAGTGTTGGGCCGCAGGCGAACCCGGGCGTTCGACGACGAGTTGGGGTTCTCGGTAATCCAACTCGGCCAGGAGATCGTGTAGTTGCGCATCGGTCGGGTCGTCGAGTACACGATCCGAGGCGGTGCTCACTCTGAATCTGGGTACCGTTGTCACGCAACCATTTTGCGCGCTCACTCGGCGATGGGCACACAAAATCGGTTCCCGGCGGTGGGGATGTCCGCATTCGTCCGCTGCCGCCGCCTGCCGCTGCGGTGGTTTCTCCCGCGACACCGGCACCCGGGCGGTGCGGGCGGGTTGCCGGAGACCGGCCGACCGTGAGCCGGATCACGGCATGTTCCGCGCCGGAATTTCGTTTTCCTTCTGTTCGGCGGCCGTGTAAACCGGACAGGTCCGCCCGCTCAGCGGGCGTCGAGGCACAATGACAGCGTGGAGCCCCGCCGAGCTGCGCGGAGTCGAGGGAAAGGTGTTCATGAAGGAGAAGGGGCGCAAGGTCATCGCCACCAACCGCAAGGCGCGGCACAACTACACGATCCTCGACACCTACGAGGCGGGAATCGCGCTGGTCGGTACCGAGGTGAAAAGCCTGCGGGAAGGTAAGGCGTCGCTGGTGGACGCCTACGCCACCATCGACGACGGGGAGGTGTGGCTGCGTGGCCTGCACATTCCCGAATACGGGCACGGCACCTGGACCAACCACGCCCCGCGCCGCACTCGGAAACTGCTGCTGCACCGTCGCGAGATCGACAAGCTCACCGGCAAGACCAAGGAGAGCTCACAAACCCTCGTCCCGCTGTCGATGTATTTCGCCGACGGCAAGGTGAAGGTCGAACTGGCGCTGGCCAAGGGTAAGCAGGACTACGACAAGCGCCACGACCTGGCCCGCCGGACCGCGGAGCGAGAGGTGACGCGCGAACTCGGCCGGCGCGTGAAAGGTATGCACTGACCGGCGGGAATGTATGACGGCGAAGTGATGTTAATATGAACAGCCCGGCCCACCAGCCGGGTGTTCAACTGAGTTGAGTACGGGGCTGATCGGTTTCGACTGCGTACGTCGATTCAGGGGAAGCGTGTCGGTGCAGGCAGGAGACCACCGTAAGCGTCGCTGTAACCCAATAAGCGCCGATTCTCATCAGCGCGACTACGCTCTCGCTGCCTAAGCAGTAGAGCGTGTCTGTCAGTCCGGGTTTGCTCTCGGCCCGGGTACTGGCATCAGCTAGAGAGCTCTACCGTGCGGCTCGGTCGCGGAGTCGTACGGGACATCGAACAGCGACTGGGATCGTCATCTCGGCTTGTTCGCGTGACCGAGAGATCCGAGTAGAGGCTCAGCGAACTGCACACGGAGAAGCCCTGAAGAAGCGGCGGAGGACCCGGGTTCAATTCCCGGCAGCTCCACCACAGCGGCCTTACTCGAAACGGGGTCCGTAAGGACATCGTGGAGGGTAGGGCCGCTTTTTCCGTTTCTGGACGTGGCTTGGCGCGGGGAGGTGCCGGGGTGCTCGCAGATCGAGCGGGTGCCGGCAGCATTGTGAAGATCGGCGAAGGGCTGGCGAAGTCGGTCGGTGCGGACCCCGTCAATGTCGAGGTAGAAGCGCTCGAAGAAGGTGTGGTTGAGATGGCGCCTCACCGCGTCGGTACGGGTGCGATAGAGCTGGGCAGGCTCGTTCAGTAGGTCGAGTCCTCGTTTGAGCACCTCGACGCCCACGGCGAGTTCAGCGCCGGTGGCCGCCAGGCTGGCTTGGACGCTAGAGCGGTCGGTCTCGATCGCGCGGAGCCGGGATTTGATCTTGGCTTGTGGCAGCGTGCCGTCGGCGGCGAGGTCGAGTAGGCGCTCTTCCTTGGCGTCGAGCTCCTTGAGTCGCGTGGTGAGCGTGGCATGCATGGTACGGACGCTGGACTGTTCGTCGGCCAGCGCTTCATCCAGCAGTCCGCGGATGGTCGTGTGGAAGCTGCTGGGAAGGCTGAGCGTGGCGTAGTGGTCGACGATGGCGCGTTCGACTTGCTCGGCCGGAATGTGGGGCATGTCGCAGTGGTTGTCTTGCCGCCCTCGGCAAAGGAAGTAGCCATAGAGGTGGCCGTTCCGTCCTCGGGCTTCGGTGTAGATGAAGCGTGACGTTCGCCCGCGATTGTGGCATCGATCACAAAATAGATCGCCTTTGAGGTAGTGCTGATGGATGCGGTCGCGTTGCCCGCGCCGGCTGCGCATGTCCACGACGTCTTGAACGCGATCGAACAGTTCTTGCGTGACAATCGGTTCATGCCGACCGGGGCGGAGTTCGCTGTCGACTTCGATCCATCCCGCGTAGTAGGGGTCTTGGAGCATCCGATGCAACAGTTTGAACGAGACCGGGCGCTCCGGGATGGTGCCACGTGCACGTGCGGTCAGTCCGAGGTCGGTCATCGTTGCTTCGAGCTGTTCGAGGCCGTAGTCGCCGGTCGCATAGAGTTCAAATGCCTTGTGTACCAAGGGAGCACGCTCTGGATCGAGGGCGATGGTGTTGATTTGTTTGCCTTCGTATTCGACCCGGACGTTCAGGTAGCCAACTTTGGCGAAGCCAATCGTGCCGCCGTTGCGGGCCTTGGTGCGCATCTTCTCCTGAATGTCTAAGCCCTGCAACGTATTCATCAGGTGATTCATCACGTCGAGCATGCCCTCCATCGCCACCGCGTGGGGACCTTCGCCGAAGTCCTCTTTGGCGCTGATGATGCGCACGCCCATCTTGTTGAGCTGCGTCTCGATGATGGCGGCGTCGAAGCGGTTGCGAAAGGCGCGCGAGCGCATGTAGACGATGACGTACCGGACTTCGGGATGGTCGGCGAGGTACTTGAGCAGTTCCCGGAAGACGGGCCGCTTGTCGATCGTCTTGGCAGAGTAGCCGGGTTCGATGAACTCCTCGACCACGTCCACCCCCATCGCGTCGGCCTTGGCGTGCCCTTGGGTGCGTTGGGTGGAGATGGACAGACCGTCGGGGTCGATGTCGATGGCAGTGTCGAGCTGCTTCTTGGTCGAAACACGCAGTAGGAGAACAGCTTTGTCACTTCTCTGACTCCTGCTCGGTTGGGTTCGTCGGGCCATTGGGTGCCTCCTTGCATGTGGGGGAGAGGAACGGTGGGTTCGTTTGTGTCAAGTCTGTGTGAGTCGGAATCCATTGCCACAGAGGCCATTCGGAGGATCCGGTCGGGCTAATCGCGTTGACGGCAATTTTGACGGCAACACAGCCGAACTTCCACGTCCTTTCGCGTGTTCGTACGACGTTGTGTATAGAGGTCAGACGCTCTTGCAAGGTGGCCCCGTTTGCTCTGAAGAGCCTTGTGTCCCCAGTTCGAGCCTGGGAGGAGCCACCAAGGAAAGCACCTAACCCATCAGGGGTAGGTGCTTTCCTTTTCTGTGGATGACGGTTGGTCGAAGTGCCCGCATACGCCGTTTGACGGCGATTCTGACGGCTACGCTGCCTTTTGACGGCTGCCGTGAACAAACGGTCCTCGACTTTGCTGAGGGCGTTGCGCTTGCTGGCGAGATCCACGTGTTCATAGATGCCGGTGGTGCGGACGTCGCCGTGGCCGAGGATTGCTTGGATGTCGCGGGAGTGGACATCGAGGTGCTTCTGGGTGGTGGCGTTGCTGTGGCGGAGGCCATGCAGTGTGATTCGTGGTAAATCAAGCCGTTTGCAGATCCGCATGAACGATCTCGCCAGATTGTGTGACTCCAGCGGTCGTCCGGTGCTAGTCGTGAAGACCAGCTCGTTCTCATCGCCAGCGCCTTGCCAACTTTCACCGGCAGTGCCCCTGGCGACTGCCTGGCCGGCTCGGTGCTGCAGGAGCAGGTCGCGGGCTGTCGCGAGTAGGGGTTCGTCTCGTCGGCTCGACTCTGTCTTGAGCTCGACCTGCCGAAGTTCACCGTCGATACGTTGCACCTGTTGGCGGATGCGAAGTACGCCATGATCGAAATCGACGTCACACCACCGAATGCCGACGACTTCACCGGCACGCAGTCCGTAGAGCGTGAGCAGGACGAAGGCTGGATAGAGCGGGTTCTCGCGGGCAGCATCGAGAAACTGAACCGTCTCATCGGGAGTCCAGTGCGCTGCTTCCTTGGCGCGGTGGCGCGGCAGTTCGACCAGGCGGGCGACGTTTCGGGTGATCACTTCCTGGCGCATTGCGTAGGTGAGGGCGGCGCTGAGCACTTTGCGGGTCTGGTGGAGGGTGGGGACCGATCGGCCGTCGGCGTGGAGGTTGTCGAGGAAGGTCTGCACCGTGCGCACGGTCAGTCTGTTGAGGTAGTAGTGGCCGAGGCCAGGTTTGATGTGCAGACGTACAGCCGACTCGTGCCGCTTCACGGTGAGGGAACGGCGTTTTTCGTGTTCGAGCCAGAAGTCCAGGTATTCGCCGACTTTCCATGCGCGGTCGGCAGGTAGGAGTCCCCGGCGGGCTTCATCGATGGCCTGGGTGAGTTTGGTGTGGGCCTCGGCGCGGGTACGGCCGTAGACGCGCAGTCGGCGCGTCTTCCCGTTGACCGTGCCGAGGTACGCGGCGCCTTCCCACCGCCCATCCTTCCGCCGGTACAGAGTGCCCTCGCCGTTGGTCCTACGCCCCGTCATGGTCGGCCTCCGGCATCGGATAAGTTGCCGACGAAACGCTCAATTTCCATGATGGGTACGAATCGTCGGCGCCCGATCTTCACCGTCGCGAGCTCGCGACGGTGGATCAGCTGGTAAACGCTCCATCTGCTTAGCCGAAGTCGCTCACAGGCTTCGGGAACCGTCAGGAGTGTCGACTGCGTGCTCGTGGTCGCGGGGGCCTTTGGCAAGTTGCCGAGTTGGGTGCGAAGCCACGCAGGATCGTCGGTCCCGCGGTCGGCCAATCTGAGCGCCACCGCTCCAACTGTTCGCAGCAGGGCGCGCGTGTCATCGGACAACACGGCAGAGCGCTCCGTGCGCGGCGTGGTTGCGGTAGCACGGGTCATGCCGGTGTCTCCGCAAACGAATGTGCGACCGGATGCTGGGAATCCTGGTTCGGCAGAAGCACCCGGACGTCGAGGCGTCGGAAGTGTTCGGTGAGCAGCTGCGCGTGGGCGCTGTTGAGCGCAAACCGGCGAGCTGAGGGGAAGATTGCGTAGCGGATGTCAGGGTGCTGTTCCAGGTGGGCAAGCAGTCGTCGAAGTACGGGGCGCCGCCGCAAGCTCGTTGCGGGAGCGCCGATCTCGACGAATTCCTTCACGATGCCAAGCTGATGCTTGGCCGCGGTGCGGAACCCTGCTTCGCGCTGCAGCTGAATGCGGATCGGCTCACCGCCCGCCGCCCTGTCTGCTTCGGACACGGCAGCTACGGACAAGAACATGACGGCCGGCGTGAAGCTTGCGTCGTTGACGACAGCATCCTGAGGACTCATGCCGCCCTCCAACTGGGGCTACCCTGAACGGCGGAGCCCACACGGACTCGCTCGTCGTAAAGACGCTCACGGATGACATCATCGGGAACGTCAAAATAGGCTGCGAGAGAGGTGATTTCGGTGAGGCCCGCCCGGAGGGCGCGTCGGAGAAGCTGATCCGGCACAAGCAGGTGACGGGCGAAGTAGTCGGCTGCGCGCTCCGCCTCACAGGCCGAGGATCTGACCGAGGGGCTTGGATACAGGGCCGCTGTGCGGCCGTGGTCAAGCACTCGCTTGAACTCGTGGGCGAGATAGATCCTGTGTCGTTTCCAGCTATCGGCTCGACGGAGCGAGATGACCCACTGTCGCGTGTGAACGTCCCAGAAACTGGCGTGGGCGATTTGCTGGTCGGGCGAGTACTCGATGCGGATACGGGGCAGCTCGGTGATGAGCTCTATGGGGGTGAATCCGGTGGATCGCCCTTCTCGCATGAGGGCGATCGCTTGTTGTTTGGCTAAGCGCAGGCTGTGGTCCCAGCGCACCGGTTGGCGAGGGATGAGGCCTCGCAGTTTGGCGATGATCCCTCGCGGCGGCGGGCCGGCGTGCGGGCGCTTCAGCTTGATGAGTTGAACTGACGGTGTCGTGGTTGGCATGGTGGTCTCCTTCCAATTGTTGTAACTGTCTCTATTTCCTTTCGTTTGCGTGGTGAACGGAATTGTTTTGCAGTTGCCTCCCTTTTGCAGCGGCCTCCTTTCATTGTCAGTCATTTACTTGTCGCCGAATCGTTGTCAGGCGGGCGGATTAGAGTTGCGGTTAATGGCTTCGTGGTAAATGTCGATATCCGGAGCGCTTCGTTTGACGAGCATGTTGATGCGCGCCTGGATGTGCTGAGCGACGTCGTCAGGGACACGGTGGTACGTGACCGCGATGTGCGGTCGATCGGTCGGCCGCTCCGTCTTGGGCATCCATCCGGCTTCGTTGAGCAGGATGTCCACCGGCATTTCCAGTCCGTCGGCAATGGCCTTTAGTGAGCGTGGGCTCGGATGAGCAAAGCTGCCTTCCTCAAGACGTAGTATTGAGGAATACGCCAAGCCGGTGCGGCGAGCGAGGTCGCTGCGCGTCAGACCTAGGTCTTTGCGTCGTTTCTGAATAATCACGGCTATCCGTTTGGCTTCGTGGGTCCGCGATGCGGCCATGTATCAATTCTCCCGTTTATTTCACGAATTAATAATAACTCCTTTTGTGCGTATGCGCAAAAGTAATTGCTATTTCGGCAACCTCTGCCATCGGTCATTGCTTTTATGTTTTTTCGTCGAATATCCACACGCCGCCACCTTCTGCCGGAAAGGCCACGATGTCGTCCTGTGCCAGCAGTTGCTCGCCGATCGCCTCGTAGTCGATGTAGGCCAGGTGTTTGAGCTGGTCCGGGAAGGCGTCTTTCAGGACGTCATCCAGTCCGAGCGGTGCGAGCAGGTGGCGCACGTAGCCGTCGACACTTTCGTAGTGCCCCTGGTAGGCACGCTCGAAGCGGCTGAATTGGCTGGGGTCGTCTTCGTGGGCGCTGGCCCAGGCGGAGAACGCCGGGCCGTAGTCGATGATCCCTTGCGCGACCGCGCTCAGAAGTTCGATGGTATGTACACCTTCAAGCCCCAGGGGGCCGGTGGTCGGCCGGAAGCTGGCGTAGCCCTGGTAGTCCCAGATGTAGAGTCCTTCGCGGTCATAAACCTCCTGCTCACCGAACATGCTGTAGAGCTCGGCGTGGATGCTTCGGGGGTCTCGGGCCATATCTATCCACGCACCGTCGGTCAGTTCGGCCCGAAGCGGCAACCCTCTGGTGACGTAGATGCGCGGATACCGCGGCGGATCCTTCTCGTGGCCGATTTCGGCCTCACGGTAGGTTGGCTCGTCATCGGAGGGTTTACGGGCGGCCTCTGGTTGGAAGTTGCTGTGCGCGTGGCTGTTTGCGTGTCGCTCATTCATGATCACCTCCTTCCAGCTGCTCGATGGTTCCGGTCGGCAACTGGCGTTGCACGAGCCGCAGGGTCAGTGCTTCAACGGCACCTTGGAGATCGCTGGTGGTCAGCTCGTCGTAGGCGTCGATCAGCTCGACAAGCCGGGCGAATATATAGCCGGCCTTGGCTGCCAACTCGTGCAGTCCGTCTTCCTCGGCCACGTCGAACTCGTGTGTCCGCTGCACTTGCTGCAACGCAACGGCGGCCGCAGCGGCACGGGCATCCAGGCTGGGGTGCCGGGCGGCATCGTAGATCACCCGGAGCAATGTTTCGCCTACGTCCCACACGAGCTGCTCGCGGTCGTGGTTTTGTTCGGCAGGCAGCGTCGTCTCGCCTGAACTGTGTTGTGGATTCTGAACTTTCTCGCTCATGTTCTTCTCCTTTCGGTTATGTTTGAGTGTTGGCCGGTGGACAGCAGTGAGGTCTGTGCATTCCTCGATCTGCTGTCCGCCGGCCTCTTACACCGGGCGCTGAGCGTGGCTCAGCTGTCCGCCTGCTCGCCGTCGCCCTGCTGTGTTCCGCGACGGCTTCGCGGTCGCCGATTCCTCTGTGATGCAGCGTTATCCATGGTTTCCTCCGCCTCTGCCGCGCCGTCGGGCGCTGGGGCGTCCTCGACGTTGGCGGGCGGTGGCGGGCTGGCGGTGAACAGGTTGGCGATAGCCGTTTGCCTCGCGCGGGCCTCTTCTTCGATGGCGGCGCGCGCGGCGTCGGCTTTGGCCATCAGCTCGGGGTCGTTCTTCGCGGCTTCGATGTAGGCATCGACAGCGTTGAAGCATTCGGCCTTCAGGCTGGTGCCGCGGAGTTCGGCGATCCAGCTGAGCTGGGCGTGGCGGGCGGTGTCGATACGGATCGCAAGGGTGATTTCCTTGCTCGACGGTTCGGACATGGTCCTTCTCCTCGGTGCGAGCGGCCGGTAAGCACGTGGTGCGCTTACGAGTACGGCCGCAGGACACCGACGAGTCGGTACCTTGCTAAGCTCAGCCCGCTCGGGGGCCGGGACGGGCGCGTGGATGTTCGAGGGGTCCGCGTGCTCGTTTTCTGTCGGAGGGCACTGGATAGCCGGGAATCGTGATGTTCGAGTGGATTTCGTTGCCCCACGCGTCCCACCCCGGTTGCGCCCGGCGCGCGAACAGCTCCAAATAGGGTCCGCTACTGACTCTTTCGATGATGGCGTACTGCTCTTCGGGCTTGTGACTGTGGTCCTGCACCGGTGCCATGAACCACGTCGGTTGCGCCCGGAAGTTGACCTTGGCCTTCCCTCGTGTGCCAAACAGGACATGTTCGGTCATATGCCGCAGATAATTGCCGAGTTGCAGGCGCGGCTTGACCCAGGTCAGTGGGGAGCGATAGGTGAAGCCCCAGGCTTCCATGACGTCGTAGCCTGCCCGCCATGATCCATTGGTGACCCACAGCCACAGGTGCGCATCGTCTTCGGCCAGATCGACAACCGGCATGTTCTTGATCTGCTCGACGGTCATGAGCGGGTAGTGCTGGCTGGCGCCGCGTCCGCCTGCCTGGTCAATATTCCACGGTGGGTCGGCCATGATCGTGCGGTAGCGCTTCTGGGGCGGACTGTGATGGTGAATCAGGTTGTCTTCGTTCATATATCGACTCCTTTCTGCATAATGGGAATGAGTTGGTCGGGCGCGATGATGCGGAACAGATCAGCGGGAAGCCTGCGGTCCTTATCGATCGCCTCGCGGAGGGCGATGCGCCGGCGTTCGGCCTTGGCGTCGGTATCGGCGCTCATGCTCCAGACCACGAACGGAAACGCGCCGTCGCTGCGGTCCTGTTCGATGCCTTGCCGTCGGTAGGCGTCGTACTCATGGCACTTCTTGAGCAACGTCGGGATGCTCTCGGTGCCCATATCGATCTCGATAAAGGCCGCGTCGACGTACTCGCTGCCGGGCGGGGAGGCGGTTTCGGCGTAGAGGTCCGGCTTGAGGGTCAGTCGCGCGCCACCGACGCCCAGGTAGGTGCGCCAGGCGGCGGGCTCGATCGCGCACCGTACCAGCTCGATACGTTCCTCGCGGGCGGCCTCGACTAGGGCCACGTGGGCGGACGCGATACCGAGTTGGTGGTCGAGAAACCGTTCCGTTGGTTCACGGAACGGCCGCCGAGACTGCCGGGCCGTGGCTTGCCGCAGCAACCGATCGCCCACCTCGTCGACGTAGTGGACCGTGGCAGTGCTGCCCGCCTGATGTCCGCCGATGCGCTGTTTCAGGGCACCGAGGACGCGGTCTCGCCGTAGCCGGGCCAGCACCCGCTGGGCGGTTCGTAGCCCGGAATCTGGTGGCATGTCGCCGAAGTGCAGTGCGTGGATGTGAGAGACGGTCAGGTAGCGATGTTCGGCCACGGACCGCAGGATGGACCAGTCCCGGTGACTCAGCTGCTTGGCCACCTTGCCAAGGTCGCGGACGGGCCGTTTTCTGGCGGGTGTGGTGCCCGGTAGGGCACCATCATTCGGCTTCCGCAGGGACCGAACTGGCGGGGCCAGAGGGGGTTTTGTGGTGGAGGCGGGACGAATAGCGGGACGAATACCATCAACAGATGTAGTTTCTCCGTCGCTTCCGCTCCTGCCGCGTGATCGTTCCGTCGTCATGCTTGTCTCCTTCGCCGCCGAGGCGCACCATCTGCCTCGCCGTTCACCTGGTCGAGCAACTCGGCGAACCCGGCCTCGATCTCGTCCAGCGGCTGGCCGTAGCGCTCCCGGCTGACGCGCCGGATCTCGTTCGGGTCGCTAGTCTCCGGCGGCGGTGGCAGCGTGACGCCGGAAGCCCACGGCTGAACGGTGTTCTCTCTCATCAAATTCACGTAGACGTGATGCGCAGGCAGCGCGCCGAAGTCCTCGGGCGCGAGCACGGACTGTCCGGTGGCCATGTCCTTGGCGTCGCCGGCCTGGAGTTGGAAGGTGATGCGGCTCCGCGCGTTGTTACGAAAGGCGTCGAGCATCGCCGGTGGCAGCTGCTTTTGGTACTGGTGGGCCAGATGGAAGCCAGCGCGCAGGCTGCGGGCGGTGGCCAGCGCGTCACCGAGATCGGTTGGCAAGCGCAGGTAGTCCTGTACCTCGTCGATGTAGACCATGACCGGGGTGCGGGTGTCTTCGGAGGTCCCGGCCCGTTCCCGGATCGCCTGCCACAGTTCGGCCAGGATGATTGCGCCGAGCAGCTGCGCCGCCTCGGGTCCGATCACGCCCTTCTGAAGCGGCACCAGCAACACCTTGTTCTCGCGGAGCACTTGTCGGATGTTGAACTTCGGGCTGCGCTGCGCCAGAACGGCTCTCAGTTGTTTCGTTAGCAGTGGACGCAATTTGTTGGAGAGCGGCGCGATCTTCGTGTCCACCGCCTCCGGCGACATCGAATCGAACCACGCCCAGAACGGTCCGGCCGCAAACGGATCGTCCCGGATGACTCGCTGCGTCAGTGAACGCCGGAAGCCAGGATTGGTGAGTAGCAGCGGCAGCATGGTCAGGCTGGCGTCGTCGCGCTTGGCCAGCACCTCCAACGCATTTCGCAGAATGTCGGCCGACCGCGGCCCGAGATCGCCGTGGATGGCATGGATAGTCCCGAACAGCGAATCGGCGATGACTTCGGGTGTGCGGCCCTCGCTGTGCGCCAGGGGATTTATGCCGACCGGTGCTTCATCGAGCGCATCAAGGAGGACGATGTCCTGTTTCCGGTGTTCGGGAATGCGGGCCAGGATGTCAGACACCAGGTCCTTGGGCTCGATCACCACCACCGGTCGGCCAGCCTGCAGGTCCTGAACGATCAGGTTCAAGAGCAGCGTCGACTTGCCAGTGCCGTTGGGGCCGATCACCCAGGTGTGGCGCATGCTGTCGAGCACGTCGTAGCCGAGCGTGCCGGAGACACCGGGCGCGTTGGCCTCGGCGATCACGCGCTCACCAGTGAGGAGCGCCGGGGTGGGTCGCACCGGCTTCGGGTGCAGCGGCGGCTGCCCCGGGAAGCACTCGTCGCGGTCGCTGACCGGCCAGGCCAGCAGATGGCTCAGTTCCGGCACACTCAGCGGTTGAGAAGGTGCGAGCATCGACCACGTCGCCTTTGGATCGTTGATGTTCTTCGGCTTCTCGTCCGCCAGCTTGAAGTGCACCCCGGCCGTTTCCACTGTCCCGATGGCCGCGGCCAAGCCGAGCAGCAAGGATTTCCGTCGTTCCGCGGTGCCGGCCTCGACGCCGATCCGAATCACCGCCGCGAAGCCGTGCTGGCCGAGTTTGCGAATGAGAGCCTGGCGAGCGTTCGGTCGCCGGTCGGGAAGCAGCCCGCTCCAGACCTTGGAGGCTACGGACTGCTGACCGCCCTGCGCCGGTTCGACCGGCGGCAACATCGGCTGACGGCGGGGGCCGAGGACGACCTGAATGACCAGGCGCTCAGAGTCTTTCACCGCCGTCAGAGCCGAGAGGATGGAGCGGCTGGAGGCCACCCGGTCGACTGGCTCCAGGGGCCAGTCCGTCGCCGTCAGTTTCAGCCGGCGAGCCGTGACAATCCCCCCGCGCTCCTCCGCGTCGAACGGCGTCACCACCGACCCAGGCACCAGCTGCTCGACCGAACGCCGAACACCAGACGCATGCCGAAGTTGGCTGCCAACAAGGTATTTCACACCGTCGCTCGTTGAACGGGCTTCGAGGATCAGTTGCGGCGCGTGCTTCTGCGCGGCCCAATGGCGGAGTAGCGACGTGGCTGCTCCTTCACGGAAAGGGCTGGGCCAAAACAGGATCTGCCAGGCGAGCGAGTCTGCGGCCAGTTCTGATGCTGAGTCAATCGTCATGGCGATCCTCCTTTCGATTGCTGCGGGTCTTCTCCGAATCGGTATCGGCGTCAGCCTCGGCCAGCGCGATGGCGATGACGGCGCGGCTCAGTTTGTAGAGGTCAGGCGGGGTACGCTTCTCGCTACGCACGGTGATCTTGCGTTCGCCCCTCGTCGATGCCTTACGGCGCTTGGCTTCGCGGTCAGCGCGTCTCGGATTGGTTCTCCCTGTTTTTGACATAGGTGTCCTCCTCGCTGAATTACGTTGGTATTTCGGTGATTACGTGAATCGTCGATGCGACCAATTCTTTGCGTGTGCGCAAGAATTACAGTTGCCACTATGTTGTGCGCGTGCGCAAAAGGCAACGAGCGTTGCAAAAACAACTACGCCGACGCGAATATGCTTGCTAGAGGTCAGGATTGACGAGACTTCAAGCGATTTCGTTCACCACCCGGCACGCATTTTTCGCCAGATGATGATGCCGCCAACCACGAGCGCGATCAGGCCGATCACGCCGAGGATCACCGCCAGCGTCGGCCACATCGACTGAATCAGGCTCACCGCGAAGTAGATTGCGATCACCCCGAGCAGGATGGCGATGCACGCCCGCTTGAATGCCTCGGCCATGCCCTGGGGCGAATCGCCGCTCACCGTGGCCACCGCCGTACCCACTCGATCGCCTCGTTCGCGACCAGGCCCGCGAACGCCAGTGCCAGCAGGCTGCTCGTTGGTGCGAGATCTTCCCGTTCGCCGGCATAGCGCTCGATCTCGCCGGTGAGGCGCAAACTGCGCCTCACCACGAAATTGACCAGCTCACTGCAGGTTTCGAGATCATCACCACGGGGCACTTTGGGTTGCAGTTCATTCAGGACGACGCGGTGGTTCATCGGACGCTCCATCCTCACCACTCCCCGCCGAGGTCGTCGGTGTCGTCGTCCGCCTCGGTGGGCGTGATCGGCACCAGGGCTGTGCTCGTGGAGATTGTCCGGCGCGGATTGTCCCTCGCGGGCGTAGTGGCCTCGGCCACCAGTTCGTCCAGGCGGTCCATCAGCTCGATCAGAATGGACCGGTCGACGCCGACAGACGGCCGCAGCAGGTTGCCGTTCGGACTGCCACCCTGGTCGGAAAGCGTTGCCTCTGGCCCGCATCCCTGGTGGTACGACCGGGCCAGTAGCCGCACCTGATCCGCCCCCTTGAGCGGTGCGCCCATGCCAGTCAGCGTGGCCGCGAAGACACGCCCCGCCCTCAGCTTGAGCGGCGGCAACTGGGCCGCGAGGCCATCACACTGGCGACGCAGCGCCACCCGCTGCTGTTCGATCGGTGCCAGTGCAGCGGCCAAGTGGGTGACCTCATCGGTCTGGAGCGAGCCGTCGCGGAACTTCGTCGCGAACACCACCACGTTCACCACGATCACGATGAGCGCGAAAAACACGCCCAAGATGGCCGCGCCGGTGATGCCGCCGCCCGCCGCCACGCTGTCGCTGATGATCCGGTAGGCCATGACGATCCCGGCTCCGACAGCGAGCGTCGTCGCCAAGATGACGAACACCAGCGGCAGGAGGCGCGCCGGGCCCGCGGGCAAGGCGATGCCACCGCGAAAATTTCTGTAGCCCTTCAGGTCTCGGCCGAAGAACTTCAGCCCCACAGCCACGGCTGCCGTGCCCAAGCAGGCGAAGACGATCGCGGTGGCCAAGGGGATGATGCTGCCGCCCCAGGCCGCGCCGCTACCACTGGCGATGCCGGTCAGGTCGACGTTGAACACCTGCGCCAGGAAGTACAAGAACACCAGGCAGTCCGCCAAGGGCATCCAGGTCGCGAATCGGTGCAGCCACACCGGCACGCGCCGATGCTTCAGGCTGCCTCGGTCGCGTTCCTCGGTGATGGTCGCGCTGACGGTCTTCATGCGCTCACGCGCCTCGCGTGCCGGAATGACATCGCCGTTCATGCCGGTAACCGGCTGCTCGTCCAGCCGATCCAGTTCGCCGCGCACCGTGGCCATTTCGCCCTTGATGACAGCGGCCTGGTCCACCAGCTGGCCGAGCTGCTCGGCACCGCGCTCGCGAGCCTCCTCGGCCGCCAGCATGCCCTTGCTCATAACCAGGGCTTCCATCTGGCTGAAGGTGTCCGGATCGCGGGTGACGCCGATCCGCCGCTGTTCATCGACCAACGCCAGCACCTGCGGCAGCCACTCGCGCGGGATCGGCTTGCCGGTCGCCAGCGACAGGGCAATGTCGCGCCTGGGCACATCCGGTGGCGATGACGTCGGATGGGTGCCGGTCGTCGGCGGCCTGGTGATCGCGGCGGGCAGGGCCTCGTTGCGATCGACGTGCCCATTACTGGGCGCAGTGGGTTGGATGGTCATGGCGGGATCTCCAATCTGGTTGGGGGATAGGGATTCTGAGGAAGTAGAAGAGTGGCCGGGGATCACCGGCCGCCGCGGTGGAAGGTCAGCTCGACGCGCCGGTTCTGCTGGGCCCGCAGCTCGTCGAAGACGCCGCCGACGATGTCCGGCACCACCGGTTCGCTGGCCCCCTTGCCGGTGACGGTGCCGAGCTGCCGGGTCGGAAGGCCCAGCGCCACAAGCCGATCCGCCACCGCTCGGGCACGTTGGCCGGACAGGTCGCTGTCGTCCCGGCCGCTGCCGGTGTCCGCGATGAACCCGGTGATGTCAATGGACTGGACGTCGCACGAGGCGGCGGACGCAACGATCGGGCGGAGGGCATCGTCGGCATTCGCCGGCAGGACGGCGCTCTCCGGGGCGAAGTGCAGCATCGAATCGTTCAAGTTCGCCCAGACCGGGCAGCCACCTTCCGTGATGGCGTCCGGCACTGGCACCACCGGCACCGGCATGGTGGCCACCGGCGCTAGCGCGGACGGCGCGCCATGCGCGACAACGCAACTGGCCGCTCCGGCTCGCTGGCAGATCCCGGCCCACAGTTGTTCGACAACGGTACGGGCGAACGGCGGCAACCCCGGTTGCGATCCAGCGGCGATACCGAGGCCATGGAACGTCACGTGACGGCCCTGAAGGTTCGGGATACGGCCCTGCCGGCCAATGCTGTCGATGATGCTGTCCGGCTTAATGTTCCAGCCGATCACACGCAGATCGACTGGCGCGGCCGTGGTGATGCCCGAGGATATGACTGCGATGTCGCCGGGCAGCTGGCTGGCGCGGTCGAGCAGGTCCAGGAGATCGAGACCGGGCTGATCGGCACGGTTGTTGGCGAGCGTGTTCGCCAGCTCGTGCAAGGAGGCGGTGATTTGGCGATCGGCGTCGGCGGTGGCGTGCTGCACCTGTCCGTTCGGCCGCAGTGGCGTCAGGTCCTTCGTGGTGACGGTGCCGGTGGCCGAGGTCAGTACATGCACGGCGGCGTCGCCGGGGCGCTTGGACTGCTTGGCCATGGTGGTCAGCTTGGAGATGAGCGAATCCGGCAGGGCCGTACGCGGTTCGGCGCTGGTGGTCGTGACGACGATGGTGATGGCGGCGGGCGCCTTGTCCGTAGGGTGCGAGGTGCAACCGGTCATGCCGAGCAGCGTGGCCAGCGACAGAAGGATCGCGACGCCCGCGGCGAGGCCGGCGCGGACGCGACGACCGATTCGCCTGTCGGGGGTTACGGTGGGAGGGGCCATACGGGGACTCCTTATCTGGGAATTGGAAGGCTTGGCGAGGGATGAACTCGGATGGTGCGTAAGTGACCTGGTGCCGGATGGCCATCCGGCACCAAGCGCACACGCGCGTCACCTTGGCCAGCAGTCGATCGCCCAGACGGCGAGCAGCCGCAGGTAGCCGGTGCTCAGATCCCAGGCATGATCGGCACTTGCCGGAGCAGCGGCGTAGTGGGCGTTGGCGAAGATGGTGATCTCCGCGCGCAGCTCGCGGATGTTCCGGAAGACGAAGGCCGTGATCTCGTAGACGGTCTCGGCATCATCGCCCTCCGGGATGGCCAAGCCGCCGCCGGTGGGCTTGGTCGTGGCCAGCGCCGATGTGGCGATGGTGTCCTGCTGCGCGGCGTCGAAGTCTGGATCTACCTCAGCGGCTTCGCGTGGCCACTGCCGAATCCACTCCAGCAGACCGGTGTTCATCCAGCCGGTGAGTTCGCCGGCGTGTGCGGCCACCGTGGGGGCAGCGTCGACGTGGCCGCTCAGGAACCGGCGCAACTTGTTGTCGAAGACGGTCTGTTGCGCCAGCGCGAAGTTCGCGATAGCCGACGCCGCGGCGGGATCGTCGCCGGGCGGGACGAGCGGCTTCAAGTCGCCGGATAGGCCGATCTGGACGTAACCGGTTGGCATGCTTGACATGCGGGTGCTCCTTGAGAGTGGTGGCCGGATGGCCGGAATGGTGCAACGAGATGTTGCTGAGTGGGAGCTGCAGCGCTCCCGTTTGGACGAGGTCAAGATTTACCAACCGCAAACTTGCGTGCCAAGCGAGATCAAATTTGCGGGCTAATATCCGATATAGTTGCAGCTCAACGAGCTTTTATGCCCGTTATGGGCAACTCTGGCTGGAGCGCGCAAGTCGCCTGGCCGCTTTGAAATCGACTTTGCGGATCGATTCGCGGATACTTTGCGGGTGAATGATTCGATGGCGTCGGGGTGCTGGGCTCGCGCCGAAGCTGTGGGCGAAGTGATGTTCGAGCTATCTCTCCGCGGCAGTAAGCGCACCGGCCGCTCTGCGTGAGCCGGGATGTCGGACACGTCACCTACACTGGTCGTGTGGCCATATCGGTGGCATGCCGTACACTACTGGTGTACGGAACGACAGTGAAGGTGATACGGATTGGCGACCGAAGAGAACGGGTTCTTGGAGTACCTGCAGCTACAAGGCAGTGACAAGCTGGTCACCAAGTCCGAGCTGATCGCCGCGGTCCGCCAGTCCGGTCTTCGGTTGACCTCTCGCCAGCTGACCTTCTACGCCACGACCGCTGGGCTCGTACCCCATAGCGTGCGTGTCGGCTCCCGCGCGGGGGCGTACCCGGCAATCGTGGTCGACTTGATGAAGTGGATCTTGCGTGCTCGCAAGGTGGGCGTCTCGATTGAAGCTTTGAAAGAACTGCTCCCGCTTTGGAAGTACCTTATTCAGGCGCGATCGGCCGGAGTGGTGGACTTGAAAGAGCTGGAATACATTGCACGCCAGCACGTCGAATCGTCGGAGGGGGCAATCAACGTCCCGAGACTTGTCATCGACACACTCGGCCAACTGCCGGAGCGCGCCGTGGAGATCGTTGACAAGGACGGGCGGCGGCGGCGATCGATCGAACCCGAGACGACGGTCGGGTTTGCGATCGCTCGACGGCAGGCCGATGAGGAGGGCGGGGATGGCGACCCCAACTGGTTCGTTGTCACTCGCATTACGTTGGCGTTGCCGCCGAACTACTCGACTGATCCCACCACGGTCATCCTCGGCCTGAAGCCTAACGAGAAGCTTCCGCCTGATCCCGACGATCAGACGGTCGAAACCTCTGTTGCGGCGAAGCAGGAGGAGGTGAGCAATTGAGAAGCCACAGATACAAGTAGCGAGGCGGGCATTGGTAGTGCCCGCCTCGCCGTGAAGGCCGCTACGCAACCCTCGATACACCCCAAGCGTACGGCCTTCACTTCGCAGAGCAAATCGAAACGACGAAAGTAAAGGTCAGAAGATCAACATGGCTATTCGTATCACTGCCATCCATCTGGAGGGCGGCTACGGTCACGAGCATATTCAGCAGGTGCAGTGGACCAACCCCGCAACCAATGAGACTCGCAAAAGCTCTCGGGCCGAGATTGTTGCCTGGATCGAGAACGAGGACGGTAAGGCGTACGTCGAACAGCCGCCGGCTCCGCGGGCCTGGGTTCATGTGGTCACTCCGGGAGGCGGTCGCGCGAAGTACCTTCAGACCAAATCTGATGGTGTCTGGTCGAACAACCTGCTGTCGTTGCCGAGGTTCTAGGCAGCATAAGTAGCTCACACATGAACGGGCGCACCGGCTTCCGACCTAACGGTTCCCTTCGGTGCGCCCGTTCTGCGTGTGCTGCTCCTGCTCCAGAGGTCCTCACCGACTGTTCAGTTCGGAGCAAGGAGAAGCCCGCGCCCCGGTGTTCGGGGTGCGGGCATGCGGGGGCGCGCTAGTGGGTGCGGTGGATAGATCGGTTAGTTGAAGGGTAGGCCGCCCGTTGGGCCGCTCTTATCGATAAAGCCGCGGCGGACGGGTTGGTGGAAGCCGACCGTTGGCCAGCTGCCGTTTGCTCCGGCGACGAGCGCCAAGATTGGAGCCAGGTCGATGGGCGTTTCGCCCTTCGAGTGGGAGGGAGTCAGGACCTTCGAGGCCCGGCGAGGCCACCTCTGTATCTCCTTGAGGGTCTTGGGGTCGCGTTCGATGTAGTCCATCTTGGCCGGGTCCTTCCACAGCTCGTCGACAACGACGGCGAAGATGGTCGGCACCAGTTGTAAGAACTCATGCCAGACGTCCTCGGCGCGCGCCGGGTTCAGCCATGGATAGTGGACGCCTGAAAAGATCCGGCATCGTTCGTACCCAAGCCAGATGTCGAACCAGGTCCAGAGATCAGTCGGGAGGTCCTCGGGAGCATAGGCCTCTAGCAGGATCGGATCGTTCTGCATGCTCCGAAAGAAATCCTCACAGGCACACCTGATGTGTTCTGCGATCGGACCTACACCAGTCGCATCCTGGTTGTCGGCAGTCGGCCTATCGGGATCCCTTGGCGGTTCTGTGTCACCACTTTTTTGCGACATAAGAGAAATCCTCTCTCTCATGCGCGCCCAACGTTTGTAATAACACAATCGTTAGCGTAAGTAAATAGCTAGAGTTTTTGTACCTACGGGCGATTCCAGGTTCGAAGCGTTAGAATGAAACGCTTATCCGAGCGGCTTGCAGATGGGGGATGGATGACCGAATCGCACTCTCTTGGCGTGCCCGACCCCACCGTCACCATGAGGCAAGAGGCGGCCGAAGACCTGAAGAAGTGCTGGGTAAATGGAACCGGTGTCCTGGTCGGCAAGGATGGTCAACTGAACGAGCACTTGCTTGCTTCGTTGAGTGATCTTCAGGCACTGGTCGCCTACCTCCTTGCCGACCAGAACCTGGACCTCACGCAACCCGCGGTCTTGCATGCAGTATTACGCACGATTCATCCGTCAGATGCTGACATCACCGAAGAGTTGATGGGCGCTCCTCGTGAATATTTGGAATCGCGAGACGCGCGCACGCGGGTGGCTATGGCATGGGCAATCGGCGTTCTGATGCGAATAGACGGAAAGTATCCGCAGAACGCTGGCGGCACTCGTAGAGATACGCCTGGCAGCGGGCGACGGAGATATATCGACGCCGCAATCGGCATAAACCCTTTCCAGCTGAACGACCCCAAAAATGAGAGCGATAAGCGCAGCAAGAGCCTCGACGTGTTTCGTGAGGCGTATATCGACCACCTCGTCGAACAACTCACCACCCCGGAAACTCGGGATCGAGTTGTCCGTACTGCGCGGGCGAAAATGCAGGAGTCGGCTGTCCGGGAGCCCACCGCCGATGCTCCGGTCACCCGTCTCCGGCCAGCGACCCCCACCTCCCAAGTGGATGGTTCAGCCGAGGCCGACACGCATGCTTCGGCCCGCGATACAGAAGCGGAAGAAGGCGGGGCAACAAACAAAGCAGGCGCAGAGACCGGGTGGACACGGTATTGGAAGCACCTTGCCGCCTTTGGCGCTGTCATAGCGCTCGTAATCGGCGGAACGATCATCTTCGTCCACCGCGGCTCGGGCAGCGCTCGCCCGAGTGTGGTCGCCGGAGCAACGACCGTGGCGCCGAGTTCGACCGACCAGGCAGCGCCAGGCATCCCGCTCTCCCCGGACCACGTGTGTGAGAACTCGCCTCCGGCGACTGCGGTGGGGCAGGTCAAGGTCGAGATCTGCGTCGAGTACTGGTGCACCGGCGATTTCCACGCCGCGAATGGCGTCGACACGATTCCCGGCCGGGGCCAGATCAAGTTGCGTCCCTTGCTGTTCAATAAATCGCCCTTTGCGGTCGATATTTCGATCTCGCCGAACGCAGCAATCCGTCTACTGGTGGTCACCCCGAAAGATCCGAGCGTCTGGTGGCAGCCTCCGCCAGTCACCTCCCAGGCCGGCGACCGTCCGGTGCCGATCAAATGGAACGGCCAGGATACGTGGGCCGTCCCGCCCAACGCCCCTCATGACGCCGTCCGCATCGACCTGCCCGGCAACATGTACACGTATGACGGGTTCGCCACGTTCTGGGACTTCACCATGCTCGCTCCCGGTGAAACAGCGTTCAAACCGCTGCGCTTCGACGATCAGCACCACGCCATCCAGGAGGGCGATCTGGTATTCAACGTGCCCCTCGACGACCAAAGGGCCAGCACGGCACGGGCGCTGGTGCTCGTCGACCGCAACGACCCCACGAAGATCCTGGCCTCCAGCGACACGACCACCTGGCCGAGGCCGTCGGATCTCAACTCGTTCTGAAACTGTCGTCCGCAGGTGCGATTACGGGTTCAGTCCGCGGAAGCGTACATCGAAGACTACTTCATGAATGGTGGTCCGAGGACGGCGCCTGTATGACACCAGCGTTAAGACATAAGCTAGTCTTTTGCCGTGGCGCCGAATTTCCCGGTCGCTCTAAGATTACTATTTACTTTTTAGAGCAAAAATGTTATAAATAGACGTGGGGGTCATCTCAGGTAGGGAGTCGAATGCATCACGAACGTGGTGCCTCGACTCCTTGCCTGAGATCTCTGGCGCGACCGAAGAGCGCGCTCGCCTATCGAAAGATATGGCGTTCCAATGAGTGACGGCAAGGAGATTGGATGTTTTTGAAAAATGCATCTTCCAGTTATCTGCGCCGGTCCTGCTTGGATTCGCGCATTGGCCTTTATCATGTACGGACCTAGTTCGCTAGTGCCCGCGAGAAAGTTGGCAGCAAATGTCGCTTGTCGGCAGTACAGCTCGCCCGCCGAGGTAGGGATGTCATCCGGGTATGTCGGATCGGTATGGCTCTGCGGGCCGAATCATATTGAGGAGTTTACCGCCGCTGTTGGCCGGCCTGGCGCTGCGCTTCAAGCGACTTACCTGGTTGTACGTGTACGCGACTGGCCGAAAGTCCGTCGTCAGAGCAGATCCGTGTTTGGGTGGTCTCAGTAACGTATTTCGAATATCATTCGATACACGCGCTAGAAGGCTTCCCACGACTACCCCGAGAGATTTCCGGCAGCGCCGGAAATCTCTCGGGGGTTTTCTATCGCGACTGTTTAAAAGATGAGGACAGTTTGGTTGCTATGGATAGACTCGACAGTACGATTGTGTACACTGGAGTGACCGCCCTACTGTTCGCGTTTCTACTCGCGATCATCCAGGTGGCATGGCCCGGAGGTGTGCCACTTGCAGGAAGGGCTCGGGTATTCGGTTATGAAATGACTGCCTACCGTAGACGAAACCGAGATCTATGGGGCCTGCTGCTAGTTGGCTTAGCGTTGCTATTCTACGTGGCTGATTTTGGTAGCAATATACTCGGGAGCGTCGGGGACGCATTTGGGAGGTTGTGGTATCCGGCGAGATACGTGGGCGGAACACTTGAATTCCGTCCAAGTATCGTATTAGCCTGGGCGACGATTGCCCTAGTTCTTCTCCGGGCATTCGCGCTCGTAGTTGCCCGAAGATATCCTGACAAAATTAACGTTTACTCTAGGTCGGCCACCGCAGTTGCCGGGATCTGCCTCGCTGTAGCGGTGGGCTTCGGCGTGTCGGCAGTATTTGAGCTGAATTTATGGCAGACTCTGGTGTTGTATGCTCTCATTGCAGGCATTTACTTCGTCTTGAAGTCGCAGTTTATTTCCGACCTCTTCAGGTTATCGTGGCAGAGACTCATTCTGCTATGGCGCTTCTTGTTGCAAGGAATCGCTCCTCTACTTGCTCGATTGGTATACGTATTTTGGCGCCTTGCCAGAATGATCACGCAAGTACCCCGCATTCTTGAGGGACCCCTGCGGCGGGCTGAGGAGCGTGTGCGAAACCCCGATACACAACCCAGTCGGGCAGCGCAGAAAGCCGAGCAATTGTTGGAGGAAGCTGAAGAAACTGAGCGAAGGGATAACCGATGATGATGGAGGATTTTTTAAAGTGGAGATGATAAAGTGTCGCCATTGCCTGCAAGAGTATCCGTTAACTGAAATTTACGGTTTGCAGCGCTTCGGCATGCACGCTCAAATGATGCGACACTCGGGCCAGGATCTGGAAGGATGGCCCGAAGGAGCTCGGCCGTGGTCTGAGGTTCGTCCCGCTGCGGTCGATACTTCTCGTAGGCGAGTTAGGTTCAAGCGGGCTGACAAATATGCGAACGCCACCAATTTGGGTGGCGGATTCGACCCGTACTGTCCATATGGACATGTTGTGATAGATGCGCTTGCTGACAAGCCTTTCGTCATAACGGTGGCCGGCAACGTCAATGCGGCGAAATCAACGTATCTGCTCGGAACAGCTGCTGAAATCTTCGCAACGGGCAGGTTGGGGCCGGTCGGCATCTCTGCAAGCATCTTGCCGTCACAAGTCGACGCTTTGAGAGCGAAAATCGATCTAGTTTACGGTGAGGGTCAACCATTACCCCCGACCCCCGAGGAGGAGGTCCATGAGGGGTACGTCGCTCGATTGCAGCTTCCAGATGGTACTCGCAGGAGTCTTGCGATGTTTGACGTCTCTGGAGAGGTCATAAGGAATGTTCAGAAGTCGGCGCAAAGCGGGCGTTTCCTATACGAGAGCGATGCGATCATACTACTACTCGATCCGGACGGATTTCCGGACCGAGATGCATTTATGAAACCGATAGTTCCAGGGACAGATTTGGCTGGCCCGCAGCAGGTCTCTACACTTGCGGATGGCATCGAGCAAGTGACTGAGCGCAAGGTGAATATACCGATAATTGTCACTGTGTCGAAAGCTGACAAATTCGGATCTTGGTCAGTCGATGTGCCGCAGCCGAAAACGCTGCAGGAAGTAGACAAGTATCTTCGAGAAGAATCCAAACAGGTGCAAGAATTCCTCATCTCCGAAGGGCTTGAGCCTGTTGTCTCGACAGCTATTGCACGGTTCGGAGAGGAAAAGACTGGTTTCGCGCGAGTGAGTGCTTTGGGTATGGATTACGGCAAGCAGGAATTCGGCGGAACCTTGCGCCCCGATGGCTGTTGGCGCCCGGTGGCTTCCGCGATATCGCTGGGTGGTATGTGATGGTATTAGTTGGACAGGCAATCTATACGTGGTCCAATAAGAATCTCTTCGGACAGTCGGGATTTGGATTCGTTGCAGTATCACCCGGCGTCGAAAGTAGACTGCAATGGCTGGCTCAGGAAACGAGACAACTGACCCTGTTTGAACCTTTAGCTGGGCATCCAGTTGTCGATCCAAAGCTTCAGGAAGCTATTCTGCCGTTCAGGGAAGTAATCGATGGAATAGCGATCACGGGGTACAAGACCTTCCAAGGTGAGGATGGAAAAGGAAGGCCGGGGCGGTATTGTATCCAAATGCTCCTCTCGGACGCTTTCAGTCTTCCTGTGTCCTGCGTCGCTTCGTTAAACCCGCAGCTTCTGGTTCGGCCTCGATCGCTCGATGTTGATTCCGAGCTTGAGCTTCGGGACCTCGATTCAGACGAACTGGTTCCTGTAGCGGCTAGTTACGGCGATGGGGCGCGAGTAGGGGCGCTCATAGCACGGCTAAGAGAGAGCGATTGGAGGTATCTCGATATTTCTGCCGATGAGCTTCCCTATCTGGGCGGTTTGATGGGCCTACTTAGCGAGATATGGGATGTGCATTCCAGCATTGCGGTGCATCAAGTCTATCCTGAGCCGTTGTGGAGGCTCGTAATTCGGGCTGAAACGGATCGAAGCGATGACCGGTATCCGGATGGTATTTCTTCTTCACGACCATTTATCGCTCAGGCCGGTGATGAAGAGTGGATGATTTTGCGCGACCGACTCGGCGCAGCTAAAACGCGTCGGGATCTGGCGGTGGCGTGGGACATGGGGAGTGTCGGCAGTGTGCAGGGGAAGCCGAGGACTGTGGATGGGAATCGGGTCGCATCTGCTATTGAGGCATTTGCTAACGGACGAGGGGCAGAACTGTGCGATATGTTGAATTCGCAGTCTGGAGTTCGCAATTCGCAGTTGCGAGAAGTTGTCCTTGAGTTCCTCGCGAACAATAACCGGCGGATGGTCGCGCGCGACTCCGATACAACAGGCGTTAGCGCGAGTCTTCTCGCCGCTTATGAGGGTGCGTGGGGAAAACGCAATAGGAATTTGTCTAGAATAATACCCGATTCGGCTGTCGAGCTTGCTACCCTTGCCCAAGCAGCCTTGACGCCATCCCTCCTAGAGGAGATTGCCAAGTTAAACCAATCTGCAGACAAAACTAAACACGTGACCCTTTCAGATCCTTCTGTTCAACCGGAACTGTGGCGAGTTATTAACCAACTTTGGTCCCGTGAAGATACCGCAACGGGTATAATTGCCACTTTGCGCCTTTCGGGCGTCACTAACACTAGTCTTATCGGGAAGCTGCTTGAGCTTCCTCGTCAGACGATTCCTTACGATTGGCTGTTTGAAGAAGTAATCCCCGCGACCTTCACCGTGTCACATGGTCTGAAACTCGTTGCCGAGAATTTCGACGAATTCAAGGATTATGCGAATCTTAATCAATATTACTGGAGGATGTTCAGGTTCGACAAGCATGCTATGCGGTTTTGGAGGCGCCTTCGTCGCTAGTTGGATTAGGTGTCGGCCGCCCGCGACTTGCGCAAGGAAACGTTGATTTGGCGTTGCATGTATGCCCGCGTTGAATCGGTACACCGAGAGTTCTGGTTCCGGTCGTAACCCGATACTTGTACTATCGCCGGGTATTCAATGCTGTGGAGGTTAAGCCATGGCGTGACGATCGAGGGGGCACCGATGACGATGAAGGTCGATCCCGACGCGCTACGTGCGTGGGCGAAGTGGCTGGACGGACTGTCCGGCGAAATCGACAGGCTGCGAGACGGATTGACGGAGCCGGCCGAAGCGAGCGACCTGTTCCCCGGTGTTGACCTCGGAGCAAGTATCTACTCGGCCCGCGACCAGGTGAAGGGCGGCTTGACCTTCTTCGCGGCTCGGCCGCAAGAGATGGCCGAGATCGCCAAGGGGGTTGGTGACAAGTACGAGATCACCGACGACGACTTCGCCGCGAAGCTACGTGAGATGGGTGGGCTGAAGTGAGCCCAGAGCCGGGCCGTCCGACGCTGAAGATCTCCGATGTCGAGAAGTGGAAGCCGGACGTGCTCGGCTTGTGCGCAACACAATTCGACAAGGTTGTCACCAAGGGTGATCAACTGCTCCAGTCCATGCTGACGACGCAAGATGACCTCGCCGAGTCGTGGAAGGGCGCCGGGGCCGATGCAGCCGCGTCGCGGGTGACGAGCGAGAAGACCGCGGGCAGCCACCTGATGGAGAAGATCGCCGGGCTCAAGACCGCCTTCACCACGCAGCAGACGGAATTGGCACACGCCAGGCAGTTCGTGATCGACAAGCGAAACCTGATCGTAGGCATGGGCTTTGAGGTCGCCGACGACGGCACAGTGACCGCGGAGGCCAAGCGAAAGGCAATCCAAGCTGCGGCCGGCAACTCGCAGCAGGAACCCGCCAACGTGACTATGGCAACGCTGCAGGTGGGTTACGAAGCCCAGCAGCAACATGTTGCGATGCTGGGCGCCCTGCAGCACGCCGAGAACACTGCCGTCGGTGCAAAGGCGGCGATCGACATCGCGAACCAGACGCTCAACCATGTCGCCATGTACGAGCTGCCGCCCAAGCAGATTCGCGCGATGTTCCCAGGCCTGACCCATCCAGATACTGCGAAACCAGGTGAGCTGCCGCCCGTGCTTGGCGGCGCGTTGCAGCTGGAGCAAGGCATCCCGATCACGGTGACAAACGCTGACGGCTCGACGACCACCACCACGCCGAATCCGGACGGGACGCTCACCGTTTCGACGTCGGTGCAGCAGCCGGATGGCTCCACTGTCATGACCGAAACCACGGGGAAGCAGCCGCCGATCACCACGGTCACGACGAAGCCCGACAGCGCTGGCATCACCAGCGTCACGGTGACAGCCGCGGACGGCAAGTCGCAGCAGTTCCAGAAGGTGCCCGAGGGCAACGGTAAGACCAGCACGTACGCCGTCAACGCCGACGGCTCGCGCGGGACGAAGGTGTCTGAGTCGTATCCGCAGAACGGCGGCACGACGACGGACCGCTTCGGGCCGGGTGGTGTCATCGAACGCCAGTGGCAACGCCCAGACGGCTTCCGCGCGTTCGAACAGTACGTCCCTGGCCCGGATGGACAGCCCAAACTGGCCGGCACGGCCAATTCGGCTGGCATGCGCTCGGTTATGAATCCCGATGGCACGATCACGACTACCGACGCGCAGGGCAAGACGGCGCAGACGGCCCAGCTGGCTGATGGTCGGATCGTCACCAAGTTCCCCGATGGCTCGGTACTCCAATATGACCCGAACCAAGCGCCCGCCGGAGCGCCCAAGCAGACGATTTGGGACAACACCAAGCTTTGGGCGGGTACAGAGTGGAACAGCTTGTACGGTTCGAGCAAGGACACCGTGATTCAGCATCCGCTCGCGACGGGGTTCGCCGGAATGACTGCAGGGTCGGCTCCTTTCGCCGAGGCAGCTGGCAACTCGTTGGCCGCCCAGGCGCAGGCGGCGATGGTGGATTCGCAGGCATCGCAGGCCCGAGCACTTCAGTTGCTGGATTCCGGGACGCCGGGCGCCGGGCACGCGTTTGTCGGGGCGATGGACTCCGCCACCGACGCAGCCAGCAAAGCCCAGCTGAGCCAGTTGCTCAAGTCCGACGGGAAGATGCTTGGCGGTGTCCCGTTGGGCGCGGCGGTCAATATCTACACGAACTATGACGACTGGAGTCACGGCAAACCTTTGGACGAGGCGGCAGCCAACGCAGCCGGCGGGACGGCAGGTGGCTGGGCTGGCGGCCTTGCCGGAGCGGAAGCCGGGGCATGGGCTTGCTCAGCGGCCGGGCCGATCGGGTCAGCCTTTTGTGCTGGCGCCGGAGCTGCACTGGGTGGCTTTTTCGGCGGCTCGTTCGGTGCATGGGCCGCTGAACAGCCCTTCAAGTAGCCTGACGCAGGAATCGAACCAGGAGGATGCCGGTTGTCCGCGAACACGAGGATCCAATCACCGCTACTTCCGTGGCCGAGCGAATGGGGCCCGCAGCGTCCTCCGGCCAAACTGCTGCTCGTGCTGGGCTTCTTTAGTTTGTGTTTCCTGATCGCAATCCCCTACGCTATCGACTTCGCAACCCATGGAGACACGCTGAGGGCGTTCTATGGCGTGCTTGGTGGGGTCGTGGCGGCGAGCTTCGTGTTGATGCTGTTGCCCAGTTTGCGCGTCCGGCGAAAGAGCCTGCCGGCCAACCTGCACGTCGGCCCGAGCGGACTGTTGATCGAGGTCAAATCTTCGTGGCGCCCGGTCATGATGCTTTGGCTCGTGACAGGCGCGATCTTCCTGGTCGTCCGCGGAGCGCTGTTTGTGCGTCACCTTTCGAGCGATGACGACGGGGCCGGCTCGGCGATAGATGTCGGAGGGATCGTCATCGTCGCCGTCGTGCTGGCGGTGATCGCGTTCCTCGTGTTCTTTCTGTTTGGTCGTCATCGTCGGTACAACGTCGTTCTGTCCCCGGGCGGGATATCGCAGGGCATGGGCCGTACGGTCCGGACGTTGTCGTGGGACCAGGTCGGTGCGGTGCTGCCAGACATAGTGAACAACGCTCATACGGTGCGCACCTACCCCACGGCAGGTGCACGAGTTGATGTTGAGAACGGACGCGGGTTTCTCGACCGCCTGCAGCAAGGTTTGCTGGAGCAATCCATCGACGTCGCCGCGTGGACACTGGCATTGGACCCGTCGCTTCTGCTGTATCTGATCCGCTACTACTGGCAGCATCCCGAAGCACGCGATGAGTTGACGTCGGATGCAGTCGTTGATCGGATGCGCCGCGGCGAATTGCTCACCGGCGCAACGCAGTAGTGACGTAACCAATGCGCTCACTGAGGAGCCAGCGGTGGCCGTCATGCCCATAGTCCCGCGCATGGAAGGTGCGGCAGATCGCGGCAGACCTTGTCGTCGATCGTGACGGTAAGACCTGAACAGTGTTGCGTTAGCTCCCGTGCCACATCGCGGGCTTGTTCCGCGCTCGCCTGGTAGTCGACTGTGAGGGCACCGGATTCGATACGGATATGGCGCTGGCGCCGGCTCCCGTAGGTGGCTGGCATCGGGCATCACGCTCCGCACCGTCGATGTGTGTCGGCATTGGTCGGCGCGGCGCTGGCGGTCGCAGCGCCAGCCCCGTACCGGGCGCCGTTCGGCGTCCGTTCTGCCGCACCACGGTCTAGCGCCCTTAGCAGGGCGGCTCGGCTCGCTGCAGCTTCAAATTCCGGTTCGACGGCGGCGCCCGAGTGAGTGATAGTGGCCGACTGCATGTTCGGGACCTCGGTTCGTAGCGGGATCAGCGGTGCGCCCGACACCGGGGGCTTTCGCCGTCAGTTCACTTGCCTCTCAAGCGAACTGGCGCGCCATTGGAGGAGAGAGGGGCGTCACCCCGGTGTCGGGTGCGGTCACGACGATATGGCGTAATGGCGGCGCTTTCGCCCGCAAATACCCACCTCCTTTTGAATATACGGAAACCGGTATATGGTCCGCTGTGTGGCTAAACTCGTTGCCCGGCAATGGGTTTGCTTTCGCGCAACTTCCCGAGATGCATTTCATTTTGAGGACGGGGATCGGCCGTGCACATGACAACTGGTGAAGTGATCCGGCGCATTCGCAAGTCCATCGGGATGACCCAGTCGGAACTCGCCGCCCTGATTCACGTCACGCAGCCGGGGATTTCCCAGCTCGAACACGACGGACCTGCCATTCACGATGTCCGAACGTTGCGCCGCGTAGCTCGTGCGCTGGGCGTGCCACTTGACATACTGGTGGTGGAGGACGAAGAGGAGGCGGCCGTGAAGCGACGCGAGTTCTTCAGAGTAGGCGCCCTCGGCGCTGGCAGCATGGCGGTGGTAGGCGCAGGAACGTCGCGGGCCGCCGCGGACTCGGCTTCTAGATCGACGCTTAAGGTGGGAGCGGCCGATGTGTCCGCGCTTTCCGACAGCGTGAACCAGATCCATGACCTCGATCTCGTTATCGGTGGCGATCGTCTGCGTGCGGTGGCGGCCGGGCAAGTCCGCTACGCACAGCATCTGCTGAATGTGGGCAGCTACAGCGACGCCGTCGGGAGCGATCTGGCAAGCGTGACCGCTGAAATGATGGTGGCGGCAGGCTGGGTGCACTACGACTCCGGAGATCCGGACAGTGCCGGCCGGTACTACGCAGAAGCTGCTCAAACCGCCACAGCGGCCGACGATGGCGTCGCTGCTGCACATGCCCTGGGCAACGCGAGCCACCTCATGGTCAATCGGTTCGGCTCAAACACAGCTCCCGATCAACGAGCGACCCAGTATGCACAGGCTGCTTCGCGGGCTGCGCTTAAGGCAGGTGGCCCCAAGCTACGGGCACTGATGGCGCTACGTGAGGCCGAAGCTCATGGTGCCCGCGGTGACAGGGCCGAAATAACGAAGGCGATCGGGAGGGCCTTTCGAGCCTACGAATCGACCCGAGGCTACGACCCTGATTGGGTATACCTGCCCGAAGCCGAGATGAGCGGGGTGTCGGGCAAGGCATATATGCGTCTCGGCGACCATGCGGCCGCCACGACACATCTGCGAGATGCGATCGAGCGGTCGGCCGCGTGGCCGCGGGAGCGCGCGTCATGGCAGCTGCATTTGGCACACAGCCTAATTCAGGACGGCGACGTCTCGCAGGCATGTTCGGTGCTCACCGGCACGTTACCGACGATCGCGGATCTGGGCTCTGCCCGGCTACAGAAGCGTCTGGATGAGGCCGCCCAAGCACTGCGGCCCTACGCGAAGGTGCCCGAGGCCCGGGAGTTCCTTGGGAGATGGACTGCCCGAGCGTAAGTGGCCTGCTCCTCTTCGCGAGCTTTAGTCGGACGGTACCGACACTGTGATGTCTCCGCCCGATCGGCCGACAATTTTCGCGTCGCCCACCTTGGCCGGGAAGTCTCGGAAGTTGTTGTAGCCGTGGCGGTTTCCATCGAAGGTCGGGTCAAGCGCCAGCATCTTGCTCTTGATGGCGCTGGCAGTCGGGGTGTCGGTCATGATCTGCGAAACCGCTTCGGCGAGTATTTGTTTGGCTTGGTGCACGCTCCCCGCCGAGCTTTGTGCCTTCGCCTTGTCGGGCGGCAGATACGCCCGGCTCACCCTGACGCAGCACTTTGCTAGCAACCAGATCGATAGCCGCGCCGGTCATTTCGTACATCACTTGCAATGAGGATGCGCGGCACTCGCGACTTCGGTCCGGCACCAGTCCAGGCCGGTGGCGGCTTCGAATAGCCATACGGATTGTCCCGAGGGCTGAAGCGTGATTGCGTACGAACGCTCGATGAATTTTGTCCGTTATGGGACGCTCCGCTGGTGGCTCGACTGCTCTTTGCTGAATGCGTCCGATCGCTTTGCAGGTTGTGTCGGCGGGCCGCCTCTCAACGTCTGCTGAGGGCTGGGGAAGGAGCGTTGATGTCGCGCGGTTTGTGGGCCGGTGTCGATGCTGGGAAGTTCCATCATCACTGCGTGGTGGTCGACGGCGAGGGCAAGGAACTGCTATCGAAGCGGGTTGCCAACACCGAGCAGGAGCTGCGTGAACTGATCAAGACAGTGATCGGCCTCGACGGCGGTGCGGGACTGACCTGGGCGACCGATCAAAGCCGCGGCGGCGCTGCTCTTCTCATCGCGGTGCTCCTGGACTGCGGTCAGCGGGTGATCTACCTTCCGTCGGGCAGCTTTCATCACGCCGCTGCGGCGTTGCCTGGGGAAAACAAGACAGATGCGCGGGACGCGTACATCATCGCCAACCACACTCGGACGCGTACCGACCTGCGGCCGTTACAGTCAGCCGACGAGATCGCTGTTCAGGTACGACTGTTGTCGGCGCGGCGCCGACAGTTGGTCGCCGACAAGACGAAAGCGCTGAATCGGCTTCAGGGGACATTGCTGGAGTACTCCCCAGCCCTGGGCGCCGCCTTCGACTACGCCCACTCCCAAGGCGCCTTGCTGCTCCTCACCATGTACCCGACCCCGGAGGCCATCCGGGCAGCCGGACCCGCCGAAATCGAAAGGGATCTTCGACGTGCCGGCGCCCGCCGCAGTGCCCAGCTCGCCGCGCGCGCAACAGAAGCAGCCGCCGATCAATCGATCCGCCTCCCCGGCGAGCAACTCGCCGCGGCGATCGCGGTCGAACTCGCTCAGACCACTCTCAACCTGTTCGCCGCCGTCGCCACAATCGAAAAGTCCATCAGGGCAGCGTTCCTCAAACATCGGCACGCGGAAATCCTGCTGAGCATGCCGGGCCTCGGGCAAACACTGGGCGCCGAGCTGCTGGCTGCGACAGGCGGCAACATGCAGATGTACGTGACCGCCAACCGGTTCGCCAGTGTCTGTGGTCTGGCACCCGTTGCACGCGACTCCGGGAGAATCACCCAGAACCACAGACGCCCAAAGCGATTCGATCGACGGCTTCTGCGCGTGTGCTACCTGTCCGCCTATCGGGCGATCCGTGACGACGACAGAGCCCGAAAGTATTACGACCGGAAACGGTCCGAAGGAAAGACTCACATCCAAGCCATCCTGGCGCTTGCCCGCCGACGCTCTGACGTACTCTGGGCAATGCTGCGCGACAACCAGCTCTACCAGCCACTGGCACGGACCGAACGGCCCTCCATACATCCAGAGGGCCCTGCTACGCCTCGTCCTCGATGAACGTAGCGACCCGCAGGAGCGTCGAGTCGAGCGCACGCACCACATGGAGCAACTCGATAGCGTCCAAGCGCCGCTCGCCAGATTCGTACTTGCTGACGAAGGATTGAGGCATGTCGAGCCGCTCCGCGACCTGCACCTGTGTCAGCCCAGCTTCCCGCCGCAACTGCCGCAGGAAGCCGCATAACCGCTGGTACTCGGCCGAATATATCGACTTTTCCACAAGGCCAACCGCACCTTGCGAAAGCGAATATCCCAATTTAGGATATTGCGCAGCTTGGCCATTTCGGTCCAGGCGTTCCGGGGTGGCGGGAGGTGAACCATGGGCGGCGACGGCGACTAAACGGCTGGCAATGGCCAAATGCGAGGGCCGCAACGGTCCATGTTCCGTTGCGGCCCTTCGCTTTTAGCGTTGGCATGACAATCCTGTATTGCTACAATGTAGGTAAGCTATGCAGGATCATCTTGAGCGCATCAACAAACTGCAGACCATCATCGTCGCGATCGTTGTGGCGGGTGGCGGTGTGGCGCTCATGATCTTCGGCAAGCAACTGCCGTCGATACCAAATCTGTTGTGGCTCAATTTCTTTCCTTGGAGCGAGGTCGGCGGCACCCTGCTCGTGGCCGGCGTGCTCGGCCTCGGCATCGACTACTTCACGGGGAAGGACCGCGATCAGCGGGACACCGCTCGGCTGAAGCGGGTTCTCGCGGACTCTGCTCCAGCCATGCGCGACGCAGTCATCGACGGATTCGCCTTCGGCAACCAGGATCTGGCCCGCGTCGCCAGCCCGGAGACGCTCGACGACATCATCCGAAATAGTTTGGCGCTCAGGCTCGGTGACGCCACCTTCGCCGACGAGGTCTACCAAGATGTTCGGGACCAAGCAGTGCGTGCCCCCGAACGCTGGCACGACGCCACCGTCGAGATTCGACTGACACCGCTTTCTGATGTAGATGGGGCGAACCCTGATGCTCATGCTGAGTCGGCCGACTCAAATCTGTTCGGCGTCAGCGTGCGCTGGGAGTACACGGTGGTGCCGAAACATCACAGCCGGCACTTCGCTGTCGTCGCCAACCGCCGTGAATACCTCGACCTGACGAACGGTCACGACGGCACCTCGGCATGGGTGCTTGTTCCGAAGCCTGGGGTCGATCCCACCAAGCCCGCGGCGTTCGAGCTGGTTCAGTTCAGTGTCGACGGTAACGACCGACCGATCCGCCGCGCCGCGCGTAAAGGAGGGCAGGTGTACAGCGTGGACCTCGGCCTCGATGCGAGGCAGGCCGAGGAGCTGGTGACTGTTGCCTACACCTACCGGACCGTCACCGAGCAGCGAGGCAATCTGCTCTACATCGACATTGAGCAGCCCACTCGCGGTATCACGGTCGAGCTCGACTACAGCGAATGTGACATCGAACGCGTCCGGGTCTTGGACTTCATCGCCAGCAGCCGCACCGCCCGGATCGAACGCAGCCCCGCCTCGGTGCCAGGTAAGACGGTCAGGGTCGGATTCGACGGGTGGGCCTTTCCCAGAAGCGGCGTCGGGTTCGTATGGACGCTCAATCAGGACCCCAGCGGAAGCACTGGCCGCACTTCCGAGTTAACTAAGACTTTCGTCGACGAGGGAAGTGGGCGACGATGAAAACTATCGAACGACACTGCCACGTTGTCATGACCGCGGTTTTGCCCCGGAGACAACATCCGGCTCGTTTCTACAACGAGCTTTCCGCCATTTAGGTGCCTGCTTGGTTCCCAGCGCTAACATGCTGAACCGGCCCTGGCCACGCTTGGCAGATCTTGTCGGCCAGCACTTCGGACCGAGCTTCGATGTCGTCCTCAGTCCAAGCCTTCTCATGCCCGTTGAGGAGTTCTTTCGTGAGGGCGAGCAGGCTGTATTGGTTCAGCAGCGAGTATTTTCCTCGTTGGGCGTGTTTGCCAGTCGGCGCAGTCAGTTTCGCCTCATCGTCGGTCCACGGCCGGTTCGACAAGCCACCGTTGAGACTTTGAGTGGTGAGTGTCAGGTTACCCAGACTATCCACCAGGCGGTCGCGGTCACGGGCTGCCGCCTCGTTCAGTGGCGGCTGCTCGTCCCAATGCTGTTTCCACTTCCTTGGCATGACGTGCTCGACCTGCAGATCGCCGTGGACTGTGACGGTCTCGTTCCGCTCAGTGCGGAGTAACGCTTCGACGGCCAGCAGCACTACCCGAAGTCGGTTCTGCTTGACCCGGCCATAAAGACGTAGTCCTGGCAGATCGGTCTTGATTTCCTCATCGGTCGGCCACCGCCGTGACTCGGCTTGCTGCTCCGACAAGAAGCGCTGCAGGGAGGCACCGACGGATTTCGGCGCCTCGCCGTCGAGCTTCGCGAGGGCGGACACCATCAGCCTGTTGATATCACTGCTGGGGAGGCGAAGCAGCGTACGTCGAACGACCCAGCTTTCGAGGCATGAAAGTGCGAGCGCGACTTGGTCTTCGGGAATGTCATGGTTGTCGGAGACGAGCCACATCAGCAGCGGTGTCGTCGCTGCCAGTTCGAACTCCTGGATCACCCGGTCGTAGAACCGGCCGACTGGATCGGTCGTCGGGCGGGTGGCGAATGAACGAAACGTACTGGCGTCACTGGCGAGTGCGGTCAAGAACCGCTCGGCCTCGGCCACCGTCTTGGTATGTGGATCGGCGTACTCGGTGAAGATGCGGAAGGTGTCGTTGATCAGGACCTCGCGGCGGGTCCGCATGGTTAGCCAGTACTGCAAGAAGATGTCGATGCGCGAACGGTTGTGCCGGCCCTGCGCGATCTCTTCACGCCACCAGTCGTCATCGAACTCCAGCCAGAAGCGATCAGGCCAACTGTCGATGTCGGCATGAAGCTTCTCTCCGCGTTGGAACACCCAGTTCTTAATCAGGTCGGCCTTCAGTAGCGGAGTGCCGCGGTCGTTGAGCGTCTCGAAGATCAGCTGGTCGTCGTCATGCCCGGACAAGTTGATCGCCACAACCATCAGCCGGAACTGCAGCACATCCGTGAGCGCCTTCGCTCGTTGCAGGCTCGGATTGCTAGCACCGGCAGACCCACCATCATCGATCCAGTCTTCAATCTGCCGGCGAAAGAAGTTGTGCGCTTCCACGATTCGATGTTCCTGAAACTTGTCGGCCGCCTTGGCGGTCATTGCCGCTGTGAACGCCGCGTGGTCAACCCGAGACGGTCGCAGTTTCAGGTGCTCCGCCTTGTCCTGAAACCGCCTGGCGGGGTTGACCGTCAACTCATCAAGCGCCTCGGCCTGATCTTCGTAGCCGCGGCCGATGAACACCTTTTTGGCCGCGTCCAATAGCAACAGCAGCGTGGTCGTGCGCTGTTGGCCGTCGATCACGCCGTACCGTGTGACGTCACCGGTGATGGCCGGCCGAGCCTTGAAGACGATAGCACCGAGGAAGTGCGCGCTCACCGCGGCGAGCGCGTCCTCATCGCTTCCGGCCGCGACTACCTGCTCGGCGACACGAACGACGTCTTGCCACAACGGCTCCCACTGATCTTCCTCCGACCAGACATACGGTCGCTGGAAGACCGGGATCTCGTAATGCACCCTTCCGTCGAACAGTGCTCGCGGTGACAGCGCATCAGCTTTCATCTGGTCCGAACTCCTCGCATCAACCGTGTCCCTCCGGGGCGAATCAAGCATAGGAGAGCCGACCGACAGCATGCTCCCGAACCGACTTGGCCCTGAGCAGTTGGTAGTCGAGTAACGGTTCATTTCACGGTGGCGACACTACGACCAGATAGGCGCCCGCCTGGCTGCGATGGCCGCGGCGACGGACTCGGAGGCAATCTGTGTCAGGCAATAGCGAACGCATACTTCTCGGCTCCAATAATGGAGATCGAGCGACGTTGTTCTTCGACGGCCGTGTCAAAGTCTGGTCAACGACGCACCTTTGGACAGTCATGGACCGCTACCGCCATAACGCTCTCGGCGAGACGGTCCTGCTCGGAATCGGCCGCGAGCTCACAATCCCGGGGCCGACTGACGGACAAGAAGTCCCGAAATTCGAGGTAACCCTCGATGCGAAGGAAGGGCACAATGTCGCCGCGACCATCGCCGGAGACAACGGCACCGTCGTCCAGTTCTTTCACGACGGCACCATCGCTGTCGGCAACGACGGCAGGGACATCGATGAGGTGCGCAACCTCCGGCGAGAAGCGACTCGCGATCGAAAGCGGAACGGCATCGGGGGATCCGTCACCGTCACCTTCACCGGCAACTACCGTCCCCGTAATCTTCGTGAAGCTGACCACTACATCGAGATACCCGAGCGGACTTCTCCGCCATCGTTCCGGCTCTATTCTGACGAGTTCGAGATCCGCTGAACACGTTGATACAGCTCCCCGCCGCAGTGGAGCGGCATGTTGGACGTACTGCAGGCCCATGGCGACCCAGTTTCTTTCCACCGACCAGTCCACCAGCGGAACTGCCTCGCTCTGACGGGAGCCACGGCCGAGTCAGCGCTACCGGCGACAACTCGGCCGTGGCGACCTTCCTGCATCTCGACTTCGTCATGTAAAACGTCACGCGGGATGTCGGATGGTTTTGCTGGTGTGGGTCACCTTCAGCTCTTCTCGAAGCCCGAGCTAGGATCGAACTTCAGAACGCGGGCGTTCTCACTGAGCGTGCGGACCTCGGACTCATCGAATCCTTCAGATTTGATGGCTTGGATGTCGATGGTGATCTCCAACCGAGCCCCCGCTCCAGCGAGTCGGTCGATGACCTCGCGCGTCACGTTCCCGATATCGCGTGAGTAGCGGTCGGGGTCGATCTTTACGGAGCCGAAGAAGCGATCTAGCACTGCTTCAGGTGCCGACTCCGCAGGTGCCAACTCGTCACCGCCCAGTTCAGCCGTGCCTGTCTCGGTGACGTCGCCCTGACCATCACTTCCGGTTGTTTCACGCACCACGACTTGCGCAGCTTTACGGTCTGCGTCGAGCTGCTCCTGTGCTCGCTTCGCGTCGAGGAGCAGTGTGCTGTCAGTGATCTGGATGGCCGCTTTCGGGTCGGGAGGAAGGACCAGCCCCCGGTAGCGCCCGGTCTCAGCGTCCTTGCCGACGGCGATCCCGAAGCATTCACTATCAACCAGGACTGTCGTGAGCGCCTGCTGGATGGCGGTGTCGAGAACTTCACGGCGCACGAGTCGGGGCATGTAGGTGTAGCGAGTGAAATAGCCCCACAGTTCGCCGACGGTAATTTCTCCGGCCTCGTCCCACAAGGCAGCGAGTTCCTGGTGCAGAGTGGCGCCTAGGATCGGCGCACCGAAATCAGTGATGAGTTGGTCTTCGCGACCGAGCTTGACGGCTACCCGTTCGGCGAGGGATCGGCCACCGGAGTCGGGCACCTTGTCAGCAACGAGCTCGAACGGCTTAGTGGGGTCGAACTGCTCGGGGTAGAGAGCCCAGACGAAGGTGTCGCGGATGCGATCAGAGACTGTTTGGTCGAGCCGTCCCACCCAGTCATCGGTCTGCCGGCGCTGCTGGGCAGACAAATTGAGGCTGTCACTGGTGGATTGCACCCGCTTCCAGCCAAGGTAGCTGCGGGTTGCTGCTTCCAGGTTTTCCACCTCGCTCTTGTCAGCGACGAGGAACACCAGCGCATTGCGATGAGTGCGCTGGCTGGCTCCCTTGGTTTCAAGCGCTCCGCGCACCCATTGATGGGTGGCCGAGTCCGCGCCGTCCTGCTTGCGGCGGGTGTGCCTGGGATGTGCGATGACGAGGCGGGTTTCTTCAAGGTCGGGGATGTCGGCGCTGGACGCCGGTGCAACGTGCACGCGGTCGAATACTCCTCGGGAACGCTCCTCGCTCTGAAGCCGTCGCGCGATCTCGTTCCAGACCGTCTCGACGTCCTCGCGGAGCCGTTCGGCGTAGTCGTTGGCAGTCTTGGTGACTGACGGCTGAGTATCGAACCAGTAGTGGCCCTGCTCCTCGTAGAAGTAGGTCGACCGCTGAGCGAGCAGCTCTATCGCGCTACCGAAATTGCCTAGCGTATCGCCCGGCACCGCAATGCCGAGCCATACGTATTGCTTGTCCAATCCCTTGCGAGTGCTCTTGATTCGTGGGGCAGCACCCATGAAGATCGTCCGCGCGATCCGCTGAGTCACGAACCGCTGGCCCAAATTTGGCCGGTCGAGGTCGATCTGCTGAGCGGTTGATCCCGGGCCGTCAATGTCAGAATCGATGATCGGCTTCCACTGTTCTTCCAAGTACTGAGTCAGATCAGTGTTCACCGTTGTGGCATCTAATGGCACATTGCCAGGCAGGATGAGTGGCGAAGCGTCGTTTGACGCCCACAGCTCATGCACAATCGAAGACATGAGCTTTAGCACGCCACGGGTGCGCTGGAACCGCTCCAACGTCGACCAATCCTCATATAGCCGATCCAGCAGCTCTGGGTGCAGCGGGTAGGAGGCGCGGATGCGCTTCTCGTAGTCATCGCTAGGCGACGCCGCATCGCGCGGGAACAGGGCCGTGTTGTTGCGGTACAGGGTGACGAAGCTTCGCGCGACCGCCGATATTGTGGTGAGACCTTCGGCGTTCGGCGGCTGGAATAGGCGGCGACGGACGATCTCGAATGACTCGTCCTTGCTGGATGGCCGCCATTGGTCTGCGACCCGGCGGATCACGTTCTGGAGACGTTCGAGGGCAAGCTGTCCATTGGCACCGCCGATCTCGATATCCGCCCCGTGCCCGTCATTGCCGGTGTCGGATGCTGGGATCGAGACGACGAGCATCGCGCCGGGTACCGACCGCACGATCTCGGTTAGAGACTGGGCAAAGGTGAATTGCGTCTCAAACGAGCCTGACGGTAGCTCCTTATCGGTCACGAGCTGGCGCGCGTAGGCTACCCATTCGTCGATCAAGATCAACGCGGGGGCGTACTTGTCGATCAAGGTGCGCAGGGCCGAACCAGGATTGGTGCCCGCACGGTCCGCATCAGCGACAATCTCGTAGGCCTCCCGACCCCCGAGTTGCCACGCGAGCTCACCCCAGAGGGTGCGAACCTCAGTACCATCGTCCTTGACCAGCGGCGACCCTGCTTGCAAGTAGGTACCGACGAGAGCAACACGCTTGACCCCGAGCGTGTCGAGATTGGGATTGCCATTCGAGGCTACTAGCTCTTGCAGCTCTTGCGGCAACGACCGTGCCGGCGTGCCGCTGAATAGGTGGTACAGCGCGAGCATCGAGTGGGTTTTGCCGCCACCGAAGTTGGTCTGGAGGTTCACCACTGGACTCGCGTTCCCGTCCCCGTTGAGGCGGCGCAACGCGCGGGAGAGCAGATCTCGCAGCCCCTCGGTGAGGTAGGTGCGGGTGAAGAACTCCACCGGGTCGCCGTATTCCGGGCTGGTCGCCTGCCCGGTGTGCACCAGGTACAGGTCAGCGGCGAACTCCGATGCCGTGAACTCTCCGCGCGCCACATCCTGATGCGGGCGGATCACCTCTCGCCAGGGCTTCAGCCCCGAGCTGGGTTCCAAGGACACCTTGGTGCGCTTAACCTGCTTGCGCGTCTGATCTTCGAACACAGTGCGCTGTAGATCGATCCGCAGTTTGCGGACATCTTCCGCAGAGTCGACCGCCCCGACCGCATGCAGTAGTCGCTCAATCGTGTCCAGTGTTCGCGCAGCGTCGTCGGAACTGAACGGCTCGTTGTGGGCCCACAGGTTCCGGCTCTCTCGCAGCTCGGACGCGAACCCCTGCTGAGCACGGGATAGCACGTCCTTGAAGTGATAGCCCTGCTCGGTTATCGCGCGAAGCTGCACCTGCACGTCATGTTTGGCGAATGTCCGCAGTGGACCGCCGCGCCGGCGGGCGTCTTCCTCGGCCCACTTCGTGGGCCACTCGCTAGAACCCTGGGCCCGAGTCATCACCTCGTCGACCACATCCTGCAGACCCTCCGCGAGCAGGTCAAACGCCTTTCCCACGCGGTCTCGGTTATTCATCGCCATGTCATCTCCCAAAGACTGTGCTCAATGTTGCAGCCACAACCTGCGAGTGGCAAGCAAGGATGCGTGGACGCGGCGGTTCGGACGAGTCTGCCAGGCGACCGCGCAGGCAAGAGCGACTTCTTGGCCCAGATACCTGCTTGTGCTCCACGTCCCATCGCAAACCAGTCATTCGTCTTCGTCTTCGTCGAAGTCGAATGCCTGCTGTGCGGACCGTGGTGCGGAGCCGATCTTGCGCGCTTGCTCGTTGACGTCACCCCACGCGCTGACCAACCCGTTAAACAAAATCGCGTCCTTGGCGTCCTTCTTCTTCTCAGCCTCGTGGAAAAGTAGGAAGCCCAGCTCTTTCACCGCATCCAGGTTCGCGCGGGTCTGGACGCTTGGCAGCAGCTCGGCCACCTTGTCTGCGCCGTCCTTCGCCATCACAGCTGCGAGCCGTACCGTCGCCTCCCACACGCTCACGCGGTCATCGGCAGCGGGGTCCCACGCGCCATCAAGTTGAGCTGGCGGCAGCAATCGCGCCTTGCCGCCTTTGGCCTCGAAGATGCCACCACGTTCCAACGCACCGATCGAGGTATCGGACGAGCGCGCCAGCTGGTCTGCGATCCCCGCGCTCTCCTGCCCCCAGCCGTACTGGCGGTACCACTTCACCGCGAAGCGAGTATCGGGGTCGAAGTCTGACTCTTGCTCACCAAGGACCTCATCGAGTGTGGCATTGATGAGCAGAAGCGCGTCTTTAATGCTCATGTCGGACCCGTCGGCTTCACGAACTCGCGAGTAACGGGAGAACACTGCGATACCGGGGCCGATCGCGGCTTGAGCTAGATCAACCGGAGCCACGTCGCCTGACAGGAGGTCACGCAGCGCACCCGGAAGCTCCGCTTTGAGTGAAGCGATAAAGGCACGACGTGTAGTCGCGGCTGCATCCTCCGGGCGCGGGCGGCATGCTAGAACGATTGAGGAGGCGAGCGCATTCGTCCCAACGCTGAGCATCCGTCCGCTGCGCTCGCTGCGCATCGGCCACGTAGCCGTGACCTCCCAACCCGAGCCGATCAGGCCGTCCAAGAGCGTGTGCCAACCCGTGGACGCGGTACCGACGTCGCGAGTGTCCTGCTGCTTATACGCGTAGTAGACAGTTATCGGTACATTTCGGTTCGCGCCATGCCTGATCTCCGAGAAGACACGATTGAATCCGTCCACGAAGAACTTGGCTGCAAGCTTCTTGCCAGCATGTCGATACTGGCTTGCCACAAGTTCTTCCGCCTTCGGTGTCAACAACGTACCGAGAGTTTTTCGGTGTACGTCGCCGAGTGAGCGCCTAAGCCAGACATAGAAGAAGTCCGATAAGTCAGAGTACGAGATGTTGTCATAGTATGGCGGGTCGGTTGAGACGACGACGCCGTCGTATCCTCGTCGTGCCGCATCCGCTTGAAGTACGCATCCTGGCAGCTCGGCGGGGGCTGGCATCGCGCCGATGCCAGCTGCAACCCAGTTCACATGCGAGAGAAAGTTGCCGACCGAATCCGAAAAGGGGTTGATTTCGGCATAGTCCCATGCCATAGGAATCGATTGACGTGCGAACGTGTCGCGTACGCCTTCGATCGTGTTTATCCAGCTGCAAGAAGTCGACGACCAGTCGGCCAGCTTACTGATCGCGAAGGATAAGTACGTTGCTACTGCGTCCCCGTAGGCGATGGCACCATTTCCGCCTTCTTCAAGCCGCGCGCCATCAACCATTTGTGCCGACTTCGCATCGCTGATTACTCGTTCACGTACTTCCGCGATCAAGTCGCTGAGCGTGATCAGCACCGTCAGTTGCCGGTTAGTGAATAGGTCTGAGAATCGAGTAAGCCCGTAGGGCGGCGTCCAGATATTTCTCGGATCGTAGGGCAACTCCTGATCCGGGGCATCGAGCGGTCGAGGAACCTGGGCCGCTAGCACGTGCTCTTCGCTCGGAGGCAGGTATAGACGGCCTCGGTTGCCTTCGGCCACAACCGCGATCAGATGTGCTCCAAGCCGGCCCGCCGATCCCTCGGCCTTGATGTAATCAGCTGATATCGGCGTCCCGTCTACGATGCTCACTGCTCCACGACCCACGCGGGTACCGTCGTTCTCCCCCTTTGGGCCATCGACACCTCGACGAACGTCGTACACAACACGACCTTCAACGACAGATGGAACGATATACGCTTCCTTGCCCTTTTTTTTGCTCAGCCACCAAGTCGCCGCTATCGGCACATCGACGGGGTTCGCGGGGTTGGGATTTCGTACGGTTCGAGCCCAGATCCATGCTATGACATTATGTTCCGTTCCTCCCGGTGCTACGGCCTTAGGATAAACGCCAGCCAGCCTGTGCTCTGCCTCATCGCGCATCCACTGCCCGTACATACGGACGTCTTCCGCCAAGCCTTCAGCCCGTTGCCAAGGCGTTGTTCGACTGCTCACGCAGGGATTGATCGGTGGCCTTCCGGCAAAGCGTGGTGGAATCTCTATGAGCCCCTTTGTGCGTAAGACGGCCACCGGGTTCAAGTCTGACGCGTAAGAACTGAGCCCAAGCCGTTGGGCCTCAAGTGGAATCGCCCCACCCCCTGCGAACGGGTCTAAGAATTGGATGGTCCCCTCGGGATTCGAGCGGCGAATCTCCTCTTTTGCTCGCGCAATTAGCTGCTCGTTGTTTGAGTTTTCCCACTTTACAATTTCGGCAAGCAACGCATGGAGCCGCGCTCGTTCCTTATCCTGTTCTTCCTGCGTGGGGTACAGATCTGGGTGCGCCGAAGGGTCATCGACAAGTTGAGCAAACAAGACTGCACGAGCAGCGGCCAATGGCCGGGGTGCCCAATACAGGTGCATTGTCGATGGATGGCCTCGCCGCGGCACAGATTTCTCGTGCTGGGCGGCCTCATTGATCGCCTTGAGCGGAAGCGAAACTTCTATCAGCTTCTTCTTCGGAGCGTCGTTCACCGTATCGCTTTCGTCGATTGCCGTGGGATTGGGTACCAGCTGGCTCACTGGGGTGGACCTCCCCGGAACCAATAGTCGCGCCACTTCTCGTTATAGGAGCGGGTTGTGGCCGAGGGCTCCAGGTGAGTGAAGGCGTTGGTGATGTAGCGGAGCTCGTCGTGCTCCGCGCCCTCAGGTGAGACGAGGACGAGTGCAAGGCGGTGCCGGTCAACTTGGGTCTGCGCAAAGGTGACCTCGTTGGCGGTGATGGTGAAAGTATCTGAGCCCACGACGCGGCCCTTAACCTCGATGTAGTGGATGCGGCCGTCACTGTCTATGGACTGGATGTCGTAGCCCGGATTGTTGCGGGGCATCTCGATGGGTGTCCGGCCGAGCGATCGTTCGGCGTCAAGCACGGCTTCGACGGCGCGGCGTTCGACTTCGTCGGTGTCACGCGCGAAGATCTGCGGTTGGTGGTGGGCCTCGTCCGCGATCACACTGCTCGGAATGACAAGTGCCGTCCCGCGGATAATGGCGGGGACAGCGACAAGTTGGGTGGCTTCGTCGAGTTCGCGGAGTCGGTGGTCGAGGCGTTCGTCAAGCTGACGCGCTCGGGCGTAGGCAGTCTCTGCCCGGAGTCGACCGATAGTTCCCGCGCGTTCGAGAGCCTCAAGGCGAGTGTATTCGCGGTCCCAGTGGTTGATCTCGGCGAGCAGTCGGTCCTTGACCTGCTTTCGGGTGCGTGAGGTCTCGATGTCAAGACGGACCTTGATTTCGTCCATACGCGGCTGGAGGCCGTCTCTGAAGGACCAGGCGCGAACAGCCTTCTCGTAGTTCTTACGGGCCCAGTCGCTGGCTGCAATCGCGGCAATTGCATCGGCTTCGTGCGGCTCAGGTGCGTCGTAATCCAGATACGGGGGCGCAGCTGAGACAGTGACGGTGCCGGTTTGTTCCAGCAGCGGATAGTCAAAGTGGTGAGACACTGTATGGGCGCCTGGGGCGGCGTTCTCAATGCGCTGCTCGACCGCATACATCAGCATGGGGGCGTCAGTTTGCTTCTCACGCCGGTCGACAAGGGTAGTGCCGCGTTTCAAAACCGCGCCGAGGTCTTCGATGGTCGCCTCGATCACGGCGTGTAACAGTGGGTGCCCAGGGGCAATGAGCGCGGCAGTGGTTTGCCCTGTGGGTCGGGTGAGGTGCAGTTCGAAGGTGACGCGCTCGTATTGGTCGGCGACCTGTGCCCATCGGTTGAGGCGCCGGGCGGTGTCAATGACCCGGGTAGGGACGCGGGTGACCTCGTAGCGACCCTTCTCGCGTTTGCGGATGCGGCCACCGAGGCGCTCAAAGGCGGGAAGAAAGAATGCGGCGATGTAGCCGGGCTGGAGACGGCGCTCACGGGCCTTCTCCATACGTGCCCGCACCTCGTCGAGATCGAGTGCACTGAACATCTCCGGGTGAAGAGCACGCTCAGCGACCATCTCGTCCAGGCCGTGGGAGACCCCTGCGTCAATGATGCGGTCGAGCCTTGCCTTCGTCTCAGGCTGATCGCCGTACCGGATGGCCTCGATGAGTAGATCGCGTAGTGACCGTTCTTGGAACGCGTCGGCATCGCCGAGTACGTTGAAAAGGTTGCCGTTGTAGGCCATGGACATCTGGGCGATCTTGGACAGCAGCCGTACAAACACGTCGCCCTCGCGTGTGTCTTTGGCGACCATGTTCCACAAGTGGCAGACTTCACGCTGACCGATGCGGTGGATCCGGCCGAAGCGCTGCTCGATGCGGTTCGGGTTCCATGGCAGGTCGTAATTGACCATCAGGTGGGCGCGTTGCAGGTTGAGTCCTTCGCCGGCGGCGTCAGTGGCCAGGAGTACCACGGTCTCGGGGCTGTAGGTGAACTTCTCGCGTGCGGCCTTGCGCTCTTCGCGGCGTATGCCTCCATGGATGGTGATGACCGAATCGGCGCGGCCGAGTCGCGCGCTGATTTTCTGGTTCAGGTAATCCAGGGTGTCGCGGTGCTCAGTGAAGATAATGATCTTTCGGGCTGCGCCGGCGCCGTCGTGGGCGAGGACCTGCTCGTCGAGGATGGTGCGTAGCTGTACCCACTTTTTGTCGTCGTCTTGCAGTCGGACGCGGCGCGCGACGCGGATGAGGTCTTCGAGGATCGAAATCTCGGCCTGCAGCTCGGGGATTGTTTGAGCCGCCGTTGCGAGATCTACAACTTGGTCGACCTGCGCCTCAAACTGAGCGCGTTCTTCCTCAGTGGCCTCCTCATCAAAGTCCTCAAAGTCCTCAATCGCCATCGCTGGGAGCTCTGTGTCAGTCTGAGAGGGGTAGGTCGGGCCAGTGGTGTAGCGGGCGGCGTCTTGAGCGCGGCGCATCTCCCGCAGGCGCCCCTCCAAGCGTTGCTGGCGTCGGTCCAGCGACCGCAGAATGGCTTCTGGGCTGGATGCGAGGCGCCGTTGCAGCACCGTCAGGGCGAAGCCAACGTTGTTGCCCCGCTTCTTGTCTCCTGCCTGAGCGATACGCTCGGCGCGTCCCATCTCGGTGCGCACATAGGCGGTGACCAGTTCATACAGTTCCCGCTCCGCAGCGCTCAGCTCGTACTCCACGGTGTAGGCACGGCGTTCAGGGAATAGCGGCTTGCCCTCAAATGTGAGCAGGTCCTCCTTCACCATTCGGCGCATCAGCCCTCGCGTGTCGGTGCGGTGCACACCCTGCCGAAACTGCCCCTCGAACCGGTCCCGGTCCAGTAGCGACATAAACAGCTGGAAGTCCTCTTCCTTGCCTGCGTGCGGGGTCGCGGTCATCAGCAGAAAGTTGTGCGCGGTCTCCGACAACAGCCGACCGAGGCGGAATCGCTTGGTCTCGTCGACTTCGCCCGCCCACGATGAGTACCTCGCCGACATCCGGTGCGCTTCATCAACTACGGCCACATCCCAAGTCACGTCGGAGAGCTGCTCCATCAGGTCGTCGCTGCGGGAGAGCTGATCCATCCGCACGATCAGATACGGATGCTGAGTGAAGACGTTGCGGCCCTCCGCATCATCGACCATCTGCCGACCGAAGACCTGGAAATGTAGGTCGAACTTCTGCGACAGCTCCTCACGCCACTGCTCGACCAGCCCGCCGGGCGCAACCACGATGGCCCGCTCGCAGTCCGAGCGAAGGATCAGTTCCTTGATGTATAGGCCAGCCATGATCGTCTTGCCTGCGCCGGGGTCATCGGCGAGCAGGAACCGCAAGGGGATCCGCGGCAGCAACTCTTCATAGACCGCGCGGATCTGATGCGGCAGCGGGTCGACGTCGGAGCTGTTAACCGCCACCATCGGGTCGTACAAAGCCGCGTATTTGATCCGCAGCGCTTCGGCCGCGAGCCGGAACTCGTCGGGATCACCATCGAACGCTGGTGCCGCGTCGAAGTCGCCCGCCAGTTCTAAACGTACAGTGTCGGCCTCAGTCAACGTACGGGCGCCGCTGCGTCCGGCGTCGTCGCGGTAGAAAATCTCGTACAGTGCCGAATCGATGGGATCGACGGCAATCAACGTGACCGTCTGCCCGGGCACCAGCCCGCGGAGGCGCTGCCCCGTGCGTAGAGTCGCCAAGCTCACCGTCGTCTCCGTGGTCTCGCTCACTGGGCAGCTCCCCTCCGATTTCAAAGCAGTAGATCAGGATACGTTCGACCTCCGACATCTTCTCTTGGACCGCATGAGATGCTCAGGAAGGGCATAGGCTTCCGGGAGCATAAGGGCCCCTCATCCGGCGTCAACGCTCTGAACCCTCGCCCCGCCCAGCACAGCACTTAGCATGCCAACACGACCTGCCCTTGGCGTCTGGTGATGCGCCGAGCGGTTCGCCCGGAAGAGCCGAAAACGCTTGTCCGACTAGCCTGCAGCGGCGACTTCTGCTTGGCTTCGCCCAAAGTGTTGGCGCCAAGACGAATGGCTGGCGGTGGTCTCAGCTCGCCCTGTTGTACGCCTCGATGATGTCCGCCTGGATCCGTCCACGGCTCGACACGTTGTAGCCGTTGTTCCGGGCCCATTCGCGAATCGCGCCGGTCTGTTCCTTATCGCCCACGGTGCGGGCGGCGGTCTTCCGTTTACCGCGGGGGATCCGGCCCACCTTGCGAGCAGATTCGGTCCACTGTTCGAAGTGGCCGCGCAACTTGCTCGCGTTCTTAGCCGACAAGTCGATCTCGTACTCTACGCCGTCGAGGCTGAAGAACACCGTCTCCTCGGCTTTCGACTTGCCGTCGTAGTCATCGATCAACTCGACGGTGACTTTCCTGGCCATGTTGTTTGTTCCTGTCTGATTCTGTGAATACTGGAGCAGCAAGCGTAGAACGCTGGTCGCTTGACTGCTCATCCGGGTTACGGGAATGTATCGCAGCCCACCTATCCGTACCTTCGAGCCGACTGATCACCGACTGATCCGTCTACTCTTGAGCGTCAGTTGGGCAGATTAGGGCAGTAGAAGGACAGTAGCGACCGGGTTAGTTGCTCCCCTCGCGTGGACAGCTTCGCAAGATCCTGGCTTGCCATTTTCGCGAAGTTGGTGGGGTAATCGTTGACGCTGCTTCTCGGAATTAAGTCGGAGACTGGCAACGGAAGATTTGAGTCGTTCATGCCCAAGTAGCTGTGGACAAAGCCGGATACTTGCCGCGCCTCGCCCGTAAGATGAATCCGAGAGCGGGCCGCGTCCTGGGTTTTTCGATGGGTTATGTCGAAGCTCTGCGCGAGTCGGCGGAGCATAAAAGATGCCGCTACGCGGTGACTAGTTCCCCTGCCGGCATCAGAGACGATTAAGTAGTCAAGTTCATAAACGTGGCTGGTGTGTTGGTGCGAACGACCAGGTAGAAGAGGCGAAAGGCCAAGGTTGTCATATACGCCCCCATCGGTCATAGTGACTGTCTTTTCGTGGGGCGATCCGTCCCGGTATTTGAAGTTGTACGTTCGCGTTATGGCAGGCAGTAATGCTGGGAAGGCTGCAGAGGCGGCTGCAGCTTCGGCAACCGCAATCTTGTCAGTAATCCGGCCGTATGGAGCGCATGAGCTGACGTTGCTGCCGAAGCGAATTGCTGATGACGTGGCCAAATCGGTTGCCGATATTACTGTTGACAGTCGGTCGTGGGTGACCTCGGAGAGATTCTTCTTACCAAATTCTCTGTGTGATAGAGCTTCGACAAGGCTGTCCGTTCTATTGTGTACTCGTTGAGATTTGCCGGTAAGGGCCTTGGCCAGACTCACTCCATTCCGAGAGACCGAATGTGGGCCAAACGTGCGCCAAACTAGCTCCGCCTGTAGACCTGTCCGAAGGAGGTTTACGACCGAGTCGTCGAATTCTGCGTAATTCTCCGGCCCGTAAGCCCACATGGCTGCTAGAATTCCTCCTCCGCTTATTCCGGACACTACGCGAACGTAGCGTAGGAGGTCACGGTCATGCAGGGCCCGTAAAACTCCGATCCCAAAAGCGATCGCCCGAAAGCCGCCACCCGAAAGTGCGAGCCCGATCTTTGGAGACGTACCGGTCATTTCTTACCAGCCCTAGCAAAAACGGACCACCAACGAAATTTGCGGGGAGTGTTATCGTCGTAAGAAGACGCATATCCGCCCGAATAGTATTTTGCGGTGGAGGGTGCTAATGATATCGAGTTTTCATGCGACTGTATGCTCCCCCCCGGGCGGGTGACTACGCGAACGTACATGCTCGGTGGTTTTCCGGATTCGACCCAATCGGTCCAACTCGCGTGGTCGCCGCCCAAGATCAGCATGAGGGCCCTCCGACCCGCGCCAGCAGGAGATACCAGCCACTTCATACCAGCAACGTCAGTGGGGCTTGGATGTGCTCTTCCGTAGGGATGGGTATGCCAGATCCCTACGAACCCAATACGTCCATTTGTTTGTGAACGATAGCGGTCTATAATTTCTTGCGTTCCTTCAGTGCCGTGGCTGAAGAAAATATCCGAAAGTTTCGAGTCCGGCGAAGGTCCCGTGGCCACGTCAACATGGACCACATTAATCGCTTCGTCGAATGAGCCGAGGAGCATTCCTCCAGTTTCGATGCTAGCGTTGCGGACTCGTGCCCCGCGTCGAGTTTCGGCGCGCATCTCATGTAGTGCTCGCTGTGTAAGCCGAATTTCGTACTGTCCTGTATCATCGCGCGCAACATGGTCGTTCGGCCAATCTAGGCGGGTGGTGCCGGGGGCGGGAGACGTGGTGCCGATTTGAGTTGCGATTGCACTCATCGGCTTCCCTTTGGCTGGACTTGTCAACTCATTTATCCCGAACCAGAACAATGATGAGGCTAGGGCGCCTGTCTGAACGGATGAGCCAACGAAAGTGGGCGCTGAACAGCCCGGCTCAGGAAAGAACAAATCGGATCTTGGAGTGCTGGGGAATATATCCCCCGCGATATCTGACCACGCGCCACTCTCGAATCCATAGGCGTCGATCGCTGCCCTTCGGAGGAGGTCGTAGCCAGAGCCTGTTGAGCCACCATGTGAGACGGTCACAATGCCGAGCGTGGCGTCGTGGCCAAACAGTGCTGTCAAGACCGGAGGCCAGATCTCCCTGTCGGGCATACGTCTAGCTTCGAGCGCGGCCCTGACACTCGCATTGGCGGTCGCGTCCACCACTAGGTCGAATTGTGAAACGTTGGCTGTTGCGCCGAGAAACTTGGCGACAACATCGCCGTTGACGAAATCGACAGTAAGCTCGGGTCGGATCTCTGAGAGTCGTTTCGCGAGAGCCCACGACTTGCTGAAGCCGATATCGCCATCACTGTATGGCTGTCGAACGAGAATTCCGGGTGTGACCGCACCGCTGTCGGCGACCGTCAGTTGCGCCACGCCGGCTCGTACGCAATGCTCGGCGATAGGTGCACCTAACGCTCCGCATCCGAGGATCAGAACTCGCTTGTTCGATAGCCAGTTAGCGGCGGTCCCGGAGTCGCGTCGGTTAGTAGTCTCTGGCCGGTTCTCGTAGACGACCATCCACTCAGCTTTTGCATATCCCATCCAACTCCGGCCGAGATCCTGCACTTCTTCTGAAAGTTCCAGAGGAGCGTTGGCGGGCATATCGCCGATAAGCTTAACGATCCGGTGCCCTAAGTCGTCGAGCTTCCACGCTACTATGTGCGTAACTGCACTTTCACCCGCCACGCCACGGCCTGGTGTCCCAAGAACGAGTATCGTGGGAAACTTCTCTGACGTATCTGTCAATGACTTGATATAGTTATTGATCGTGCTGGCTCTTGCCAAAGAATCGAGCAGAAACTTTCGGGTCACACCAAATCGATCAAGTGAAGTCGCTAGGGCGGAAACATTGTCCGGGTACTCAAAACCGATAATATCAGTCAGCAGCAAGACCGGGGCCACGAATATGAGCTCTTCGTGAGCATCGAAAGGCGAAAAACTCGATGCTGAGACACGTGAGTAGACGTCCGTCGCTCCGAGCCACTCGACAATATCGACTCGGTTACCCCTCCGGCGGCACCATGCGTATATAATCTTATGATTTCTATCTCGTGTTGATCCGAAGGGAGACAGAGGTAAAGCGTGCGTCAGCTCGGGGTGAACTACCAGCCAGCCCGCGTCACCTGAGGCATAAGCTGCGGGTGGATGCAGGGGCTGCCCATGGGGGTCGAGAGTGCCAGAAGCTGCGCGTTTGAGCCACAGGTTTAGCCTGGAGATCAAACCCCTCATGCCCTCGGCAGGGTTCCACTCGACTGAAGGCGCGAGGTACAAACAAAGCGTGCTGCCCCAATTTACATGCGGGCTTCCCGCCCATCTTCGGTGGTGCACGCTGACTGATGGATGCTTGAAGGGAAATTGGCCCCCGACGGTAATTTCGAAACGCTCGCGAGCGCGAACCTTAATGCCCCCTGTGACACTGGTGATCCCGCTTGTATCGAGCGAGACAGTATACGCTGTTGTTTGATCGCGACTAACTGTGCGCAAAATTTCTATGGCACCGTTGCTGGCCGCCGCGAGCTCCTGCAGCTGGTCAGTGGCGAGGTCGTTCACTGGCCGAATCCGACGGCTTGGTCAGGCGCACGCTCGCCGCCACGATCGGATATGACCGCATCTTCGATAGGATCTGTTGTGTCCTCAGTTGCATGCGCAGGTGATGGCAACGCGCTCGCAAGGCTCGTGGCGGCCGCGGTTACTGCTGCAAGACGGCTTGCAGCCGAAATATCGATCTCACGAACAATACGCGCGCCCATAGAATCGATGCCGAGAATGATGGGCGACGGCGCTTTATCGTCTCCCCAGGACATAGTGCAGATTGTCTCATCCGATATCTCAGCGTAGCGATCGGCTGCTTTTCGGTGGGGTGGATTCGCGCCTGGCGTATCGCTAGCAGGGACAATGCCGCTACTGAATATTACGACACCACTTTCGAGCTTATGGCGTTCGAAAGCGTCCATGATGTCCAGTTGAAGTTCGTCATTACCTGAATCGTCGGGTTTGTACATGACCTTCTTTGAGCAGTGGTGTGGAGCCAGTAACAAATCCCATTCTAAGTAATTTGCGCGATCATGGTGCTCGCTGTACTCGAATATCTTCATGATTGTGTCATGTGCCAAGTCTCCGAACAGCAACAACTTTCCTGTAGTGCCCGTGTCGTCAGTTAGTGTCACTTGCATGGCGAGGGACGTCTCATTGCGCGGGGCTGCACAGTCCTCTCGGAATGGCGCATGAATGAATGCTTCAAATCGGTCGCTGTAGTCGCGCCCATCGAGTTTAGTTATCGATTTGCCGGGCCAAGATTTATACTCGTCGGGAAGTTCATCGTACGCTTGCTTGCTGTGTTCATCGTCGTAGCCGACCACCTTAATTCGGTCACCACTGGCAGGTTGACCGCCCTTAGCAATGGCGGCCATAGTCGCCTCAATCCGGCGTTCTGACTCTTCGCGGAAAGCAACCGCATCAGGACAAGGTTCGGGTGCATCAGGGTCGTTGAACTCTCGCCACAAGCGCGGCGTAGACCACAGCTCGCCGATCTGAACTTTGGACAACAAGTCGGCGAAGCCGAGACAGTGATCCTTGTCGGCATGTGTGAGGGCGAAGGTCGCCAGGTACGGCTTGCCGTCTTGGGTGGGGAGAGCGTCGACAAGCCTGTCGACCACTGCGACCTCGGGGTTCTCTTCGTCCTGAGCCTTTGCCAGGTCGTGCAGGTCGATCTGTAGCACGGTCGATTCGTCGACAACCAGTGTCGTGCTGTCGCCGGTGCCAACCGGCCAAAATACCGCTCCACGAGCGGGCAAAGCTTCAGGACTGGCCACGGTTCCTCCCCGAGTGCGGCGTAGCTTCGTTTGAACAGCGTCGTGACTGTACTGGGTGACTCCGACAACAACCGGCGGCAAAGGCCCAGCCATGATCTGCAACGTTATGGAAGCAGGTGATCCGGTTCTGCTGACGTACCCAATGCTTTCCGCTATCGGAAGGTTGAGTGGCGATGTTACGGGCGCCACTCGTCGGTTCCGTACGGACCTGCATGCGCGGTGAGACATCACGTGGAATCGCCTAATGCGCTTGTCTTTCAGCGAGAGTTCGGCGGGCTGCGCCTGCTCGTCGGTCACATCCGCAAGGGTGATGTGGCCGATGGCATCTTCACGGTGAACAGCGGGAGTAACAGAACGTGTGCTACAGACGGCGTCCGCCCTACTTCCGCGCCGGCCGCATCTGCACGCCGCGGGCGATGAGCGCTTCGCGGACGGTGCTGAAGGAGCTGTCGAGTTGGACGGCTATGGTGCGGAGGGAGTTGCCGTCGGCGTACAGCTTGGCGGCTTGGTTGATCTGGTCAGGCGTAAGTGGCTGGCGGCGCATCGTGACGCCATGCTCGGCGAGCAGCTTCAAGATGCTGGCCTTGGAGATGTCGTAGCGCTTGCAGGTTCGGGTGTGGGCGTGCCCGCTTGGTAGGCAGTGACCAGCTCGGCAACAGTTTCCGGCGGCAAGCGTCGGGTCAGGCTGCGAGGCTTTGGCGGCGAAGTGGCTGGTCGGCGGGGCGAAGAATCGACGAGCTGGACAATCCGCGCGAGGTCTCGGGCTGACCACTGTTTTGAGTAGCGTTCGAGAAGGCCGACCACAGCGGCCTTACTCGAAACGGGTGCCGTCAGGACATCGTGGAGGATAGGGCCGCTCTTCCATTTCTGGACCCGGCCTGGCGCGGGAGGTGTCGGGGTGCTCGCAGGTCGAGCGGGTGCCGGCGGCATTGTGGAGATCGGCGAAGGGCTGGCGAAGCCGGTGGGCGCGGACACTATCAACGTCAAGGTGGACGCGCGCGAAGAAGGCGTGGTTTGGGTTGGGCCTGGACGAAAACGAAGGCGCGACAAAAAGTCAGGTAGCGGATAATTATTCGCTGAAATTCACTGTACGATTCGGATTAACATTGCTGCCCGAGGTGGTCCGATGTGCAAGAGCTCGCTGCCACGCCTGCACGACCGGCTCCAACTCTTTGCTAGACAGCTTGTCGACAGCTCCCAATTCCAATAGCCGTAGCGTCAAGGCGCCGATTTCGGCTCGTAGAGCCTGTTGTAGCTCGAAATGAGCTTCATCGCGGACTTGTTCTGGGCTTAACCTGCGCGGCATATTTGCTTGTATAATACCATAATTAAGCTATTCCGAATAGCTGCTAGCGTATTTGATTGCATTAAGGGTAGCGACGGTATTTTCTGGACATTGAGTACGTGGCAATAGATAGAGAAGAAACTCTGAATAGGCGCTCGCGCAGCCGCGGTAGAGTTGCGCGTTTAGTTCAGTGAGTCATGGAGCAACTTCGAGTTATCGGGTCGGAAAGCATCTCTGGTTTATCGCTTGCGCACATGCGCACATCGGCATCCTGGACCACAGTCAGTAGGCGCTGCGCTCTGGCGTTGCTTACGCGAACCGCCCACCAGTCGCTTTGCTTGATCCGCACCTGCAACCTGTGAGAACCTTCCTCATAGGCTAAAGCTCGGAGTTCAGGATCTAGAACTTTGGACTGCTGGTCTCAAACGAAGGAAGTACCGTGTCCCACCCTGACCTCCTGGCGGAGCGGCGCTCATGGGCGAAGCCGGCCGGCAAGAGGCGCCGCTTGTCGTCGGATGACTTGCGCAAACGGCTTCTCGATACTGCCCTGGACATGCTTCAGGAGACGGGGCTCACGGTTAGTTTGGCTCACCTGAACATGGAAGAGCTAATCCGCCTCGCTGACGTTCCGCGGAGCTCTGTCTATCGCGAATGGGAGTCGAAGGAAGCCTTCTACCTCGATCTGATGGAGAAGATGATCGAGCCCGCGACGAAGGACGGAGCTTTCGACGAGGAAACGCTTCTGGTGGTCGCGGTCATCATCGACGAGCATCGAGACCGACTGGCGACCGCCGAGGGGCGGCGAGCCGTCTTGCGCGAAGCGGTCCGGCGAGCAATCGAGCGCAACGTCGCTACCGTGACCACTGCCTTGTCCTACCGCACCTTCACCGCCTTAGTGGCAACCTTGCCGAGCTTGGTCGGCGCGGACCAAGAGCGAATACTTCGTCTCCTGCGCGGGATTGAACAACAGTTCAAGAGTCGGCTTGCCGCCTTCTACGAGAGCCTGATTCCGCAGTTAGGGCTGCGATTCAAGCCGGGATTCAACGGGACAATGCTGGCGCTCACCGGCTCGTCGGTCGTCGAAGGCCATATCAGCCGGCAGTGGACTAACCCCATGATCGTTAATACGCCCGTTCTGATGCCGGGCATCACTGATGAACCAGTCGAGTGGCATGTTGCCGCTGTCGGGTTCCTCGCGGTGGTCGACGGGATGACTGAGCCTGATCCAGATTTCGCCGGTTAACTCATACTTGGAGCTCATGCCGTTGCGCGGTCACAGCCGCGTCGCTTGGGAAAGCTGGCGGAGCATTTTCGCATCGCGTTCCTTGAGGTGTATCGGCGAGGTCACGCTCTCTGCCGCACCTGAGAACGCAGTTGTCCGCTTTCTGCCATGTCGTGAGAACCTGTGGTGAAGTTCCCGCGGCACAAGGCTTGAGACTTCAAGTCTCAAATGGAGGAGAATCGTCGTGTCAGATCGGTCTGGTGTAGATGACGAGGGGCACGCGTGGGCAACGGGGACAGGCCGTCAGCGCCGGCGGCTAACAAGGCCCGAACTGCGAGAGCGCCTGCTCGACGTAGCGGTGGACATGCTGCGGGACACTGGATTGACAGTGAGTTTGGCCCATCTCAGCCTAGAGGAACTGATTCGGATTGCAGATGTTCCGCGCAGCTCCGTCCGACGGGTCTGGGCGACTAGCGAGGCGTTCTACCTCGACTTGATGGAGCGAATGATCGAACCCGAGCAGTCACTGGGCGTCGCGTTCGACCAGGACACTCTGGACGTGACCACGGCTGTCGTACTGCGGTATCAGGATAGGCTTGGGACTCCTGGTGGTCGACGAGCCGTGCTTCAAGAAGCAGTGCGGCAAGGTGTCGAACGCAACTTCCACGCGATCGCCGAATCGCTGTCCTGGCGAACGTTCATAGCGCTGGTCGCCACGCTGCCGGCTCTCCAGGCGGAAGATCATGACCGATTGCTTCGAGCCCTGCAGACGGCAGAATCTCATTTCATCGACCGGATGGTGACCTTCTACCAGGAAATGATGTCGATACTCGGTCTTCGCATGAAGGCCGAATTCGACCTGCGCACCTTCGCTACGACGGCATCTTCCTTGATTGAGGGGATGATCGGACGGCGGATCACCAATCCGGCGATCGTCCGGTCGCCGATTTTGCTACCCGGTATCGACGACAAGCCAGTCGAGTGGCATCTCGCCGCAGTCGCTTTTCTCGGCATCCTGGATCTCATGGTTGAAGCCGACCCGGAGTGGACGGCTGCGGAAGAAGTGCAGCTGAAGCCGGCCACCGAGCTGTAAGACCGTCGAACGCTGCGGCTTCCCCTCCTCCTCGTCCCACCGTTCGGCGTAGCTGGGAAGGAAAGCGCCGCGCGAATGAGACTAGGAGTCTCAAGGCTTGTAGTTCACGTGCGGAGTCTGTAGTCTCGCCATCAGCTTCTTTGAGGTGAGCTCGGGCCGAATGGAAGCCTTCAGCCATCGAAGGAGGCTCGCGAATGGCGCACCGCGGACGCTTCGGAGACCCCAAGTCCTACCTTCGACTCGCCAGCGGGGCGAGGTGCCCGACATGGCGGGTGTGTCACCCCAGGCTTGCCGCCCTATCTGCCGGCAACTGGCACCACCGCCGGCGCAAGTTGCTGCTATGCCTTTCGCTTGTATCCCGGCTGCTCTATGCTAGTGTTCGCACACGGAAGGGGTTTAGCATGCCAGCTGACACCACCGAACGCCCTGAGTGGTTTGGGCCGTCCCGGTACCTGGACCACTTCCTCTTTCTGCATGATCTAGTGAATGTGCTAGTCGAGCGAGGCGAGGAGGGGGCGCGCGAGATGTTTGCGCGCACCGCACCCTTCCATCCCGAAATAACTATTGAGACACATATCAGGACGGCGGAAGCAAAGTGTGGCCTGGTATCACAAAGGCCGGCGAGATAGTTATGAATCAGGCCAATCACACAATGCTTCACATGGGTTTGCGTCTAAGGAAGGTGTCGGTGTCATGAAACTTGTGGAGCGAGTTGATGCAGTTCCGCTTGCGACTGCGGAGCTGCTTCTTCGACATGGGGCGCGAAAGGTTCGCACTGCGGCTATTGCAGAGCGCGCTGGCATCACTGAGAGTACACTCTTCCGACAGTACGGCAACCTGGAAAAAGTATGGACAGCCACAGACGCATGGTGCTGGGGGGAAGTCACTAAGCAGGTTGCTCGTGCTTCATTCGGATCACCTCAAATGGATGCTCGCAGAATTCTATTGCAGGACACCGCTGCCATCTGGGAAATGCGAGACGACCCAGATTTGAGAGTTGCTGCGACATGCGCACTACTTTTCATGCGACGTAAGCAAGCATTTGATTTGACTGAGAATTCGAAAGCGCAAGTCGAATTCGAACGCCGTATCGATACTCTGTGTCAGCGTATTGCTCTTGACGATGGACTTTCTCCAGAATGTGGATCGACCGTCGCCCAGCTGATCCTGAATTATATGGCTTCAGTATGGCTCACTTGGGCGACAATGCATTTTGGCTCGGATGACATAACCACAGCCCACGACCTGACGGCCGATGAAGCACAGATGGGTATCGCTGTCTTAGTGTCACATGAATATCTTCGTCGCAGCGGAGCGTCATCTACTGACGTCGACGAAACCACATGAGTACGTTGATCTCTTGCCGCGATGCGGTCGGCTGATCGCTGCCAGCCGACCGCTAGGTCGCTATTCTGAGAGGTCAATTACTATCGCATTGGTTGCTTGGGTCAGATGCGATGGGTCTACTTCTATTTCAACACCCACGGCGCCGCCGCCGACGAGCACGGTCATGTAGCCGAGCAGACCACGGTCGACAACTACGGCCACGTTTGGGCCTAGACCAAACGGCGATACCCCGTGCTTCGGGTAGCCAGTAACGTTTAGCAGATCGTCGGCGTTCGCTAATTCGAGACGTCCACATCCAAGAATATCGGCCGCGTCTTTGAATTTGATTCTTCGATCCATCGGCGCGACAAGAACTGCGTAGGTGCTTCCGGTGTGAGAACGACAGAAAACTGACTTGGTAACTCTGCCTAACTCGTATCCGAGGGATTCCGCGAAGTCATTTGGGGAGCGAATTTTTCGTCCAGCATTCATGTGTGGCCGAATTTGGTGCGGCACTTCGGTGGCGTCGAGATGTTTTTGCACGCGCTCATGTATTATGCTCATAATGAATTTATTGTACAACTATTGAACTTTAACTACCAGCTTTCTCGATGAATGCGTGAGGGCGATAAACGCGATAGTCGGCAGGTACGCTATGTTGACTAGTGGTGTGCGACGTTGAAATGCTGCTCTCTACGGAAGACGAGCCTTAGATAATAGTTTCCGTGAGAGGCGACGGGCGCTTGTTCGTGATCAGAGGTGCGGGCTTTACGCCGGGCCGAAGTGTGAGGGGTTCAAGGCAGAGGTGACTGGCCCAGTGCCGGCGCTTCCGACGTCCTTCGGCAATTCGCCAAGCTTTGTTCGATCGCTGCGAAGCGGCTCCCTCGACTTGTCAGTCTGAATCTCATGACAAGGGATGGTGGTTCGGCACGTTTATCGAGGCGACGTATGCCGCCCGACTTCCGTCGTGCCAAAATGATGCACCTCGAATGATACCGGACGACGCAACATCGGTGTCGGGTGCAAGGCGTCGTCTCGACGTCCAGTCACGGGTGTCCCTGCATGAGGAAACGAGGACGGGCCCGGAGTTGCGACTATCGCATACTCCAGGCCCGAGGCCACGCTGAGGGTGTCGATGCCCCCTGCTCGACTTCCGTGAGTTAGGCGGCGGTAACGCGTCGGATGATATCGATCCGTACCCGGGAGGGGATGTCCGGCGCGAACTGCGAGAAGTACACGCGCATCCACTCCTCGTTGCCGCACAGGAACGGATAATCGGAACTGACCATGTACCGGATGGCGAGCATCGGCAACGGAGCGTCCAGCGGCTTGAATGCGGCATTCCACAGGCCCTCTTGGGGACAACCGGGATAGAACTGTCCGACCATAAGTCCGGACCGGATGAAGAGATTTTTGTACTCCAACTGCACGCTGTCGATGGCCTGAAAGTCTGTGACCTCGGGAAGTATGAGCACGACGGTCTTGAATACCACCTCGGGCCCCTTCTCGGGCGGCAGGCCAGGGAAGATTCGCGCCACCTCCGTAAGGATTTCGCCCATCGCATCGCGGTCGATGGCCGCGCCGCGGACGAACGATACGAGGAACAGGTCTTTGCTGATCGAGGGGCCGGTGAACGGGCACACGGGCCCGTTTCTGCCCAGGTCTGGATGAGCCTTACTCAGCCAATTGCGCGCCCATGACCTCACGGTTTCGAACTCTTGTTCGGTCGCAGTGTCCGGTTTCGGATCGGACAGGCGGGAGAGTGTGATCGGCTCCCGGGGCATGGTCACCACATCCTCAGTTCGGGTGAGCGCCAGCACTGGCTCTCACTGTTGGTGTTGGTCGCCGCGCGGCGTCGAGCGACTATTCAGAAGTCTAGCGTGCACATCGTGTTATGCAAGTGGTCACTTCGACGGATGACTGTGGTGTGTATGTCGAACGGGAGCGCGCCGCTGCGGGGGCCTCACTCGTCGATCACCGACGACCACGGTCGGCTTTCGTCGGTCCCGCGTTGGGGTGCCGCGAGCGACGAGGTTTCGCAGACGCCGCTGCGGGAGTTCCCGAGCTTGGTGGCGACCGAGCAGAGGGAGCGGCCGTTGGCGTAGCTTGACCTAAGGCGTCTAGCGGCGAAACGTGGCCGACGAATCTGTGAAGGTGGCTGGCGGTCTGGTCCGATCGCGGTAACCGTCATCTCCACGCAGCCCGCATTTCAACTCCCCGCGTCAGCAATACCTCTCGCACTGTGCTGAACGAGCTGTTTAGACGTTGAACAGTCTCGCGATTTCAATGCCGCTGCCCACCCCGCGGACGGATGGTCACACCGGCCTCCCGCAGCAGCTTGGTCACGGTCCGCTTGGCCATGTGGTGTTCGGTCCTCAGCTGAACCAATGATGCGCCGGCCTCGTACTTCGCGACGATCTCTGCCCGTTCGGTCGCGGTGACGTGCTTCTTGCGGATCGCTCTCGGCGGCGCGGCCGGTGCTTGGAGCACTGGTTGGTTATTGCTCTCGGCGTGTTGCGATGTCAGGACCAGGCGTTCCAGTAGGTGTGCTTGTTTCGAGTAGTTTCCTGCGAGGTCCACCACAGGCCCCTCACCTGAGCCCCAGGTGAGGGGCCTTTTTCATGCACGAGGGTAGAACTGAGGTCGTGACGCGGTATGCATACGACGCGGGGGCCGGCGCACTTGTCGCGACGTGGGGAACCGGTGGGGGAGACGTGGCCGAGACCATCGCGCCCCTGTCGCGGACGGTCGAACCCGAGGTCGCGCTCGCGCTGGCGGCGGCGCTGACGAAACTGTCGGAGTATCAGTGGCGCACCTACACGCATCCGGCGTCGGCGGCGGGGGATCCGGAGGTGCCGAACAGTGTGGCGTGGCATCGGGCCGAGGAGCGCAATCGGTTCCGTGAGGTGGAGGCGGCTGTCCGGGAACCGAATCTGCCGGACGAGGACGGGATGATGGCGGTGTCCTACAGCGTGGTCGAGGAGGCGGCGCATCGGATCGGGCGGGTGGCGCATCTGATCGGCGATGCGACGCTGGTGGACGCGCTGGTCGCCGAGGTGCGGACCGAACAGGCGGCGATCGAGGCCGCGGAACTGGGCGATCTGTCCGGGCGAGCCCGGCAGGCGGTGGAGTTGTCGCGGGCGGACATCTCGCCGGTGCAGGTGCACGCGGCCGATGCGCTGCTGTATGCCGACCCGCTCGCCTCCCTCGACCGGTTCACCGATATCGACCCGGCCGCCGCCGCGGTGGCCGCCGCGCGCTGGCTGTACCTCGCCGCTGAGGTCGCTTCCGAGGCCGCCGAGGTGCATCCGGTGCACGTGGTCGCGGAGGCCGACAATCTGGAGGCGCTGCAGGTGGAGACGCCGACTTTGGTGCTGGAGCGGTTGTGTGCGGGCGAGAGCCCGACCGCCGTGGTGGTCGACCTGATCGCCGACGCGCTCGCCGCCGCCGAGGGCCGGGTGCGCAACCCGGTCCGGATCGTCGAGGCCGCCGAGGCGATCGAAAGGCGCTTGCGCGGAGAGGAACTCGACGAGGAGGGCCTGACCGCGCTCACCGACGAATTCCGGATCTCCTGCCTCGATCCGGGCCGTCCGGCCGTCGATCTGCTGGAGGATTTGCTGGACGCGATCCGCGGCTGCCGACTGCTGTACTGCGAGGAATACGAGTCGGGGTTCGAGGACGCGGTGCGGGCCGAGGCCGACGATCAGCGCCCGCCGGTGCTGTAGTCCCGTCGGGCATCGCCACAGCGGCCCCTCACCGTGCATCGCAGGTGAGGGGCATTCCGATGCGGACGAGGGTGGCGGCGTCAGCCGAGAATTCCCAGCTGCTGCAGGTGGGTTACGTCGTCACGAACGCCCCAGTGCTCGACGACGCGCCCGTGCTGGTCGAACCGCATCCAATGCATCTGGCGGAACCGGAACGTTCGGCCGGTGGGGGCATTGCCCATGAACTCGCCGACATGGGTTCCGCTGTACCAATTGCGTCCGACGACCACGTCGCCCGCTGCGGTGAAATCCTCGAATTCGGTTCGGCCATCGGGAAATGCGGACCGCAGCATCGACACCAATGCCTTGACGGGCGCGGTGCCGTGGCGGTGAGCCTCGGGGGCGGTGTGGTTGACCATGTTCGGATCGAAGAGCTCGTCGATCAACTCGAGTCGTCCCTCGTCGAAGATTTCGCCGTAGATGCGTCGCATCGCGGCGATGTTGCGTTGCTCGATGGTGCCGGCCGTTGCCGTGTCTTCTGTTGCCATGTCTCGATCGTGCGATCCGAACGAGTGGCACGGCCATCCCTACTTCCTGGGATTCTGCGGTGCCCGGGGGGACGCTACCGTTGCTCCGTGGGTGAAACACGGCTGGCGCGGGAAGTGGTGCGCCTGAGCCACCAGGGACTCGGGCTCGACGAGCTTCGCTACGCGCTCGATGCGGCAGTGGGCCGCGTGGTGTCGTGGGATATGGCGGCCTGGTCGACGACAGACCCCGCCACGCTGTTGTTCACCAGCTGCGTGGTCAGCGGACGGGAGGAGGACCCGCGGACCGAGGCGGCCCTGTTCGACAGCGAGTTCCGTGTCCCGGACATCAATACGTTCGGGGCGCTGGCGGCCGCGTCTCCACCGGTCGCGACGTTGTACGCGGCGACGGGCGGTGAACTGCGGCGCTCGCCGCGATGGCGCACGGTGCTCGCGCCGCTCGGCGTGATCGACGAGATCCGGGCGGCGTTTCTCGACGGTGGGAGCTGCTGGGGAACGCTGGTCGGATACCGGACCCACGGAAATCCGTTCGGACCCGATGATGTTCGGGCGATCGCGCAGGTTGCGCCACTGATCGCAGACGGCTTGCGCCGCGCGATGCTGCACACCGCGGTGGACCGTGCGATCGACGAGGTGGCCGGCCCCGGTATCGCGATCGTCGATCCGGAGGGCACACTCGGCGACGTCACCCCGGCGGCCCAGCGCTGGCTTGCGGAAATCGCCGAACCAGGGGCGGTTCCCAGCGTTTTCCGCTCCATCGCCGCGGCCGCTCGATCGGCGGCCGCCGGATTGTGCGAGCGCCCCGCGCACGCGCGATTACCCCGACGCGGCGGCGGCTGGATTCTGGTGCACGGATCGGTGCTCGCCGGTTCGGGCCAGATCGCGGTGATCGTGGAGAGCGCCGCGGAAAACCACCTCTCCGACGTCCTGGTCCGCGCCTACGGCCTGACGTCGAGGGAGCGCGAAATCACGGAGCTGGTGCTCAGGGGCGCGTCGACGGACGCGATAGCCCGGCAACTGTTCATCTCGGCGTACACCGTCCAGGACCACGTGAAGTCGATCCTCGCGAAGTCGAACATCCGCAGTCGGCGGGATCTCGTCGCGACGTTCTACGGACGCCACTACGCGCCGCTGACTACGGCCGGCGCGATTCCGAGCCCGTACGGGTGGTACTTACCGACGGAGCCGGGTACGGAATCGGAGGCTCGTTCCGCTCAGGCGCCGGGCTCGCCGTAGGCCGCCGCGATCTCCTTCGATCCACTCCACCGGCTGTAGGTGGGCGACTGCGGCCATCCCTCGGGTGAGTCCTGCCATTCCTCCTGGCGGCCGTAGGGCAGCAGGTCGATCAGGGCGAAGGTGTAGCCGAGCTGTTCGGTGCCGCGGCCGTCGGTGTGCCAGGTGCGGTAGACGGTATCGCCGTCGCGCAGGAAGACGTTGACCGCGAAGCCGCCGCCGGGAGGTGCGCCGACGTCCGCGCCGAAGGAGCTGTTCGCGGTGGAGTACCAGCTCATCGTGTTGCCGACGCGTCGCTTGTAGGCCAGCGCCTCGTCGATCGGCCCCTGGGTGACGATGACGAAGGCGGCGTCCCAGTTGTCCAGGAACTCCAATCGGGTGAATTGCGAGGTGAATCCGGTGCAACCGGGGCATTGCCAGGTTTCGCCGGGAAACCACATGTGGTTGTAGACGATCAGCTGCGACTTGCCGTCGAAGACGTCCGCCAGCCGGACCGGTCCGTTCTCGCTCTCGAGGGTGTAGTCGGGCATCCGCACCATCGGCAGGCGGCGGCGCGCCGCGGCGATCGCGTCCAATTCCCGGGTCGCGGCCTTCTCCCGCCTTCGCAGCGTGTCGAGTTCACGCTGCCAGGTCTCGGCGTCGACGACGGGTGGCAGTGCTGTGGTGCTCATGGGTCCTCCCTGACCGTTCTCCCGGATTGCGAGCTGTAGATACAGACGCGATGCCGCGCCGGAACTCATCGGTCGCGGCCCGTCGATTCACGAGCGGGTGCGGCGGAAGGTGGTGCGATAGTCCCCGGGGCGCTGACCGGTGTGTTCGGCGAACAGGGCGGCGAAGGTGCCCGCATCCCGGTAGCCGACGGCGCCGCAGATATCTGTGACGGTGCGGTCGGTGGTTTCGAGCAGGTGCCGGGCGCGGCGCACGCGTGCGGACTGCAGATAGTCGAGCGGGCTGCGCCCGGTCTCGTCGGCGAAGCGCCGCAGCAGAGTGCGAGTGCTCACGTGGAACGCGCTCGCCAGTGCGGTGAGGTCGTAGCGGGCGGTGAGATTGCGGTCGAGGTGACGCATCACCTTGCGGGAGAACGTATTTCCGGGCTGTGGCAGCAGCCGCGCGTCGACATACGGGGTCTGCGACGAGCGAGCGTCGTCGACGAGGGCGATCCGCGCGGTGGTCCGCGCGACCCGCGCGCCGCTGTGACGTGCGATGAGGTCCAGTGCGAAGTCGTACATGGCGCTGAAGGCAGCCGTCGTCGTCACACCGCGGTCGGTGACGACGAGTCGATCGGGCCGGATATCGGCCTCGGGGCACTGCTGCGCGAGTTCGTCGGCGAACAGCCAGGCCGTGGTCGCCTTCCGGTCCGCGAGCAGCCCGGCCCGGGCGAGCAGGAACGCGCCCACACAGATCGATACGACGGCTCCGCCCGCGGCGGCATGGGCGCGGATCGCCGCGATCTCGGCGGTGAGCGGTGGCAGCCGGGCATCCGGGTCGAGACCCGGAACGAGTTCGAAGCCCGGCACCACGAGGATATCGACCTCGCGCAACGGCGAAACCGACAGTGCCACACCGCCCGACGCCACCACCCGGCGCCGCGGCGAGATCACGGTCACCTCGTAACCGGCGCGATCAGGACCGGCGACATGCGCGGCCATCGTCAGCAGATCGGGAATCCCGAACACCTCGGAGGCGAAGCAGCCCGGATACGCCAGCACTCCCACTCGATACGCGCTCACGACCCGCCTCCTCGTCCGATGGCGAGATTACCCTCGAACATGGCGATCCCGCCGATCGCCTTCCCGCCGATTCCGGCCGAGGCTGACCACATGGATACCGACGACAACCCGATCGCCGCTTTCGCGCCCCGCCTGGTCGACGTGGACGGGGTGAGCAAGACCGTCTACACGGCCGGATCCGGCCCGGCCGTGGTGGTGATGCCGGAGATGCCGGGCATCAGCCCCGACGTCCTCCGGCTCGCGCGCTGGATCCGCGACGCGGGGTTCACCGTCTACCTCCCCTCGCTGTTCGGCGTCGACGGCGCCTATCCCACGGCCGAGGAGGGCGCCGAAGTAGTCCGCCGCGCGTGTGTGAGTGCCGAATTCCGCGCGTTCGCGGGCGGCGGCACGAGTCCTGTCACCCGATGGCTGCGCGGGCTCGCGCGGATGGCCCACGACGAATGCGGCGGTCCGGGAGTCGGCGCGCTCGGCCTGTGTTTCACCGGCAATTTCGCGCTCACCATGACGCTCGAACCGTCGGTCGTCGCCCCGGTGGTGAATCATCCTTCGCTGCCGTTGGACGATCCCGCCGGCATCGAGGTGAGCGACGAGGACGCGGCCGCGATCCGCGACCGCATCCAGCGCGACGGTCTGACGGTCCTGGCCTACCGTTTCGACAACGACCGCTGGTGCACCGGCCGTCGCTTCGCCGCCTACCGGGCGCTGCTCGGCGACGCCTTCGACGGCCGCGTGCTGCCGGGCGAATCCGCCAACCCCGCCCCGCCGCCGTTCTTCCGCGACGTGGTCCAGACCCCGCACAGCATCGTCACCGCGCATTTCGTCGACGAGCAGGGCCACCCCACCCGCACGGCCCGCGACGAAATTCTCGAGTTCCTCAGCGCACGCCTGCATACCTCGGCGGAGTAGCGCCGCGACCGCGGGCGTACCTTCCGGCCGCCCTCCCCGGTAGCCGACCGCCGGCCGGCATCGGCGCGTTCCGGCGAGGCCTGCCGATGTGGGCGTAGTTGAGTACAGTCCCGGGTACTCGAAAGGCGACGGGGAGCGCAGACGCTGCGGAGGGGGCGACGCATGCCGGATGTACGAGGCGACGTTCGCAGGATCCAGAATCTGCTGCGCCGGGTGACGGTGCCCGACGAGCGACCGCGGGTGCTGCCGGTGCTGTTCCGCTACCGCAAGACCAGGCGAACGCCGCCGCCGATCGTCTGCCTGATCAGCAGCGCCGCACCGCTTTCCGCGGATGGCCTGCTGCGGCGCTGTGGTGACTGGCTGGCCTCCCCGGGCAGCCGCCGCGCGGTTCCGCGTGCGGTGGTGCAGATTCCGAAACTCGAGCCGTCCACGCCGGACCACCCACCGGAGGGCCCAGACGAGCTGGATCCGCGTTTCCTGGCCCTGCTGCAGGAGCTCTACAAGTGCTTCTCCAGTGACGACACGGCCATGGGGCCCATACCCTTTCCGCGCTACCGCACTGCCGATTGGCTCATGCGGCAACGGCTCGAGGGGGCCGCGACCGAGGCGTCGGCGCAATTGCGCGAGCGGTTGCCGGAACTGCTGCGCCGTGGGCCGGCCGCCGAGCATTCGACCACGGCACTCGGCGCCATCGGAGGGACCGTCTCCCGGGTGCTGACGGTGGTGCTGTCGATGTGGCCGATCGTGCGGTTGTGGCTGTTCGTGAGTTCGCATGTGCCGGGGTTGTCGCCGGTGAGCTATTGGTTCATGCACCAGCGCTATCTGACGCCACGGCTGTCGAACAGTTTCGTCGGATTCGGGGTGCGTCTCGCCGAGCCGATGCGCCGCCGGGAGAACAACGAGCAGATCGCGAAGTTGCTGGTCAACGCCTTTCTGGAAGATCTGCGCGTCGCTTATCGCCGGAGGCTGTGGCGTCCGTCGAGCTGGCGTCGCACCGCATATCCGGTGGCGCTGCTCGATGGCGTCGAACCGGGGGACAGCGCTACCGGCCTGATGCGCTACGTCAACGAGATCCGCAACGAGACCGGGCTTTTCGATCCGCTCGCGCTGATCTCGCGCATCGAGGATTCCGTCGAGCACCCGCACCTGCACTTCGAATCGCTGGACTCTCGCGATGATCCGCTGAGCTCCTGGCAGGCCGATATCGATGGGCGCCGTCGCCGCCGCCGCACGGACAGCTGGTATCTCAGCCTGCCCCTACCGGATTCGCTGTCCGGCACGCTCGAACCGTTCGAGCACGCCGAGCTGGCGCAGCCGCCGGCGCCGCCGTGGGCGGCGCGACGGTCGGTGGTCACCGTGATCGCCCTGCTTCCCGTTGCCGCCCTGGTAGCCGCGACGGTCACGGCCGTCCAGCCTCGCATCGCCGTCGGATGCACCGCGTGGCCGTGGCACGCGGGTGTCGATGTCGTGGTCCGCGGAACCGAATGCATCGGGCTGAGTGCCGGTGCCGCACAGGTTTTCGCCGACGACGAGGAACTCGTCGAGATGGAGCGCGAGGTGTTCCGCCAGAACACCGTGGCCGCGCGGTTGCGCCACGACAATCCCCGCCGTCCGCTCGTCACCCTGATCTACTTCGCCGGGATGACCTACACCGACCGCAACGTGCGCTACCCCCACGCCCAGGCCGAGGAACTGGCGGGCCTGGCGGTTCAGCAGCGGCGGGCGAACAAGCAGAACGGCGAGTCCGAACCGCTGCTGCGCATCGTGATCGCGAACGGCGGATCGACCATGCGATACGCGACCTGGGTGGTCGAGCACCAGATCAGCCGGCTGGTGCGATCGGATCCGACCGTGGTCGGTGTGATCGGACTCGACCGGAGCACGGCCGAAACCCGCAGAGCCATCGCGCGTTTGGGTGAGCTGGGGGTTCCCACGATGGCGACCACCCTGTCGGCCGACGGGCTCGACGCCGTGTCGCCCACCTACTTCCAACCCGTCCCCGACAACCACGCCCAGGCCGAACTCGTCGCGGAGTACGCCGCGGGCGCGAGGAATGCGGACGGCACCCGCCGCTACGACAAGGTGACGGTCTACGCACCGACGGATCGCGACGACATCTACGTGCGGACTCTGGCCGACGACCTCGAAGCGGTACTGGCGCAGCGACATATGCTCGGCGACGTCTACACGTGGTCCGAACAGCAGCAGATCTACGGTCTGCCGCTGCCGTGCGCACCGGCGGACCCCGACGCGCCGCGGACGCTGTTGTTCTTCGCCGGCCGCAATCCGGATTTCGGGCCGTTCGTCAACGTGGCCGCTCAACACTGTGGTGACGCCCCGCCGCCGATCCTGGCCAACGACACCGCGACCCGCGCGGTGTCGGACAAGCTGGTGCAGAATGCCGCGCCGATCGGATTTCCGGTCCGATACGTCGCCAAGGGGGTACCGGCGCTGCTGGCGGGCAGCAATTGCGTGCGCGACGGCGCGCCGGACCGCATGGAGCACGCGGGCCTGAGCCTGCGCAGCCTGTGCGCGGAGCTGACGCAGTTGCGGCGCGACCTGCCGCATTTTCACGAGAGCTGGCCCGGCGACCGCACCGGAATCACCTTCGACGTCGCCGAACTGTTCCTCCGGGCCGTGCAGCGTAATCGGTCCCGGCCGGAGCGGTCGGCCGCGGACGGCGCGATCGACCGCGCGGCCATCGGCCTGGAACTGCGGCGTCCCGATCTCGACGCCGACACGATCACCGGCAAGCTGCGTTTCGACGGCCCGGGCGGAATCGCGACTGGCGCCTCGATCGGCGTGCTCGTCACCTCGGATCTGAACGATCCCGACCTGCCGCCGAAATGCCTGGTGATGTATCCGATCGCACCCGAGCGCCGCACACCCACCGGCTGTCCCGCCGGCACCGAGAGTGACGGCGAGAAGTGGGAACAACCCACGGGCTGAGGCACCGCGCCGGTCAGGGCGAGCAGGGCGGTGCCGGGCCGGTGCGGTAATAAGGATCCATGGAGGCCTTCTATCGACCCGATCCCTCGGATCCCGTGCTGTTCCACTCCACCGAGCTGACCCGGGGTCCGTGGTCGCCGGACGCGCAGCATGCGGGGCCGCCGTCGGCGCTGCTCGGGCATGTGATCGAGCGCTGTGAGCCGCGGCCCGGTTTCCGGGTCGGGCGGGTGGCGGTCGAGATTCTCGGGCCGGTCCCGATCGCGCCGCTGCGGGCCGAGGCGCGGGTGGTGCGGCCGGGGCGCAGCGTGGAGTTGATCGAGGCCACCGTCGCCACCGACCGTGGACCGGTGTTGAAGGCGAACGCGTGGCGGCTGCGGGTGGCCGATCCGGAGGTCGAGGTGCCGCCGGATGCGGTGGCGGCCGGCGCGTATCCCGGGCCGGACACCGTGGCACAGAGTGGGGAGTTCCCCAGCAATCAGCCCGTCGGATTCCACACCGGAATCGACTACCGCTTCGTCGCCGGCTCCTTCCAGCAGCCGGGTCCGGCGGTCTGCTGGATCAAGCTGCGCTATCCGATCGTCGCCGGAACCACTCCCAGTCCCCTGGAGCGGACTCTCGCGGCGGCCGATTCCGGTAACGGCGTGAGCGCGGTATTGGATTGGGAGCGTTACCTTTTCATCAATACCGACCTCACCGTCACGCTGCATCGTGAACCGGTGGGGGAGTGGGTCTGCCTGGATGCGGTGACCTATCCGGAACGCAGTGGCATCGGGATGGCCGAATCCCGGCTCTACGACGAGAAGGGTCCGGTCGGCCGCAGCACCCAGACTCTGCTGATCGGCGACCGGTAGGCGGGCGCCGGATTCTTCCCGCCACGGGCGACCCCGAATCCCTCGGCTACCGTGGCGACGTGGACGAGTGTGGCGCTCGCAGGGCCGGAACCTGTTGATGTCGAGGGTGTTTCGCTGGACGGCGGCCGTGCTGGCGGTGGCGGCCGTGCTCGTCACCTCCGGTGCGGCGGTTCCGTCGCCCGTCACGGGCATGGACCGCTTCTACCGCCAGCGGGCCAACTGGAAGCCGTGTGGTCTCGACACCTTGGACGCGGTCGGCGGTTCCTGCGCGGCAGTGCGGGTCCCGCTGGACTACGCCGACCCCGACGGCCGGACCCTGAACATCGCGATATCCCGGGTGCCGGCGACCGATCCGGACCGCAGGCGTGGCGTCCTGCTGGCCGATCCCGGCGGGCCCGGGGCCTCGGGGCTGGACACGATCGATCTGCTGGGAGACGTTCTGGCGCCGGAGGTTCGGGCGCACTACGACCTGATCGGCATGGATCCACGCGGTGTCGGGCGGTCCGGCGGCGGCCGGAGCTGCGGCTGGCCGATCGGTGAGATGATTCGTTCCGCCGGGGTCGGGCTGGACGGATTCCTGGCCGACACCGCTCGCGCCGCGCGTCTGGCGATGGCTTGTCTGGCAGGCGATTCCGCCGCGCTGCGGCAGGTGACGACCCGCAACACGGCTCGCGATATGGAGGTGATCCGGCGCGTCCTCGGGGAACCGGCGCTGAGCTATTACGGCGTCTCCTACGGCACCTATCTGGGTGCGGTGTTCGCGCAGATGTTTCCGCGGTCGGTCGATCGCATGGTGCTCGACAGTGCGATCGATCCGGACCGGTACTGGACCGGGATGGTGCGTGACTGGGGCGCCGCCGACGAGGCGGCACTCGACGACTGGGCCGGATGGGCCGCCCGGCACGATCCGGACTATCACTTCGGTACGACGGCGGCGCAGGTCCGCGCCACCGTCCAACAGCTGGTGAACGACCTCGCTCGTCGGCCGGTCACGGTGAACGGCTTCGCCGTCGACGATCATTGGCTGCCGTTCCTCCTGCACAACCTGCTGGGCAACTTCCGGCTGAACGGGAAGGCCGCCGACACCGTCGCCGAGTTGCGGGCCGCGGTGAGCGGAACGCCCGTCACCGACCACACACCCTGGCTGGCGGATACGCTGGATACCCTTCGGCACTACGAGGATTCGGCACTGGCGTTCGTCGCCTGCGGTGACGATGCCGCGCCCGCCGATCCGGCGCGATACTGGTCGGAGATCGAGGAACGTCGCGCCACACAGCCGATATTCGGCGCACTGGCGGCGAACATTCAACCCTGCGCCTTCTGGCCCCCGCCCGTGGAAAGCGCTACCACGGTGCGGAATTCGGTTCCGGCGCTCATCGTGCAGGCGACCGGTGATCCGCGCACGCCGTACGATCACGCCCTCGCCCTGCATCGTGATCTGAGCTCGTCCCGCCTCGTCACACTGGCGAACGTGCGGATTCACATGACTTTTCGTCCCGGCCTCAGTCGCTGCGTCGGCGCGGCCATCAACGGGTACTTCGCCGACGGGGTATTGCCGGCGGCCGATGTGGTGTGCGCGCCCGACACCGAAGCGGAGCCGTAACGCCCTGGCCTGAGGTCCACCTCGCTCGAGTGGTCGCCCGGACGCGGAAAGGCCCGGCTTCCGC
>NZ_BDBN01000031.1 GCF_001613005.1 Nocardia nova NBRC 15556 | reverse complement strand
ACGGTAAGTCGGTGTTGTTCGATGGTCGTTCGGGTGAGCCGTTCCCGTATCCGGTGGCGGTGGGTTACATGTACATCCTGAAGCTGCATCACTTGGTGGACGACAAGATTCACGCGCGGTCGACGGGTCCGTACTCGATGATCACTCAGCAGCCGCTCGGTGGTAAGGCGCAGTTCGGTGGTCAGCGTTTCGGTGAGATGGAGTGCTGGGCCATGCAGGCCTACGGCGCTGCCTACACGCTGCAGGAGCTGCTGACGATCAAGTCCGACGACGTGGTCGGTCGTGTGAAGGTGTACGAGGCGATCGTCAAGGGCGAGAACATTCCCGAGCCGGGTATCCCGGAGTCGTTCAAGGTTCTGCTCAAGGAACTGCAGTCGCTGTGCCTCAACGTCGAAGTACTGTCCTCCGACGGCGCGGCGATCGAGATGCGCGACGGTGACGACGAGGACCTCGAGCGTGCCGCGGCCAACCTCGGCATCAACCTGTCCCGCAACGAAGCTGCGACGGTCGACGACCTCGCGCAGTAGCCGATCGGTCCCGGCGCCCGCATTGGGCGCCGGGGCATAGTTTCCCGCTCCGCGGAAGTGGTCCGCCACGGCGGACGAACTAGCGAACTTTGCTCGATACTGAACCCGAACAGGGGAAAGGAAGTTACGTGCTAGACGTCAACTTCTTCGATGAACTCCGGATCGGCCTGGCGACCGCCGAAGACATTCGCAACTGGTCCTACGGTGAGGTCAAGAAGCCGGAGACCATCAACTACCGCACGCTCAAGCCGGAGAAGGACGGCTTGTTCTGCGAGAAGATCTTCGGTCCCACCCGGGACTGGGAATGCTACTGCGGCAAGTACAAGCGCGTCCGCTTCAAGGGCATCATCTGTGAGCGCTGTGGCGTCGAGGTGACTCGCGCCAAGGTGCGTCGTGAGCGGATGGGCCACATCGAGCTGGCCGCGCCGGTCACCCACATCTGGTACTTCAAGGGTGTGCCGAGCCGCCTCGGTTACCTGCTGGACCTGGCGCCGAAGGATCTCGAGAAGATCATCTACTTCGCCGCCTACGTCATCACCACCGTCGACGAGGATCTGCGCCACAACGAGCTGTCCACGCTCGAGGCGGAGATGGAGGTCGAGAAGAAGGCGATCGCCGACCAGCGCGATGCCGACCTGGAGGCCCGCGCCCAGAAGCTCGAGGCCGACCTGGCCGAGCTCGAGGCCGAGGGTGCCAAGTCCGACGTCCGCCGCAAGGTCAAGGACGGCGGCGAGCGCGAGATGCGCCAGCTGCGCGACCGCGCCCAGCGCGAGCTGGACCGGCTCGACGAGATCTGGACCACCTTCACCAAGCTGGCTCCCAAGCAGCTGATCGTGGACGAGGTCCTCTACCGCGAGCTGCAGGACCGCTACGGCGAGTACTTCACCGGCGCGATGGGTGCCGAAGCCATCCAGAAGCTGATGGAGAACTTCGACATCGACGCCGAGGCCGAGAACCTGCGCGAAACCATTCGCACCGGTAAGGGCCAGAAGAAGCTGCGCGCGCTCAAGCGCCTGAAGGTCGTCGCGGCCTTCCAGTCCAACGGCAACTCGCCGATGGGCATGGTCCTCGACGCCGTTCCGGTGATCCCGCCGGAGCTGCGCCCGATGGTTCAGCTCGACGGTGGCCGCTTCGCCACCTCCGACCTGAACGACCTGTACCGCCGCGTGATCAACCGCAACAACCGCCTCAAGCGACTGATCGACCTCGGCGCCCCCGAGATCATCGTCAACAACGAGAAGCGGATGCTGCAGGAGTCCGTGGACGCGCTGTTCGACAACGGCCGTCGCGGTCGCCCGGTGACCGGCCCCGGTAACCGCCCGCTGAAGTCCCTGAGCGATCTGCTCAAGGGTAAGCAGGGTCGTTTCCGTCAGAACCTGCTCGGTAAGCGCGTCGACTACTCCGGCCGTTCGGTCATCGTCGTCGGTCCGCAGCTGAAGCTGCACCAGTGTGGTCTGCCCAAGCTGATGGCGCTGGAGCTGTTCAAGCCGTTCGTGATGAAGCGTCTGGTCGACCTGAACCACGCGCAGAACATCAAGTCCGCCAAGCGGATGGTCGAGCGGCAGCGTGCCCAGGTGTGGGACGTCCTCGAAGAGGTCATCGCCGAGCACCCGGTCATGCTGAACCGTGCGCCCACGCTGCACCGCCTGGGTATCCAGGCCTTCGAGCCGCTGCTGGTCGAAGGTAAGGCCATCCAGCTGCACCCGTTGGTCTGTGAGGCCTTCAACGCCGACTTCGACGGTGACCAGATGGCCGTGCACCTGCCGCTGTCGGCGGAGGCGCAGGCCGAGGCCCGCATCCTGATGCTGTCGTCGAACAACATCCTGTCCCCGGCGTCCGGCCGCCCGCTGGCCATGCCGCGTCTGGACATGGTGACCGGTCTGTACTACCTGACCCGCCTGGAAGAGGGCGCCAAGGGCGAGTACCGGCCTGCCACCGCGGATGCTCCCGAGCAGGGCGTCTACGCGTCGCCGGCCGAGGCCCAGATGGCCGTCGACCGCGGCGAGCTGACGGTTCGTTCGCTGATCAAGGTGCGCCTGACCGATCAGCGCCCGCCGAAGGACATCGAGGCTGAGCTGTTCCCCGAGGGCTGGCAGCGCGGCGACGCGTGGCTGTGCGAGACCACCCTGGGCCGGGTCATCTTCAACGAGCTGCTGCCCGCGGACTATGCGTTCATCAACGAGCAGATGCCGAAGAAGCGGCAGGCGACGATCATCAACGATCTCGCCGAGCGCTACCCGATGATCGTGGTCGCGCAGACCGTCGACAAGCTCAAGGACGCCGGCTTCTATTGGGCCACGCGTTCGGGTGTCACCGTCTCCATGTCGGACGTTCTCGTTCCGCCGGAGAAGGCCGAGATCATGGAGCGCTACGAGGCGCAGTCCGACCAGATCGAGAAGAAGTACCAGCGTGGTGCTCTCGACCACCAGGAGCGCAACAACGCCCTGGTCAAGATCTGGCAGGAAGCGACCGAAGAGGTCGGTAAGGCGCTGCGTGCGCACTACCCGGCCGACAACCCGATCATCACGATCGTCGATTCGGGCGCCACGGGTAACTTCACCCAGACTCGTACCCTCGCGGGCATGAAGGGTCTGGTGACCAACCCGAAGGGTGAGTTCATTCCGCGGCCGATCAAGTCCTCGTTCCGTGAGGGCCTGACCGTTCTGGAGTACTTCATCAACACCCACGGTGCGCGAAAGGGTCTGGCCGACACCGCGCTTCGTACCGCCGACTCGGGTTACCTGACCCGTCGTCTGGTGGACGTGTCGCAGGACGTCATCGTGCGCGAGACGGACTGTGGCACCGAGCGCGGCATCCTCGTCGCGATCGCCGAGAAGCAGCCCGACGGCCTGCTCATCCGCGATCCGCACGTGGAGACCAGCACCTACGCCCGGACGCTGGCCGCCGACGCGGTCGACGCAGGCGGCAACGTCATCGTGGAGAAGGGTCACGACCTCGGCGACCCCGCCATCGAGGCGCTGCTCGAGGCCGGCATCACCGACGTCAAGGTCCGCTCGGTGCTCACCTGCACCACCGGCACCGGCGTGTGTGCGACCTGCTACGGCCGCTCGATGGCGACCGGCAAGCTGGTCGACATCGGTGAGGCCGTCGGTATCGTCGCCGCCCAGTCCATCGGTGAGCCCGGTACCCAGCTGACCATGCGTACCTTCCACCAGGGTGGTGTCGCGGGTGACGACATCACCGGCGGTCTGCCCCGCGTGCAGGAGCTCTTCGAGGCTCGTGTGCCCAAGGGCAAGGCGCCGATCGCGGAGGTCTCGGGCCGGGTGCGGCTCGAGGACGACGACCGCTTCTACAAGATCACGATCATTCCGGACGACGGTTCGGACGAGGTGGTCTACGACAAGCTGTCGAAGCGTCAGCGTCTGCGGGTGTTCAAGCACGAGGACGGCTCCGAGCGTCTGCTCGCCGACGGCGACCACGTCGAGGTCGGCCAGCAGCTGCTGGAGGGCTCGGCCGATCCGCACGAGGTGCTGCGTGTGATGGGCCCGCGTCAGGTGCAGATCCACCTGGTCCACGAGGTCCAGGAGGTCTACCGGTCGCAGGGTGTGTCCATCCACGACAAGCACATCGAGGTCATTGTTCGCCAGATGCTGCGCCGCGTGACCATCATCGACTCGGGTGCGACGGAGTTCCTGCCCGGTTCGCTGGTGGAGCGTTCGGAGTTCGAGGCGTCCAACCGCCGCGTCGTCGCCGAGGGTGGCGAGCCCGCGTCGGGTCGCCCGGTGCTGATGGGTATCACCAAGGCGTCGCTGGCCACCGATTCGTGGCTGTCGGCGGCCTCCTTCCAGGAAACGACTCGTGTCTTGACGGACGCGGCGATCAACTGCCGCTCCGACAAGCTGATCGGCCTGAAGGAGAACGTGATCATCGGTAAGTTGATCCCGGCCGGTACCGGTATCAACCGCTACCGCAACATCCAGGTGCAGCCGACCGAAGAGGCCCGTGCCGCGGCGTACGCGGTGCCGTCCTACGACGACACCTACTACAGCCCGGAGGGCTTCGGCACCACCACCGGTGCCGCGGTCCCGCTGGACGACTACGGTTTCAGCGACTACCGGTAATCCGGTAGAGGACAACCACATTCGGCCCCCGTTCCGAACGGAACGGGGGCCGAATCGTATTCACGGTTCGCTCGGTGCGAGCGCCTTCGGGTGGAACCGAGTCGAATGAGCGAGGAAACGGACCCGATCACGATCGATCCAGCGGGTAGCCTTCAGGTATGACCGTCGCCCACCATCACCACGACGAACCGATCCGCGGTCGGATGGTGCTGTTGCCGACGCCGCCACCCGGCGGGTTCACCGCCGAAGATCTACCTCGCTTGATGGAAGTAGTCGATGGCAACTTCGAGCTGCTGGACGGTGAAGTCGTGATGATGGCCCCTGCTGATCCCTGGCACGACGAGGTCCGGGACACGCTGAAGGCCGCGTTACGACCGATCCTGCCGACGGAGATGGTCGTGATCTCCGAGAAGGGCATCGACCTGGGCCATTCCGTGCCGGAGCCGGACGTTCTGATCGTGTCGCGGGCCGCGTTCGGGCCGCATACGTCGGTCTACCAGTCGGGGGACGTGCATCTCGCCGTAGAGATCGTCTCGCCCAGCACGAAGACCAAGGATCGTAAACTTCGTCCCGCGCAGTATGCCGAGGCAGGCATCAAGTGCTTCTGGCGCGTCGAGAACGAGGATGACGCGATGGTCGTTTACACGTTCGAGCTGCTGCCCGAGGGCGGTTGCTACGCGCCCAGTGGCGTCTTCCGCAAACAGTTGCGCATCGAGAAGCCTTTCCCGATCGACGTGGAACTGCCCGAAATAACCTGGTAGGCGGCCTCGGAAACCCGCCGGCGGGTCGGTCCGCCGATCAGGCTTCCGCTTCGAGGGTGTGGCGGGCGGCGATGAACAGGGTGGTGCAGACGTCGGTGAGTGCGGCGGGGGTGTGGGGTGTGCCGCTCATCAGCCAGTCGACCAGTAGGTGGTTGACGCCGCCGACGAGGGCGACCGCGGCCGCATGTTGTTTGGCCGACAGGGGTTCGGAGCGGGCGGCGGCCCAGGTGGTGGTGACGATCTCGGCGAATTCGCGCAGTACCTCGTGGCGGCGTTCCTCCATGGTGGAGGACACGCCGACGGCCTCGATCAGGGCCACTCTGGCAAGTCGCCGATCCTCGGTCAGATATTCGATGAACGTCTGTATTCCGGCACGGGTTCGGTCGTCGATGTCGTCGCCCGCCGATATCATCGCGGCCGTGGTGGCGGCGCGCACCTGGTCCACGACCTCGGAATACAAGGCGGCCAGGCAACTTTCGCGGTCGGCGAAGGATTCGTAGAAATACCGTTCGGTGAGCCGCGCGACCCGGCAGATCTGTTTGACCGAACTGCCCGCATACCCGGTGGTGCCGAAAACCTCCAGCGCGGCGTCCAGGATCGCCGCGCGCCGCTGCACTCGACGCTCGTCCGGCATCAGTCCCTGATACTTCCGTCCCGACATGCCCCTGTCCTTACGTCCCGGCCTATGGCACACTAGAGCATCGTTGCTGACACGCAGGCATGTCAGAATGGAGAACATCCATGACCTCACCGATTGCCGGTCGTGTCGTCGCGGTGACCGGCGGGGCGCGGGGCATAGGCCGGGAGATCGCGCGCGTGCTCGCCGAGGCCGGTGCCCGGGTTGCCATCGGCGACCGGGACGAACCGGCGGCCGTCGCCACCGCGGCCGAATTGTCCGGTACCGTGCGCGGTTTCGCGCTCGACGTCACCGACACGGACTCCTTCCGCGGCTTCGTCGCCGCCGTGGAATCGCTGTGGGGTCCGATCGACGTGCTGGTCAACAATGCCGGGGTGATGTGGGTGGGCCCGTTCGACGCGGAACCCGAGGTCGCGACCGTGCGCATGCTGGAGGTCAATCTGCACGGCGTCATCCGCGGCGTGCGGCTGGTCGCACCGGGCATGCGGGCGCGCGGGCGGGGCCACATCGTCACGATCGCCTCGGCCGCCGCGCGATTGTCCCCGCCCGGCGAATCGACCTACGCCGCGACCAAACACGGGGTGCTCGGCTATCTGACGGGCGTGCGCGAGGAACTGCGCGGCAGCGGCGTGCGGATCTCGGTGATCATGCCGGGGGTGGTCGCGACCGAACTGGCCGCGGGAACCGCCACCGGCGCCGCGAAACTGCTCCAGCCCGCCGATGTCGCCCGCGCGGTGCTGCGGACCATCGAACACCCTCGTTTCGAGGTCACCGTGCCGCGATACATCGGTCCGCTCGTCCGGCTCGCCGAACTGCTCCCGCAGCGCCTGCGCGACCTGACCTTCCGGCGCATGGTTCCCGATCAGGTCGCCGCGACCCGCGGTTCCACCACCCGCGCGGCCTACGAACGCGGCCTGGCCGATCCCACCGGTGGGGACACCGCATGACGCCCTACCCGCCCGCTCGCTGATTCGGGCGACCACAGACCGCGTCGGCGCAGCATTGAGCCGCCCGCGCCGACGCACCCGGCCTGCCGGTTCCGGTCGACCGGAACCGGCAGGCGCTCGGAGAAGCGATCGCTGTCGCGGGGGGGCGCGAATTACCCGCCGACGTAGGCGGCGAGGTGTTCGCCGGTGAGCGTCGAGCGATCGGCGACCAGATCGGCCGGCGTTCCCTCGAAGACGATGCGCCCGCCGTCGTGGCCGGCCCCGGGACCGAGGTCGACGATCCAGTCGGCATGCGCCATGACCGCCTGGTGGTGTTCGATGACGATCACCGATTTGCCCGAGTCCACGAGGCGGTCGAGCAGGCCGAGCAGGTTCTCCACATCGGCGAGATGCAGGCCCGTGGTCGGCTCGTCGAGAACGTAGATCCCGCCCTTCTCGCCCATGTGGGTGGCGAGTTTGATGCGCTGGCGTTCACCACCCGACAGCGTGGTGAGGGGCTGACCCAGTTTCAGATAGCCGAGTCCCACATCGCCGAGGCGTTGCAGAATCTTGTGTGCCGCCGGGAGTTTCGCCTCACCCGCGCCGAAGAACTCCTCGGCTTCCGCCACCGACATCTCCAGCACCTCGCTGATGTTGCGCCCGCCGAGGTGATAGTCCAGAACCGCCGCCTGGAAGCGTTTACCGTCGCATTCCTCGCAGGTGGTCGCCACGCCGGCCATCATCGCCAGATCGGTGTAGATCACGCCGGCGCCGTTGCAGGTGGGGCACGCGCCCTCGGAATTCGCGCTGAACAGCGCCGGCTTGACGCCGTTGGCCTTGGCGAATGCCTTGCGGATCGGCTCGAGCAGTCCGGTGTAGGTGGCCGGATTACTACGCCGGGAGCCGCGAATCGCGCCCTGGTCGACCACCACGACATCGTCGCGGTCGGCGACCGACCCGTGGATGAGCGAACTCTTACCGGATCCGGCCACGCCGGTGATCACACACAGCACCCCGAGCGGGATGTCGACGTCGACATCCTTCAGGTTGTGGGTGGAGGCGCCGCGAATCTCCAACGCGCCGGCCGACTTCCGGGGCGCGTCCTTCAGTTTCGCCCGATCGTCGAGATGGCGGCCGGTGATCGTGTCGCTGGCGCGCAGCCCCTCGATATCGCCCTCGAAACAGACTGTGCCGCCTTGGCTTCCGGCCCCCGGACCCAGATCGACGATATGGTCGGCGATCGCGATCGCTTCCGGCTTGTGCTCCACCACCAGCACCGTGTTGCCCTTGTCGCGCAACTGCAACAGCAGGTTGTTCATTCGCTCGATATCGTGCGGATGCAGGCCGATGGTGGGTTCGTCGAAGACGTAGGTGACATCGGTCAGGGACGAGCCGAGGTGGCGAATCATCTTGGTGCGCTGGGCTTCACCGCCGGAGAGCGTGCCCGCCGGCCGATCCAGTGACAGATAGCCGAGGCCGATCTCGGTGAACGAGTCGAGCAGGTGCTGCAGACCTTTCAGCAGCGGTGCGACCGACGGCTCGTCGAGAGCGCGCACCCATTCGGCGAGATCGCTGATCTGCATCCGGCAGACGTCGGCGATGCTCTTGTCGCCGATCTTCGAGGACCGGGCCTCGGCGCTGAGCCGGGTGCCCTCACATTCCGGGCAGGTCGTGAAGGTCACCGCACGCTCGACGAACGCACGGATATGCGGCTGCAGCGAATCGACATCCTTGGACAGCATCGACTTCTGGATCTTCGGGACCAGCCCCTCGTAGGTGAGGTTGATGCCCTCGACCTTGATCTTGGTCGGCTCCTTGTAGAGCAGGTCGTGCAGTTCCCGCTTGTTGTACTTGCGGATCGGCTTGTCGGGGTCGAACAGCCCGCAACCGCGGTAGATGCGGCCGAACCAGCCGTCCATGCTGTAGCCGGGGATGGTGAGCGCACCCTCGTTGAGCGACAGGCTCTCGTCGTAGAGGGCGGTCAGGTCGAAATCGGTGACCGAGCCCATGCCCTCACAGCGCGGGCACATACCGCCGAGCCGGTGGAAGGTCGCCTTCTCGGCCTTGGTCTTACCGCCGCGCTCGACGGTGATCGCACCGCTGGCGGTCACCGAGGGCACATTGAACGAATAGGCGTTCGGCGAGCCGATCTGCGGCTGGGCGAGGCGGCTGAACAGGATGCGCAACATCGCGTTGGCGTCGGTGGCGGTGCCGACCGTGGAGCGGGGGTTGGCGCCCATCCGCTCCTGGTCGACCGAGATCGCGGTGGTGAGGCCGTCCAGGAAGTCGACCTCCGGCCGCGACAGCGTCGGCATGAAGCCCTGGACGAAGGCGCTGTAGGTCTCGTTGATCATCCGCTGCGATTCCGCGGCGATGGTGCCGAAGACCAGCGAACTCTTCCCCGATCCCGAGACGCCGGTGAAGACGGTCAGGCGACGCTTGGGAATTTCGACGCTGATGTCTTTGAGATTGTTGACCCGCGCACCGTGTACGCGGATCAGGTCGTGGGTGTCGGCAACGTGCCGGTCCGGCGTCGAGGCCTTGCTCATGGTTTCTCCAATTCAGGGTGGGCGGCCTGGTCCGCCGGGCCGGCTCGGTTGTCGGGGTCGGCTCAGGAGGCCTGTTGGATCCGCAGCAGATTGCCCGAGGGATCGCGGAACGCGCAGTCGCGCAGTCCGTAGGGCTGGTCGGTCGGCTCCTGCACGACCTCGGCCCCGTTCGCCTGCAGCCGCTCGAACACCTCGTCGACGTTCTTGGTCGCCAGGTTGAGGCTGGCGAAGGTGCCCTTGGCCATCATCTCGGAGATGGTGCGCTGCTCTTCTTCCGTGACGCCGGGGGTGGCGTTCGGCGGGTAGAGCACGATCGAGATGTCCGGCTGTCCGGCGGGGCCGACCGTGATCCAGTGCATGCCCTTGAAGCCGACGTCGTTGCGCACCTCGAAGCCGAGCGTGTCGCGGTAGAACGTCAGCGCGGCCTCCGGATCGTCTTGCGGGAGGAAGGTGTCGTGAATGGTGATGTCCATGTCGCTCACGCTAATTCCTACTCGGTAACCTGCGCTTCTCGATTCCTGATCGGTCTGGTCACCTGTTTCGCGACACACGACGGCATGCCCAGAGTGGCGTCGGCGGCCTCGCGCCGGTAGACGCTCGGCGGCACTCCGACCAGTTCGGTGAAGCGGGTACTGAAGGTGCCCAGCGATTGGCAGCCGACCTCGAAGCACACCTCCGTCACGCTGAGATCACCCCGGCGCAGCAGCGCCATCGCGCGTTCGATTCGCCGCGTCATGAGATATCCGTACGGCGATTCCCCGTAGGCGAGGCGGAACTGCCGGCTCAGATGCCCCGCGGACATGTGCACATCGCGCGCGAGGGCCTCCACATCCAGGGGTTTCGCATATTCCCGGTCGATGCGGTCGCGGACCTTGCGCAGCCGGGCGAGATCGCGCAGGCGCGGGTCGGGGGCAGGTGTGCTGCTCACAACGCGATGGTGCCACGCGGCGCCGACATTGCCCAGCAACCCTCACCACGAGCGGGACGAGGGGTGGCGGCGGACGAGGTCAGCGCTCTCGGACCGGTGGGCATTTCTTCCCCGCGAGATGGCATTTGTCCTCGAAACCCGCGGGTAGCCAATTTCCGGACAGCAGCAGCGGATGATTCGGAAAGTGCAGATGGGCGGCGACGACGAATATCAGTACGGCCCAAGGTGTTCGGACCTGCCACTGGTGGAAGGTCCGATTGCGGTCGACGTAGCGCGCGACCACCTGATCGGCGGCGGTCAGGTCGATCGTCTCCAGCGATGCCCACCGGATCCGGAAGGAGTAGTCGGGGTTGGTGAGGTGGATGCGGCGGTCGGAGATCATCACCGAACCGGGGCGTTCGGCGATCCAGCGCGGTTGCGACGCGGCCTCCGCACGCTGGCGCCGGGCCTGATTCACCAGCGCGTTCCCCAGTTGCGCGGCCGCGACGAAGGAGGCGCTGCCCGCGACGTAGATGTTGTTGCGGGTCCAGCTGCCGTCCCCGGGCGCCCGCCAGAACGACCAGGTCGCCGGGCCTTCCGCGATACAGACCTCGCCCGGGTCGATCCGGATCCGGGTGGACTTGACGGGCATCCGCGCCAACTCCTCGCGACGCAGCAGATCGAGCACCCCGCAGGTGTACAGCAGGTGGTCGTCGAACCACGTCCATCCGGCCCGGTCGGCGAGGGCCCGGTCGATATCGGCCAACGGGTCGAACACTGCGATCTCACCACCTTCATCGACATACGCGACGCTGGATATCCACGGTATCGGAGGAGGCCACCGCCCGGCGAGGGCCGGCGGATCCGCCCGGTAAGCTGCTGACGCCTCGGTGGGCTCGACCAGAAGGGGGACCGTGGCCGCACTCGCGATCGGCGAGACGTTCGCCGGTTACCTCATCGAGGGCGTCCTCGGCCGTGGCGGAATGGGAACGGTCTATCTCGCCCGCCACCCGCGGCTGCCGCGCCGAGTGGCACTGAAGCTGCTCGACCGCGAGGTCTCCGCCGATCACGAGCGCCGCCGCCGGTTCGATCAGGAAGCCGATATCGTTGCCCGCCTGGAACATCCGGGCATCGTGCGGATCTACGACCGCGGCGCCGATGCCGGACACCTGTGGATATCCATGCAGTATGTGCACGGTACCGATGCGGCGCGGCTGGACCGGCGGGCTCTCACCACCGAGCGGGTGTTGCGCATCGTCACCGAAACCGCTGCGGCACTGGACTACGCGCACAGCAAGGCGGTATTGCACCGCGACATCAAACCGGCGAACATCCTGCTCGAGACACCCGACGCCGGTCGCGCCGAACGGGCGGTCCTCACCGATTTCGGCATCGCCCGATTACAGGACGCCGATACCGAACTCACGGTGACCGGCACCCTCACCGCCACTCTCGCCTACGCCTCCCCGGAACAGCTCTCCGGTGAACCGCTCGACCATCGGTGCGACCAGTATTCCCTGGCCTGCACCCTGTTCACCCTGTTGTGCGGCCGGCCGCCCTATGCCGGAACCAATCCCGGGCAGGTGGTCGCCGGGCACGTCACCAAACCGATTCCCCGGCTGACCGCGGTGCGATCGGACCTGCCGCCGGCGCTCGACGCGGTGCTCGTGCGGGGGATGGCGAAACACCCGGGCGAGCGGTACGGCAGCTGTGGGGAATTCGCCGCCGATCTACGAAATGCCTTCCACGGCCGAGGATCTGGTTCGGTACGCGATGTGTATCACGCCCCGGACCGTGCCGAGGAGGAAGGGGCGGTGGCAGTCACGCAGGCGGGATTTCCGGTGCGGCAGGCATTCGACGTGCCGGGGCGGGGGCATCGACCGACGCCGGGCGAGCCGTCGATCGCTTCGCCGGCGGTTCGCGTCGGGGCGCGGCCGAGGAGGTGGATCCGGCGGGGCGCGGCCGTCGCCGCAGTCGTGGTCCTCGTGGCCGGAGCGGGGCTGGCGATCGGGGAACTGTCGGGCCGGGGTTCGGCTCCTGTCGGCTGGGATGCGAAACATCGGCTGATCGTGGACAGTTTCCCGCAGCTGTTGTCCGATCGGCCCGGGGAGACGGGGTGGTCGGGGACGCGGTGCGCGGTCGATGCGACGGCGGGAGAGCGAGCGGCCGTCGCCTGCGAGAATCCGGATCGGGATCTGCGCGTGGAGATCGTCGATCTCGAAAACAGCGATGCCGCAATTGAATTCGCCGCAGACGCCAGTAGACACAGTGGGGACCTGCTGGCGAAGCATCCAGGTTTCGCGGATCCGCTGGATGTGGTGTTGCCGACGCCGGACTCGACCGGGACGCAGGACCTGTACACATTGTTCCCCCGGGACGCGCAGCGTTCCCGATTCGTCCTCGGCCTGCGCTGGACCAAACATGCGGCGCTGGAGATCTACGATCGCTGGTGGCCGCAGCTGCCGATGGGTGTCGCCGCGCCGGATGCGACAGCCACCCCCGATGCGAGCGCCGCGGCGCCCGACAGCGTTCCGTGGTGCTACGCCACCCGGACCGCGACCGACGTCAACGACGACGCGCCCGGCGGCACCGCATCCGGCCCGGACGCCGTGCTGGGCTACGAATACGCGCGGTACGACACCCGAAGCGGTTCGGCGGCCCGGGAATACGTCGCTCCGGAATCGACCGCCGTCCCCTCCGCCGAAACCCTGCAGAGGCAGATCGACCAGGTCCCCGTCGGCACCCAGCACTGCGTGCACGTGACCGGTGGAGATGTCCCGGACCGCTACCGGGTGCAGGTGTTCGAGCGCCGCCCCGACCGCGGTTTCCTCTATCGCGCCTACACCGCCATCACCACCACCCGTGACGGCCGGGTGTTCATCCGGGAAATCAGGAACTGACCCCGGCACCGAGCCGGCTCGTTCGAGGTTTGGGCGGAGGAGGGCATAACGGCCATCGATCGCTGGTCCTGCGGCACTTCACAGGGCGTCCGACGCGGTCCTAACGTTGTCGGATGGCTGCACCCGAGCCGGTCGGCGTCGAGCCTCGCCGCAGCAGGGGCGTGTCCGCGCGGACACGTGTCGCCGACGCGCTGAACTCCGGCGGACTGCGCGCCGTGCGGATGTGGTGGCGAGAACCCATCGACTATCGCTGGTTGCTGAGCACGCTCCGGAACCAGGGGGCGCTCGGCCTGCTGAAATTCTCGATCGGCACATCCGGGCTGGGCCTGTGCTTCGTCGCCCTCATGCTCCTGCTGTCGCCCGAAGGCCCGCAGAGCGCGTTCGGCCGGGCGGTGATCGGCCTGTTCGCCGTTGTGGCGCTGTTGGCGGCCCTGCGCTGGTATCTACTGCCCTGGCCGACTGCTTCGGTTTCCCTGGCGTTGATAGCAGTTGCGGATATCGCCATCACGATCTGCAGCCTGCTGGTCTCCGGCCGCGTGGCGATGATCAACGCGACCACCCTCATCCTGACCGGCGGCTACCTCGCGCTCTTCCACAGCGCCAAGGCTCTCGCCGTGCACGCGGGGTGGTCGCTGTTCTCGGTGCTGCTGGTCACGGGACGAATGACGATCTCTTCCGACTCCGATCGCGACGTCCCCCTTGCGATGGCCACCGCGCTGATCATGGTCCTCGCCGTCGTTTTCGTGCTCCCCACGCTGCAGTTCTTCTATTGGGTGCTGCGCACGAACGCGTTGTCGGATCCACTGACAACCCTGCTGAACCGGCGCGGCCTCGATTACCACCTACCGAGGGTGTTCGCCCCCGGCGCGCCGCTCTGCGCGATGGTCATCGACCTGGATCGATTCAAGGAGGTCAACGACACCTTCGGGCATCAGGAGGGCGACCGGGTGCTGGCCAGAATCGCGGCACGGTTGCGCGACACCGCCGACCCCACTGCCACCATCGCGCGCACCGGTGGTGAGGAGTTCACGATCGTCGGTCCGCTGGACGCCGGAGCCGCTCGGGCGATGGCCGAGCGGCTGCGGCGGGCGGTCGAGAATTCGAGCGATGGGGCCGCGGTCACCGCCAGCATCGGCGTGGTGGTCGTCGACCTCGGTGCGGCGACCGATGACGGTGTCTCGCCCGAGCGGCTTCTCGGCTTCGCGGACACCGCCATGTATCGGGCGAAACAACGGGGCGGCAATGCCATCGTCGTCCGGGAACTGCGCGAACCTCTCGCTTGAGCGGGAAACCGGAGCCGCCGCGGGTCGGCTCGGAAATCGGCTCGTCGCAGCGGAATCGATGCGGCACCATGGGCGATGATGCGTTACTCACTCGCCGACCTCCTGCCCTCGGTGGCCGCCGCCCTGGGGATGGATGTGCACAATCCGCTGGGCCTGAGGCCGAACCGCGATGTCGTGGTGCTGCTGGTCGACGGGTTGGGCGCCGAACTGCTCGCCCGCCACCGCGACACCGCGCCGACGCTGGCCGCACATGTGGCAACCACCGTGGCCACCGGATTCCCGGCCACGACCGCGGTCGGCCTGGCGAGCCTTGCGGTCGGCGCACCGTGCGCGACCCACGGCATCATCGGCTACAGCTTCGCCGTGCCCGCCGATGCGGGGCCGCGACTGCTCAACGCGCTGCGCTGGCGTCTGGACAGTGCGACCGGTCCGGATGCCCGCGAGCAGTACCCGCCCGAGCAGATACAGCCGGCTCGCAGCCGGGTTCAGGACCTCGCCGCGCACGGCGTCGAGGTGCACTACGTCGTTCCCGGATATCAGGGCGGATCCGGTCTGACGCGCGCCGTCTTCCGCGCCCCGGGCACGCTGCACCCGGCCGAAGACCTGGACGGCGTCCGGGACGGAATCCTTTCCGTCGCGGCCGGTTCCGGCTCCGGGTCCCGATTCGCCTACGCCTACTATCCGGAGCTGGACGCGAACGGACATCTGTACGGTCCGGGATCGGCGCAATGGCTGGCGGAACTGGCTCGGATCGATGCGCTCGTGGCGGATCTGCTGACCGAACTGCCCGCGACGTGCACGCTGATCGTCACCGGAGATCACGGCATGATTCGCGCGGGCGAGGTCGTCGATCTGGACGCACGCGCCGACCTGCATCGCGAGGTGCGATTGATCGGCGGGGAGGCCCGGGCGCGGCACGTCTACCTGGAACGTCCCGGCGCGCTGCCCGATGTGCTGGCCGCGTGGGCCGAGGAACTGGCCGGGCACGCACGTGTGGTGAGTCGCGACCAGGCGCTGGCCGAGCACTGGTTCGGGCCCACCCCGCCCGGTCCGGCGATCGCCGAACGGATCGGCGACATCATCGCCGTGGCACGCGACCGCAGCGTGCTCGTCTGCCCCGGTCGCGAACCTGTCGAATCGACACTGCTCGGGCACCACGGCGCGTGGACCGACGACGAACAACTGGTACCGGTGGTCGTCGGCGGATAGTGGCTCCGGCCCCGCGGCTTTCGGTCACGACGGCGACGGCGCGGAATCGCGGCGCCGGGTCGATCGTCGATCGATCGCCGCGCCGACCTCGTCGATCGCCGTGCGGATGAGCCGGCCGTAGCCGTCCTCGGCCAGCGCGCCGGCATGGTCGCGCGCCGCGGCGATGTGCTCCGCGGCGGCGTCGAACGAACCCAGCAGCCGGTAGTTGTCGGCGAGGTTCAGATGCAGCGAGGGGTAGAACCCGGCGACGTGCAGACTCGCGTGATGGCTCTGCACCCGCGCCTCGGTGAGGGCGTCGGCCGCGTCGAGGGCCCGTATGTCCCACACGAGTGCCCGGGCCGGATCGGTGTGGAGGTCGGCCAGGTAGTGGGCGAGGGTGCAGCGGTGCAGCGGATCGCCCACCGGTCCGATCGTCTCCCACAGTTCGGCGAGTTGCCCTCGGGCGGAGTCGGTTTCGCCCTGCCGGCCGCGTTCCACGGCCGCGCCGATGGCCGCCATGGTGGGGTCGTGGGCAACGGTGTCGGTCATGATTCCTCGAACTGGGCGGGGGCGACGGGCATCGCCAGGGTGGTGAGGTCGCCGTCGTCCGCGGATCGGATGACGACGGGCTGCTTCGGACCGGCGATGTCGATCATCACGTCCGGGCCGATGGCCGCGCCGATCGCCGGGTAGAGGGTGGTGATGTCGAAGGTGAGCTCGACATCCGGTCCGGTGACCGCGGCCGAAACCTGTTCGGCCGCATCGGAACCGGCCCCGGCGAGTGCGATCGCCCCGGTGCGGACGCACAGCCGGATATGGCGTGCGCGTAGCGATTCCACCGCCCGGACGAGTGCGTCCCTCGGCGTCACGACGCGCGTGCGGGCGGTGTCGATGGAACCCAGCAGCATGCGGTGGTCGGGAAACGGTCCCGGCAGGATGCGGCACGTACCGGCCGGCGACTCACCGGCCCGGAACCGGACCGAATGCGGTCCGGCATCCAGCCGGACCTGGTGGTGGCGGCGGATCCGCGGCACGGCCAGCCGCAGATCGTCACCGTCGACGGTCGCGGCCCACTCGGTCGAACTCGGCCGCTCGGGGACGAGGGTGCGGGTGGCGAGCCGGTAGCGATCGGTGGCCGTGAGCGTCAGCGCCTCCGCCGAGACCTCGACGTGGACACCGCTCAAGACGGGATGCTCCGGCTCGTGCACGGTCGCGGCGAGTATCTGCTCGACCGCCGTCGCGAAGACGGGACCACTGACCGTCGCGACCGCCCACCCGCGCCCGGTGCCGAGCGTCGCCTTGATCTCGGCTGCCCTTCCCCGAGCGCGGCGCACCTGCTGTTCCAGCCCGGCGACGTGCTCGTCGATGAGCTGTCCCGCGCTCTCGTCCCCGGCCGCCAGCACCGCCGCGATGGTGTCCAGCGGCATGCCGATCTCGCGCAAACCGCGGATCGCCACCGCCCGTTCCAGTTGGTCGTCGGCGTAGTACCGATATCCCGACACCGGATCCACGATCGCGGGCGGTAGCAGTCCGGAGTCTGCGTAGAACCGCAGTGCGCTCGCCGTGAGCCCGCTGGCCCGCGCGAACGCCCCGATCGTCACCATTCCGGATTCCGCCACCGCCCCATCATGAAGCTTCAGCCGACCTGAAGGTCAAGAGCGGTGAATTTCACGAGCGGTGGCTCGACCTCACCGCCGGAAGGTGCGCGAATGCGCCGACACGAGGGCGTGCGGGCAATGCGGACGGCCGCGGGGTGCGGGTGCGAATCCGTCGAAGCGCAGCGGCGGGGCCGGTGCGCGCAGCGTCAGCGTCGACGTCCACGGCCGCGCCGGCATCTCCATCCGGCACGCGACGTTCCAGCCGAACGGAATCGCGTGGGCGCGTTCGCCGTGTTCCTCCAGGCGATCGGCGAACTCGGCCAGCACGTCCAGGGTGTCGGCGAGATGGGTCAGTACGTCGGCCTGACCGGAGGCGAAGGTGAAACGACTGCCGCCCGCCACGCAGAACGGACTGCCGGCGAGGACGACGAAGGATGCGTCGCTGTCGGCGCACAGTTGCCGGACCGCGCGCACGGCGTCACCACTGATGGGGCAGTCCCCGGGTTCGACGACGATGCGCACCAGCAGGCAGTCGAAGAATCGCCGCGGTACGCCCACGGCGGCGGAGGGCAGTTCCACCGCGCACGGACCGGCGTCGACGGGCGTGTATTCGAAGCTGCGCCAACGACTTCCGGAAATTCTCATCGTCGCGCTCGCCTCACGGTGCGGCCGGCGTGGTCCGCTCGACGCCGCAGAGGGTGTAGCAGAACACGAACGGCTCGGTGCCGTCGTTGAACCAGGCATGCGGGGCGCCGTGCTGCACAACACAATCGCCCGGTCGCAGTGCCACATCCTCACCGTCGCCGATCCGCAGGCGGCCCTCTCCGCTGAGCACCACCACGAAGTCGACGCTCTCGGTGGCGTGCACGCCGGGACGAGCCGGGTCGAAGGCCGCCATCATGCCCGGCAGCTTCTGCTCCGCCTCGGCCGCCACCGCCGCCATCTCGGCCTCGGACAGCTCGGCGTCGGGCTCGTAACTCAAACCCGGTGGGACGGAGATGAATCCGAAGCGCACTCCGCCGGGGCCGGGAAAGTAGCTGGTGTCGGCATCGGACGGCATCCGGTCGACGGGAAGTGTGGGCAGCTCGTCGACCTCCCACATCCGATGCAGTTGCGCCCCCGGCAACAATGCCAGCGTCAGCGGCTCGACCTTCTCGTCGGAAAGTACTGTGCCCTGTCCGGCGCCGTCGTCCCCGACCACGATCCTGCGCATGAAAACCTCCTGATCCTCATCCATTCCGCGCTGATCCGGAACCGTATTCCGCCGTTGTACAGCCCGTTTCCGGATATCAGCTCTCCGGCACGGTAGCGAGCGCTGGGGCGTGCCCACGTGTCCTGAAACGCACGGCCATTGTTCGCGTGCGCAGAATCGGAAAACCGGCGATGATATCCACGATGACCACTGCCGAATCGGAGACGACGAGTGCGATCGAGCCGCACGAGCGGGTCGATTACTGGGCTCATCTGATCAGCTCGTACCAGTGCGCGCTGGGCTACCGGTTCCCGACTTCCGCGGACTTTCACGGCCGGACCTCGCTGCGCCGTACCGAGTCGTATCAACTCGTCGGCTGGGAATCCGATGCCGTCACCTATTTCCGGAGTGCGCGGCTCATTCGCACCGACCCCGACCACGATTATCGTCTGCTCGTACCGATCACCGGGACCCTGGCCTTCCGCCACGGCGACGACACCGGTTCCCTGCCGCCCGGCAGCGCGTGCCTGGTCTCCACCGACGAACCCTTCGAGATGTCGATGTGTGAGGGCTCGCACGGGCTCATCGTCACGATCGCGCGCGAGGACATCCGGCATCGTCTGAACCGCCGGGAGCCACCGCCGCGGCCGCTCGATCTCAGCACCGGGATCGGCGGCGTCGCCGGGGCGGTGGCCGGCACCCTGTACACCGAGCGCGCAGCGCTCACCGACCACCAATTCGACACGGTCGCAGAACAATTGGTGGATCTGCTGTGTATGCAGATTCTCGGGGAACCGCCGAGTGCGCCCGCCCAGCTGGCGCAGGTGGAGGTGAGTGCCCGGCGCTACATCCGCACGCATGCGGGCGATCCGGAGCTCACCGGCGCGCGCGTCGCGGCGGCCCTCGGCTGGTCGCTGCGCCAGCTGCAACTCGCCTTCAGTCAGGCCGGCACCACGCCGAGCGAGGTCATCCGGGAGCAGCGGCTGCAGATCGCCCGCGACCGCCTGCGGAATCCTGCCTACCGGCAGCGCAGCGTCGCCGATATCGGCGCGGATCTGGGATTCGGTTCGGCCAGTAGTTTCACCAAGGCGTTCCGCCGCCGCTTCCACACCACTCCCGGTCAGCTGCGCGCCTGAACATCCCGGTCGTCCGCCGGAATGCCGACGGCCCGCCTCCGTGCATGGGGTCGGGGGCGGGCCGAGGTTGCGGAGCGCGGCTCAGTTGAAGATGCCGCCGCCCTGGGTGGCGGACCCCGCCGACCCCGTCACGAACAGGTTCATGATGTTGGTGAAGACGCTGTTCGAGTTCACTGTGCCGGCGGAGTTGGAGTCGATCAGGGCGATAAAGGCGTTCATGAACTGCTTCCTCGTGCATCATGGGTCCGCGGACCCGGTTGGTTGTCCTGCCGTGCTCAGCGCAGTGGAATGAAGCTTAACCAAAATCAGCCGAATCTGAACAACCTTCTTTTCGGATTTTTCGGGCACTCCTGTCGGATCGGTGTGGCGGCGTGCTGTGGACAGGTTTCCTCGTACAGAGTAAAAAAGTGGAACACGTTTCAATTTTGGGTGCGACGGGAGACGCAATGGACCACGCTGCCATGGGCGAGCTGGTGATGGCCGGATTTCAGAAGCTGGGATTCATCCAGTTCGCGGGGGTGGAAGGGGTGGAATATCTGCCCGGCCGCAATGTGGTGAGCATGGCGCCGAAGCCGGAACACCTCAATCACAACGGCGACGTGCATGCCGCGATCCTGTTCGGCCTCGCGGAGACGGCCGCGATGGGCGCCTCCATTTCCGGCATCGTCGACCTGATGGGCGAGACGTTCATCGTCGCGCGCGACGGCCGGATCGAATATCTGGCCCGGGCCAAGGGCGAGGCGGGCCCGTTCCGCGCCACCTCGGAGTTGACCGCGGCGGAACTGGAACAGGCCCGCGCCGATATCGCCGCGCAGCAGCCGGTGGAACTGGCGATGCCGGTCGACATCACCGACAGCACCGGCAAGTCGGTCGCCGCGGCCACGTTCACCGCGGTGATCCGGCCGCGCCGCAAGTAGCCGCGCCGCGAATACGCGGGCGGTGAAGGAGATTCAGCGCTCGCTGTCCAGCATGGCCATCTGCGGGGCGGCGTAGCGGTCACCGGCGACCGCCTCGGCGGGCGCCGCCGCCTCGATCGCGACGAGCTCCGACTCGGAGAGCCGAATATCCAGTGCGGCAACCGCTTCGGTCCAGCGGTCGACCCGGCGCGCGCCGATCAGCGGGAGGATATCGGCGCCTCGGGTCAGGACCCAGGCGATCGCCAGCTGTGCCACGCTCACGCCGTGCCGGTCGCCGATCTCCGCCAGCGCGGAGACCAGCCGGAGATTGGTGGTGAGGTTCTCGCCCTGGAATCGCGGGCTGTGGGCGCGGAAATCATCGGGGGCGAAGGTCTGGTTCGCGCGCAGGGAGTCGCTCAGCAAGCCGCGCGAGAGCACACCGTAGGCGGTGATCCCGATGCCGAGTTCCCGTGCCGTGGGCAGGATTTCGCGCTCGATGCCCCGGGTGATGAGGGCGTACTCGATCTGCAGATCGACGATCGGTGCCACTGCCGCCGCACGCCGCAGGGTCTGCGCGCCGACCTCGGACAGTCCGATGTGGCGCACATAGCCGGCCTGCACCATCTCCGCGATCGCGCCCACGGTGTCCTCGATCGGAACCGCCGGATCCAGCCGTGCGGGGCGGTAGATGTCGACGTAGTCCACTCCCAGCCGCTGCAGCGAATAGTGCAGGAAGTTGCGCATCGCCTCGGGGCGCGTGTCGACGCCGCCGAAGCTGCCGTCCGGACCGCGCAGGGCGCCGAATTTCACGCTCAGCTGGTAGTCCTCGCGCGGGCGCTGGGCGAGGGCCCGGTGGATCAGCATTTCGTTGTGTCCGGCGCCGTAGAAATCGCCGGTGTCGACGAGGGTGGCGCCGGAGTCGAGGGCGGCGTGGATGGTGGCGATGGATTCGGTCTCGTCGGATTTCCCGTAGGCGCCCGACATCCCCATCGCGCCGAGACCGATGCGTCCGACCTTCGGGCCCGTCGCGCCCAGTTGTGTCTGCTCGATAGTCATGCTCGAATCCTGCGCCTCGATCCGCCGCCTTCGGCAGAGATCGTTTATCGGGGGATCGGCGATCCCTGGCTGCGGCCGCCGCGCCGGGGCACAGTGGAGTGATGGATCGCGATGAACTGGCCGATTTCCTGCGGCGCCGGCGCGAACAGCTACAGCCCGCCGATGTGGGACTGCTGCCCGGTACCCGCCGCCGGACTCCCGGCCTGCGTCGCGACGAGGTCGCCCTGCTCGCCGGGATGTCCACCGACTACTACACCCGTCTCGAGCAGTCACGGGGCCCGCGGCCCTCGGTGCAGGTTCTCGGCGCACTCGCCCGCGCGCTGCGGCTCACCGACGACGAGCGCGATCATCTCTACCACCTGTGCGGCCATGCGGCGCCCCATCGTGGCGGCGGCGACCGGCACGTCGGACCCGGGCTGCTCTACCTGCTGGACAAGCTGGAGGACACGCCCGCGTGCGTGGTGTCGGATCTCGGCGAGATCCTCGCGCAGAACCGCATGCACATCAACATGATGGGTGACCACACCCGCTTCACCGGCATGGATCGCTACCTGCTGTGGCGCTGGTTCACCGATACGGCCGGCCGGGAGACGTTCCCCGACGCCGATTGGGACCGGCTGACCCGCCGGCACGTCGCCGATCTGCGGGCGACCGCCGCGCGGCGGGCGGGCGACCCCGACGTGACGGAACTGGTGACCAAGCTGCGGGCGGTCAGTCCCGAATTCGAACGGCTGTGGTCGGCGCACGAGGTGGCGGTCCGGATCAGCGATGCCAAGCGGATCCGGCATCCGCAGGTAGGGCTGCTCGACCTGGTCTGCGAAACGCTGGTGACGCCGAATGCCGCCCAGCATCTGCTGGTCTACTATCCGCGCCCCGGTACCGACGCCAAGGAGCGGCTGGAACTGTTGCGCGTCATCGGAACCCAGACCATGACCGACGAGACCGATTCGGGCAGCACGGTTTTCGATCGGGGCTGATCAGCGGGGCGGGAACGTGCGGCGGGTGCGCGGTCGCAACCGCAGGTTGGGCAGCGGCGGCGCCGGAATGCGTTGCTGCGGAGTATGTCCCGCGACGTCGCCGAAGCGTTCGGTGTCGTGCTTCTCCCATGCGGTGCGGGCGGCGTCGATCTCGTCGTGGCTGCGGCCGACGAAATTCCACCACATCACCAGATCCTCGCCGAAGGGCTGGCCGCCGATCAGCACCACCCGCGCACCGGATGCGCTGCGCAGCCGCAGTTCGGCGCGGTCGCTGCCCAGATACAGCAGCGGACCGGGTTCGGCGAGTACGTCGTCGATGCGCACCTCACCCGACATCACCAGTACCGCATGCTCGAATTCGGGTGCCAGCGGCAGATGTGCGTCCGCGCCCGGGCCGACGGTGATGTCCGCGCCGACGATCGGGGAGTAGGTGATCGCCGGGGAGCGCACATCCCCGAGCGAGCCGATCAGCACGGTCGCCCGCAGTCCCGGGCGGGCCAGCACGGGCAGCTCGCGATGCTGCTCGAAGTGCGGGTCGATATCGCGGTGCGCGTCCGGCAGGGCGATCCAGAACTGCAGCCCCTGCCCGGCGGGCGCACCGGGCACGGTGTACTCCGAATGCGCGATACCGCGTCCGGAGGTCATCAGATTCAGCTGGCCGGGTTCGATCTCCACATCGGATCCGACGCTGTCGCGATGCCGGATCCGGCCGTCGAACGGCCAGGTCACCGTCTGCAATCCGATATGCGGATGGGGATCGATATCCGGCGGCAGCCGATGCGAGGTCTCGGTCGAACCGAAGTGGTCGAGGAAACACCAGGCCCCGACCGTCGGCAGATCGCGCTGGGGCAGCACCCGCATCACCGTGACGCCGCGCACGCCGCCCAGTGGCACCTCCCGCGCCGGATAAAAATCCGCCCGCGGGCCGGGCGCCGGCGACGATTCGCACAGCGCCTCGGCGGGATTCGCCTCGAGATCGCTCATCGGCCACCTCCGGTCCGGGGTCACCGCTGATGCCGGGCGCGGTTACCGCTGAATGCCTTTGCCCACTACGTGAGCATCGTAGTCCGGGTGCTTGTCGAGCCAGCTCTTGATGAACGAGCAGCGGGGCACGATCGCACGGCCGCGGTCGATCGTGTCCACGATCGCGTGCTGCGCCAGCGTGCCGGCCAGGCCCTTCCCGCTGAACTCCGAATCCACCTCGGTGTGGATGAAGGTGGTGTCCTCGCCGTTGTCGCGATATTCGGCGAATCCGGCGAGTTTGTCGCCGTACCACACCTCGTAGCGGTGCTGCGCGTCGTTGCGGACGACTGCTGCGGTCGCGGCCTGATCGATCATCGGGTTACTCCTTCCGTTCCCGCACCGGATGCCTGCTCATGATCGACACGCGATTGAACGCGCCGATGGTCGTCGCGACCCAGACGATCACCGAAACCTGTTCGTCCGAGAGCTGTTGCCGCGCATGGGCGTACACACGTTGCAGGGTGTCCTCATCGGGCAACGTGGTGGTCGTCTCGGCGAGTGCGAGGGCGGCGCATTCGGACGGGGTGAACAACTCGGTACGCCGCCAGGCCGGCAACACGTCGAGTTGCCGTCGGGTCACGCCTGCCTTCAGCGCTGCCTGGGAGTGCAGATCCAGGCAGTACGCGCATCCGTTGATCTGCGAGACGCGCACGTTGACCAGCTCGACCAGGGAGCGGTCGAGACCGGCGGCCGCGGCGGCGTTGCGGACGGCCAGTGCGACGCTGTTGAGCGCGCGGAAGGGCTCGGGACTCTGTTTGTCGATCCAGATGCGGGCATCGGCGGCGGGAATTTGCATAGCGGAGGCATCCTAACCGTGCGCTGCGTCACCTTGCGCGGGATGTATGCGACGTCACGCGGGTTCAGATGTCTTGCATGGCAGCCACTCTGCCCTCGTAGAGGCCGATCTTGCGGTCCAGCACGGCGAGTGTGCTGTGCAGGTCCTCGATCTGGGCGAGCACGCCCTCTCGGGTCTTGCGGAACATCTCCAGCCGCTCCGGAGTGGTCTCGTCGCCGGCGCGCACCAGCTCGGCGTAGTGGACCATATCGGCGACCGACATCCCGGTGGTGCGCAGACAGCCGATCAGGTGCAGCCAGCTCAGGTCCCGATCGCTGAACCGGCGCTTGCCGCTGGAATCGCGGCCGATGTAGTCCATCAGGCCGATTCGCTCGTACCAGCGCAGCGTGTCGCGGGTGAGGCCGGACCGCTCCGCGACATCGCCGATCGAATACTTCGGGCGCTCGTAATCCTCGGTGTGCTCGAGCGGATTCGCCGTGGTTGCCGTCATCGCCCCTCGCCTTCCTGAGCCGCTTGCCGACCCGCACCGGCTGCGCCGGATCTGCGCTTCGACAGTACCCACCTGGAGTGCACTCCATGCAAGCCCGAGCGCATCGGAACGCACCGCCCGGGCTCGACTCGGCGGCGGCTCAACCCCGCTGCGGCAATTCCTGCACGGCCCACTTGTTGCCGTCGGGATCGGCGAAATAGGTGAACAGGCCCCAGCCCTCGTCCTTGACCGGCGTGGCCTCCACGCCGGCGGCCACCAGTTGTCGATAGGCATCCTCGGCGCTGGACACCACCATCTGCATACCGACCACGCTGCCCGGCGCGGCGTCGGTGATGCCCTTGCCGATGCAGATCGAACACCCCGAACCCGGCGGAGTCAGCTGCACGAACCGGATGTCCTCGGTCGGGCTGGCGTCGTGGTCGGCGTTGAATCCGATGCTCGTGTAGAAGTCCTTCGCCCGGTCGACGTCGGTGACCGGGATGGCGACGAGTTCGATTTTCCAATCCATGTGAGGAGCATCTCATCGACCACCGACAATCCGGGTTGCCGGACAATTCGGGCGCAACCAGCGCCGAGCACCTACTCTGAGTACATGGCCAAGGAAATCGATCGGGTCCGGGCGCGGTCGGCGCTGGAGACGGTCAAGGAAAGCCCGTTCATCGCCCTCGTCGCGGCGGTCCCGGTGATCGTCGTACTGGGCGTCGTCTGGGCGCTGACGAACTGGTTCGTCGCGTTGCTGGTGCTCGTGCTGCTCGGCGCGGTCGTCGTCGTGCGCGGCAAATTCCTACGCTGACAAGCCTTTTCGACACCAGCGCGTCAGCGCGGCACGTGGAACCGGACCAATTCGCCGGTGCCCGGGTCCGCGCGTGACCACGGCCGGTCGAATTCCAGCACCGCCAGTGCGGAGGTCGGGAATTTGCGGCTGAGCTCCTCCGCCGGCAGCGAGGCGCGATTGGCCGCCAGCTCCCACGCCGTCCACGGCATCCCCGGCGAGTGGCCGATCAGCAGCAGCGTCTCCACCTCGTCGCCGGTCAACTGGATCAATTCGATCAGCGTGTGCGGCGTGGCCTCGTAGATCGAATGCTCGTAGACGACCGGCGCGTCGATGCCGGTCGCGGCGAGCGTTTCGCGGGTCCGGACCGCGTCCGAACAGCACACCGCGTCGATCGCCGGCTGGGTCTCGCGCAGCCAGGTGCCGGCCAGCGCGGCCTCGCGCCGCCCCCGGGGCGCCAGCGGGCGATCGTGGTCGTCGACACCCGGCGGATATGCGGATTTACCGTGTCGCATCAGGATCAGCGTCCGCGCCATGAGCAATACCGTAGCGCCGTAGAAAGTAAACGGTGTTATCTAAATCGCTACCTGATGAGAGATGTAACTCACTCTCGAGGCACACTGAAGGTAGTGTCACAGCGGGGGCCGAAGGCAACCGGTGCGACGCACGCCCTGTCCAAACCCGGGTGGGGACGTCCCATGATGTTTCGAGGATCTGCGAGATATGGCCTACGTGATCACGCAGCGTTGTTGCAACGACGCCAGCTGCGTTCCCGAGTGCCCGGTCGATTGCATTCGTCCCACTCCGGAGCAACCCGAGTTCGCGACGACCGAGCAGCTGTACATCGACCCCGACACCTGTATCGACTGTGGTGCGTGTGTGGATGCCTGCCCGGTGGAGGCCATCTTCTCCGAGGACGATCTGACGGCGTCGCTGGCTCGTTTCCGCGATATCAACGCCGCCTACTTCCAGCGCCACCCGCTGGAGTCGAATTTCGACCCACTGGTGACCCCGGCACGCCCGCCCAAGGAGCTGGGCACGCTGCGGGTGGCGATCGTGGGCGCCGGTCCGGCGGCCTGCTACGCCGCCGACGAGCTGCTGCGCCGCGCCGATGTCGAGGTCGAGATGTTCGACCGGCTGCCCACCCCGTGGGGTCTGGTGCGCGCCGGTGTGGCCCCGGATCATCCGGGGACCAAGTCGGTGTCTGCCATGTTCGAGAGCGCGTTCCGGCGTGACACCCTGCAGTACCGGCTCAATGTCGAGGTGGGCAAACACATCTCGCACGAGGAACTGGCCGCCCATCACCACGCGGTGATCTACGCCGTGGGCGCCTCCACCGACCGCCGCCTGGACGTGCCCGGTGAGGATCTGCCCGGCAGCCATTCGGCGACCGAATTCGTGGCCTGGTACAACGGCCACCCCGACTACGCCGAGCGCAGCTTCGACCTGTCCGGTGAGCGCGTGGTGATCGTCGGTAACGGCAACGTCGCCCTCGACGTCGCACGCGTGCTGACGCTGTCGCCCGACGAGCTGGCCAAGACCGATATCGCCGACCACGCCCTGGACGCGCTGCGCTCGAGCAATATCCGTGAGGTCGTGGTGCTGGGCCGGCGCGGTCCGCTGCAGGCCGCCTACACCTCGGCGGAGTTCCTGGCGCTGGGACATCTGAAGGGCGTCGATGTGATCATCGACCCCGCCGAGCTGGAGCTGGATCCCGCCAGCCAGGCGCTGCTCGACGATCCCGATATCGAGCCCTCGCTGCGCCTGAAGTACGAACTGGCGCAGGAGTACGCGGCCAAGGCCCCGAACCCGGACAACAAGCGCATCGTGTTCCGCTACCTGGCCTCACCGACCGAGATCCGCGGCGAGGGTCACGTCGCCGAGCTCGAGTTCGTGCACAACGAACTCGTCAGCGAGGACGGCCGCCTCGTGGCGCGGGCGTCGGATCGCACCGAGACGCTGCCGGCGTCGATGGTGTTGCGCTCGATCGGCTATCGCGGTGTTCCCATCGCGGATCTGCCGTTCGACGAGCGCGCCGGGATCGTGCCCAACGAGCACGGCCGCGCCGTCGCCGACGGCGCTCACGTCACCGGCGTCTACGTCTCGGGCTGGATCAAGCGCGGTCCGCGCGGCGTGATCGGTTCCAACCGCGTGGATGCCACCGAAACCGTGGAACAGCTGCTCGAGGATTTCACCTCCGGCAAACTGGCTGCCCCGCAAGGTGATCGGGCCGCGCTCGAGGCCCTGCTCGCGCAGCGCCAGCCCGACGCCGTCGGCCGGGAGGGCTGGAAGGCCATCGACGCGGCCGAGAAGAGCGCCGGCAAGTCCGGCGGCCGCCCGCGGGTCAAGTTCACCACCATCGAAGATCTGCTCAAAGCCGCGCGCGGCTGAACACCGGTGCGTCCGGACCCTCCCCGCGGGAAGGGTCCGGACCTCGGCGGGGCTCCTTCGCGAACTCTCCGCTATCCACACTCAGGTCGGTAACGCGCCGATCCGCACGGTGGTGGTGATGGTGCCACCGACCATGAACCACAGCCGCAGCACCGGCTGGCCGTTGCGGTCACCGGGCTCGTAGCGGCTGCGCACGCTGATGTGCTGACGGGCCAGCACCGGCGCCACATATTCGATCACCGCGCGATGCGGCCCGGCCACCAGCTTCGGATAGTCCACCAGGAAGTGCTCGACCGCCTGCCAGTACATGGCGTTGTTGACGTGGTTGAACTGGTCGATATCGGTCGCGCGCACCGGGAACGTCAGATCGGTATCCGACTCCGGCGGCACCGCATCGGTCAGCCACGGCCGCCAGCGCAGCCGATGTTCGTCGGTGGTGCGGGCCAGATGCGCCAGTCCCTGGTCGCTGATCCGGGTCGGCATATTCGTCGACTCGTTGATATTGATCCAGAAGCCCTCGGTCTCGATCAGGCCGCCGCTGTCGCTGGTGATCCGCACCCGCATATTCGTCCAGCGGGTCGACATCGCCGAACACCAGCGTCGCAACTGCACCCGATCCGGCCAGACGATCGGACGCACCACGTCGATGACGGTGCGGCGCACGATCCATGCCGGGTCGGTGCGGTGGAAGAACGTGCTGTGCAACTCTTCCCACGCGATGTCTTGCAAATATCGAGCCACGGCGTCGAGCCGCAGCCGGCTGTAGGGATCTACATCGCCAGCCCGGATGGGCCACGCCGAGGCGAAGCCCATGCCCTCCTGGGGAAGCGGGGCGAGTGGCTGATCGAGTGACACTGGTGCTCCTCGCGCTGCACGGTGTGCCGCGTACTTCATGCGGTGCTTCTTGTGACATGACTTTACGGGGCGCAGGTCACACTGTTACGTCGAGATGGCTCTACTCACACGTAGCAAATCGTCAGTTTCGTCCCACCTCGCAGTCTAACGATGAGAACTCCACCGCCACCGTGCCTTTCGTTATCGAGGGGCCGTATCCGGGCCCCGGCCGAACTTCGTAGGGGGTGCGGTCGCCGGTACGATCCCCCGGGAGGGAGCAAGGGGGAGTACCGATGAAGCCGCTCGGGCCACACGATCCGCGGATGATCGACCGTAACGAAATTCTCGCTGTCATCGGCCAAGGTGCGATGGGACGAGTGTTGCTCGGTCGTTCCCCCGACGGGCGACTGGTCGCGATCAAGCAGATTCATCGTCATTTCGCGCATGATCAGGAATTCCGGGCGAGGTTCGGTCGTGAAGTGGAGGTGTCGCGGCGGGTCCCGGGTGCCTATACCGCGGCGATCATCGACGCGGATCCGGACGGTCCCACGCCGTGGCTGTCCTCGGTGTTCGTCACCGGACCCACACTGGAAGATGCGATCGCGGAGGCAGGCCCGTTCAGTATCGGCGGCTTGCGACTGTTGCTCGGTGGCCTGGCGGCTGCACTGTCGGAAATACATCGGGCCGGTATGGTGCATCGCGACCTCAAGCCGAGCAACGTACTGCTCGCACAGGACGGACCTCGGGTAATCGACCTTGGCATCGCCCGGACGATAGATGAAGAATTCCAGCTGACGGGTACAGGTTCGGTCATCGGATCGCCTTCTTTCATGTCGCCGGAGCAGGCGGAGGGGCGAGATGTCACCGCGGCGAGCGACGTCTTTTCGCTCGGGTCCATCCTCGTCATGGCCTCGACCGGTGTGAGCCCTTTCCTCGGCTCTTCTACGCCACAAACCCTGTACAACGTGGCGCATGCCATCGCCGATCTCAGTCGGGTCGATCCGATTCTGCTGCCCGTCGTTCGCGCTTGCCTGCACAAGAATCCGACCGAACGACCTACCGTCGACCAACTCCTGGATTTCGCGGCCGCCATGCGGGCGGAGCCGGTGTGGCCGTCTGCTGTTCAGCAGCAGATTCAGCGAAAGACGCGGGACGTCACATACTGGGCCTCGCGTCCAGTTGACGGTGAGAAGTGGGCTCGGCGGTCGCCTGTCCCGCGCCGGTCCGTTGCGGCTCTGGCGGCTATTGCCGTCGCCGCAACTTCGGGTATCGGAGTGGGAATTCTGATTCCGCGTACGCCGCTCTCCGGTGTCGCGACGAAGCTGGCAGATCCACCTTTATCTCTGTCATCCGAGCAACTGCGGTTGATCGATACATGCGCTTTGCTCGATGAGCGCGTCATCGGGAATATCGGCAAACGAATCGGGCGGCCGACTCCGGCCGTCACACAGTCCAGTCAATGCTCCACCTCGATAGATACGCCCGGCACCGATTATTCGACGATCGATCTCACGGTAGGCGGGTCGGCGTCATCGCTAGTGCTGGCGGGGCAGGACAACGGCAATTCGATCGGTGGAATGCGCGTCTTCGGTGGCGGCAGCAGCGGAAGTGACCACTGCTCGACCACTGCGGTAATGCCCGATGCGTCGCAACTGGGAATAACGGTGACGGCGCACAAGCTCCCTGACAGCTGCGGGGTTGTAGCGTCGGTGTTGAAGTCGGTCGTATTGCGGCTGGCTGTCAATCCACCCTTGCGGAGGGTGGGGACGAATTCTGTGCTCAGTGCGGATCCTTGTGCAGTGGTCCAGGAAAGCGAGGTCATCGCTGCGATCGGAAAACCGGTCAGCAAATCGCTCTCCACGCCGCACAACTGTCTGTGGTCGGGAGATTCGGGGATGGGGCTCAGCGTCGAAACCGATGAGACCGGCGCGTCCGACATCTTTCCGCCGTTACGGATCGGTGATTACACCGCATACCAGGGTGGTAACCCGAGGCTCGGGTGCCAGCTGTACTTGCCGATCCGTCAGAAATCGCCCAACCGATTCGACACGTTGGTCGTCGGAATCTTCCCCGGATCGCCCACCGGCGACTACCGAGCCGCGTGTGATCGCGCGAGCACGGTTCTGCTCGCCGTCGCTCCGAGGGTGCAGGGATCGTGAAGATCGAATCATTGCCGCTCGGTGAGCCGTCGGTCATCGGTCGCTACCGGGTACTGGGTGTTTTGGGGTCCGGCGGAATGGGCCGGGTGCTGTTGGGTGTCGGGCCGGATGGGCGGGCCGTCGCCATCAAACAGGTCCACTCACACCTTCTCGGCGAAAGCGACTTCCGCGCCCGATTCCATCGTGAAGTACAGGCATCCGCCCGAGTGTCCGGCGCTTATACCGCGGCGGTCATCGACGCAGATGTGGAGGCAGAATCTCCGTGGCTGGCTTCGGTTTTCGTGACCGGGCTGTCCTTGGAAGCGGCCATTCGCTCGCATGGGCCGTTGCCCGACGATTCGGTGCGTTCGCTGGCCGCCGGTCTGGCATCTGCGCTGCAGTCCATTCACCAGACAGGCTTGATCCATCGTGACCTCAAACCTGCGAACATCATTCTGGCGGCGGACGGCCCTCGCGTCATCGACTTCGGGATCGCGCGAGCCGTCGAGGGACGTTCCGAACTGACACATACCGGGTCAGTCATCGGCTCGCCCGCATATATGTCGCCCGAGCAGGCCCAATCGTGGCCGCTGACACCTGCGAGCGATATTTTCGCGCTCGGAGCTGTGCTGGTGATGGCCAAGTCCGGGCGCAGCCCGTTTGCCGGTACGTCCATGCCGCTGATTCTGTACAACATCGTCCATACCGAGCCCGATCTGTCGTTCCTTTCGCCGGATCTGCGGGAGTTGATCACACCGTGCTTGCGCCGTGACCCAGCGGCGCGCCCCACGGCGGCACAGATACTCGCGTACCTCTCCTCGGCGCGGCCGCGTTCTGCCCCCTGGCCGCCTCAGGTTCATGAGGCGATCACGACCCAGGAACGCAGCCTCCGCGACATGATGGCCGACCCTGACGCCACTCGAATTCGTCACCAACCCGACGCGGTGCCGGCGGCCCTGTCTGTTCCCGGAGATGCACCGGCCCGAACAGGCTTGATGAGCCCCCGATTCCTCTGGGCCACAGTGATTGTCGCCCTTGTCGTGATATTGGCCGCTGTGTTGGTGTTCTACCGGCCATCCAGCCGCGCCGGCGGCGCTGCTGAACCGCTGGCCCGTATGACGGTGGCGGACATGCGGTCCGTCGACACGTGTGCGCTTCTCAGTGCTGCTGCACCCGCTTCGATGGGGACACTGACGAAGACTGCAGAAATCTCGGGGTGTACGGGGAAGAACGACAACCACAGCGTCGCAGTCCGTTTCGATGACACCAGCCGATTCCATCGCACGAATCGGACAGCTGACGGTGTGACGCTGCTCGATACGGCGGCACCGTCGGACCTCAGCTGTGCCATGGCGATTCAGCCGGCAGCGCTGATGCCGCAGGGTGGAATCATCGTAAAGATCGACGAAGGTGACTCATGTCCGGCGGCGCAGCAGATGTTGACGTCGATAGCCCGCCAATTACGCACTCTCCCACCACGTTTGGTGCGTTCTGACGCCCTTCTGGTCGCAGTCGACCCATGCACCCTGGTGAGCGCTGATCTACTGACCGACGCCATGGGGACGATTGGGACTGCTCCTTCGGCGCTGCCACACAGGTGCCGATGGGGAGATGACACCCGTTCGCTGGAGGTATCGAGTGGCCGTGGCGCGCGCGTCGACGGCGCGGACGCTCGCCCTGTCGACTTGGGAAACGGCCTGGTGGGGTATAGGCAAAGTACACCGGACTCCGAGAACTACTGTACCCGGACGTATCAATATCAGATCCTCGATGCGGGCCAAGCCGATCTCTTGACGGTCCGCGTGGACCGCAGTTCCAGTGGTGGCGCGTGTACCACAGCCGAGCACATACTCGCTGGGATAGCAGCGAAGCTACCGCGATAGCCAACGACCCGTGCCGTATCGCCGGTCTATTCTCACCGCACTATCAGTAACCGACGTAGCCGCCGCCGCCCGACACCGCGGAAACGCCCGGCACATTGTCGAGGGACCCGTAGCGATCGATCGAGTAGCGTGTGGCGGCCACGATGTTGTCGACCGGATTCCAGATGTCGGTGTGGCCCGGGGCCGCGTGGGCGTTGAAGGTGCTGTCGATGCACTGCATCAGACCCTTCGACGGATGACCGGCCGCCGCATTGCTGTCCCAGTTGTTGATCGCGTTGGGATCGCCGCCGGATTCGTGCTCGATGATGAGCGCGATCGCGTTCTCGTCAATCGATTCCGGGGGATAGCCCATCTCGATCAGGACCTGCTTGGCCTGGGCGATCCACTGCTGCACATCACCGGACGGATGTGCGGTCGGCGGCGGACCGCTGGTTGGACCGTTGTAGCTGCCGCCGCCGTAGCTGCCGCCGCTGTAGGCGCTGGTGCCGCCGCCGTGGTGGGAGTTGCCCATCAGGCTGGAGGACGCCGGGCTGCCCGAATGGCTCGCGACCGGTGTGGCGGTCGGGGCGGCGGGCGGCGCCGCCGCGGCGGGTGCGGTGGGAGCGGGTGGCGCCGGAGGTGCGGCGCCCGCACCGGTCACGGGGTCGCCGAGCGCGACCGAAGCCGTGTCGACCGTGGTTTTGGCTTGATTGAGCGCGTCGATCGCTGAGGTGGCGACGCCTTGCGCCTGGGACAGGGCGTGCTGAATCGCCACTTGCTGGTTCAAGGCGTCGATGTTCTCCACCAGGATTTCCTGCTGAAGTTTGGCGTCGCTGAACAGGTCTTCGCCGTGCGGGCCCTTCTTGTTGTCACGAAGCCATTGGATGCGGTCTGTTGCCGAGACGGTGCCGTCGTCGTTGACCTTGAACGCCGGTACGCCGGGACTCGGCGGGGTCTCGGCGATGTTCTTCAACCGTGCCACTTCGGCTTTCGCGTGTATCAGGTTCTCGACCTGTTGGTTCAACGCCGTCTGCAACCCCAGCACCGCCTGACTTACCGCCGAGGCACGCCCCTTCTCCAGTTGCATGCGCCCGTCGGCGGCTTGGGCTGCGCCGCCGCCCCATTGCTGGTCGTGGCCGAGTTTTTGAGTGCTGTCGACGGCGGTGATGACGGCTTGGTCGAGGTCTGCGGAGAGTTTGGCGACGGCAGTGGCGGCGGTGGTGAGTTTTTCCGGCGCCCATTTTTCGACATCGCCGATGGTCAATGCCGCGCCGCTCATGCGCGGATGCCGATCTTGTTCAGATCGTCGCGCAACTGCTGGTCGGTATCGATGATGACCTTGCCGGCCTGTTCGACGGTGTCGGCGATATGCGTTACGCGCGAACCGATTCGCTTCAACGCGTTCTCGACCGAATCCTTGGCGCCGGTGCAGGCCGCGTCCCAGCCGGTGCCCGGGAGCGCGCCGGCCGCGTCGGCCAGTCCGGAGTCGAGTTTGCCGATGGCATCGGACTCGTCGCGCAGGGTCTTCGCGAAACTTTGCAGGGCCGCGGGATCGATCTTCATCGCGTTCGCGGGTGGATCGTTGGGACCGGCCATGAGAAATCCCCCTCTTCGCTCAGTTCAGCGGGCCCAAGCGTAGCAAATCGGGGACCTGTGGACAGGGGTGCGCGAAGACCGGTTAACTTGTTGGAAAGCAGCCGCGGACAGAGAGGTCGTTTCATGCGCGCAGCCCAGGTGAGCAAGCTCGAGGGGCCCGAATCCATCGAGGTCGTGGACATCCCCGAACCGGCGGAATTCCCCGGTGGCGTGGTAATCGACGTCCATGCCGCGGGGGTGGCGTTCCCGGATGTGCTGATGACCCGGGGGCTCTACCAGATGAAACCCGAACTGCCGTTCGTGGTCGGCGGCGAGGTGGCCGGAATCGTGCGCTCGGCCCCCGAGGACGCGCGCGTGAAGGCGGGCGACCGGGTGGTGGCGCTGACCATGCTGGGGAACGCGGTCGCCGAAACCGCGGTGACCGCGAAGGAAATGGTGTTCCGGCTGCCGGACAACATTTCCCTCGAAGCGGGTGCGGGAATTCTGTTCAACGATCTGACCGTGCACTTCTGCCTGCGCAACCGGGGCCGGCTGGCCGAGGGCGAGACCGTGCTCGTACACGGTGCGGCCGGTGGCATCGGCACCTCCACGCTGCGCATGGCCGAGGCGCTGGGCGCGAGCCGGGTGATCGCCGTGGTGAGTACCGAGGAGAAGGCCGAGGTCGCGCGGGCCAACGGCGCATCCGATGTGGTGCTGACCGACGGCTGGCTGGCCGCGGTGAAGGAATTGACCGGCGGACGCGGCGTCGACATCGTGCTGGACCCGGTCGGCGGCGACCGGTTCACCGACAGCATTCGCTCGCTGGCCCCGGCCGGCCGGTTGCTCGTGGTCGGCTTCACCGCGGGCGAGATCCCCACCGTGAAGGTGAATCGCCTGCTGCTCAAGAACGTCGAGGTGGTCGGCGCCGCCTGGGGCGAATGGGTGATGACCCATCCGGGGTATCTGCAGGAGCAGTGGGACGAGGTGGCGCCGCTGCTGGAATCGGGCAAGATCGCGGCGCCGCAGCCCGTGCTGTACCCGCTGACGGAGACGGCGGCCGCGGTGGCCGCGCTCGACAACCGTTCGGCGAAGGGCAAAGTCGTCGTCACCGTCCGCTGAGCGGGCCTTCGTTCGGCACCCGCCGGATGTCGGTGCCGGGCCGTAGGGTGTGCGCATCATGGAACTGTCCGACCGGATTCTGAATCGCACCCTGCTGGCCCGGCAGCACCTGCTCGAGCGGTCCCCGGTGCCGGTCTCGCAGCTGTGTGAACATCTGGTCGGGCTGCAGGCCCAGGATGTGACGCCGCCCTACGTCGGATTGTGGAGCCGGATCAGCGATTTCGATCCGGCGACGGTCTCGGTCGGCCTCGAGAACCGTTCGCTGGTGCGAATCACCCTGATGCGCGCCACGATTCACCTGGTGACGGCGGCCGATGCGGTGCGCATCGCGCCGCACATCCAGCCGGAGTTGGAGAAGATCCCGTTTCGCAAGGGCTTCTTCTACGGCGCGATGGTCGGGCTGGATCCGGAGGATGTTCGCGCCCGGGGCGAGAAGGTGCTGGGAGCGGAGCCGATGTCGTCGGCGGATCTGCGGGCCCGTGCCGTCGAGAATTATCCCGACCGCGACCCCACGGCCGTGACCCAGACCTGGCTCTACCAGCTCCCGGTGCTGCAGACCCCGCCGCGCGGCCTGTGGCGGAACAACAGCCGGCCGGTGTGGTCGCGCATCGAACCGTGGCTGGACGTGCCGCTCGATGACGCATATCCGGTGCAGGAGTTGGTCCTTCGCTATCTGCGTGCCTTCGGTCCCGCGACCACGATGGATGTGCAGACCTGGTCGCGGCTGCTCGGAATCAGGGAAATACTGGCCGGGCTGGGCGAGCGCGTACGCACCTACACCGACGAGCGCGGCCGCGTTCTCTACGACGCCGCCGACGCCGAACTCGCCGATCCCGATCTGCCCGCACCCGTCCGGCTGCTGGGGTGGTACGACAATGTGCTGCTGTCGCATCGGGATCGCAGCCGGATCATTCCCGGGAATGCCCCACTGCCCCTGCAACATATGGCCGCCCAGGTGTGTCCGGTGCTCATCGACGGGTTTCTGGCCGGCATCTACAAAATATTCGCCGACAAGTCGGCGGCGCGGTTGCGCATCGCACCGAGCCGGGAATGGTCGGCGCGGGAAGCGTCCGAGGTCGAAGCGGAGGCCCGGAATCTGCTGGGCTTTCTGGAACCGAATTTGCGGCCGGAGGTCGAAATCCTCGCACCCGGAGCGAATCTCAGAACCGGGAAGTAGGCGCGCGCTCAGGGCGTCGAATTCCGGTATGCCGGAGCCTTGCTCGTCCCCGCCGGAGTGAGCGTGCGCAGCAGCGGCAGCGTCCGATGTGCGACCACCGTGGACAGCACGATCACGCTGTGCGACCGCACCACCGCGGCGCTGCGGTCGATACTCAGCAGCACCGCCTGCAGGCCCGAATGCGAATCGGCGCCGATGCGGCACAGGACATCGCTGGAACCGGTGGTCGCGTAGGCCTCGAGCACGCCGGGGATGGCGTCCAGATCGGTGGTCACCGCGTCCAGTGCGCCCTGCGCGATCTCCAGACTCACGAAGGCCTGCACATCGAATCCGGCGGCGGTGACGTCGACCCGCGGATCGTAGGAGGCGATGACCCCGGCCTCCTCCATGCGCGCGATGCGCGACTGGACGGTCGCCCGCGCCACCCGGGTGCGTCGCGACAGCTCGAGTACGCCCGCCTTCTGGTACTCGTGCATGGCGGTGAGGATCGCCAGATCCAGTTCGTCCAGGTTGGCGGGGGTGCGCGTCATCGTCGTCTCCTGTATTCGGTCCGGCGCCGCGCCACCGGACGAGGCCCGGGTGCAGCTATTCAAATTGTCCAGCACTCGGCGGCATATGGTGACCAATTACGCCAGGGTGTCTACTCGAAATCCTCGATATTGCCCAGCACCACGCCTCGGAGATTATCTGGATGCATGACGATCGAGGACATCTCCCGGGACACCCGGCCCGCGGTGGCGAGCGATGCGGAGCTGCGCCGGCTCGTCGGTCTGGTCGACCACGATCCCGGTGCGGATCCGTTTCCCGTCCTCGGCTGGGACGCGCTGGTGTGGGTGGTCGGCAACGCGACCCAGTTCACGCACTACCTGCAGGCCTTCGGGATGGCGCTGGAGGCCTATTCCGGACCGGAGACCGGCAACCGCGATCACAAGTCCTACGTCTTGCGCAGCGGCAGTGCGCGATTCGTGGTGTGCGGGGCGGTGGATCCGGCCAGTCCGCTGGTCGCCCACCACGACCGGCACGGTGACGGCATCGTCGATATCGCGCTCGAGGTGCCCGATGTGGACCGCTGCATCGCGCACGCCCGGCGGCAGGGCGCGCGGATCCTGGTCGAGCCGCACGACGAGTCCGACGAATTCGGCACGGTCCGCATCGCTGCCCTGGCCACCTACGGCGAAACCCGCCACACCCTCGTCGACCGGTCGCGCTATCACGGTCCGTATCTGCCGGGATATATCGCGCGCCGTTCGAATTATCAGCCGCGGGCGCCGCATCGGCTGTTCCAGGCCGTGGATCACGTCGTGGGCAATGTGGAGCTCGGGCGGATGGACGAATGGGTGGAGTTCTATCGGCGCGTCATGGGCTTCACCGATATGGCCGAATTCGTCGGCGACGATATCGCCACCGAATACTCGGCCTTGATGAGCAAGGTCGTGGCCAACGGCAACCACCGGGTGAAATTCCCGTTGAACGAACCGGCCGCCGGGCGCAAACGCTCACAGATCGACGAATATCTGGAGTTCTACGGCGGCCCGGGCGTCCAGCACATCGCGCTGGCCACCGGCGACATCTCGAGCACCGTCGACGCCCTGCGCCGGGAGGGCATCGAATTCCTCGACACCCCGGACGCCTATTACGACGATCCCGATCTGCGCGCCCGCATCGGCCACGTCCGCGTCCCCGTACGACAACTGCGATCGCGCGGCATCCTGGTCGACCGCGACGAGGACGGATACCTGCTCCAGATCTTCTGCAAGCCCCTCACCGACCGCCCCACCGTGTTCTTCGAATTGATCGAGCGGCACGGCTCGCTGGGCTTCGGAAAGGGCAACTTCAAGGCCCTGTTCCAGGCGATCGAGCGGGAACAGCACGCGCGCGGGAATCTGTGACCGGGCGCGCGTCCTCACCCGGCGCCGGGCAGTGCGCGCAGGCGCGCCTTGATGTCGAGGCGCCGTCGTGACCGCACGGTGTAGACGGCCAGCGCGGCGATGATCGTCCACTGCACCGGGTTCATCAGCGCGACCGCCGCCGGCACCGGCAGGCAATAGATCACCAGGAGGCGCACCACCGCATCGACCGCGAGTCCGGCGCTCCACACCGCCGTGGCGATCGTGAACGCGCGGCGCACGACGGAGTCGTTGTGCCACAACGTCTCCCAGTGCACGGCGGAATCCGGCCCGAGCGCGTGCATGCGCTGCGAGATCGCGAACATCGCCGGTCGGCCCAGCAGGCAGCTGCCCGCCAGCAGCACACTGATCACAGCGGAGGTGATCGGGTCCTTGGCCAGCATCATTCGCTCGTCACCGCCGAGTACGGCCAGGACGAGGCCCAGTGCGTTGAGCAGGAAGACGAACACGGCGATGCCGTCGGCCTTGCGGCGCGCCGCCGCGACACCGAGCGCCCACCCGCCCGCGACGATCGTCGAACCCACCAGCGCTCGATAGCTGGTGAACCCGGCCGCGAGCAGCAGATAGTAGGTCGCGGGCGACAGGCCGATATCGGCCGCGAATCCGAGCACCCGCCACAGCCGGCGTGGTTCGCTCCCGGTGTCGGCGGCGGTGAATGTGGCGGTGTCGGTCATCGGAATCTCCCCTGTGAGTACTGGCGCTATGTCGTTGACACGCTAGGGATTTCGCGCATGTGTGCGCCTCGGCCGGGAGATGGACCACGGGATCTCCACCCACGGGTGGAGCCTGCGCGGCCGAATCTCGGCCCGACGGTCGTTCCGGCAACGATTCGACCGCGCCTACCGTCGTGGTACCGGCACGACATGCCACCAGGAGGGTTATGCGAGAGGGGCTGCGGGAGTTCGGGCGAAGGCTGATCGGCAACGATCCCGACGCCAGCCCGTTGATGCGTTCGATCGGCGCGACGCTGCTCGCGGCCAATCTGGTGTTCAACCACCGGGGAGCGCCGGCGGCGTGGCTGTGGGCGGTGCTGGCGGCCGCCTATGCCGGGTGGCTCGTGTTCGCGGTGGTCGAATCCCGGTATCCCCGGGTGGCCACCCTGGCGTTGACCTGGTGCGCCTTGTCGAGTGCGGCGGTTGTCGGAGCGGCCCCGGACATCTCCGCGTTCATCATGCTGTGCGCGGCGGCCAGTGTGCTCGCCCAGCAGTTCCGGTCCGCTACGCGAATCATCCTGCTCGGCTTCGCGGCACAGGTCGCGGTTCTGATTGTCGGCTGTGCGGCGGCCGGGAAGAGCCTCGGCGACCTGCTGACCTACGTCGGCGTGCTCGTCATACTGCTGCTGCTCGGTTTGTATCGTCGACAGCATCGACTGCGCGTACGCCAGACCCAGCTGCTGCTCGAACAGACGCGGCGCGCACAGGACGAACAGGCTCGGGCGGCCGCGCTGGACGAACGTGCCCGGATCGCGCGGGAATTGCACGATGTACTGGCACATTCGCTGGGAGCGCTGAGTATGCAGTTGGAGGTCGCGGAGCTGCTGCTCGACGAAAGGGGCGATATACCGGGCGCATTGGCGCATGTGCGGCGCTCGCACCGGCTGGCCCGCGACGGATTGATCGAGGCGCGCGGTGCGGTGGCCGCGCTGCGCGGCGACGTGCCACCGCTGCCCGATGCCGTGCGTGAACTGGTCGAGAGTTATCGGCGCGATCACCGGATGACGGTGGAACTGCGCTGCGACGGCCCCGCCCGGCCGATGGATTCCGGTGCCGCGGTATCGCTGCTGCGCACCCTGCGCGAGGCGCTGACGAATGCCGCCAAGCACGCACCGGGCCGGCCGGTGCATGTCGCGCTCGAGTTCGCGGCCGGCGAGGTGCGACTGTCGGTGCGAAACGCGTTCGCGGAGCAGAAGAATCGCGAGCCGCTGCCCGGCGGCGGGTACGGTCTGACCGGGATGCGTGAGCGGATCGCATTGGCCGGGGGCACGCTGTCGTCCGGTGCGGCCGACGGCGAATGGGTTGTGACAGCGGAGGTTCCGATTTGAGTGAGGGACAGGAACCGCTCCGGGTGCTGGTGGTCGACGACCAGCAGGTGATGCGTGAGGGTCTGGTCGCACTGCTGGGCCTGGTCGACGAGGTGCGTGTGGTCGGCGCCGCCGGTGACGGTGAACAGGCGCTGCGGGCGGTGGCCGAGACCGGCCCGGATGTGGTGCTCATGGATCTGCGGATGCCCGTACTCGACGGCGTCGAGGCGACCCGCCGGATCGCGGCCGACCATCCCGGCACCGCGGTACTGGTACTGACCACCTACGCCGACGACGCCTCGATCGTGAGCGCGCTGCGCGCGGGCGCGCGCGGCTACCTCACCAAGGACGCCGGCCGGGCGGAGATCGTCGCCGCCATCCGTGCCGCGGCGGCCGGGCAGTCCACCTTCGACGCCACGGTGTCCCAGCGGCTGGTGGACGCCCTGATCGGAGCACGGGACCGGCCGGCGCCGAGTGCCCCTGCCGCCGGTACGCCGAATCCCGACGGCCTCACCGCTCGCGAGGCGGAGGTGGTCGCGCTGATCACGCGCGGACTGAGCAATGCCGAAATAGCCGCCCACCTGTTCGTCTCGCCGGCGACGGTGAAAACTCACATCAACAACGCCTTCGCCAAGATCGGCGCCCGCAACCGCGCCGACGCCGTCCGCTACGGCTACCGCCACGGCCTGGCCGACCCGACCGCCGACTGAGGTGGTGGCCCTGTGCTACGCGACACCCGGGCCCAGGACGCCGAAACCAGTAGAGTGCCCATCATGCGATTGACGGCGGCGATTGTCACCGGGACGGCTCTCGCGGCACTGCTGGCGGGCTGCGGTTCGGGCGACAAGTCCGACAGTGATTCCCCGTCGGTTCGTCCGCCCGCGAAGGTGGCGGCGCTGGGCCCGTTCGTGGGGGAGTGCGGGCATGTCACCGATGACGAGGTCCGGAATCTCGGTGGGCTCGGTCAGATCTCGCAGGTGTTCAAGAATTCGGTCGGCTGCAATTGGCAGGCCGGCGGAATCGGCGGTCCCAGCGTGACGTTCGCGTCGTATCGGGGCAGTCCGATCGGGCGGGAGAAGGCGTGGGTCACCGCGCAGGGCCGCAATCCGGAGTCGATCGAGGTCGGCGGGCATCAGGGTTTCCAGGATGCGAGCCCGGACGGCACCATCTGTGACTTCGCGGTGCAGCTGGGCGACGACTTCTTCGAATGGTCGACCTCGGCCGGCGCATTCGGGCAGGTGTCGACGACACCGTGCGACAAGAACCGCAAACTGGCCGAACTGACCGTGCAGCGGCTGAAGTGAGGGCGGCTGAAATGAGCGACGCCATGCGTGATCAGGGCCGCGTCCGGCGCGGCGTGCGGGCGGGCGGGATCGCGGTCCTCGCACTCGCGGTCGGGCTGACGGTAGGCGGCTGTGGTCGCACGGTCTCGGGAACCGCATTGCCGGCGGGTAGCGGCGGCGGCGTGAACATGAACTTCGACAAGTTGCTGCGCGAATGCGAGGTCGTCAAACAGGAGGACATCGCCAAGGCGACCGGTGCTCAGGACGCGCAGGGTTCGTTCAACGGCGCGGTGTGCATGTGGGATCTGTCGGGTACGCCCGGCGGCGACGGTATGGCCACGCTGAACTGGTACGAGATGGGTTCGCTGCCGAACGAGAAGGCCAACAACGATCGGCTCGGCTACACCACCACCGATGTGAACGTGCAGGGCCGGCGCTCGCTGCAGGTGCAGCGGCCGGGCGATCCGGATTCGTGCGGTGTGATGGCGCCGGCCGCGGACACCGGGATCATCGGCTGGTGGGTGAACTACCGGCCGGGTGGTCATCCGGATCCGTGTGCCGGGGCGAAGAAGCTGGCGGAGTTGACCTTGAACCTGGCGCGGTAATTTTGGCCTCCGCTTCGCTCCGGCAGGGTAGATGTATTGCCTCGGGTGCCCGCGTGTGGGGCCGGGGAGCGCTCGAGAGATAGTTGTTGTGCATCGTGAGTGGTGAAGCGTGCTTGCCGGACCCCACTTTTGCCCCCCGCCGCGCCGACGGGTATCGTGGATCGCTGTGCCCGGAAGCGTGCGGGCAGGTTTGTGCGTAGAACGTAAGCCAGCGAGAGCGGCCGACCGTTTCAGCGTGCCCGGAAAAGTAGGCATGTACTGCGCGCGACACGCCCGACCTCGGGACGCGTGGAAACGCGATCCGGGCAAGTGGTGACAGCTCTATGACGTCGGTGTGAACTCCGGGGAATCGGGCAGCACCGCCGACAAACAGACATCGAAGAGTTCCAGACACCTGGTTACTGAATAAGGAAAGCCGGTATATGCCAACCATCAACCAGCTGGTCCGCAAGGGTCGTCGCGACAAGGTCGCCAAGACCAAGACTGCGGCCCTGAAGGGGAGCCCGCAGCGTCGTGGCGTGTGCACCCGCGTGTACACCACGACCCCGAAGAAGCCGAACTCCGCGCTGCGTAAGGTCGCGCGTGTTCGCCTGACCAGCGCGGTCGAGGTCACGGCTTACATCCCGGGCGAGGGCCACAACCTGCAGGAGCACTCGATGGTGCTCGTTCGCGGTGGTCGTGTGAAGGACCTCCCCGGTGTGCGCTACAAGATCATCCGCGGCTCGCTCGACACCCAGGGTGTGAAGAACCGCAAGCAGGCCCGCAGCCGCTACGGCGCCAAGAAGGAGAAGAGCTGATATGCCACGCAAGGGCCCCGCACCCAAGCGTCCGCTGATCAACGATCCGGTCTACGGATCGCCGCTGGTCACTCAGCTGGTCAACAAGATCCTGCTGGACGGCAAGAAGTCGACCGCCGAGCGCATCGTCTACGGTGCCCTCGAGCAGGCGCGCGAGAAGACCGGCACCGATCCGGTCGTGACCCTCAAGCGTGCGCTCGACAACGTGAAGCCCGCCCTCGAGGTGAAGCCGCGTCGTGTCGGTGGCGCCACCTACCAGGTCCCGGTCGAGGTTCGTCCGGGTCGCGCCAACACCCTGGCGCTGCGCTGGCTGGTCAACTACTCGCGCGCGCGTCGTGAGAAGACCATGATCGAGCGTCTGGCCAACGAGCTGCTGGATGCGAGCAACGGTCTGGGCGCTTCGGTGAAGCGTCGCGAGGACACCCACAAGATGGCCGAGTCCAACCGGGCGTTCGCGCACTACCGCTGGTGATTGGTCACCCGGTCCGCCGGTGAAGGAACGGCGCCGGGAGGCGAGTCACAGTCGGGTGCGGCACGTGCTCAGCAGGGCACCAATCAGCCGCACCCGACGTTGACATAGTGATGGCCAGGGGCCCGCATCGAAGCGGAACCGCCCGGGCCGTTCCCGAAAATCCCAACTAGCTGATCGCTAACAGAGCAGAGCGGGGAAGATTTCCGTGGCACAGGACGTGCTCACCGACCTCAACAAGGTCCGCAACATCGGCATCATGGCTCACATCGATGCCGGCAAGACGACCACTACCGAACGAATCCTGTTCTACACCGGTGTGAACTACAAGATCGGTGAGACCCACGACGGTGCGTCGACCACCGACTGGATGGAGCAGGAGCAGGAACGCGGCATCACCATCACCTCGGCGGCGGTGACGTGTTTCTGGAACCAGAACCAGATCAACATCATCGACACCCCCGGCCACGTCGACTTCACCGTCGAGGTGGAGCGTTCGCTGCGTGTGCTCGACGGCGCCGTCGCGGTGTTCGACGGTAAAGAGGGCGTCGAGCCGCAGTCGGAGCAGGTGTGGCGTCAGGCCGACAAGTACGACGTGCCGCGAATCTGCTTCGTCAACAAGATGGACAAGCTGGGCGCGGACTTCTACTTCACCGTCCAGACCATCAAGGACCGCCTGGGCGCGAAGCCACTGGTCATCCAGCTGCCGATCGGCGCGGAGGACTCCTTCGAGGGCATCGTCGACCTGGTCGAGATGAACGCCAAGGTGTGGACCGGCGAGACCAAGCTCGGTGAGAAGTACGAGGTCACCGAGATCCCGGCCGATCTGAAGGAGAAGGCCGAGCAGTACCGCCAGGAGCTGCTCGAGACCGTCGCCGAGTCGGACGAGGCGCTGCTGGAGAAGTTCTTCGGCGGCGAGGAGCTCACGATCGACGAGATCAAGGGCGCCATCCGTAAGCTGACCGTCGCCTCGGAGCTCTACCCGGTGCTGTGTGGTTCGGCGTTCAAGAACAAGGGCGTGCAGCCCATGCTCGACGCCGTCGTGGACTACCTGCCCTCGCCGCTGGACGTCGAGAACGTGGAAGGCCACGTCCCCGGCAAGGAGGACGAGGTCATCACCCGTCGGCCGAGCGCTGACGAGCCGTTCGCGGCGCTGGCGTTCAAGATCGCGGTGCACCCGTTCTTCGGCAAGCTGACCTACGTCCGCGTGTACTCGGGCAAGGTCGACTCCGGCGCCCAGGTCATCAACTCGACCAAGGGCAAGAAGGAGCGTCTGGGCAAGCTGTTCCAGATGCACTCCAACAAGGAGAACCCGGTTCCCTCGGCGTCCGCCGGCCACATCTACGCGGTCATCGGCCTGAAGGACACCACCACGGGTGACACCCTGTGCGATCCGCAGAACCAGATCGTGCTGGAGTCCATGACCTTCCCGGACCCGGTCATCGAGGTCTCGATCGAGCCCAAGACCAAGTCCGACCAGGAGAAGCTGGGCACCGCGATCCAGAAGCTCGCCGAAGAGGATCCGACCTTCTCGGTGAAGCTGGATCAGGAGACCGGCCAGACCGTCATCGGCGGTATGGGCGAGCTGCACCTCGACATCCTGGTCGACCGGATGAAGCGCGAATTCAAGGTCGAGGCGAATGTCGGTAAGCCGCAGGTGGCCTACCGCGAGACCATCACCAAGAAGGTCGAGAAGCTCGAGTACACCCACAAGAAGCAGACCGGTGGTTCGGGTCAGTTCGCCCGCGTCATCATCGGCCTGGAGCCCTTCACCGGCGAGGACGGCGCGACCTACGAGTTCGAGAACAAGGTCACCGGTGGCCGCGTTCCGCGCGAGTACATCCCGTCGGTGGACGCCGGCATCCAGGACTCCATGCAGTACGGTGTCCTCGCCGGTTACCCGCTGGTCAACCTGAAGGCCACCCTGCTCGACGGCGCCTACCACGAGGTCGACTCCTCGGAAATGGCGTTCAAGATCGCGGGTTCGATGGCTCTGAAGGAAGCGGCCCGCAAGGCCGGTCCGGTGATCCTCGAGCCGCTCATGGCTGTCGAGGTCATCACGCCCGAGGATTACATGGGCGATGTGATCGGCGACCTGAACTCCCGCCGTGGCCAGATCCAGGCCATGGAGGAACGCAGTGGTGCCCGTGTCGTCAAGGCGCTGGTTCCGCTCTCGGAGATGTTCGGTTACATCGGTGACCTGCGGTCGAAGACCCAGGGCCGGGCGAACTACTCCATGGTGTTCGATTCGTACGCGGAGGTTCCGGCCAACGTGGCGAAGGAGATCATCGCCAAGGCGACCGGCGAGTAATCGCAGTCGGGGCGGATTTGCGAGAATCCGCCCCGTTCGGTCGCGTACGACCCCCTGTAAATACAAACCGCACTGCTGCACAAAAGCACGCACTAACTAGTCCAGGAGGACAACAGTGGCGAAGGCGAAGTTCGAGCGGACGAAGCCCCACGTCAACATCGGCACCATCGGTCACGTCGACCACGGCAAGACCACGTTGACTGCCGCCATCACCAAGGTGCTGGCCGACAAGTACCCGGACCTGAACCAGAGCTTCGCGTTCGACCAGATCGACAAGGCTCCGGAGGAGAAGGCTCGTGGTATCACGATCAACATCTCCCACGTCGAGTACCAGACCGAGAAGCGTCACTACGCGCACGTCGACGCCCCCGGTCACGCCGACTACATCAAGAACATGATCACCGGTGCGGCCCAGATGGACGGCGCCATCCTGGTCGTGGCCGCCACCGACGGCCCGATGCCGCAGACCCGTGAGCACGTGCTGCTCGCCCGTCAGGTCGGCGTGCCCTACATCCTGGTCGCGCTGAACAAGTCGGACATGGTCGACGACGAGGAGATCCTCGAGCTCGTCGAGATGGAGGTCCGCGAGCTGCTGGCCGCCCAGGAGTTCGACGAGGAGGCTCCGGTCGTCCGCGTCTCCGGCCTGAAGGCCCTCGAGGGTGACGAGAAGTGGGTCGAGTCGATCGTCGAGCTGATGAACGCCGTCGACGAGTCCATCCCGGACCCGGTCCGTGAGACCGACAAGCCGTTCCTGATGCCGATCGAGGACGTCTTCACCATCACCGGTCGTGGCACCGTGGTCACCGGTCGTGTCGAGCGTGGCGTGATCAACGTCAACGAAGAGGTCGAGATCGTGGGTATCCGCGAGAAGACCACCAAGACCACCATCACCGGCATCGAGATGTTCCGCAAGCTGCTGGACCAGGGCCAGGCCGGTGACAACGTCGGTCTGCTGGTGCGTGGTATCAAGCGCGAAGATGTCGAGCGTGGTCAGGTCGTCATCAAGCCGGGCACCACCACCCCGCACACCGAGTTCGAGGGCCAGGCGTACATCCTGTCGAAGGACGAGGGCGGCCGCCACACCCCGTTCTTCAACAACTACCGCCCGCAGTTCTACTTCCGCACCACCGACGTGACCGGCGTCGTGACCCTCCCCGAGGGCACCGAGATGGTCATGCCGGGCGACAACACCGAGATGAGCGTCAAGCTGATCCAGCCGGTCGCCATGGAAGAGGGCCTGCGCTTCGCGATCCGCGAGGGTGGCCGCACCGTCGGCGCCGGCCGCGTCACCAAGGTCATCAAGTGACTTTGTGATCGGCCGTCACGACATGTGACAGCATGAAAAGGGCCGTTCCCCTCGGGGAGCGGCCCTTTTCGCGTCGCTGGCTCAGTTCTCGGTCGCCGCCAGGAGAGCTTCGGCGAATTCGCGCATCTGGTCGGCGCCGCCGAACCAGGTGGTGACGAGTTCGACTGCGGCGGTGCGGGTTCGGTGGGCGGCGGTGATGAGGCCGTTGAGGTCGACGTCGCCGGCTTCGGCGTTGCGAGCCACATTTTCCAATGTGTGGCTGGCCAGCAGTAACTGCATCACCAGGCCGACGTCGATGGCCGGGGGTTCGCCGGTGGTCTCGGCCCGGCGGCGGGCCGCGCGGCGGGAGGTGGGGGGCAGGCCGGTGCGCGAAGCGATGTCGTCCGGTGTGTCACCGGAGTGCTGATCCCCGGTGGCGCGACGATTTCGGCGACCGCCGGTACCCGCGGCACTGGTGGACGATTCGATGTGGGCGGCACCGATCGCCGAATCCGGCTGTGTCGCACCGTCTTCCGGGGCCTCGGTCGTCGAGTCGTCGGCTCGGGTTTCCGCTGCGAGCGACCGGTGCCGGCTGGTCGGAACGGACTCCGCCACCCGGGCTTCCGCGGCGCGTCGTCGCAGGACGTCGGTATCGGACTGTTCGGCGAGGGTACTCGTCGGGGCCGAGCGCAGGCCGACCGTCGCCCCGTTGCGGGAGGGAAGCTGGTGGGAAGCGGCGTGGGCGTTGTCCGCGCGGCTGCGGATCGCCGGGAGCATGTCGGTGTTCTGCCACGATTGCGGATCTCCGGAGCCGGCTTCGTCCGTTCGGTCGGCCGGATCGGAGTGGGCCGGGGGCGTCGACTCCGCGCGGTGGGAGTGTGCCGGCTCGTTCGAATGCCGGTGCGGCAGCCGCGCCGCGGGGGTCGCCGGCTCACCCTTGTCGTCCTCCGCTGCGCCCGTATTCGCCTCGGCGACGGTGTGTTCGGCGGCCTGGGCGCTCTCGGCGACGGATTCGGCCCGCGTAATGGGGCGTGGTGTGTGCTCGCTCCCGGCTGCCGATTCGGTGGTCGCGGTGGGTCGGAGGGCTTCGTCGGGCGACCGGTCGGTCAGTGGGGTCGCGGCGAGCCGTGCGGGATCGGCGTCGCCGCCGGCCGATGTCGCGTGACCGATCGCCGTGCGGTTCACACCTTCCGCTGTCGCGGGGCGGGATTCACTCTCGCTCCCGGAGGCGGCTGCGGGCGGCTCGTTGCCGGCGGATGCCGGTTCGGTCACCGCGGTGGTGTGCTGCTCACCGGTTGCCGATTCGGTTGCCGCGATGTCGCCGGGCAGCCGGGCCGCGGCGGTGTTCGCGGCGTGCTGCTCGTCGCCGCGTGCCCGCCGAGCCGCACGGGGAATGGGCCGGCGGGGCGTGTCCGGGCGCGGGTCGGTGCTCGCCGGTGTCGCGTCGGCGGCGAGACCCGTTCCGGCACCGGCCGCTTCGGTCCGGGCGATGCCGTGGGCGGGAGTGGGAAGCCGCATCGGGAGTTTCGGCGGAGCCGGGACGGATGCGGTCGACGGGGCGCCGGATTCGGCCGGATCGGATCGCCGCGGTTCCGCCGGCTCGGCAGACGTCTCGGCGGGCTCGGTTTCGGCGGAACGGGAGCGAGTCTGCCGCCCGGGGTCGATGCCCAGACTCTGCGCGATGCGGCGGACGGTGTCCTCCGGATCCTGGGATCCGGCATCGAGTTCGGTTTCCCAGGTTGCCTTCTCCGGCGTCGGGTTCTCGTTGTCGCCGGGAGCCGTGGACGATCCCAGGACACCCGATCTCGGATCCACCGGCGGCGTCTCCGCCGCGCTCACCGCGAAACTGGAGGTGGGAGCGGATTCGTCGTCGGCCGCAGGATTGTTCCGCGACCGCGCCGCACCCTGCTCGTAATCCGCATCGAACGGTGAGGCGAACATGCTGCGCTGCGCGGGTTCTCGGGTGGCCAGCGGCGGGATGTTCGTGCGGGCCGATGTGTCGCGGACCGGCAGCGGCGGTGCGGCGGGAGGTGCCGGAACCGCGGTGCCGGCGAGGTAGTCGGGTGAAAAGGACGGGACATCGGTGGGCGAGGCGACCGGGGGCGGGCCGAAAACGCTCTCACCCGATCCGGACTCACCGAATTCGGCGCTGTCCCAGCGCAGTCCGAACTTCTCGGCACCGCCGTGCGCGGGACCGCCGCCACCCGTCTGCTGGCCCGGCTCCTCCTCGGAGCGGGTCAGTCGGTGCCCCTCTCGTGCAGTATGGGGTTCTCCGAAACGGGCATTGGCGGGATCCGTCATACACTCCATTCTTATCGCTCACGTTTCGGGGTGCGAGTTCGCGGGGGTGTGCGACGGTTCCCGCCGCCCTTGCGCCGCAGCTCAATCCGTCCGTTTTGCGAGTTCGGTACCGTGGCGCAGGGTGAGCGACATCAGTTCACTCGGCTCGTCCACCTCGATCCGATGCCAACACCCCCGCGGCACGATGAACGCCTGTCCGGCGCGCAGCGATACCGGTCCCGCCGCGTCGCCGGGCTCACGCAGATACATCCGGATTCCGCCCGAGAGCACCGCCACCAACTCCTCTCCGCTCGGATGCATTTCCCAGTGGTCGCCGTGGACGTCGGCGTCGGTGGCCACCCGGAAAGTCGCCAGCGTCCACCCCTCCATATCTCCGGACATACGGCGTTGTTCGTCGAAAACCCGGCCGTCGGGCAGCATTCGGATGCCGCGGGCGAACAGGTCGACAAGTGCGAGGTGCCGAGCGGGCGGTGCACGCCTATCGGACGATCTGGTACTACACCGCCGGGGAAATTCTGATTCGGGCCGCGGCTCGCCGGCGTCGCGACGACGACCGGCCGGTGTTCCGGGAGCGCGTCTTCGCCGATATCGATGCCGGCGAACTTCCGCGCCTGGCGGCCGTGGCCGACCGGTGGGGCGCGCTCACCGCGGCCGACACCTACGAGGAGGGATTGCGCGCGTTGGTCGATGGTCTGCTGCCGGCTCGCTGAACCGGCGGCGCCGGCTCAGCCCAGGCCGGTCATGCCGGCCGCGACGACCCGGGAGAGGTTCGTGATCTCCTCGGCGCCGGCGAGTGTCAATCCGTCCAGTGCGTGCAACCGGTCGGTGCTCGCGATGGTGAGCATGGCCGACACCCAGGCGGCTGCGCAGGCCCGCAGGGTTCCGGGTTGTACCTGCCCGGGCGCACTCGCCTGCAATACCCGGGCGGTGACGTCGAGCAGCTGATCGCGCATGCGGCGCACCTGTTTTCGCACATCCGGATGCGTATCGGCCTCGCGCCACATGATCACGCGCAGCACCGAGGAATGGTGGTCGCGCAGATTCAGCGCCGCGTCGAGGTTCACCAGGCTGGTCGCCGGATCGCCGGGCCGGACCACCGTGGCGATGTCGTCGATCGGATGCGCGGGAACTCGCTCGGCCATCAGCGCCGAGAGGATCGAGTCCTTGGTGGGGAAGTAATAGAAGACCAGCCCCTTCGGAACGCCGGCCGCGGCGGCTATCGCAGCCGTCGCGGTCGCGTCGAATCCGTGTGCCGCGAACAGGCTTTCGGCGGCATCCAGAATCAGGGCGCGGGCGTCGCCGTCGACCTTGCTGCTGCGGCGACGCCCCGCTCGACGGGGTTTGGGCATCTGCATCAGTGAGCAGTATGCATCCGTGCCGATACCTGCGGAAGGGCGGCCAGGGCGACCACGACGGTCAGTACGCCGACGATCCACGCGGTCCACGACGCCGCGCTGAAGGAGCTGAAGTTCATCACCCACGGCGAGATGAACAGCAGGACGCCGAACAGGCCCATCGCGTAATCGGTTCCGGCGATGCCCGGACGGGTGAACTGGACCAGGCCGGCCAGGGCGATCAGCACGCCGAGCACGATCAGGGTCCACATGGCGCGGTTGCTGTGGTCGGTCCAGATGGGGGACAGGGCGGTATAGACGCCCAGTGCCACGGCCACGGAACTCAGGGTGCGGTTTTCGGTGAGCATGGGTGCCTCCTCGGGGGCGGAATTATGTTCTGATCTCGGTATAACTCTGATTGACCGCCCGATCAATACTTGTTCCGGAAAATTCCTGCACTCGCGTCGGATATGGCGCCCGTCACCGCATTCTAGAACGTGTTCTAGTTTATGGTGGATTGGTGCAGCAATACGTGCCAGCAGTGGGAACCGAGCCAGGAGCGCAGCGATGACAGCCCCGATCGTGATCGTCGGCGCCGGTCTGGCCGGCCTGCGTACCGCGGAGGAATTGCGCCGCGCCGGATACGAGGGCGGAGTGATCCTCGTCGGTGACGAACAGCGCCTGCCCTACGATCGGCCGCCGTTGTCCAAGCAGTTCGTGCGCGGCGAGACCGAGGATACGACGCTGCGCCCCGCCGAATTCTTCGCCGAGAAGAACATCGAGCTGCGACTGGGCCTGGCCGCGACCGGAGTCGATACCGCGGCGCGCACCGTGACCTTCGACGACGGCTCCGTGCTCGAGTACCGACAGCTGATCATCGCAACAGGCCTGCGCCCCAAGCGGATTCCGGGTCTGCCCGAGGCCGCCGGTGTCCACGTCCTGCGGCGGCACGAGGATGCGGCCGCGCTGCGCGACGGACTGGCCACCGCGCGCCGGGCGCTGGTGGTCGGCGCCGGATTCATCGGCTGCGAGCTGGCGGCGAGCTTCCGTTCCCGCGGCGTCGACGTGGTGCTGGTGGAACCACAGCCCACCCCGCTGGCCGCCGCGCTGGGCGAGGCGGTCGGCCGCCTGGTCGGGCGCATGCACCGCGACGAAGGGGTGGACCTGCGCTGCGGCGTCGGACTGAGCTCGTTGCAGGTCGAAGACGGCGCGGTCACCGGGGCCACCCTCACCGACGGCACTACGGTCACCGCCGATCTGGTGGTCATCGGTGTCGGCTCCGCGCCGATCACCGAATGGCTGGCCGGATCCGGCATCCCGCTGGCGGAACCGCAGGCGGGCGGGGGTGTCCTCGCCGACGAGGTGGGCCGCACCTCGGTCGAGGGGGTGTGGGCGGTCGGCGATGTCGCCGCGTGGCGCCACGACAACGGCCGGCACAAGCGGGTGGAGCACTGGACCAACGCCGGCGAGCAGGCACGGCTGCTGGTGACCGCGCTGCTCGGCGGCGACGTTCCCACGGCCGCCCGGGTGCCGTACGTGTGGAGTGACCAGTACGACCTGAAGATCCAGGTCCTCGGCACCCCGGCGGGCGCCGACGAGATCCGGATCGTCGAGGACGACGGCCGCAAATTCCTGGCGCACTACTTCGACGGCGGAGTCCTGACCGCCGTGGTCGGCGGCGGTCGCACCGCGCAGGTGATGAAGATGCGCGCCGAACTCGCAGCCAACGCCAGGTCCGCCGCACCCGCGAGCTGAACGCCCGCAACGCGCCGTGCCGCCCGGATCGGTCGGTGCGACGGCACGCCAGCGCCGCGCGGAACAGGTCCGGTCGATACCCCGGTCGGGCGTAAGGGTTCGTGGCGACGCTAATACAGTGGCTGGGTGATCGTTGCGCTCATCGATTCGGGACTGGGGTTGTTGCCGACGGGGGCGTGGCTGCGCAAGTTGCGTCCCGACCTCGATCTGCTGCTGCAACTGGATCCCAATGGTGCGCCGTGGGGGCCCAAACCCGAGCAGTGGGTGATCGATCGGGTGCTGGATGCGGCCCGCCGATCGTTGCGGCTCGGCGCGGAGGCCATTGTGCTGCCGTGCAATACCGCCAGCGTCACCGCACTCGAACAGGTGCGGGCCGAGGTCGGGCCCGAGGTGCCGGTGATCGGCACCGTCCCCGCGATCAAACCGGCGGCCGCCGCGTGTGCCTCGGTCGCGGTGTGGGCGACCGCGGCCACGACCGCGAGCCGCTACCAGGCCGATCTCATCGCTCGCTTCGGCGGTGACGCCGATGTGACCGGTGTGGCGTGCCACGGCCTCGCCGACGCGATCGACCGCGGAGATCTCCAGGCCGTCGAGCACGCCATCGCCCGCGCCGCCGAGCAGACTCCCGCCGGCACCGAGGCGGTCGTCCTCGGCTGCACCCACTACCCGCTGGTCCTCGATTCCATCGTGGCCGCGCTGCCCTCGGGCGTCCGGCTGTTCGACAGCGCGGAAGCTGTTGCGGGCCAGACACTTCGACGCATCGACGCCCTGGGCCGGCCGACCGCCGGCGCCGGCACGGTGACGGTCTACAACAGCGGCCGCGCCGGTGAACTGCCCGCGAGTGCGGCGGCCTTCGAATCCGGCCGTGTGCTCGGAGCGGTCGACACCGCGTGCCCGACCGCCTAGCTTCGCGGGGGCACTCGGCGTAGCCGGTGTCGACCCGGTCACGTTCGCGCCCGCGCTTCCCGCCGGCCGGGCACTACCGGCGCCGGTGCCGACGATCGAAACATGTTCCGGGACAACTTCTTTCACCATATCTCGCCGGTGCTCCGGAAAAGGGCTGTGACCTGCGCCCCAGTCAGCCGTGGGAGGTCTGGTGGCCCGTACTCGGACGCGGTTCTACCGTGATTTTTCGCAGACGTACAGCGCGGTCGTCGACGCATTTCCGCACCCACCCCTACCGGGCCGGCCGCCACGAGGCCGGCGCATCGGTAACAGACAGACCCGGAGTTATGGCTACCCGAACGCCTTGGAGCGATGTTCATCCCGGAACCGGCGACCTCGAATCGTCCGGCTCACTACCGACGCCACCGGGTGGTCGCCGTCCGAGCTGGGGATACCTGTGCGGGGCCGTGTTGAGCGCCGCGACTCTCGTCCTGTTGTTCCAGCCCTGGTTGTCGGCCTCCGGACCGGGCGGCGCGATCCGGTCGGATGCCTTCGGCAGGCTGACCGGTACCACCGTGTCCCAGCAGGACTGGGCGGGTGCCGGGCTGCGCGACACCGATATCAGCGGCACGTGGGCGGTGCTGACCTGTGTCGCGGTGCTCGCGACGATCTTCGCCGCGGTGGCCTATCTGCGCACCCGCGCGTCGATATTCTCCGCCGCGGCCGCGGTGGCGGGGACCGGTGTGGCGGTGTTCGTCCTCGCGGATGTGCTGTACCTCGACAACAAGGAATCCGAGATGCGCGCGGCGGTCGCGGACGACAGCAGTTTCTCCGGCATCCTCCGCGGTCTCTTCGGTGGGGCACATGCCGCGCATCAACTGGCGGGGGCCCATCTCGATTTCGCCGCGATGCTCGCCGGAATCACGGCTTTCGGCGCCGCGGCCTGTGTGCTGACGAATCACCTGCGCGACAATCCGATTGTGCGCACCGCTGCCCGGCCGACGACGCGATCGGTCGCAGTCGCACACCCCTCGACACCGACCGCACGGCCGCAGACACCGACCACACCTCGTCCGGTACCGGCAGCCCTGCAAATGGTGTCGCCCGCAGCAACCGCACCGCAGCTCGTGCCGCCGGCATCTCCGTCGGCGCCGACCGCACCTCACGTGGCGCCGGCCGCGCTCTATCCGGCGTCGATCGCATCCCAGCCGGTGCCGACCGCCCCCAATCCGATGCCGATGGCACCGCACCCGGCTCCGGCCGCATCCCCGCTGGCTCCGGTGGCAACGCAGCTTGTTCCGGCCGCATCCCATTTGACGTCGGCCGCATCGCAGGTGGTCCAGGCCGCACCCACTCCGGCGCCGGCGGGACCGCAGCCGGTGCCGACGGCTCCCGATCCGGTGCCGGCGGCAACGCACCCGGCTCCGACAGCACCCAATCCGGCGCCGCCCGCACCGGCGACACCCCCGGCGCCCGTTGTCGAATTCGGGGATATCACCGCGGAGCGGCACGAGCCCGCCGCCGAACTCCCGCCGTTTCCGGTTCGGAAACAACCGAGCTGGCGCATCGTCATTCCCGCGGGAGCGGTGTCCGCGCACGCTCCGGCGCGGGGGGAGCGCACCTTCGCCAATTAGATCCGCAACGGCACGTGTCCGGCCGCGGCCGGACACGTTGTCGTCGGGAATCGGGTGAAGAGTGAGTGATACTGCCGTACATGATCGTTGCGCATCATCCGGAGGATCGGCATTCGGCGTCGGGCGGTGTCGGCGGAGTGCGGGCATGAACTCCGCGCCGACCGCCGCCGATGTCGCCCGTGCCATGGACGAGCTGGGAGATCCCGGCCGCGCCCTCGAGTTGCGGCGGTTCTTCAAAACCGGGCCCGGGGACTACGGCGAGGGCGACGCCTTCCTCGGAGTCCCTGTGCCGCAGACCCGCAAGGTCGCGAAACAATTTTCCGCACTGCCCGTTTCGGAGATAGCTGAGCTTTTGCGGAGTCCGGTGCACGAACATCGGCTCGCGGCGTTGGTGATCGCGAACAATGCCATGGCGAAGGCGGGGAAACCGCGCACGTACGACGTTGCCGCGCAACAGGAAATCGTGGAGATGTATCTGGCGGCGGTGCGCGGCGGGCGCGTGAACAATTGGGATCTGGTCGACGTGTCGGCCGAGAACATCCTCGGCCCGTGGTTACTGGAACGGCCGCGCGATCTGCTCGACGAACTGGCGCGGTCGGAATCGCTGTGGGAACGACGGGTCGCATTGCTGACGACCTTCGCATTCATCAAGGCCGGCGACGCCTCGACCACGTTCGCACTGTGCGAACGGCTGCTCGACGATCGGCGCGACCTGATTCAGAAGGCGGTCGGATGGATGCTGCGGGAAGTCGGCAAACGGGTGGACCGCGCCCTGCTCACCGAATTCCTGGACCGCCGTGCCCACGATATGGGCCGCACGGCATTGAGTTACGCCACCGAACATCTGGAACCCGAGACGCGCGCGGCCTATCGGGCGCAACGGCAGGCGCCGTAAGCCGGCCCGCCGACTACGCGGTGTCCGCCGCGGTGCCGATACGGCGCCCATGCACCGCGGCGGATTCCCCTGCCGCGCGCGGCCCAGCGGTCGGCTGCGGCAGCGGCGGTCCTCAGAACTGGATCTTCAGATGATCGGTGACCGGATGCGCCTGGCACCCGAGGATGTACCCGGCTTCGATGTCCTCCGGATCGAGAATCTCCGAATTGTCCATCTCCACTTTGCCTTCCAGCACGGTGCAGGCGCAGGAGCCGCATTCGCCTTCCTGACAGGAGTACGGCACGTCCAGGCCCTTGGCGAGCATGATGTCGACCAGGGTCTGACGCCGCGGCCACTGCATGGAATGGGTCTGGCCGTCGAGTTCGACCTCCACGGTGGCCGCGTCGGCGGCGTCCTCCTCGCTGACCTCGACGGGGGCGCCGGCGGCGAACGGATCGCCGGACAGCGAATTGAAGACCTCGGCGTGGGTGCGGTTGCGCGGCACCTCCAGCTGGGCCAGTGCGTCGTGCACCCGGTCCATGAACGCCTTCGGCCCGCACATGAAGGCGCGGAAACCGGTGTACGGGGTGCACAGCGCGGCCAGTCCGTCGGCGGTGGGCAGGCCCTGCAGCGTCTCCAGCCAGTGCACCACCACGAGCCGCTGCGGATTCTTGTCGGCGAGTTCGCGCAGTTCGTCGGCGAAGATGACCGACTCCGGATCGCGGTTGGCGTAGACCAGCACGATCCGGCCGGTGCCGCGGGCGAGCGCCGATTTCAGGATCGACATCACCGGGGTGACACCGCTGCCGGCGGCGAACAGCAGCAGGTCCTCGTCCAGATCCTTCGGCGTGAAGACGCCGGAAGGTGGCAGCACCTCGATCTCGTCACCGGCTTGCACGTTGTCGCACACCCAGTTCGACGCGTATCCGTCGACCGTGCGCTTCACGGTGACCTTCGGTTGCACATCGGTGTGCGGTGAGCTGGCCAGCGAATAGCAGCGCGCGACCGAACCGGTGCGCTCGCTCGGGATGCGCAGCGTCAGGAACTGGCCGGGCTGGTAGGCGAAGCGCTCGCGCAGTTCTTCGGGCACGTCGAAGACCAGTGAACAGGCGTCGGCCGTCTCGTTGACGACAGCGGCGACCCGCAGCACGGCCGATCGTGAGCTGTGCGGTACGACGGGATCGGCGGTGGTCATGGTGTCCTCTCGGGGCCGGGCGCTGGAGCAGGTAAACTAGAACGTGTTCTAATTTATGATACGTGGCCGTCCCGCTGCCGGACAAGCTGGGCCTCGAGCCCCGCGATCAGCACATCCATACCGAAGTCGTAGGAGTATTTGCCGCGCAGATCGCTCATGTGCTTGACGGCCCGCTCGACGGCTTCGGGAAGCGGCATGTCGACCAGCGCGGATCGGTCCCGTGGATTGACCCGGGCGCGGCCGAACAGATACGTGTGAATGGTGGCATAGGCGGCGAGCACATTGCGATCGTCGAAGCCCGCATCGGACAGGATTTCCATCACAGCGGCGATCAGATCGAGCTGTTTGCCCAGCGTCTGTTCGATCAGCACATCGCCGAGGCCCGGATGTTTGCGCAGCTTCTCGTCGATCTGATCGATGAGTTCGCGCAGGCGCTGCTGCCAGGTGCCGAATTCCGGCGGTGGGGTCCGCACGCCGGTCAGGGCCGCGCTGGCCACCAGATCGAGCAATTCGCGCTTGTCGGCGACGTAGTAGTAGGGCGCCATCGGCGAGACGCCCAGTTCGCGGGAGAGCCGGCGCATCGACAGCTTCTCCACGCCGTCGGCGCGCACCACACGCAATGCGGCCTCGACTATCTCGGCTTCCGAGAGTGTGTTGCCGCCCCCGCTCGTCTGCATCCGTCCGACTCCCATGCCACCTCTAGACCTGCGCAGCCCGCCCGACGGCCACCCGTCATCTGCTGTTCAACGTGCTTGCCTTCCGCAGTCTAGAGTGCGCGTTCGTGGTCGCGGCCCGGTACGTGGAGGAGATCGGCGCACACGGCGACGCCGCATCTCACGCGGTAGTAGCCGGAGATGAACTATCGCGTCCCACGCGGAATCTCGTTGATCATGAAGCGAATGTTGCCGTGCGATAGCCAGATAGCGTCGATGGTCATTGACACCCACGCAACGCCGGAGCCGGTGGGTTGCCGCCGGATTCGTATCGAATTCGGTCCGTTTTTTTCGACACGGGATGCCCGGAGGGCGGTTAGCGCATAGCATTCTTGGAATGCGCCATGATCGACTGCCCAACGGGTTCGGGGTGCGAATCGATCCTCGGGTGCGCACCTATTCCGGTGGACGGCTCTTGGTCGGTGGCTCGCCGACGAGGTTGCTGAAACTTGCTCCGGAAGCGGCCGCCCTGATCGGTGACGGGTATCTCGAAGTGACGGATCCCCAGTCCGCGGTGGTTGCCAGACGGCTGCTCGACTCCGGGGTGGCCAACCCGCGTCCGCGCCTGCTTCCTTCCCCGGAAGAGGTCACGGTCGTGGTGCCGCATTGCAACGACGCCGCCGGATTGCAGCGGCTGCTCTCTGCCCTGCGCGGGCACAGCGTGGTGGTCGTGGACGACGGTTCGGACCGGCCGGTTCGGATCCCGCGTACCGGTGGCCGTTGCCGCGTCACGGTGCTCCGCCACGATGCACGCCAGGGCGTGGTCGCCGCGCGCAATGCCGGACTGCGGGCGGCGACAACGGAATTCGTCGCATTCCTGGATTCCGATGTGGTCCCCCGCGCGGGCTGGCTGGAGGTCATGCTCGGCCATTTCAGCGATCCCGAGGTCGCGTTGGTCGCGCCCCGCATCGTCGCGCGCGAGCCGGATGCCAGTGTGCTGGGCCGCTACGAGAGCGCGCGGTCGTCGCTGGATTTCGGCCGCCGGGAAACCGCGGTCAGTTCGCGCGGCTCGGTGTCGTACGCGCCGGGCGCGGCCCTGCTGGTGCGGCGGCACGCCCTGCTGGCCGAGGGCGGATTCGACGAGCAGATGCGCTCGGCCGCCGATATCGATCTGTGCTGGCGACTCGAGCGCGCCGGCTGGCGGTTGCGCTACGAGCCCGCCGCGCACGTCGCCTGCGATCAACCGGCCTCGTTCGGTAAGTGGTTCGGGCGCAAGGTTTCTCACGGCGCCGCCGCGGCGCCGCTGGCCCGGCGCCACGCCGGGATGGTCGCCCCGCTGTCGGTGCCGTTCTGGACCGTCGCCGCGACCGCGCTGCTGGCCACCGCCTCGCGGGCCGGAATCCTGGGCGGGCTCGCCACGCTGCTCGCCGCGCTGATCCGGCTGCGGCGGGTGTTCGCCGAACTCGACAATCCGACGCGGGTGGCGGCCATCCATCTGGCCCGCGGATTCTCCGCCGGGGTGTGGCGGATCGTCTCGGCGCTGTGCCGGCACTACTGGCCGGTGACCGTGCTGGCGATGATCGCCTCCCGGCGCATCCGCCGGCTGGCGGTCGCGCTGGCGATCGCCGACGGACTGGCCGACTGGTTCACCCACCGCGATGCCGGCGGCCTGGATCCGGTGCGGTATCTGATGTGCAAGCGGCTCGACGACCTCGCCTACGGGACCGGCCTCTGGTCGGGTGCGCTGCGTGCTCGCAACGTGGCCGCGCTGCGCCCGGCCGTTCCGCGGCATTGATGGCCGGGGTCACAGTTGGCCCCGATATGCCGTCTACCTCACATTTCGCCGCGCTCCGATGCTGGTGTGACCTGTCGGACAAACCGTATGCTTCGCCCATGCCCTTCCTGACCCGCCGGTACAGTGTGGGACGGGAAAGAAAGGCAAATGGTCAGCAATCTCACAGGCGATAACCGTCCCGAGGGCAGGGTCGAGCCCGGGACACAGCTCGGTGCGCTGGAAGCCTATGCCGCTCAGGCCCACGGTTACCTCAGCGTCGGGGGTGATCAGCTCAATCAGCTGCCCGGATTGCTGCGTCCGCTGGTTCTGGAGTCCTGGCTGCGCAGTCTGCGCGGCGGGGTCGACCCCATGGACGTACTCGACGGCCGCGGTCTGCGCGGTGCCGATCTGCAGCGCTACCGCGACAACCATCCGATTGCCGCGGTGATGCCACTGGTCGACAAGCTGCTGCTGCAGGACGCCACCGGCATCGGCCTGATCGTGGTCGTCGCCGACCAGTTCGGCCGGGTGCTGTCGGTGCACGGCAATCCCGACCGGGTCGAGGCCGCCGCCGAGGTCGGCCTGCGCGAGGGCGACGATCTGTCCGAACGCCGCATCGGCACGAACGCGGTCGGACTGGTGGTCCGCACCGGGCGCGCCACCTGGATCCACGGCCCTGAACACTTTCTGCACCGGATGCATCAGCTCACCGGGGCGGCCGCGCCCGTCCACGATCCGGACGGCCGGTTGGTCGGCGTGCTGATGATCGCCGGCGGCGTGCGCGTCGCGCGCCCGGAGATTCTGGCATTGGTGAAGGCGGCCGCGACCGCGGCGGAAATGGATCTGGTCCTCGCGGCCGTGCGCACCGAACAACGAGGCGCGGATCGCCGTGCGTCCGTGGGGCATTCGACGCCGCCGCGGACCGCCGGCCGGCTGGCGCTGGAGGTGCTGGGGCTGGGCCAGCCGCAGTTGTCGGTCGACGGCGAGCGCATCGCGTTGTCGCAGCGGCATGCCGAGATCCTGCTGCTGCTGGCCGAACACGCCGAAGGTCTGTCCGCCGATCATCTGGCGTTGCTGCTCGACGACACCGACCTCGACAACGCCACCATCCGCGCCGCCATGTCGCGGCTGCGCTCGGTGGTCGGCCCGGACGTCTTCGGCTCGCGGCCGTATCGGTTGCGGGTGCCGGTGTCCACGGATGTGGAGGCGCTGCGCGCGGCACTGGACTCCGGTGATGTGCACAGTGCGGTCCGCCATTACACCGGACCGGTGCTGCCCCGTTCGACCGCTCCCGGAGTTATAGACATTCGCGATGAATTGCGGGTGCGGCTGCGAACCGCAGTGTTACGTTCCGGTGACGCGACCGTGCTGAGCCGTTGGACCTCGGGAGCCGAGGGGCGTGACGATGCCGCCGCATGGGTGGCCTATCGAGCCACCGCCGATCGCGATTCCGCCCTGTATGCCCAGATCGAGGCCAAAATTCGGGTGCTCGACCGGCGGATGGGCGCCGATGCAACGCAGATGCAACGTTTCGGCTCGTAGGCTCCGCGTCTGAAAGTGTCCTGACTCACACAAACAGGTCACAGTGTGGTTTCGGGCACATCTCTGCCCCGAGATCGACCGAATTGGACGCTAGTCCGAGTTTTTTTGAAGGAACTGATTCCTTTTTATTAGTCTTCGGCCTAGTGTTCGCTGCATGAACGGTGGCGCGGGTCGCCACCGGCCGATGCAGGAGATGAGGCCGCGGGAGCTCGGGGCCGCGATGTTGGAGGAAGTCGAGTTCGAGGATGAGTTGGTGACCGCACCGGTTCACCGAAATTACTGAGACACAAACCATTTCGCTCTTTCACACCTTCGCGATCGCGTGAGGTGTATTCGCCGAACCATCCGTGGCAAAGCCAGGGTCCGCGCCGTCGCGCGGGGCCCGGGGCTTATTTCGTGCTGCCCGAAAAGCGTTCGGTCGCTGGGTATTTCGTCAAACGAGGAGGCTCTGGTGCAGAGTTCGGAGTTGAGCGGTTTCGGTCCGGGTGAAGGTCACGGCGCCGAGATCACATCGGATCCGTCGCCGTTCCCGTTGACGCCGGCGCAGCTCGGCGTCTGGTACGCCCAGCTGCTCGATCCGCGGACTCCGATCAACATCGCCCAGTACGTCGACGTGCACGGAGACCTCGATGTCGAAGTGCTGCAAAAGGTCTCGGTCGAGGCGGCCCGGGAGTTCGGGTCCACGGTGGTGCGGCTCGGCGAAGTCGACGGCGAGCCGTATCAGTGCGTGGACCCGCGGCTACCCGTCGACATCGTGCCGGTCGATCTGCGCGACGCCCCCGATCCGGTCGCGGCGGCCCACGACTGGATGCGCGCGGACTACACGCAGCCGGTGGATCTGCTGACGGACCGGCTGTTCGCCGGCGCCGTGCTGCGGGTCGGTGAACGGCGCTGGTTCTGGTATCTGCGCGCCCACCACATCGTTCTCGACGGATTCGGCGCCCTGACCAACACCATGCGCGTCGCCGAGCGCTACACCGCCGAGCTGCGCGGCATCGAACCCGAACCCGCCAAGGCCGGCAGCCTCGAATCGCTGGTCGAGGGTGAACGCGGCTACCGCGACAGCACCCGGTTCGGCTCCGATCGCGGGTACTGGGGCGAGCGGGTCCGCGATCTGGACGGCGCGACCACGCTCAACGGCCGCAGCGCACCCCGCGCGGCCGGAAACCTGGTCTACGGCCGCCGGCTGCCGGACAAGATCGCCACCCGAATGAACGACCTTGCGACAGCGCATGATTCGACTGCGGCCGTGGTGTTGCTCGCGGCCTTCGCGGCCTATCTGGCCCGGCTGACCGGACGCGACGAGGCGGTGCTGAGCCTGCCGGTGACCGCCCGCACGACGGCCGTCATGCGGCGCTCGGCCGGCATGCTCTCCAATATCGTCCCGCTGCGGTTGCAGGTCGGGCAGGCCACCTGGGCGCAGCTGTTGCAGCAGACCCGGGTCGAGGTGGCCGGGGCCCTGCGGCATCAGCGCTACCGGCACGAGGACATCCGCCGCGACGCCGGCATGGAAGGCCTGGCCACCCGCCGCGCGCTGTTCGGGCCACTGGCCAACATCATGCTGTTCCGCAGTGACCTGACCCTGGGCGATACCACCGGCCGCTACCACGTGCTCTCGACCGGGCCGGTCGAGGATATGAGCCTCAACGTCTACTACGGCGACAGCGACCGGGTGCACGTCGACTTCGAGGCCAACCCGAATCTGTACCGCGCCGACGACATCGCCCGCCATCACGCCCGCTTCGTGCGGTTCCTGGAGCGGCTGGTCGACCTCGATCCCGAGCGGCCGCTGTCGTCGGTCGCGGTCACGACCGATCTGGAGCGTGAGGTCAGCCTCCGGATCTGGAATGCCACCGAGGTGGATATCGCCGCGCTTGCGGGTGCGGACGCGACCCTGGTGTCGATGTTCGAGCGCCAGGCGGCGCGGACCCCGGAGGCCGTCGCGCTGCGCGGATCGCGGACCCTCGGCTACGCCGGGTTCGCGGCCGAGGTCAACCGGCTCGCGCGCTATCTGATCGCGCGCGGCGCCGGACCGGAAACCACGGTGGCGCTGCATATTCGGCGTTCCCCGGAGCTCGTGGTCGCGATGTACGCGGTACTGGCGGCGGGTGCGGCGTATGTGCCGCTGGACCCCGACCATCCCGCCGAACGCATCGGCTACGTGCTCGAGACCGCGAAGCCGGTCTGCGTGCTGACCACCGCCGGCGATCACGGCGACGGTGACACCCGGTGGATCGACATCGACGAACTGGACCTGTCGGCGCTGTCCGCGGGGCCGGTGACCGACGCCGAGCGGATCTCGCCGCTGCGGCCGCAGCATCCCGCGTACGTCATCTTCACCTCCGGCTCCACCGGGCGGCCGAAGGGCGTCGCGGTCACCCATGCCGCGATCGTCAACCGGCTGGTCTGGATGCAGAGCGCCTACCGGCTCACCGCCGCGGACGTCGTCCTGCAGAAGACCCCCGCCACGTTCGACGTGTCGGTGTGGGAGTTCTTCTGGCCGTTGCAGGTCGGCGCGAGCCTGGTGCTGGCGACGCCCGACGGGCATCGCGACCCGGCCTACCTGCGCGCGGTGATCGCCGAATTCGGTGTCACCATCGCGCATTTCGTGCCTTCGATGCTGGCGGCCTTCCTCGGCGGCGTGGTCGACGCCTCCGAATTGAGTTCGCTGCGTGCGGTGTTCGCGTCCGGTGAGGCGTTGCCCGGACCACTGGCGCAGCGACTGCGGGCCGCGGCGCCGCGCGCGCGGCTGCACAATCTGTACGGACCCACCGAGGCAGCGGTCGATGTCACCGCGCATCAGGTGGGCCCGCTCGATACCACCGGTGTGCCGATCGGCGCACCGGTTTTCAACACCCGGCTGTACGTGCTCGACGCACGGTTGCAGCCGGTGCCCGTCGGCGTTCCGGGTGAGCTGTATCTGTCGGGGGTTCAGCTCGCCCGGGGCTACGTCGGGAGGCCGGAGCTGACCGCCGAACGGTTCGTCGCCGATCCGTTCGCGGACAGTGAGACGGAGGCCGGCCCCGGGGCGCGGATGTATCGCACCGGGGATCTGGTCCGCTGGACGGCCGACGGTGAGCTCGAGTATCTGGGCCGCACCGATTTTCAGGTCAAACTGCGCGGGCTGCGGATCGAACTCGGCGAGATCGAAGCGGTGCTCGGCGCGGTGCCCGGGGTCGCGCGCGCGGTGGTCGTGGTGCGCGACGATGCCGGCACCGGTGCGCAACTGGTGGCCTATCTGGTCGAGACCACCGCCGGCGCGGTCGACGTGGCGCGCGTGCGCGGCGCGGCCGCGCGCGAGTTGCCCGGCTATATGGTGCCGGCGGCATATGTGATGCTGGCATCGCTGCCGGTCAACGCCTCCGGCAAACTCGATCGGGCCGCGCTTCCCGCGCCCGAGCGGACGGCCGGACAGTACCGCCGCCCGCAGTCGGTCTCGGAGCGGGCGGTCGCCGAGGTGTTCGGTGAGGTGCTCGGCCGTGAGCGCCTCGGACTCGACGACGACTTCTTCGCCCTGGGCGGTAATTCGCTGGTCGCGACGCAGGTGGCGGCACGATTGAACGCCGACCTCGGCTGCGCGCTGACCGTGCGGGAACTGTTCGAGGCCACCACGGTCGAGGCGCTGGCCGAGCTGATCGACCGCGCCTTCGAAACCGAGGACATGCACGAGAGCGCCGGGCCGGTCGCCGGGCCGCGACCGCAGGTGCTGCCGCTCTCGCCCGCGCAGCAGCGCATCTGGTTCCTCAACCGGTTCGAGGAGGACAGCGCCGGCTACAACATGCCGTTCGTGGTCCGGATGACCGGCGCGGTGGACACCGAGGCCCTGCGAGCGGCCCTGGCCGATGTGGTGGCCCGCCACGAGGTGTTGCGCACCGTCTTTCCGGCGGACGACGAGCTCGTGGCCCGGCAGCATATTCTCCCCGCCGGGCAGGTCGGGCCGGAGTCCTTCGCGGTGGAAACCGTTGCGGCGGAGGGCCTCGACGCGGAGTTGACGCGCCTGGCGGCACGCGGGTTCGATCTGACCGCCGAAATCCCGTTGCGAGCGACGATTTTCGAACTCGCCGCCGATGATGTCGCGCTGGCGATCGTGCTGCACCACATCGCCGCGGACGGACTCTCGCTGCCGGTGCTGGCGCGGGATGTGGCCGCGGCCTATACCCGCCGCCGGTCGGGTATCGACGCCCCCGAGGCGCTGCCGGCGGTGCAGTACGCCGATTACGCGCTGTGGCAACGGGATCGGCTCGGTATCTCCGAAGATCCCGAATCCCTGGCCGCCCAGCAGCTCGGCTACTGGGCGCACACGCTGGCGGGTATTCCCGACCAGCTGGACCTGCCCGCCGATCGGCCGCGGCCCGCGGTGGCCGCCGGCCGGGGCGCCACCTATCGCTTCGACCTACCCGCGGACCTGCACGCGGCGATCTCCGAACTCGCCCGTGCCCAAGGTGTTTCGACCTTCATGGTGCTGCACGGCGCGCTGGCCGCGCTGCTCGCGCGGATCTCGGGCGGCGACGACATCGTGATCGGCACTCCGGTGGCCGGGCGTGGTCACCGCGAACTCGACGATCTGATCGGCATGTTCGTCAACACGCTGGTGCTGCGCACCCGAGTGGCGGCCGACGAACCGTTCACCGCTCTGCTGCAACGGGTCCGGGCGGTGGACCTGGGCGCCTTCGCGCACGCCGATCTGCCGTTCGAACAGTTGGTGGAGGCGCTGAACCCGGTCCGTTCGCAGGCCCGCCACCCGTTGTTCCAGGTGATGCTGGGTGTGGCCGACACTCAGGACATCGCCGTCGAGTTACCCGGATTGTCCGTGCGGACGAGTACCCTGGACACGGCGGTGACCAAGTTCGACCTTCAACTGACGGTCACCGAAAGCTTCGCCGGTGCCGGTCCCGGGGAAGGTCCGGCACCGGCGGGGATCACGGCGGAGTTCACCTACGCCACAGATCTTTTCGAGTCGGACACCATCGCGGCGTATGCGCGGTGGTGGCGGCAACTGCTCGTCCAGGTGGTCGCCGAGCCCACTCGTGTGGTGGGCCGGCTGCCGCTGCTCGACGCCGCCGAGTTGCGGCGCACGATCGACGCCGGCCGCCGCGGCGCGGGGGAAACGGCTCCCGACGTGCTCGCCGCGTTCGAGCGGCAGGCCCTCCTGCGGCCCGATGCGGTGGCCGTGGTCGACGGCGAGCGGCAATACACGTACGCCGAACTGTCGGCGCGGATCAACCGCCTGGCCCGCCATCTCGTCGGCGCGGGCGTCGGCCCGGAGTCGCTGGTCGTCCTGGGGATGCGCCGGTCGGCCGAGTTGGTGATCGCCGCCTACGCCGTGCTGGCCGCCGGCGGGGCGTACGTACCGGTCGACCCGGATCAGCCGACGGCCCGGTTGCGGCAGATGGCCGAGACCGCCGCGCCGGTATGCATGCTGACCGCCGGGGATGCGCCCGATCTGGACATTCCGCGAATCGCGATCGATGCGCTCGAGCTCGACGGCATGTCCGATCGCCCGCTCACCGACGCCGACCGGATCGCCCCGGTGCGGTCGGCCGACACCGCATACGTCATCTTCACCTCCGGCTCCACCGGAACGCCGAAAGGCGTTGCCGTCCAGCGCGGTTCGCTCGACAACCAGATCGCCTGGATCGCCGCTGAATACGGGATCGGTGAGCGGGACGTGGTGCTGTTCAAGACCCCGGCGACCTTCGACGTTTCGGTATGGGAGCTGTTCGCGCCGCTCGGCAGCGGAGCGCGGCTGGTGGTCGCCGCGCCCGACGGGCATCGCGACACCGCGTATCTGGCCGCGACCATCGCCCGGCACGCCGTGACCATGATCTCGTTCGTACCGTCGCTGCTGGCGACTTTCGCGAACACCGTGACACCGGCCGATATCCGCACGCTGCGGTGTGTTCTCGTCGCCGGCGAGGCCCTCAACGGAGAGGCCGTGCGGGCGTTCGCCGCGGTGAGCGATGCCGCCGTGCACAATCTGTACGGGCCCACGGAATTCACCGTGCACGCCACCCACGCGCCGGTTGCGCCGGACCGCATCGGTCCCGCGCCGATCGGTAAGCCGGTGCGCGACAGCCACATTCTGGTGCTCGACCGGCAGCTGCGGCCCGTCCCCGATCTGGTGATCGGCGAGCTGTACCTGTCCGGTGCGCAGGTCGCCCGGGGGTACCACCGCCGGACCGGTGCGACCGCCCAGCGATTCGTGGCCGATCCGTTCGGCCCCGCGGGTGCTCGCATGTACCGCACCGGCGACCTGGTGCGCCGCCTCCGCAACGGGGATCTGGAATATCTGGGGCGCAGCGACTTCCAGGTGAAGGTGCGGGGCCAGCGCATCGAACTGGGCGAGATCGAGGCGGCGCTGCTGGCCACGCCCGGCATCGACGCGGCGGCGGTGCGGGTGTACCGGCATCGGGCCGGCGATCTGCTGGTGGCCTATGCGGTGTGCGACGGCGATCCGCGGACCCTCGCCGAAAGCAGGCTGCGGGATCGGCTGCCGTCGTACATGGTGCCCAGCGCCTACGTCGCGCTGGCGGCCATGCCGCTGACGGCCTCCGGCAAACTCGATCGCGCCGCCCTTCCCGATCCGGTACTGGCCACCGAACGGTTCCGTGCGCCGGAGAGCGCCGAGGAGAAGGCCGTGGCGGCGGTCTTCGCCGCTGTGCTGGGCGCCGAACAGGTCGGGCTCGACGACGACTTCTTCGCCCTCGGCGGCAATTCGCTGGTGGCGACCCAGGTGTCGGCCCGGCTGGCCGAGGCGCTGGACCGCGAGGTCGCGGTGCGCCTGCTGTTCGAGCACCCGGTGGTCGCGAATCTTGCCCGGCGACTGCGGGATTCGTCTCCCCGCCGGCATCGCGCGTTGACCGCCGGACCACGGCCGGAGCGGCTGCCGCTGTCCTACGCGCAGCAGCGGATGTGGTTCCGCAACCAGTTCGACACCGAATCGGCGGTCGACAATCTGACCACCGCCATCCGGCTGCGGGGCGAGCTGGATGTCACCGCCCTCGCCGCGGCGGTGCGTGATGTGCTGGCGCGGCACGAGGCCCTGCGTACCCGGTATCCCGCCGTCGACGGCGTGCCCTTCCAGCAGGTACTCGACCCGGCGGACGTGGTGGTCGACCTGGCGCCGCAGCCGGTGCCCGAGGACGAGTTGGCGCAGCGCCTGCGGGCCGAGGCGGCCGTCGCCTTCGCGGTGCGCGACCAGGCGCCGATTCGGACGGCGCTGCTGCGTAGCGCCGCCGATGTGCACGTGCTCGTCGTCTCCATTCACCACATCGCCGCGGACGGCTGGTCGATCGCGCCGCTGACGCGGGATCTGATGCAGGCCTATGCCGCGCGCACGGCCGGCCGGGCGCCGCAGTGGCTGCCGCTGCCCGTGCAGTACGCCGACTTCGCGCTCTGGCAGCGGGCCGTGCTCGGCTCCGAGGACGATCCGAATTCACCCATCGCCGAGCAGATCCGGTTCTGGGCAGGCGAACTGGCGGGCCTGCCCGACGTGCTGGCCCTGCCGGGCGATCGGCCGCGGCCGGCGACGGCGACGGGCCGCGGCGCCCGATACCGCTTCGCGGTGCCCGCCGAGACCGTCTCCGCGCTGCGTGAGCGGGCCGAGCGGACCGGCGCCACCTTCTTCATGGCGCTGCACGCCGCCTTCGCGGTGGTGCTGGCGAAACTGTCCGGGCAGCGCGATATCGCGATCGGCACGCCGATCGCCGGCCGGGGTGAGGCCGCGCTCGACGATCTGGTCGGCATGTTCGTCAATACGCTGGTGCTGCGCGCCGACGTCGCGCCCGAGTCCTCGTTCACCGCACTGCTCGACGCCGTGCGCGAGGGCGACCTGCGCGCCTTCGCCCACCGCGACGTTCCGTTCGAGCGTCTGGTCGAGGTGCTGAATCCGATGCGCTCGGCGGCCCGGCACCCGCTGTTCCAGGTGATGCTGGATCTGCGCCAGGCCGCCGCCGGCGAACCGCGACTGCCGGGGCTGCGCGCGACGACGCTCGAACTCGATTCCGGCACCGCCAAATTCGACCTGCACCTGACGGCCGAGGAAGCGGCCGACGGCAGCCTGGCGGCGGTCTTCGAATATGCGACGGACCTGTTCGACGAGCCGACCGTCGCGGGATTCGCGCGCCGGTTCCGCCTGGTACTGGAAGCCCTCCTCGCACAGCCGGAACGGCCCATCGGCGATATCGAACCGATGTCGGCCGCCGAACGCGAAGAAATCCTCGGCGCATGGAACGACACCGCCCACGAGGTGCCGGCGACCACACTGGCCGACCTGTTCGCCGAGCAGGCGCGGCGCAGCCCGAATGCCGTCGCCCTGCGCTTCGAGGGCGCCGAATGGACCTATGCCGGCTTCTCGGCGCGGGTGAATCGACTGGCGCGGCTGCTGGTTTCGATCGGCGTCGGCCCCGGCCGCACGGTGGCCCTGGGCATCCGCCGCAGCGACGATCTGGTGGTCGCCATGTACGCGGTGGTCGCCGCGGGCGCCGCCTACGTACCGCTCGACCCCGACCATCCCGCCCGGCGCATCGGTGACGTACTGCGCACCGCGCGGCCGGTGTGCGTGCTGACCCGCTCCACCGATGGGCTCGATCTCGATACGAGCGGTCTGGTCAGTCACTGCGCGGTCCTCGATATCGACCTGTTCGACACCGGCGACTACTCGTCGGCGCCGCTCACCGACGCCGACCGGCTGCGACCGCTGCGGCCGGGCCATCCCGCCTATGTCATCTTCACCTCGGGCTCGACGGGCAAACCCAAGGGTGTGGCGGTGAGCCACCGGGCGATCGTGAACCGGTTGGTGTGGATGCAGGCCGAGTACGAACTGGCCGCCGCCGACGTCGTACTGCAGAAGACTCCGGCGACCTTCGACGTGTCGGTGTGGGAGTTCTTCTGGCCGTTGCAGGTCGGCGCCCGGCTCGTGGTGGCCCGGCCCGACGGCCATCGCGACCCCGCCTACCTCGCCGAACTGATTCGCGCCGAACACGTTTCGGTGGCGCATTTCGTGCCCTCGATGCTCGCGGTGTTCCTCGCGCACGCGCGGCCGGGTTCGCTGCGGACGGTGTTCGCCTCCGGTGAGGCGCTACCCGCGGAGGTCGCGCAGCGCCTGCGGGCGGTCACCGGTGCGCGACTGCACAACCTCTACGGGCCGACCGAGGCCGCGGTCGACGTCACTGGCCACGAGGTCGTCGACACCGACACCGCGACCGTGCCGATCGGCCGCCCGGTGTTCAACACCCGGCTGTACGTGCTGGACGCGCGGCTGCGGCCGGTGCCGGTGGGCGTCGCCGGTGAGCTGTACCTGGCCGGCACGCAACTGGCCGAAGGGTACGTCGGCCGCCCCGACATCACCGCCGAACGGTTCGTGGCCGATCCGTTCGGTACCGGGGAGCGGCTCTACCGCACCGGCGATCTGGTGGCGTGGAACCCGCGTGGTGAACTGGAGTATCTGGGCCGCACCGACTTTCAGGTCAAGGTGCGCGGCCTGCGCATCGAATTGGGCGAGATCGAAGCGGCGCTCACCGCCGTGCCCGAGATCGCACAGGCCGTGGTGATCGTTCGCCACGATCCGCAGACCGGTGACCGGCTGGTCGCGTATCTGCTGCCCGCCGACGGCGCAGGCATCGATATCGACGCGGTGAAAGCCACACTGGCGCAGCGACTACCGGCCTACATGCTCCCCGCGGCCTACGTCGTACTCGACGCGTTCCCGCTCAACGGCTCGGGCAAGCTGGACCGCGGCGCCCTGCCCGATCCGGTCTGGCAGGCGCGCGAATATCACGCGCCGGCGACGGCGGCCGAAGCCGTGGTCGCCGAGGTCTTCGCGGAGGTGCTGGGCGCCGAGCGCGTAGGGCGCGACGACGATTTCTTCGACCTCGGCGGCAATTCGCTGCTCGCCACCCAGGTGCTGGCCCGCATCGGCGCCGCTCTGGACACGCAGCTGCCGGTTCGCCTGCTGTTCGAGGCCACCACGGTGACCGAGCTGGCGGCGCGGGCCGAGCTGCTGGCCGGCACCGGTGCGCGCGCGCCGCTGACCGCGCGCACGCTGCCGGAGCAGGTGCCGCTCTCGGCGGTGCAGCGGCGGATCTGGTTCCTCAACCGCTTCCGCGCCGACGAGCGGGCGGCCGCCGCGGTCGACGTCATCCCGCTGGCGCTGCGATTGCGCGGAGCACTGGATATCGACGCCCTGCGCGCGGCCCTGGCCGATGTGGTGGAGCGGCACGAGACGTTGCGCACCCGCTACCCCGATACCGCGGACGGGCCGGTGCAGGTCGTCGAGCCCGCCGCGGCGCACATCCCGGCATTGCGCGTGGCCGCGGTGAGCGAGCAGACGCTGGCCGAGCGCATCGCCGGGATCTGCGCCACCGAATTCGACCTCACCGTCGAAACCGGCTTGCGCGCCGAGCTTTTCGCGCTGTCCGCTGATCATCACGTACTGCTGCTGGTCCTGCATCACATCTGCGCGGACGGCCTTTCCCTGGGCCCCTTGGCCGCGGATGTGACGGCCGCGTACGCCGCGCGCCGCGACGGACGCGCGCCCGGCTGGCAGGACCTGCCGGTGCGCTACCGCGACTACACGCTGTGGCAGGCGGAAGTCCTCGGCGATCCGGCCGATCCGGAATCCGAACTGTCCCGCCAGCGCGAATTCTGGCGCACCCGCCTGGCCGGGCTGCCGGAACAGCTGGACCTGCCCACCGATCGGCCGCGTCCCGCGACACCGTCGTACCGCGGTGGCAGCCACCGCTTCCAGATCGACTCCGATCTGCACAGCGAACTGGGCGAACTGGCCCGCAAACACGAGACCACCCTGTTCAGCACGGTGCATGCCGCGCTGGCGGTGCTGCTGTCGCGCATGTCGGGCACCTCCGATATCGCGATCGGCACCCCGGTGGCCGGGCGCGGCGAGGCCGCGCTGGACCCGATGGTCGGCATGTTCGTCAACACCATCGTGTTGCGCAGCGAGATCGACAGTCGTGAGCACTTCCACACCGTGCTCGATACCGTTCGCGCGCAGGATATTTCGGCCCTGTCGCAGGTGGACGTGCCGTTCGAGCAGGTGGTGGAGATGCTGGCGCCGGCCCGCACGGCGAGCCGTCATCCGCTGTTCCAGGTGGCGCTGACCTTCCAGAACTTCACCCTGCCCGAGGTCGAGTTGGCGGGGCTGCACGTCACGCCCGAGGCGGTCGACGCGGCCGCCGTCGCGTTCGACCTCCAGTTCACGCTGGTCGAGTCCATCGACGACGACGGTCGTGCGGGCGGGATGTCGGTCGAGATCACCTATGCCGCCGATCTTTTCGATGCGTCGACGATCGCGGAGCTGGCCCGGCGCTTCGAGCAGGTGCTGGCCGCGGTCAGCCACGACCACACCGTCGTGGTCGGCGACATCCAGTTGCTCAGCGCCGAGGAACAGCATCGCGCGCTGTACGAATGGTCCGTCAGCGGCGACGATCGTTCCGAAACGACCACCATCGCAGCGCGTTTCGCGGCGGCCGCGCGGGCGGACCGAACGGCCGTCGCGGTGCGGGCCGGCGACGCGGCCCTCACCTACGGCGAACTCGAGGACCGTGCCCACGGCCTCGCCCGGCGCCTGATCGCGGCCGGCGCCGGTCCGGAAACACTTGTCGCCGTGGCGCTGCCACGCTCGGCCGACCTGATCGTCGCACTGCTCGCGGTCGTCGAATCCGGCGCCGGTTATCTGCCGATCGATCCGGACTACCCCGGCGACCGGATCGAATACATCCTCGCCGACGCCCGGCCGGTGTGCGCGATCACCGGTACGGACGGCCCGGCCCGCGGCTGGTTCGACGGCCCGGTAATCGATCTGGACACCGTGTCCTGGCAGGAGCTGGACACCGCGCCGATCACCGATGCCGACCGCCGCTCGCCGCTGCGCCCGGACAACACCGCCTACGTCATCTACACCTCCGGTTCCACCGGCCGACCCAAGGGTGTGCAGATTCCGCACGCCAATGTGATTCGGCTGCTGGACAATTCCCGCGAGCGATTCGGTTTCGACCACTCCGATGTGTGGACGCTGTTCCACTCCTACGCCTTCGACTTTTCGGTGTGGGAACTGTGGGGTGCGCTGCTGCACGGCGGCCGGATCGTGGTCGTCGACTACTTCACCTCCCGGTCGCCGCAGCAATTCCGGGAGCTGCTGATCGATGAGGGCGTGACGGTCCTCAACCAGACGCCCTCGGCGTTCTACCAGCTGATGAGCGCGGACCTGGCCGACGCTCCGGCCGACTACCGGCTGCGCTGTGTGATCTTCGGCGGCGAAGCGCTGGAGCCGGCGCGGCTGCGGGACTGGTTGGCGCGGTATCCGCACACACCGCGGCTGATCAATATGTACGGCATCACCGAGACGACGGTGCACGTGTCGTTCCGGCCGATCGACGCGCGCACCGGTGCGGCCGGGGTGATCGGAGGCGCCCTGCCGGGTCTGACCGTGCGGTTGCTCGATTCGCGGCTGCGGCCGGTGCCGGTGGGTGTGCCGGGCGAAATCTACGTCTCCGGCGGACAACTCGCCCGCGGATATCTGGGGCGGCCCGCCTTGACCGCGGGGCGCTTCGTGGCCGACCCCTACGGGACGGCGGGTTCACTCGCCTACCGCTCCGGTGACCTCGCGCGGTGGACCGCGACCGGTGACCTCGAATATCTGGGACGCGCCGACCACCAGGTCAACCTGCGCGGCTTCCGGGTGGAACTCGGCGAGATCGAGGCCGCGCTGATGGCGGTGGACGCGGTGGCACAGGCCGCGGTCGTGGTCCGCGCGGACGACGGAGCCGAGGCCCGGATCGTCGGATATGCGGTGGGCGCCGACCTCGACGTGGCGTCGGTGCGCCGCGCGGTCGCCGAGCGGCTGCCCGAGCACATGGTTCCGGCCGCCGTGGTCGCGGTCGACCGAATTCCGTTGACCGTCAACGGAAAGCTCGACGTGCGCGCCCTTCCGGCGCCGGTGTTCGAGACGGTCGGTTACCGCCGGCCGGCGACCGCCGCCGAGCAGATCGTGGCCGATGTGTTCACCGAGGTGCTCGGCGAACTCGGCACCGACCGGGCGGTGGGCGCCGACGACGACTTCTTCGCCCTCGGCGGCAGCTCGCTCTCGGCGGCCAAGGCCGTCGCCCGCATCGGCGCGGCCCTGGGTGTGAGCGTCCCGGTGCGCACGCTGTTCGAGAATCCGCGGGTCGCCGATCTCGCGGTGGCGGCACTGACGGGCGGTGACCGGCCGGCCCTGGTCGCCGGTGCGCGCCCGGCCCGGCTGCCGCTCTCGCCGGCGCAGCAGCGGATGTGGTTCCTCAACCGGTTCGACCGCGCCTCGGCCGCCTACAACATTCCGCTGGCGCTGCGCCTGTCCGGCGACCTGGACGAGCAGGCCCTCGCCGCGGCACTGCGTGATGTCGTGGCGCGGCACGAATCGCTGCGTACCGTCTACCCCGAGATCGGCGGCGAACCGGCGCAGGTGATCTTGCCGGTCGAGCGGGTCCACATCGACACGACGGCCGTGCCGGTCGCCGAAGACGCACTGCCGCAACGAATCCGGGAGTTGTTCGGCACCGGATTCGACGTCACCACCGACGTGCCCGTGCGGGTGCGGGTGTTCGAACTCGCCCCCGACGAGCATGTGCTCGCGGCGGTGCTGCATCACATCTGCGCCGACGGATCCTCGATCGTGCCGTTCGTCGCCGATCTGATGCGCGCCTACGAGGCACGGGTCCGGTCCGACGGGCCCGGCTGGTCGCCGCTGCCGATCCAGTACGCCGACTACGCGCTGTGGCAGAAGCGTCTGCTGGGCGCCGAGGACGACGCGGAATCGGTGGCCGCCCGGCAGATCGCGTTCTGGCGCGAGACGCTGGCCGGGCTGCCGGATCAGCTCGACCTGCCGACCGACCGGCCTCGCCCGGCCCGGCAGAGCCTGTACGGCCGCCGCGTCGAATTCGCCGTCGACGCCGCGGTGCACCGGCGGCTGGCCGGCGTGGGCCGCAGCGCCGGCGCCACGGTGTTCATGGTCGTGCACGCGGCGTTCGCGGCGGTGCTGGCCCGGCTCTGCGATACCGGCGACATCGCGGTGGGCACGCCCGTCGCGGGGCGTAACGACGCCGCGCTGGACGAGGTCATCGGCATGTTCGTCAACACCGTGGTGTTGCGGACCGCGGTCGATGTGGACGCGCGCTTCGACACGCTGCTCGACGGCGTGCGCGCCACCGATATCGCCGCGCTCTCGCATACCGATGTGCCGTTCGAACGCCTCGTCGAGGTGTTGAATCCGCGCCGCTCGACCGCTCGGCATCCGCTGGTGCAGGTGGGTCTGTCGTTCCAGAACCACGATCGCGCCACCCTGCGACTACCCGGCCTGACCGTCACCGAGGTCGAATCCGACAGCACGACAGCGCAATTCGATCTGCATCTGTTCGCCGTCGACCACCACACCGAGTCCGGAGTCCCGGCCGGCATCGAGCTGGCTCTCGGCTATGCGACCGATCTGTTCACCGCCGAGACCGCCGAGCGGATCGCCGCGCAGGTGAACCGCGTCCTACATGCGGTGGCCGCCGCGCCCGCGACCCGGATTCGCGATCTCGACCTGCTCGGTGAGCAGCAGTACCGGTTCGTGATCGAGGACGGCAATCGGACCGCGCGGGAGGTTCCCGAGGCGACGCTGGTGGATCTGTTCGATGCCCGGGTCGCCGCGAATCCCGCGGCGGTGGCGCTGATCGACGCGGCCGGCGCCGAACTGAGCTATCGCGACTTCGACGTCCGGGTCAACCGCCTGGCCCGTCACCTCATCGGCCTCGGCGTGCGCCCGGAGACGACTGTGGTGCTGGCGCTGCGCCGTTCGGTCGATCTGGTGATCGCCATGTTCGCGGTGGCCAAGGCCGGCGGCGCCTATGTGCCGATCGATCCCGACCATCCGGCCGATCGGATCGCGCAGATCGTCGAGACCGCGCGGCCGGTGTGCGTCCTGGGCGGCGGTGCGGTGCCGGGCGTGGGTGACGACATCGCGACGGTGGATCCCGGTACGGATCTGTCCGCGTATCCGGGCACGCCGATCACCGCCGCCGATCGGCTCGCGCCGCTGCGGCCGTCGAATACCGCCTACGTCGTGTTCACCTCCGGCTCCACCGGACGCCCCAAGGGCGTGGCGATCTCGCACGGCGCGATCGTCAACCAATTGCTGTGGCTGCGTAGCGAATTCGGCATCGACAGTGCCGACCGCGCGCTGCTCAAGACGCCCGCGACCTTCGACCTGTCGGTATGGGAGTTCTGGTCGCTGCTGGTCAGCGGCGGAGCCCTGGTGATCAGCGAGCCGGGCAGCGAACGCGATCCCGACCACCTGCGCGAGCTCATGCGGCGGCACCGGGTGAGCATCCTGTTCACGGTGCCCTCGCTGCTGGGCATGCTGCTGGCCGACGAGATCGGCTTGCCGCAGACGGTGCGGGCCGTCCTCGCGATCGGTGAGGCGCTGCCGCAGTCGACGGCGCGCCAGTTCGGAACACGCTGCGACGCAACGCTGTTCAACCTCTACGGTCCCACCGAAACCGCCGTCTCGATCACCTCGCACCGGGTCGGCGCCGATCCGGAGCCGGTGGTGCCGATCGGCGCGCCGGTGTGGAACAGCCGGACCTATGTGCTCGATCGGCGGCTGCGGCCGGTGCCGCCGGGCGTGCCCGGCGAGCTGTATCTGGCCGGCGACCAGCTGGCCCGCGGTTATGCGGAACAACCGGCGCTCACGGCGGGCCGTTTCGTCGCCGATCCCTTCCACGGCGGCCGCATGTACCGCACGGGCGATATCGTGCGCCGCCGCGCCGACGGGCTGCTCGAGTATCTGGAGCGGGCCGACTTCCAGGTCAAGATCGGTGGTTTCCGGATCGAACTCGGCGACGTGGAGGCGGCCCTGCTGCGCCGGCCCGGCGTCGAGGCCGCGGTCGCGGTGGCCCGCACCGACGGCAACGCGGGACCGCGCCTGATCGCCTACGCGGCGGTGCCCGGCGCCGATGTCGACGCGGGCACGCTGCGCGCGGCGCTCGGCAGCGAACTGCCGAAATACATGGTGCCTGCGGCCGTGGTGGTGCTGGACGCGCTGCCGCTCAACGCCAACGGCAAGGTCGACCGCGACCGGCTGCCCGCCCCGGTGCTGTCCGAGGCCGAGTTCCGGGCGCCCGATACCGAGACCGAACGCCTGGTGGCGGCGGAATTCGCCGATATCGTCGGGCGGTCCGCCGACGGCGAGTCGCCCATCGGCGCCGACACCGACTTCTTCGAACTCGGCGGCAACTCGCTCGCGGCCGCCCGCCTGGCCGCGCGGCTGGGTGCGGCCTCGGGCGTGCGGGTGCCGGTCGCCGCGGTCTTCACCGCGCCGACCGTCGCGGCGCTGGCCGCCTGGATCGATGCGGCCGAGCGGGATGTCCGTCCACCGCTGCGGCCGCGGACCACCGGCGTGCCGGTACCGCTGTCGCTCGCCCAGCAGCGGATGTGGGTGCTGAACCGGCTCGCCCCGGATTCGGCCGCCTATCACGTGCCGGTCGCGTTGCGCCTGACCGGGACGCTGGAACTCGACGCCCTCCGGGCCGCGCTCGCGGATCTGGTGCAGCGCCACGACATCCTGCGCACCCGGTATCCGGAAGCCCGCACCACCTCCGGCGAACCGGAACCGGTGCAGGAGGTGCTGCCCGCCACGCCGGTCGGCCTCGAGCCGATGCCGGTGCGGCGCGACGAGATCGACGAGCGCATCGCCGAGATCGTCGCCGTCGGCTTCGACGTCACGGCCGCCCCACCGGTGCGGGTGCGTCTGCTGCGGGTGGCCGACGACGAGCACATCCTCGTCGTGGTGGTCCACCACATCAGTGCCGACGGCTATTCGATGGCCCCGCTGACCCGCGATCTGATCGCGGCCTACACCAGCCGGTTGGCCGGAACCGCGCCCCAGTGGAGTCCGCTGCCGATCCAGTACGCCGACTACAGCGAATGGATGCGGACCGTACTCGGCGCCGAGACCGACCCGGACAGCGTGCTGTCCGAACAGCTCGGCTACTGGCGCGACCGCCTGGCCGGCGCGCCCGAGCAGCTGGCGCTGCCCACCGACCGGCCGCGTCCCGCCCGCCGCGAGATGCGCGGTGCGACGGTCGACTTCGCCTTCGATCAGCCGCTGGTCGCGCAGCTGGCCGGTGTCGCGCGAGCACACGGGACGACCCTGTTCTCCACGATGCACGCCGCCTTCGCGGTGCTGCTGGCGAAGCTGTCCGGACAGTCCGACATCGTCGTCGGCGCGCCGGTGGCCGGGCGCGGGGAACGTGAACTCGACGATCTGGTCGGCATGTTCGTCAACACGGTGGCGTTGCGCACCGAGATCGACGCCCGAACGAGTTTCGCCGAGCTGCTGCGGAGTGTGCGGGAAGCCGACCTGGCGGCGCTCGGCCGCACCGAGTTGCCGTTCGAACGGGTGGTGGAGGCGCTGGGCCGCACCCGCACCAGCGCTTACACGCCGATCTTCCAGGTGCTGTTCACCTTCCAGAACCTGCCGGCCACGGCGGTCACACTGCCCGGTCTGCGGGTCGAGACGCTCGAACCGGCGCTGCCGGAGGCGAAATTCGATCTGCAGCTCACCGCGCTGGAGGAATTCGGCGCCGACGGTGAACTGCAGCGGCTGCGGATGCAATTCTGCTATCCCACCGACATCTTCGACGAGCGCACGGTGCGATTGTTCGCCGAACGACTACAGCTGATCGTGCGGGCGGTGGCGGCGGATCCGTCGATCACCGTGCGCGCGATCGACATTCGCACCGCCGAGGAGCGCAACCGCCGCACCGGCCGCGCGGCAACCACCCGGCTGCCCGATGATCTGGTCGATCTCATCGCCGCCGCGGCCGGAACGGCGCCCGATTCGCTGGCCGTCGAATTCGGCGGGCGCGGAATCGGATTCGCGGAACTGCACCACAAACTGGTCACCGTCGGCCGGGCCATGGGCGCGAACGCAACTCCCGACGCGCTGGTCAACGTCGCGCTGGCCGGCCTGCTGCCCGGCGTTCTCGCCGCCGGCGCCGGCGGACTCACCACCATGCTCGAGGCCCTGCATCTGCGCGCACAGGGCGTGATCACCACGGAAGGAACCCACTGATGACGCATGCAGAGTCGGTTACACCCGTCCGGTCCACCGAGCACCCCGCGCTGCGCGGCGCCTACGGCATCGCGGATCTGCCGTACCTGATCGAGGTCGTCGCCGACCTGGAACCGCAGCGCGTCGCGGTGCGGCACGCGGACGTCGCGATCACCTATGCCGAGCTGGGCGCGGAGCTGACCACGCTGGCCGCGGCGATGGGTGATGCGCTGACCCCCGATGCGCTCGTGCAGGTGGTGATCTCGGGCCGGCTGCCGGCACTGCTGGAATCGGGGGAGGGCGCACTGGCCGCCGCCGTCTCCGATCTGCTCGACGACGCGCTCACCGCGGCCGCGGATGTGCTCGATCCCGGCCTGGCTCCCGCCGACACGCTCGCCACGCTGTTCGCCGAGCAGGTGCGGCGCACACCCGGTCTGGTCGCGGTGGAATTCGACGGCAGCACCCTCACCTACGCCGAACTCGACGCCCGGGCGAACGCACTGGCCTGGCAGCTGGTCCGGCTGGGAGTGGGCCCGGATGCGCGGGTGGGGGTGTCCATGCACCGGTCGCTGGAACTGGTGATCGGTATGTACGCCATCCACAAGGCCGGTGGCGCCTACGTGCCGATCGACCCGGAGCATCCCGCCGATCGCATCGCGTACGTGCTGGAGATCGCCGCGCCCGTCGTGGTCCTCACCCATGCCGGCAGTCCCTCGTTCGACGGTGTGCCCGTGCTGCGGGTGGACGAATTCGACTGGGAGACAGAGGCTTCGATCTCGGTGCTGGAGTCCGGTGAGGTGGTGCCGGCACGCCCGGACAACATCGCCTACGTCATCTTCACCTCGGGTTCGACCGGCCGGCCCAAGGGGGTCGCGGTCTCGCACCGCGCCATCGTGGCGAATCTGCGCTGGCGGCAGCGGTGCTACCGCATGCACGCCGCGGATGTGGTGCTGCAGAAGACCCCGTTCACCTTCGACGTGTCGGTGTGGGAGTTCTTCTGGCCCCTGCAGGTCGGTGCCCGGCTGGTTATCGCCGCGCCGGACGGCCATCGCGATCCGGCGTATCTGATCCGGACCATCGCCGGCAAGCACATCACCATCGCGCATTTCGTGCCGTCCATGCTGGCGGTGTTCGCCGCCGCGGTCGCGGATGCCGAGGCGATGAGCGATATCGACTCCCTGCGTGCGGTTTTCGCCTCCGGTGAGGCGCTGCCCGCCGCGACCGGCGCCGCCTTCCGTGACGTGAGCGGGGCGAGCCTGCACAATCTGTACGGGCCTACCGAGGCCGCGGTCGACGTGACCGCCCACGAGGTGACCGCGGCCGATACGGTCTCGGTCCCGATCGGCGCCGCGGCCGACGACACCGATCTGCACGTCCTCGACGACAATCTGCAACCGGTCCCCGACGGTGTGGTGGGCGAGCTCTACCTGTCCGGTGTGCAGCTGGCCCGCGGCTACCTCGGCCGCGCGGGGCTGACCGCCGAGAGGTTCGTCGCCAACCCGCACGGCGCGCCCGGTGACCGCATGTACCGCACCGGCGACCTGGTGCGCTGGAACAGCGGTATCGACGGCGGCCCGCGCGAATTGGAATACCTGGGCCGCAGCGACTTCCAGGTGAAGCTGCGCGGTCTGCGGATCGAACTGGGTGAGGTCGAGGCGGCGCTGCTGGCGCACGAATCGGTGGCACAGGCCGCGGTGGTGCTGTACCGGCACAGCACGGGCGATCACCTGATCGGCTACGTCGTGGCGGCCGGCGGATGCGAACTCGATTCCGGCGTGATTCTCGGCGACGCCGCGCGGCGACTGCCGGAATACATGGTGCCGTCCTTGCTCGTCGCCATGGACCGCATGCCGGTCAACGCCAACGGCAAACTGGATCGCAAGGCGCTGCCGGAACCCGAATTCGGCGACACCGCAGGCGAATTCCGCGAACCGGCGACCCCGGGCGAGCGGGCGGTGGCGGAGATCTTCGCCGAACTGCTCGGCATCGACGCAGTGGGCGCCGACGACGACTTCTTCGCCCGCGGCGGCAATTCGCTGCTGGCCACCCGCGCGATCGCGCGCATCTCGGCCGCTCTCGACATCGCGGTCGACGTGCGGGACTTCTTCGACCGTCCCACCCCGGCCGGGCTCGCCGCCCTGGCCACCACCGCGCGCATGCGGCCGCCGCTGGTCGCCGGCCCGCGCCCGGATACCGTCCCGCTCTCGGCGGCGCAGCGCCGGATGTGGTTCCTCAACCGCCTGGCCAACAGTGACGCCACCGGCAACGCCGCGGCCGCGGTGGACAACATTCCGGTCGCGCTGCGCCTGCGGGGCCGGCTCGACACCGCGGCATTGCGTGCGGCCGTCGCCGACGTGACCGCGCGTCACGAGGTGCTGCGCACGGTGTATCCCCAGACCGCCGCGGGGGCCGTGCAGGTCGTGCGGCCCGTCGCCGAGCCGCAGCTGGCGCCGGTCGAGGTCGCCGAGGCCGATCTGGTCGCGGCGGTGCGAGAGGTGGCCGCCACCGGCTTCGACGTCGCCGCCGAGATTCCGGTGCGGGTGCGGTTGCTGCGTACGGGCGCCGACGATCACACCCTGGCGCTGGTGGTCCACCACATCGCCGCCGACGGCGTGTCGATGGGACCGCTGCTGCGCGACCTGATCCAGGCCTACACCGCGCGCAGCCGCGGCACCGCCCCGCAATGGTCGCCGCTGCCGCTGCAGTACGCCGACTACACGCTGTGGCAGCAGCGAGTACTCGGCGACGACACCGATCCGGACTCCGAGGCGGCCCGCCAGCTCACGTTCTGGCAGCACGAATTGGCCGAGCTCCCGGCGCAATTGGATCTGCCCGCCGATCGGCCGCGCCCGGCCGCGGCCTCGTATCGGGGCGCGACCGTCGAATTCGCCATCGACGCCGGTCTGCGTGCCGCCATCGACGAACTGGCCGAACAACTGCGGGCCACGCCGTTCATGGTGCTGCACGCGGCCCTGTCGCTGCTGCTCGCCCGGTTGTCCGGGACGAGCGATATCGCGATCGGCACCCCCGTCGCGGGCCGGGGCGAGCGCGCACTCGACGATCTGGTCGGCATGTTCGTCAACACGCTCGTCCTTCGGACCCGGGTGGCGGGCGACGCCGATTTCGCCGAACTGGTCCGCCGCACCCGCGCCGTCGATCTCGATGCCTTCGCCCATGCCGAGATTCCGTTCGAACGCCTGGTGGAGGTGTTGAATCCGGCGCGGTCGCAGGCGCGGCATCCGCTGTTCCAGGTCGGCCTGTTCATGCAGAACATCGGGGTCGGCACGCCGGAACTGCCGGGCCTCGAGACCGAGCTCGTGGATTTCGATCCCGGCTTCGCGAAATTCGACCTCCAGCTCACCGTTTCCACACCGCCCGAGGGCGGATACCGCTCCGAATTCACCTATGCCACCGATCTTTTCGATGCGCCGACGGTCGAGGAATTCGCCGCCAAATTCCTGCGCCTGCTCGGCGGCGCCACGGCCGACCCGCACCTGCCGGTCGGCGATCTGGAACTGCTCGACGCCGGCGAACTCGACTATGTGACCTCCAGCTGGAATGCCAGCGGCCACAAGGTGGCCGACCACTTCCTGCACGAGGGGTTCGACCGGCAGTCGCGCCGCACGCCGAACAATCGCGCGCTCGTCTTCGAGGACGCCGAACTGACCTACGGCGAGATGTCGGACCGGGTGAACCGCCTCGCCCGCAAGCTGATCGAATCCGGCGTCGGGCCGGAGACGCTGGTCGTGCTGGCCATGCCGAGGTCGATCGAACTGGTGCTCGGCATGTACGCGGTGCTGCACGCGGGCGGCGCCTACGTTCCGGTGGACCCGTCCCATCCGATCGAACGCATCGGCCACATCCTCGCCACCGCGCGGCCGCATACGGTGCTGACCACGCGGGCCGCCGGCTTCGAACTGCCGCCGACGGCCTCCGATACGGCGGTGGTTCACCTCGACGAACTGGACCTCTCCGAGTACTCCGCCGCCAAGATCGGCGATCGGGAGCGCCGCGGCACGCTGCATCCGGACCACCCGGCCTATGTGCTGTTCACCTCCGGCTCGACCGGGCGGCCCAAGGGAGTCGCGGTCAGCCATCGCGCCATCGCCAACCAGCTCGAATGGATGCACGCCGAGTACGGGGTGCGGGCCGGCGACATCTACCTGCAGAAGACCGCGACCACCTTCGACGTGTCGCTGTGGGGCTATTTCCTTCCGCTGCGGGCCGGCGCCGCCCTGATCCTGGCCACCCCCGACGGCCACCGTGACGCCCGCTATCTCGCCGAAACCATTGCCGCGCAGCGGGTTACGCTGACCGACTTCGTGCCGTCGATGCTCACCGTCTTCCTCAACCATGCCGAGGCGCGGGAGCTGGCCACCCTGCGGGCCGCCTTCGTCGTCGGTGAGGCGCTGCCCGCCGAAACCGCGGCGCTGTTCGCCGAGAAGTGCGACGGCGCCCTGCACAATCTGTACGGCCCGACCGAGGCGGCGGTGTCGATCACCTGCCACGAGGTCACCCCGGACGACGTGCGCAGCGTGCCGATCGGCGAGCCGGAATGGAATTCGCAGGTCTTCGTGCTGGACGCTCGGCTGCATCCGGTGCCGATCGGCGTGCCGGGCGAGTTGTACCTGGCCGGCACCCAGCTCGCGCGCGGCTACTGCGGACGCGCCGACCTGACCGCGGACCGGTTCGTCGCCAATCCCTTCGCTGTGTCCAAAAGGGGCGCTCCCGAGGGCCCTGCGGGGTCACGCTCCGCTACCGCCTCCGGGCCCGCCGGTCGTGCCCCGGGCGGCGAACGGATGTATCGCACCGGTGATCTGGTGCGCTGGACCCCCGAGGGCGAGCTCGACTATTTGGGCCGCATCGACTTCCAGGTGAAGTTCCGCGGCCAGCGCATCGAACTGCCGGAGATCGAAACCGCCCTGCTGGCCGCACCGGGTGTCGGCCAGGCCGCGGTGCGCCTGATCACCGGCGAGAGCGGCGACTACCTCGCCGGATACGTGATCCGCACGCCGGGTGCCGAACTCGATGTGCAGGCCGTGCGGGACGGTCTCGGCGCGGTGCTGCCCGCCTACATGATTCCCACCGCCGTCGTCGAACTGACCGAATTCCCGCTCAACAGCAGCGGCAAATTGGACCGCGCGGCGTTACCGCTACCGGTGCTGGCGGCCGCCGAATTCCACGCCCCGCGCACCCCCCTCGAGGAGCGGGTGGCCGCGGTGTTCGCCGACGTGCTCGGGCTGGAGCGGGTCGGCCGCGACGACGACTTCTTCGCCCTCGGCGGTAGTTCGCTCGACGCCACCCAGGTCAGTGCCCGCGTCGGCCGGATCGTGGATGCCCGGGTACCGGTGCGCACCCTGTTCGAGGCCTCGACCGTCGCCGCGTTCGCGGCCGCCGTCGGCGGTGACGTGGCCGAGCGGGCCCGGCCCGCGCTGGTGAAACAGCGACGGCCGCAGCGCATTCCGCTCTCGCCGGCGCAGCAGCGGATGTGGTTCCTCAACCGGTTCGATCCCGAGTCCGGTGTCCACAACATTCCGGTCGCGGTCCGGCTGACCGGCGCCCTGGATGTCGCGGCGCTGGCCGCCGCCGTCGCGGATGTGCTGGAACGCCACGAGACCCTGCGCACGCGCTATCCCGAACACGAGGACGGGCCCGCCCAGGAGGTGCTGCCCGCCGCCGATGTGCGCGTGGACCTGACACCGGTCGATGTGCCGGCGGCGGAGATCGCGGGCCGCATCGCCGCGCTCACCGCGCGGGGATTCGACGTCACCGCCGAACCGCCACTGCGCATCGCGTTGCTGCGCAGCCGCGCCGACGACGGCAGCGACATCGGCGCCGCCGGCCCGGACGGCGCGGAGCCCGAGCACATCCTCGTCTTCGTGGCCCACCACATCGCGGCCGACGGCTGGTCGATCGCCCCGCTGACCCGCGACCTCATGACCGCCTACGGCCACCGCGTGGCCGGGACCGCACCGCAGTGGGAACCGCTGCCCGTGCAGTACGCGGATTTCAGCATCTGGCAGCACGCGGTGCTGGGTTCGGAATCGGATCCCGACAGTGTCCTGGCCGCCCAGGCGGCCTACTGGCGGGCGACGCTCGCCGGGCTGGCCGACGAGCTGAATCTGCCCACCGACCGGCCGCGCCCGATGCGTCCCTCCTACGCCGGTGGCCGGGTGCGATTCGATATCGGCGGCGACATCCGCGACGGCCTGCGCGAACTCGCCCAGCGGCGGCAGGCCACCACCTTCATGGCCGTGCACACCGCGCTGGCGATCTTCCTGGCCCGCATGGCCGGTACCGACGACGTGGCGATCGGCTCGCCGATCGCCGGGCGCGGCGAGCGCGAACTCGACGATCTGATCGGCATGTTCGTCAACACCGTCGTGTTGCGGACCCCGGTGCCCGGCGGCGCGAGCTTCACCGAACTGCTCGACCGCACCCGCGAGGCCGACCTGCGTGCCTTCGCACACGCCGACCTGCCGTTCGAGCGACTGGTGGAACTGCTCGATCCGGAACGGTCCACCGCGCGGCATCCGTTTTTCCAGGTGGCGCTGGCCTTCGAGAATCTGCCCACCGGTGAGCTGGAGCTGCCGGGGCTGCGGGTCGGCACGGTCGAGCCGGACGCCGGAACCGCGAAATTCGATCTGGCCCTGAACATCCGGGAGACGGCCGACGGGATGGCCGCGGAATTCGCCTATGCCCGCGACCTTTTCGACCACGCCACGATCGAGGGCTTCGCGAGCCGCTTCCTCGGTCTGCTGCGGCAGCTGGTCGCCGATCCGGAGGCCGCGGTCGGTGATACGTCGCTGCTCAGTGCCGACGAATACGTCCGGTTGACCCGGGTGCGGCCCGACGAGGTGATGGCGACCGCGCTGCTGCCGGAACTGCTCACCGCCGGGCTGAGTCTGGGGCGCGACCGGATCGCGGTGCGTTACGAGGGCCGTTCGATCACCTACGGCGACCTCGACGACTACTCCTCCCGGCTGGCCCGCCGGTTGATCGCAGCGGGCGTCGGCCCGGAACAGCTGGTGGCCGTGGCGCTTCCGCGGTCCTTCGAGATGGTCGCCGCGGCCGTGGCGGTGGCCAAGGCCGGCGGCGCACACGTGCCGGTCGACCCCACCTATCCCGCGGAGCGGGTGCGCTACATGGTCACCGACTCGGCGGCGCGGGTCGGCATCACGGTCGCCGCGTACGCCGACGCACTGCCCGAGGGCGTGCGCTGGCTGGTCCTCGACGCACCGGCGACGGAGGCCGAGCTCGCCGCCCTGCCCGCCGGGCCGATCGGCGACGCCGAACGGATCGCCACGCTGCGGATGTCCCATCCGGCGTATGTGATCTACACGTCGGGCTCGACGGGTATGCCCAAGGGCGTCACCGTGACGCACGCCGGCCTGGGCGGGCTGGCCCAGTACGCGATCGAGCGGTACGGGTTGCGGCCCGAACATCGCATGCTGCACATCTGCTCGCCGAGCTTCGACCCCTCGGTCCTGGAATGGATCTGCGCCTTCGCCACCGGCGCGACGCTGGTGATCGTGCCGGCGCGCGTCATCGGCGGCCCCGAGCTGGGCGCGTTGCTGCGCACGGAGGTGGTGACGCACGCGATCATCACGCCCGCCGTGCTGGGCACCCTGGATGCCGCGGAACAGCCACAGCTGCAGGTACTTTCGGTCGGCGGCGATGTCACCACCGACGAACTGCTGGCGACCTGGGAGCCCGGCCGCCGCTATTTCAACGGCTACGGTCCGACCGAAACCACCATCATCTCCTCCTACGCGCGCCTGACCGCCGGTCGGCCGGTCACCATCGGAACTCCGGTGCACGGTATGTCGGCGCTCGTGCTGGACCGACGGCTGCGGCCCGTGGCGCCCGGAGTGGCCGGTGAGTTGTACCTGGCGGGTGGTGGCCTGGCGCGGGGATACCGCAACCGATCGGGAGGCACCGCCGAGCGGTTCGTGCCCAACCCCTGGGGTGCGCCGGGCAGCCGGATGTATCGCACCGGCGACGTCGTGCGCTGGCGGGCGATCGCGCCGACCGTGCGGCAGGCACAGCCGGAATGGGAGCTGGAGTACGTCGGGCGCTCGGATTTCCAGGTGAAGATCCGCGGCTTCCGGGTCGAACTCGGCGAGATCGACGCGGTGCTCGGCGCCCACCCCGACGTCGATTACGCGACCACCCTGGGCCGCGACCACGACACCCGCGGCACCATGCTGGTGTCCTACGTCCTGCCGAAGCCGGGACGCGCGATCGACCCCGCCGGCCTCACCGATTTCGCGGCTCGCCGGTTGCCCTCGCATATGGTGCCGGCCGCACTGGTCGTCCTGGACAAGATTCCGCTGACCCCGGTGGGCAAGGTGGACCGCAAGGCGCTGCCCGAACCGGTGCTGGCGCCGGCGCGGTTCCGGGCGCCGGTCGGCGCCGCCGAGGTGCTGGTCGCGAACACCTTCGCCGCCCTGCTCGGCGTCGAACAGGTGGGTGCGGACGACGACTTCTTCGCCCTGGGCGGCAACTCGCTCGTCGCCACGCAGCTCGCCGCACGCCTGAACAAGGCGACCGGGGACACGGTGCCGGTGCGCGCGGTCTTCGACGCGCCGACCGTACGGGCGCTGGCGGCACGGATCACACTGTCGGACAACGGTTCCCGTGACACCGGGCCGAGTGCCGTGGTCCCGCGCCCGGAGATCGTGCCGCTGTCGATCGCTCAGCAGCGCATGTGGATGCTCAACCGCCTGGACACCGGCGGCGGCAGCTACAACATCGCGTTCGCGCTGCGGCTGACCGGCAATCTGCACATCGCCGCCCTGCGCGCCGCGATCGCCGATGTGATCGAGCGGCACGAAACCCTGCGTACCCGCTACCCCGAGCGGGACGGGGCGGCGACCCAATGCGTTCTACCCGCCGCCGTCCCGGATCTCGCGGTCACCGATATCGATGCCACCGAGGTCGCCGCCATGGCGGAAACCCTGGCGCACAGTCGTTTCGACGTGGCGGACGAGGTGCCCGTGCGGATCCGGCTGTTGCGGGTGCGCCGCGCCCCCGACGCCGATCGCGCCGCACAGACCCACGTGTTGCTGTTCGTCGTCCACCACATCGCGGCCGACGGCTGGTCCTTCGCCCCGCTGACCAGAGACCTCGCCGTCGCCTACCAGGCCCGCACCGCGGGCGCTGCGCCGCAGTGGTCGCCGCTGCCGATCCAGTACGCCGATTACGCGCTGTGGCAGCAGCGCACGTTCGGGTCGATCGCCGATCCGGACTCGGACTCGGCTCGGCAGCTGGAATTCTGGCGTACGCAACTGTCCGGGGCGCCGGAGCTGTCGGCGCTGCCGACCGACCGTCCGCGCCCCGCGATCGCCTCCCAGCGGGGCGGTGCCCGCACCGCGCGGCTGAGTCCCGCCCTGCACCAGCGCATTCACGATCTCGCGGCCGCGCATCGGGTGACACCGTTCATGGTGCTGCACGCCGCGCTGTCGGTGCTGCTGTCCCGATTCGGAGGCAGCGACGACATCGTGATCGGCGCCCCGGTCGCCGGGCGCGGTGATCAGGCGCTCGACGATCTGGTCGGCATGTTCGTCAACACCCTGGTGCTGCGGACGCCGGTGCACGGCGGGGACAGTCTCGCCGAACATCTCGACCACGTGCGGGCCGTCGACCTCGCGGCGTTCGACCATGCCGCGGTGCCGTTCGAACAGCTCGTCGACGTCCTGAATCCGGCTCGCTCCCGGGCACATTCGCCGCTGTACCAGGTGTCGTTGACGCTGCAGAACCAGACCCGCGCGCAGTTGCGGCTCGACGGGCTGGAGATCGCCGCGGTCGAACCCGCGGCGGCGCCGATCCAGGTCGACCAGCACTGGACCGCGAACGAGACCTACGCGCCGGACGGTACGGCCGCGGGTATCGACCTGCACGTGCACTATGCCGCCGACCTGTTCGATCCGGAGACCGTCGCGGCGCTGCTGGACGGGTTTGAGCGGATCGTGGCGGCGATGGCGGCCGACGGGACCACCCGGGTCGCCGACGTCGAGCTGATGTCGCCGGCCGAACGCGAGCGGCTGATCGGCGGGCACAATGCCACCGCCTACCCGGTCGGCCCCCGTACCCTGCCCGAACTTCTCGCCGCCCGGCCGCAGCGCCCGGCCGCGCAGGCGGTGACCTTCGAGGGCACCAGTCTGTCCTATCGCGAATTCGACCGGCGGGTGCACCGGCTCGCGCGCTATCTGATCGCCCGCGGCGTGCGACCGGATACCGCTGTGGCCGTGCGCATTCCGCGCTCGCTGGAGTTGGTCGTCGCCATCCACGCGATCGTCACCGCCGGGGCGGCCTACGTACCGCTGGACCCCGACCACCCCGCCGATCGGGTGCGCCACGTCCTCGACACCGCGCGACCCGCGTGTGTGCTGACCACCACCGACGCACCCGAATTACCGGCCGGTGTGGACGCGGTGCGGCTGGACCGGCTGGATTTGTCCGGCTGTGCCGACGACGCGGTGACCGATGCCGACCGGGTGTCGCCACTGCGGCCGGAGCATATGGCGTATGTGATTTTCACGTCGGGGTCGACGGGTCGTCCCAAGGGTGTGGCGGTGAGTCACGGGGCGATCGTGAATCGTCTGGCGTGGATGCAGGCCGAGTACGGGTTGAGCTCCGACGATGTGGTGTTGCAGAAGACTCCGGCGACGTTCGATGTGTCGGTGTGGGAGTTCTTCTGGCCGTTGCAGGTGGGTGCGCGGCTGGTGGTGGCGCGCCCCGACGGGCACCGCGATCCGGCGTATCTCGCGCGGTCGATGGACGAGGAGGCCGTGACCACGGCGCACTTCGTCCCCTCGATGCTGGCCGTATTCGTCAGCTCGGTGGCGGCGGCCCCGGCGTCGTTGCGTCGCGTGTTCACCTCGGGTGAGGCGTTGCCCGCGGATACGGCCGCGCGCTGGCGTGAGCTCGGTGGTGCGCCGCTGCACAATTTGTACGGTCCGACCGAGGCCGCGGTCGATGTCACCTTCCACGAGGTGACCGAGGCGGACGCGGTGACCGTGCCGATCGGCCGTCCGGTGGCCAATACCCGTGTCTACGTGCTGGATTCGACGCTGCGTCCCGTCCCCGTCGGTGTCACCGGCGAGCTGTACCTTGCGGGCGATCAGCTTGCGCGCGGGTACGTCGGCCGGCCCGACCTGACCTCCGATCGCTTCGTCGCCGACCCGTTCGACGCCGGAGCACGGATGTACCGCACCGGCGATCTGGTCCGATGGAACCGCAACGGTGAACTGGAATACTTGGGCCGCAACGACTTCCAGGTGAAGTTGCGCGGACTGCGCATCGAACTCGGCGAGATCGAGGCCGCGCTGACCGGCCGGGTCGGCGTCGCCCAGGCGGCGGTGGTGGTGACGGGAGCGGGCGAGCGGGCCCGGCTGCACGCCTACGTGGTGCCGGTGGCGGGTGCCTCCGTCGATTCCGCTGCCGTCCTGGCCGCCGCGGGCCGCGCCCTGCCGGCGTACATGGTCCCGGCCGGGGTCACGGTGCTGGCGCAACTACCGGTGAACAGCTCCGGAAAGCTCGACCGCGCCGCACTGCCGGCCGTGGACCCGGGGGAGAAGTCCGTCTACCGCGCCCCGGCCGAAGGGGCCGAGGCCGTGGTCGCCGCCGTGATGGCCGAACTGCTGGGCCTCGACCCGGCCGGTGCCGATCGCTTCGGTGCCGACGACGACTTCTTCGCCGCGGGCGGTAACTCCCTGCTCGCCATGCGGGTGGTCGCCCGGGTCAACGAGGCGCTGGGCTGCGATCTCAACGTCGCCGAGATCTTCGGCGCACCCACCGCCGCTCTGCTCGCCCGCCTCGTCGACGACGCACCGGGCGCGACCGTCCCGCCGCTGATCGCCGGGCCGCGTCCCGACCGAATTCCGTTGTCGCTCGCCCAAACTCGCATCTGGCTGCTGAACCGCATCGAGCCGGATTCGGCGATGTACAACATCCCGTTCGCCCTGCGCCTGCGCGGCGATCTGGACGAATTCGCCCTCTCCGAGGCGGTCACCGATGTCCTGGCTCGGCACGAGTCGCTGCGCACGGCCTTCCCCGAGGATGCCGAAGGCCCGCGCCAGGACATTCGCGCCGTCGAGGACTGCGCCGCCACGGCCCTCACGCTACATACCGTGAATGCCGGCGACGTGGATGCCGAACTCGCCGCCGCGGCGTCGCGCGGCTTCGATCTGCGGCACGACATTCCGTTGCGGATCAGAGCTTTCCGGGTAGCGCCCGACGAACACATCCTGCTGGTGGTCGTGCACCACATCGCGGCCGACGGCGTGTCCACCGCGCCGCTGGCTCGCGATCTGGTGACCGCTTACGCCGCCCGCAGGGCCGCGGCGGTACCCGACTGGCAGCCGCTGCCGGTGCAGTACGCCGATTTCGCGCTGTGGCAGCACGCGGTCCTGGGTCGCGCCGACGACCCCGAATCCCGCCTGGCCCGCCACCTAGAATTCTGGCGCGCCGAGCTGGCCGACCTGCCCGCGGTCGTCGACCTGCCGGGCGACCGGCCGCGGCCGGCGGTGGCGTCGGGCGCGGGCGCGGCGATCGAATTCCGCATTCCGGCCGAGCTGACCGCCGCCGTCGAGACCCTGGCCCGGCGCGCGGGCGTGTCCACCTTCATGGTGCTGCACGCCGCCTACGCCACCCTGCTCGCCAAGCTGTCCGGTACCGGGGACCTGGCCGTCGGCACACCGATCGCGGGCCGATCGGCGCAGGCGCTGGACGACCTGGTCGGCATGTTCGTCAACACGCTGGTCCTGCGCACCCGGATCGGCGCGCACGAACGGTTCGGTGAGCTGCTCGCCCAGGTTCGCGACGCCGACGTGCGGGCCTTCGCCCACGCCGACCTGCCGTTCGACCGGCTGGTCGAGGAGGTGAATCCCGAACGCTCCCAGGCCTATGCGCCGATCGTGCAGGTGCTGCTGTCGTTCGAGCAGCGCTCCGGCACCGACCTGCGGCTACCCGGGCTGGAGGTTACCGATTACCCGCTCGCCAATCCCGTGGCGCAATTCGATCTCGCGCTGTCGCTGGCCGAGGTCGACGGCGCGCAGGGCCGCGAACTCCAGGCGGTGCTGCGGTATGCCACCGATCTGTTCGACGCGTCGACGGTGACCGCACTCGGTCGCCGGCTGCTGCGGGTGCTCACCGCGGTGACGGCGGACCCCGACGTCCGCATCCGCGACATCGACCTGCTGGAACTGTCCGAACGGTTGCAGGTCCTCGACATCTGGAATGCGACCGCTGCCGAAATCGACCGCACCGCAACACTTCCCGTGCTGTTCGATGTGCAGGCCGCGCGCACGCCCAAGGCGCCCGCGCTCACCTACGCGGAGACGACGCTGACCTACGCCGAATTCGGCGCCCGCGTGAACCGGCTCGCCCGCCACCTGATCGCGCAGGGCGTGGGCCCCGGATCGCTGGTGGCGCTGCATATGCGCCGATCGCTGGAACTCGTGGTCGGCATGTACGCGACCGTCGCCGCGGGGGCCGGCTATGTGCCGCTGGACCCCGACCATCCCGCCGAACGCATCCGGTACGTCCTCGACACCGCGCGTCCGGCCTGTGTACTCGCGACCACGGATGCGCCGGTACGCGCGGAGTCGGCGCCGCCGGTGCTCGACCTCGATCGGCTGGACGTGTCCGGCTACGCCGACGGTCCGCTGACCGATGTGGATCGGCTGGGCAAGCTGCGGCCGGAGCATGTGGCGTATGTGATTTTCACGTCGGGGTCGACGGGTCGTCCCAAGGGTGTGGCGGTGAGTCACGGGGCGATCGTGAATCGTCTGGTGTGGATGCAGTCGGAGTATCGCCTCGGTGCGGATGATGCGGTGTTGCAGAAGACTCCGGCGACCTTCGATGTGTCGGTATGGGAGTTCTTCTGGCCGTTGCAGGTGGGTGCGCGGCTGGTGGTGGCGCGTCCGGACGGCCACCGCGACCCGGCCTACCTCGCGCGCGTGATGGACGACGAGGCGATCACGACCGCGCACTTCGTGCCCTCGATGCTGTCGGTCTTCGTCGACGCGGCGGCCGATGCCTCCGCGATGGTTCCCGCGCGCCTGCGCCGGGTGTTCACCTCGGGTGAGGCGTTGCCCGCGGATACGGCCGCGCGCTGGCGTGAGCTCGGTGGTGCGCCGCTGCACAATTTGTACGGTCCGACCGAGGCCGCGGTCGATGTCACCTTCCACGAGGTGACCGATGCCGACACCGTGACCGTGCCGATCGGCCGTCCAGTGGCCAATACCCGTGTCTACGTGCTGGATTCGGCTCTGCGTCCCGTCCCCGCCGGTGTGGCGGGCGAGTTGTACCTCGCCGGAGCACAATTGGCCGAGGGGTATGTCGCCCGGCCCGACCTGACCGCGGACCGCTTCGTGGCCGATCCGTTCCGCGCCGGTGAACGCATGTATCGCACCGGCGATATCGCACGCTGGCAGGCCACGGGCGAACTGGAATACGTGGGCCGCGCCGATTTCCAGGTGAAGGTGCGCGGCCTGCGCATCGAACTCGGTGAGATCGAGGCCGCCCTGCGCGAATCCGAGGGCGTCGCCCAAGCCGTGGCCGTGGTGCGCGACGACCGCGACACCGGCGATCGGATCGTCGCCTACGTGGTCGCCGCGTCCGGCCGTGACCTGGATGCCGAGCGGGTGCGCGCCGACTGTGCCCGGCGGCTGCCCGAATACATGGTCCCCGCGGTGCTCATGACCATGGACGCCCTGCCCCTCAACGCGTCGGGCAAACTGGACCGGAAAGCCCTGCCGGAGCCGGCTTTCCGGGCACGCGCCTACCGCGCTCCCGGCACGCGGGCCGAACTCGCCGTCGCCGCCGTCTACGCGGAGCTGCTGGGTCTGGACCGGGTCGGACTGGACGACGACTTCTTCGCCCTCGGCGGCAATTCGCTGACCGCCACCCGTGTGGCCGCCCGGCTGGGCGCCGAACTCGACGCCGAACTACCGGTACGCCTGATCTTCGATGCGCCGGCCGTCGGCGCCTTGGCCGCCCGCGCCGCGGAATTCGCGGGCCGCGGCGCCGCCGTGCCGCTGATCGCGCGCCCGCGCCCGGACCTGGTGCCGCTCTCGCCGGCGCAGCAGCGGATGTGGTTCCTCAACCGGTTCGACCCCGGGCAGAGCGTGCACAACATCCCCGTCGCGCTGCGCCTCACCGGTGCGCTGGATACGGCGGCGCTGGAATCCGCACTCGCCGATATCGTCGCGCGCCACGAGACGCTGCGCACGGTGTACCCGGATATCGGCGGCATCGGCTACCAGCAGATTCGGCCCGCCGACCACGTACCGGTGTTGTCGCGGCTGCACGGCGACGACATCGCCGCGGTCGTCGGCGAACCCTTCGATGTGACCGCCGAGGTTCCGCTGCGCGTGGCCCTTTTGCCGGTGCGATCGGAAAGCGCTGCGCCCGAACATATTCTGGTTCTCGTCGTTCACCACATCGCCGCGGACGGCTTCTCGATGGGACCGCTCGCGCGCGATATCGCCACGGCCTACGCGGCCCGCAGTGCCGGGACCGCGCCGCAGTGGCACGAGCTGGCGATCCAGTACGCCGACTACGCGCTGTGGCAGCGCGAAGTACTCGGCGCGGAATCCGATCCCGAGTCCTCGGCCGCGCGCCAACTGGAGTTCTGGCGCGACCGGTTGCGCGGACTTCCGGCCCGGCTGGACCTGCCCACCGACCGGCCACGCCCGGCGGTGGCCGATCACGCGGCGGCCACGATCACCGTCGACTTCGACGCGCGGCTGCGCGCCGGCCTGGACGACCTGGCCGGACGCTACGAGAGCACGCCCTTCATGGTGGTGCACGCCGCGCTCGCGGTACTGCTCGCCCGGATGTCGGGTACGGCCGACATCGCCATCGGCGCACCGGTCGCCGGACGTGGTGCGGCCGTGCTCGACGATCTGGTCGGCATGTTCGTCAACACCCTCGTGCTGCGCTCCGATATTCAGGCGGCGCTGCCGTTCTCGGCCGTGCTGCGGCAGGTGCGCGAGAGTGATCTCGCCGCCTTCGCCCACGCCGACATCCCGTTCGAGCGGTTGGTGGAGGTGCTCGACCCGCCTCGATCGCAAGCCCACCACCCGCTGTTCCAGGTGGCCTTGTTCTTCCAGAACCTGAATCCGGTGACGGTCGAACTGGGTGAGCTGACCGTCGGCGAGGTGCGCCTCGACACCGCGGTGAATCCGTTCGACCTCCAGGTCACCGTCACCGATCGCGAGATCGGGTTCACCTATGCGACAGCACTTTTCGAGGCGGCGACGGTCGAGGGGCTGGCCGCGCGGTTCCTGCGGGTGCTCGAGTCGGTCGTCGACGAGCCGCAGCGCGTCGTCGGCGATATCGACCTGTTCGCCGCCGGTGAGCGCGAGCGCGTCCTCACCGAGTGGAACGATTCGGCGCATATCGGTTTCGGCGCGGAACTGCTGCTCGACGAATTCGAAGCCCAGGCCGCGACCGCGCCGCAACTGCCCGCGGTGCGCTACATCCCGGACGACGGGTCGGCGCCGACCGTCCTCACCTACGGCGAGCTGGACAGCCGCAGCAACCGGCTCGCCCGCCACCTCATCGCCGCCGGGGCGGGCCCGGAATCGCTGGTCGCCCTGTCGATTCGGCGTTCGCCGGCGTTGGTGGTGGCGATGTACGCCGTGCTCAAGGCCGGCGGGGCCTACGTTCCGATCGATCCCGACCATCCGGCCCAGCGCATCGCCCACATCCTGGAGACGGCCCGGCCCGCGGTCCTGCTCACCACCGCCGGTGCCGAGGTGGACTTCGACGGCCCGACCGTCGCGGTCGACTCCGTCGCCCTCGACGCCTACCGCGACGACCCGATCGCGGTGAACGAACGCCACAGCCCGATGTACGCGAACCATCCGGCCTACGTGATCTTCACCTCCGGTTCGACCGGAAAGCCCAAGGGCGTCACCGTCACTCACGCGGCGATCGTCAATCAGATGACGTGGATGCAGGCCGAATACCGGCTCACCGCCGCCGATGTGTACCTGCAGAAGACCGCGACCACCTTCGACGTCTCGCTGTGGGGCTACTTCCTGCCGTTGCGGATCGGCGCCACCCTGGTGCTGGCCGCTCCGGACGGCCACCGCGATCCGGGCTACCTCGCCGAGACCATCGCCGAATACGGCGTCACCGTCACCGATTTCGTGCCCTCGATGCTCAGTGTCTTCGCCGCGCAGGTCGGCTCGGCGCAGGTGCGGTCGCTGCGACAGGTGTTCGTGATCGGTGAGGCGCTGCCCGCCGAGACGGTGCGGGCGTTCGGCGCGATCAGCTCGGCGCGGCTGCACAACCTGTACGGGCCCACCGAGGCGGCAGTCTCGATCACCTACCGGGATGTCACCGGGGTGACCGACCGCCCGGCCCTGCCGATCGGCCGGCCCGAATGGAACAGCCGCGTCTACGTGCTGGATTCGCGGCTGCGGCCGACCCCGCCGGGTGTCGCGGGGGAGTTGTATCTGGCCGGCGCCCAGCTGGCGCGCGGTTACTACGGCCGCGCCGACCTCACCGCCGACCGGTTCGTCGCCGATCCGTTCGCGGTGTCGAACGGCGCCGGCGAACCCGGCTCCCGGATGTACCGCACCGGTGATCTGGTGCGCTGGGACGTCGGCGGCGGCGCACCGGAACTGATCTACCTCGGCCGCACCGACTTCCAGGTGAAGTTCCGGGGTCAGCGCATCGAACTCGGCGAGATCGAGGCGGTGCTCGCGGCGGTGCCCGGTGTCGCCGCGGCGGCCGTGCGAACCGTGACGGCTCCGGGTGGCGATCACCTCATCGGTTTCGTCACCCCGGCCGGCGACGGCTCCGCCGCATCCGGCCTCGGCGAGCGGGCGCGCGACGCCGCCGTCGCGCAACTGCCCGGGTACATGGTCCCGTCGGCCGTGGTCGTCCTGGACGCGTTCCCGCTCAATGCTTCCGGCAAGCTCGATCGCACTGCGCTGCCCGATGCCGGTGATCCGCGGGTCGCGGCGGTCTTCGGCGGTGGCGAGTACCGGGAGCCGAGCACACCGGCTCAACGACTGGTCGCCGAAACCTTCGCACAGGTACTCGGCATCGAACGGGTCGGCGCCGACGACGACTTCTTCGCCCTCGGCGGTAATTCGCTGGTCGCCACGCGGGTACTGGCCCGGCTCGGCGAGCGCCACGGCCGTCGCATTCCGGTGCGCCTGCTGTTCGAACACCCGACCGTCGCCGGTCTGGCCGCCGCCATCAGCGACATCGACGGCAGTGCAACGGATCTGCCCGGGCCCGTCGCCGCCGAACGGCCCGAGGTCGTTCCGCTGGCGCCGGTGCAGCAGGGCATGTGGTTCCTCAACCGCCTGGCTCCGGATTCGGCGGCCGACAATATCGCGGTCGCGGTGCGCATCCTCGGCGATCTGGACGAGGCGACCATGTACGGCGCCTTCACCGATGTGGTCGCCCGCCACGAGGCGCTGCGCACCTACTATCCGCTCGATGCCGAGGGCGAGGGCTGCCAGGCAGTGCTGCCTCCGGAACAGGCGCATATCGAGTTCGAGAGCCGAACGGGCGCCGCGGCGCAGCCGATCGCCGACTTCGCCGGACGCGGTTTCGACGTCACCGCCGCACCGCCGGTACGGGCCCTGCTCATCCGCGAATCCGACACCAGCCACGTCTTCGTCGTGGTCGTCCACCACATCGCCGCGGACGGCTATTCGCTGAATCCGCTGCTGCGGGATCTGATCGCCGCCTATCTGGCCCGTCGGACGCGGACCGCGCCGAACTGGCCCGCGCTGCCCGTGCAGTATGCGGATTACGCACTGTGGCAACGACAGTCGCTGGCTGCCGCCGAGGCCGAACATCTGGACTTCTGGACCCGGACGCTGGCGGATCTGCCCGGCGAACTCGCCCTGCCCGCCGACCGGCCGCGCCCCGCCGTGGCCTCGCGCCGGGGTGCGGTCGTGCGCGGTCGTATCGACGGCGCCGTCGCCGGTGCGGTCCACCGCCTCGCCAAGGCGCACGGCGCGACCCCGTTCATGGTCTGGCATGCCGCCCTGACCGTGCTGCTGGGCCGGCTGTCCGGCGGTGACGACATCGCGATCGGCACCCCTGTCGCCGGACGCGGCGCCAGTGCACTCGACGAGCTGATCGGCATGTTCGTCAACACCCTGACGCTGCGGACGAGACCTCGGATCGGCGACAGTTTCGATGCGGTGCTCGCGCACACCCGCGCCGTCGACCTGGCCGCATTCGCTCATGCGGCACTGCCTTTCGATCGCGTGGTCGACGCCCTGGGCGTGGCACGCACCGCGGATCGCAACCCACTGTTCACGGTGTCGCTGAGCTATCTCAACCTCGGCTCGCACACCCACGCCGTGCCGGGGCTGATCCTCGAACCGGTCGAATTCGACAATCCCGTGGCCAAATTCGACCTGCAGTTCACCGTGTCGGACGAACTGGACGCCGACGGGCACTTGCCGCTCGAACTCACCTATGCCACCGACCTGTACGACCCGGCCACCGCGGCGGGACTGCTGCGGCGGCTGGGCCGGGTGATCGGTGCCGCCGTCGCCGAACCGCGGCGCGCCGTCGGCGATATCGACCTGCTGTCCCCGGCCGAACACGCGGCCCTGCTCGACGCTCGGCCCACGCCGTTCGTCGCCGCCCGCACACTCGCGGATTTCCTGGCGGAGGCGGCGCGACGCAATCCCACCGGTATCGCGCTGTGTGGCGACGGCCGGGATGTGACCTACGCGGAACTGGATGCCGAATCGAGCCGATTGGCGCGGGTCCTGATCGAATCCGGCGTCGGCGCGGAGGATTTCGTCGCGATCGCGATCACCCGCTCGGTGCGGTGGGTGGTGGCCTGGTGGGCGGTGGCGAAGGCGGGTGCCGCCTTCCTGCCCGTCGATCCGGACTATCCGGCGGAGCGGATCGCCCATATGCTCGCCGATTCCGGTGCGGCCGTGGGTATCACCACCGTCGCGGACGCCGTCGCGCTCCCGGCGACGCTGCGCGCGCTCACCGTCGACGCGCCGGAATTCGCTGCGCGCCTGCGGAATATCTCTCCCGAGCCGATCGAGGCGCACGAACTGCTGCGCCCGGTCCGGTTGCAGAATCCGGCATGGATGATCTACACCTCCGGCACGACCGGTAAGCCGAAGGGCGTCGTGGTGACCCACGGCGGTATCGGGGCCATCGTGGCCGCGCATCGCCGGCACTATCGGGTCGATTCGGGCGCGCGGGTGCTGCACGCCTCCTCCCCGAGCTTCGACGCGTCGATGCTGGAACTGCTGATGGCCTTCGCGGGCTCGGCGACCGCCGTCATCGCACCGGTCGGCGTGTACGGCGGCGACGAGCTGACGGAACTGCTGGCAGCGCAGCGTGTTTCGCACGCCTTCATCACACCCGCCGTGCTGCGGACCCTCGACCCCGCCGCGCTGCCCCGGCTGCGACGGCTGACGGTCGGTGGTGAGGCCTACGGTCCGGACCTGATGGCTCACTGGGCCGCGGGCCGCGAATTCCACAACACCTACGGCCCGACCGAGACGACCGTGTTCGCCACCGTGAGCGCGGTGAAGCGTCCGGGCGACCCGCTGGACATGGGCGCCCCGATCGCCGGAATGTCGGCGGTGGTACTCGACGGGCGGCTGCGCCCGGTGCCACTCGGCGTCACCGGTGAGTTGTATCTGCGCGGCCCCGGGCTCGCGCGCGGTTATCACGCGCGGGCGGCGCTGACGGCCGAGCGCTTCGTCGCCGATCCGTACGGTGCGCCGGGCGAGCGGCTCTACCGCACCGGCGATCTGGTGCGCTGGGTGGCGCGCGGCGAGGACTACGTCGTCGAATACGTGGGCCGCTCCGACCATCAGGTGAAGGTGCGCGGCCTGCGTATCGAACTCGGCGAGATCGACGCGGTGCTCGCGGCGCACGAGTCGGTCGGATTCGCCGCCACCCTCGGCCATCTCGATGCGGCGGGGGAGACCTCGCTGGTCGCCTATGTGGTCGCCGCAGCCGGGCACGTAGTCGACGTGGACGAACTGGTGGCCCACGCCTCCCGCAGCCTCACCGCGTACATGGTCCCGGCCGCGATCATGGTCATCGACGAGATTCCGCTGACGCCGACCGGAAAACTGGATCGGAAGGCGTTGCCGGAGCCGGTTTTCCGGGTAGCCGAATTCCGCGCCCCGCGCACGGCCGCCGAATCCACGGTCGCCGACATCGTGGCCGGGGTGCTCGGCCTCGGCGAAGCCCGCCGCATCGGCCTCGACGACGACTTCTTCGCACTCGGTGGCAACTCGCTCACCGCAACCCGGTTGGCCGCGCGGCTCGGATCGGCATTCGACACGACGGTGCCGGTGCGCGCCGTCTTCGAACATCCCACCGTGGCCGCCCTGGCGGCCGTCGCCGCGGCGCCGGAGGGCGCGCCGG